>JAPKMR010000030.1 GCA_026645815.1 Anaerolineae bacterium | reverse complement strand
GCAGCAAGCACCCACCCGGGCAATAGGATCATGAAGATGCGCCTGGGTAGCACAAGCTTGATTCAGCCGTCGCTACAGGAGAGGGTTGGTTATCTACGTAGTTGTGCAGGCACTCAAGGAGGCGCTGCAGCGCCTGACTGCCTACTTTCAGACGTCCGTCCCGAGGCGCGGCGCGCCACAGGCACGTCGTGACGCGCCCCTAACAGTCGGGACAGGTTCCTTCGACTGCGCTCAGGACAGGCTGCGGGAGGGAGTTGAGAGCCCCTTCGACTCCGCTCCACTTCCCTTCACTGCGTTCAGGGCAGGCAGTTACGCTCTCCTTCGGTTACACTCAGAACGAGCTGCTCAGTGGCGGCAGGCAGAACGCGGCAAAATGCCGCGGCTAGATCACTCGCCCAGACGCGAACTATTACCGAAGGAGAATTTGTGAATGCATCAGCGCCGCAGGTGTACGGGGTAGCGACTGCGCAGACGACCCTCGCCGCGTTTGGCCCAGCCGAGCGGAAAGCCATCCACCGTTACGAGGATAAAACCCGCGGGGCCGGCATCTTCCCAGAAGCTGCCACGGAAGAATTGCTCCACCAGAGGGTCCTCCACCGCCAGGTCGCAGGCTTCCTGAACATCGGCGGGATGCAACGCTGCTGCCAGAGCATGGTTGGGATTGATCTTGCCATGGCGCTGCGAGGCGACCCACCAACCAGGACGCAGGACGTGCAAGCCGGCCCACAATTTGGGGTCCAGGGGCGTCACGTAGATGTCGTCATTTCCATCGAGATATAAGCCTTCTCCGGGTACCTCCGCCGCCAGAATCTCGCGCAAGGTGCGCCGGTAGAGTTGCAGAATCCGTCCAGGAATCGCCGCGCCGGTCCAGCGTTCGGGTAAATCATCGGGTGGTTGCCCACGCCGGTGCAAAAGAGCATAGAAGTGCCCGTGCCCGGGTCCGGTATGGGGCCAAAAGCGCCCTACCCCGCGGAGGGTCTCCAGTGCGCCGATCCACTCGGGACGCCCACCGGATAAGCCGGGCAACACCGGCAAGGACGCCAGCTCAAAATCCGTGTGCGAGGCGAGGAAAGCAGCAATAACGCCCTCGTCCTCTTCCGGCGCGAAGGTACAGGTGCCGTAGAGCAAGCGCCCGCCGGGTCGCACCAACGCCGCCGCCTGCTCCATGATGCCCCGCTGCCGGTGCGCGTTCCCCTGCACCGTGGCGAGGCTCCAGTCGCGCACCGCCGCCGAATCGCGGCAGAAGGTGCCCTCACCGGAGCAAGGCGCATCCACCAGGACCGCATCGAAAAGCCCGCCCCACCGTGCGGCAAGCCGCTCCGGGGTTTCATTGAAGACCATGGCGTGGGTCACGCCCATCCGTTCCAGGTTCATCGCCAGCACCGAGGTGCGACGACGGTTGACCTCGTTGGCAATCAGAACGCCCTGGTTCTCCATCCGCGCCGCCAGGTGCGTGGCTTTACCGCCGGGCGCTGCGGCAAGATCGAGCACCCACTCTCCAGGCTGCGGGTCGAGCAGGACTCCCGCCGCCATAGCGCTAGGGTCCTGAATGTAGTAGACGCCCGCCGTGTGATAGGGATGCGCGCCCACCGCGGCCTCGTCTTCTTGCAGCCAAAGTCCTTCCGGGCACCAGGGAACCGGCGCCACACGCCAGGGAAGCCGGGCCTGGAGCGCCTGCAGATCGCCGCGCAAGGGATTGAGGCGCAAACCCACATCGCGCCGCGCCAAAGCAGACAGAAAAGCTTCGGCCTCATCCGCAAGCCAGACGGTCATGCGGGAGATAAAATCGGGGGGCCAGGCTGTTGTCGGCATTGTCGCTCCTTATAAAATGTAGAAGAGGTTCGCGCAAAAGACGCAAAAGCATTCAATAAAGATATGGCGCTGTCTATCGAAAGGCGCTCACGCAAAGACACAGGATGGAAGCTGACCTGACGCAAGGATTTAGTGCTTGTAGGGTGTAAGAAAGCCCCAGCGCGCCCTGCTTAAAAAGCATAATGCGTAATGCCCCAAAACGCGCATTACGCATTATGCAATATGCTTCGCGGCGAACTACTCTTTCTCGTAGGGCACGCCATCGGCGGCAGGAGCGTGCGACTGTCCTACGACACCTGCCAGGACGATCATGGTGACCAGGTAGGGCGCCATCAGCAGGAATTGCGAGGGGATGGGCACACTCATGATGGCCAGCTTGGTCTGCAACGAGTCGGCGAAACCGAAGATGAGCGACGACCCCAAGGCGCCAAAGGGCGTCCAGTTGCCAAAGATCATGGCCGCCAGGCCAATGAAGCCTTTACCGGCAGTCATGAGTTCGTCGAAGCGGGCAACGGAGCTCAACACCAGATAAGCTCCACCCAAACCGGCGACCATGCCTCCCAGGATCACGTTGATGTAGCGCGTCTTGAATACGTTGATGCCCAGTGTATCCGCAGCCCGCGGGTGTTCGCCCACAGCACGGGTACGCAAGCCCCAGCGGGTATAATTGAGCATCACATGAATCACTACCACCAGAATCAGCGTGAGATAGACCACGAACGAGTGATTGAAGAAGACCGGTCCGATGATGGGGATCTTCGACAACACCGGGATAGCAATCGGGCGGAAGGTAGCCGGACTATTGAGTGCGGCATTGGTTTGCAGGTAGCGCGAGCTGAAGTAGCTGGTGATACCCGTAGCCAGGATGTTGATCGCCGTACCGGCGACCACCTGACTCACCTTGTATTTAATCGCCAGAACCGCCAACAGGGCCGCCATCAGACCGCCGCCAACGAGCGCGGCGATCAGACCGCCCCACTGGCTTTGGGTGACACTGCCCATCAGGGCCGCAAGGAAAGCGCCGGAGAGCATCATGCCCTCGATGCCGATGTTGACTACGCCGGCTTTCTCGCACATGATGCCGCTCAGGGCTGCCAGAACGATGGGAATGGCCCGCAGCAGCGTGGATTGAATCATGCCGGTGATGTTCATGGATTTATCGCGCGCGGCCCAGGCGAGGAAAGCGAGCACAAAAAGCCCGACGACCGCACCCAGAACCGCGTTGTGATTGCGGAAACCCTTTGCCAGTTGCCAGGCGCCAAGGAAAGTAGCAATGGCAGCGAAGACGAGCAATCCGGGCAGCGTACCAAAGGTCAGGTTCGGTAACGTCAACGCCTCGCCCCGCGTCATATTCAGTGTGAACGTGGTCCGATTCGCTCCGGTGGTGCCAGGCAAGAACAGCAACACAATTCCCAAGGCAAACACGAGGAAGACAATCCCCATGATGCGCGCTTTATGCACTTCTTGTTTCAAAAGTACGTCGGTTGTCATGATGCTGCCTCCTACATCTGGCCCCAGCCGCGGGTTGTGATAAGTCCTTCGCCCTTCTCCAGGCCACGCAAGCGGTAGAGGGCGCGGATAATCGCCGGCGCGGCGATGAAGACAATAATCAGCCCTTGCAGGATCGAGGTGATGTCAATCGGAATCTTTGCGACGCCCTGCATGTTCGAAGCGCCAGCACGCAGCGCGCCAAACAACAGTGAAGCCACCACCACGCCTGCCGGATGGCTATTACCCAACAGCGCCAAGGCAATGGCATCAAAACCGTAGCCAGAGGCAAAGGCATTGGGCATGAAGCGAATTACTCCCAGAATGTCCATAGGCGCAGCCAGGCCAGCCAATGCACCGCTGAGCGCCATCGTAATGATGATGATGCGCGGCACACTGATGCCGGCATAACGCGCCGCGCGTGGGTTCTGCCCTACCGTGCGGATTTCATAGCCCAGGGTGGTCTTGAACAGCAACCACCAGACGAGGACTGCCGCCGCCAACGCCAGGAAGAAGCCCGCATTAAAGCGAATCGTCGTATCAGAGGGGACGAACTGGGGCAAATAAGCCGAAGGCTGGATTTCCGGGCTTACCGGACGGTATCCTGGGCGCGCCATGGGTCCGCCCACATCGAGCATGAACTCGGCCAACCGGTAGGCGATGTAGTTCATCATGATCGTGTTGATCACTTCGTGCGCGCCGGTTTTGGCCTTGAGCAAGCCCACGATGCCAGCCCACAGCGCACCGCCGGCGGCGCCCGCGAGCAAAGCCAACGGGAGGTGGATGAACCAGGGCATACCGGTGATGCTATAGCCGACGAAGACCGAGGTCAGCCCACCGATGAAGTATTGCCCTTCGGCGCCGACGTTAAACAGGCCACCTTGAAAACCCACCGCTACCGCCAGACCTGCGAAAATATAAGGCGTGGCGATGCGCAATGTCTCGGTGAAGTGATACAAGTCGCCAAATGCGCCAAAGAAGAAGGCGCCATAAGCCACCGAGATCACTTGCCAGGCACGCTTGAGACCCAACCCAATACCATCGCCAAAGGCTGCGATGACGGTATTGTCAGTAATGATGATCAACAGGGCGCCAATCAACAATGCCGTTGCTACCGCCAGGAGCGGAACTGCTACGCTCCGACCGATAGCCTTTAGCGGCGCCGCCCAAGATCGTGCAGTTTGTGATTTTTGTTCGCTCATCCCGCCGCCTCCTGTGTGTGCGTATGCACGCCCGCCATCAGCAAGCCGATTTCTTCTTTGGTTGCCGAGGCAATAGGCACAATGCCCATGATATGCCCGTCGAACATCACGATCACCCGATCCGCCAGCGAGAGCACCTCATCCAGTTCCGCGGAGACGACCAGCACCCCCGCGCCCTCGTCACGCTTGCGCACCAACTGCGAATGGATGTACTCAATCGAACCCACATCCAGACCGCGCGTTGGCTGTGAGGCAATCACCAGTTTAACCTCGCGGCTCAATTCGCGCGCGACAATGACCTTCTGCTGATTGCCACCCGAGAGATTGCCCGCGTGCGTGTAGATGCTGGGAGTGCGCACATCATATTCCTCAACCAGGCGTTCGGCGCGTTCACGGATCACGGGTTCCTGGAGTACAATACCCTTGGCGACCGGCGGGAAATAATAGGTATTCAGCACCAGATTATCGGCGATAGGGTAGCCCAACACCAGGCCGTCACGCTGCCGGTCTTCAGGCACGTGCGCCGTGCCCGCTTCGGTGATGATGCGAGGGGTGGCGTGGGTGATATCCTTGCCTGCCAGCGTAATCTTACCATCTACAGCACGCCGCAAGCCAGTCAAGACCTCGATGAGCTCTGTTTGGCCATTGCCCTGGACGCCCGCGACGCCGACAATCTCGCCCGCCTGAACCTCGAAGTCAATGCCCTTGACCGCCACTTCGCCCCGGTCCCCCATAATCTTCAGGTCTTTGACCGAGAGCACCACATCCTTGGGCTGTGCCGGCTCTTTGGGCACCGTGAGGATCACCTCGCGACCCACCATCAACGAAGCCAGTTGACGTTCGTTGCTCGTTTTGGGGTCAGCAGTGCCCACCATCTGACCGCGTCGCAGCACAGCGATCTGATTCGACAGCGCTAACACTTCTTTGAGTTTGTGAGAGATGAAGATCACGGACTTGTCTTGTGCGACCAAGGTCCGCACCATCTCAAAGAAGCCTTCGACTTCTTGCGGGGTCAACACTGCAGTAGGTTCATCGAGGATCAGAATATCGGCATTGCGATACAACAGTTTGATGATTTCCACCCGCTGCTGCAAGCCCACCGGCAGGTTGCCGACCAAATCATCAGGGTTCAGATCCAGGCGATAACGTTCGGAGATCTCGCGAACGCGTTTGGCGGCGCTCTCGCGATCGAGGAAAAGGCCATTTTTGATGCTTTCCATGCCCAGCATGACATTTTCGGTCACGGTGAGCACCGGCACTAACATGAAGTGCTGGTGCACCATGCCAATGCCCAGAGCAATCGCATCATTAGGCCCATGAATCTCAACTTTCTTGCCACGGACGTAGATTTCGCCCTCATCGGGCGCATACAAGCCGTACAAGACATTCATCAACGTGCTCTTGCCGGCTCCATTCTCGCCCAAAAGCGCGAGGACTTCCCCCTCATTCAGCGTAAGATCAATGTGGTCATTCGCCAGGACTCCGGGGAAGCGTTTGGTGATGCCTTTTAATTCCAGAACTGGGGGCATAAGCTTGCTCCTTTCCTGCGGTTGAAACGCACTGCTTGAAGCGCAGACCCGACAAAGCGGGGCAGGTCGAGCGCTGTTTTTTGCACAGCGCTGGCCGCACTTGCGGTCAAAAGCCAGCTTCTGAAAATGATGTGATGGCGAATCAGGACCGCCTCATTTCCAAAACGAATCACAAAATACGAAAGCGAGGAGACTTCTGACCGACCGACGACCGGTGACTGATGATCAAAAATCGAAACAAGGGACCCGGGGCATAGTGATCAATCGTCGGTCGGGCCAGAATAATCACATCCAAAGCACCTGAAATAAGTAAAGAGAGGGCGGCGCCGCCCAAGCAACGCCGCCCTCGCCCGCACAAACTAATTCAGGGTTGCCAGGTAAGCAGCCCAACCAGAATCAATGTCGCCGCGCATGACGCCGCTCTTGATGTCCTCAACTGCCTTGAGCACATCAGCGGAGACTGCACCGGCAGCCACAGGAGCCAGGCCAACGCCATTGTTCGCCAGCGTACCCAGGTAGTTCTCGCCATTGAAGCCAGCGAAACCAGGGGTCGCGACTTTCATGATGCTGTCGTAGACGGCAACATCAATGTTCTTCATCACGCTGGTGAGCATGACATCCTTGTACTGCGGGGAGCTGACGGTCCAGTCGGTATCCACACCGATGACCCAGGCATTGCCTGCTTCCTGCACGGCCTGCGCGGTGCCCAAGCCCACGGGACCCGCGACGGGCATGATGATGTCGGCGCCCTCGGACATGAACTCTTCGGCGATACGGCGACCATCATCCGTGGATTCGAAGTTGCCCGCGAAGACGCCGTTGTTCTCGGCGCTGTTCCAGCCCAGGACCTCAACCGCGGTGCCATTCTGCTCGTTGTAGTACTTCACGCCAGCTTCGAAGCCGACCATGAAGATGGTGACGGGCGGGATGTTGATACCACCGAAGGTGGCGACCTTACCGGTCTTGGTGGCGGCAGCTGCTGCATAACCCGCGAGGAAACCTGCCTGATCGGTGGAGAAGGTCAGGCCACGAACGTTCGCGCCCAGGGAGTTGTTGTCCACGATGGCGAAGTTGATATTGGGATTCTCAGCCGCGAACTTAGCGGTGTCATCGGCCAGCAGGAAGCCCACGGTCACGACGAGTTTGGCATTCTGCTTGACGAACTGCGTAATGTTCGTGGCGTAATCCGTCTGTTGCTGTGACTCAAGGTATGAACCCTGAACACCCAACTCACTGTTGGCGCGCTCGATACCCTTCCACGCGGTGGCGTTGAAGGACTTATCGTCAATACCACCCATATCGGTAACCATGCCGATGATGGGGCCTGGGGCAGCCTCTTGCGTGGGCGCCGCAGTCGCTTCTTGCGTCGGTTCGGCGGTGGGGGTTGCGGTGGGACCGCAAGCCGAAAGCAGCATGCTGGCGACCAATGCCAGGCTCAACAAAGCCCAAAACTTTTTCAACATAGGACTCCTCCTTCAGATTCTAACTATTAGAATAGATACGGTAAAGCTGAATATCGAAACAGTTGTATTTCCTACGTGCCTATGCGATAAATCACCTCCTTGGAATGCACTTTTCCGGTTATGGTAAGTGTCATCGCACTTGCAGACCACAAACAGGCGCCTGCCTTAGTTATACATCATACTACATAATTGGCAACATGACCAGAGGGCAGATTGTTCAAATCTCTCTTGCAACCTGCAAATTCCGGGCGAATGGAGTTTAAGAAGACAAGCGGTGATAAAGAAATATCCAGCTCCGTCATGGAGTATCCGTGACCGGAGCAGCGCTGAGCGGCGCCGCAGGCGCCTCCGCGTCCGCGAGAACCGCGGCGGGAACAAGGTGGGAGCGGAAAACCAGCTCTTCCCCCTCCAGATCAATGTCCACCAGCGTTTCCGGACCAAAATCGCCGCTGAGAATTCGAATGCTGAGCGGGCTTTCGATGTGGCGCTGAATGGCGCGCCGCAAAGGACGGGCGCCGTATTGCGGATCATAGCCCTGCTGCGCCAACCAGCGCAACGCGGACGGCAATAAGTTCACGTGCAATCCATATTCCTGCAGACGTGCTTCCACCTCGCGCATCTGCAAGCGCACGATTTGCTCCATATCCTCGACCGTGAGCTGCCCAAAGACGATGATCTCATCCACACGGTTGATGAACTCCGGGCGGAAGGTCTGGCGCAAAGCAGCGAGGACCCGTTGCCGGGCATCTTCCTCTTCGCCCGCGCCGTTATGGGCAAATCCCAAAGCTCCACCGCGCCGCAACATCTCGGTGCCCACGTTGGAGGTCATAATCACCACCGTATGGCGGAAATCCACGATATGCCCCTGACCATCGGTCAAGCGTCCCTCATCGAGAATCTGTAACAACGCATTCCACACATCGGCGTGCGCCTTCTCAATCTCATCAAAGAGCACGACCTGATAGGGACGGCGGCGCACTGCCTCGGTGAGCTGCCCGCCCTGGTCATAACCCACATAGCCCGGGGGAGCGCCAAACAGGCGGGAGACCGTATGCGCTTCACGGTATTCGCTCATATCCACCCGCAACAAGGCGTCTTCATCATCAAAGAGGAAGGCTGCGAGCGCTTTGGCCGTTTCGGTCTTGCCGACGCCGGAAGCGCCGAGAAAGAGGAAGGTGCCGATAGGGCGGCGCGGGTCTTTCAAGCCAGCACGGGCGCGGCGGATGGCATCGGCAATCGCGTGAAGCGCTTCCTGCTGCCCGATGATGCGCTCCTGCAGCGCTTCTTCCATGCGCAACAGCTTCTGGGCTTCGCTCTCCAAAACCTGCGAGACAGGGATACCGGTCCATGCAGAGACCACCGCCGCGATATCAGCCGCTTCTACCGTCTCATCAAGGTGCTGGGTATCCAACCACTCGTTGCGTTGCTCGTCGAAGTCCTGCTCCAAACGCAGGCGTTGTACCTTTATATCCGCAGCTCGTTCATAATCGCGCGATGTGCCCGCAGCCTCTTCCTCAGCGCGGAGCTTGCGCAAGTCATCTTCCTTACTCTTGAGGTCCGGCGGCAGGGTATAGAGACGTACCCGCAAGCGCGCCGCAGCCTCGTCCATCACATCAATCGCTTTATCCGGCAGGTGCCGGTCGGTGACGTAGCGGTGCGAGAGTTGCGCTGCCGCCACTAAGGCGCCATCGCTGATGGTGACCCGGTGATGGGTCTCGTAGCGCTTGTAAAGGCCCCGCAACATCTCGATGGTGTCTTCCACCGAAGGCTCTTCCACAAAGACCGGGGCAAAACGCCGTTCCAACGCGCCATCGCGTTCGATGTACTGGCGATACTCATCGAGGGTAGTAGCACCCACGCACTGCAATTCGCCACGCGCCAACGCCGGTTTGATCATATTGGAGGCATCCAAAGCCCCTGCCGCGTTGCCAGCACCCACGACGGTGTGCAATTCATCAATGAAAAGAATCACCTCACCCTGAGAGTGTTGCACTTCCTCTAATATGCCCTTCAAGCGCTCCTCGAACTCGCCCCGGAAGCGGGTGCCAGCGACCAGCGCCCCCAGGTCCAATTGGAGCATGCGCTTACCCTTGAGGATTTCGGGCACGTCATCGCGGACAATTTTCTGCGCCAACCCTTCGATGATGGCGGTCTTGCCTACACCCGGTTCGCCGATGAGCACGGGATTGTTCTTGGTACGGCGCACCAGAATCTGAATCACGCGGCTAATCTCATTATCGCGACCAATGACCGGGTCAAGCCGCTGCTCACGCGCCATCGCGGTCAGGTCACGGCTGTATTTATCCAGGACCCGGTATTGGGATTCGGCCTGGGGATGGGTGACGCGTTGCCCACCACGCAGGCGCTGCACCGATTCCAGGGCGCGCTCGCGGGTGAGATTGAATTCTTGCAGCAGGCGCGCCACGGGCGTGCTGTGCTCCTGCAAAATCGCCAGAAAGAGGTGTTCGGTAGAAATGTATTCATCTTTGAGGCGGTTGGCTTCGGTGCCAGCAAGCTCGATCGCGCGGTTGACGCGGGGGGTACTGAAGACCTGTTGCCGTCCGCCGGCGCCGTAAATGCCCGGGCGCGAGGTAGCCCGCAAAATCCCATCCAGCTGCTCAGCCAACAACGATGGCTCTACGCCCATATCGGTCAGAATCTCCGGCACCATCCCTTCCGGCTGATTCACCAGGGCCAGCAGCAAATGTTCCACATCTACCTGACTGTGTCCGTAGTGGGTCATCAGTTCCACGGCGCGGCGCGCAGCTTCCTGCGCCCTTTCGGTAAAGCGGTCAAAACGCATCATAGGACACCTCTCAAAATTTGCTTGCCACACCGTGACGGCGCGGTCTGGCGCCAGTCACTCACGATTCAATGCCGGATATCAATCCTTAGCCGTAATGTGCAACGCCGCCAAAGCCGCCTGTGCCGCCGCCTGTTCAGCTGCGCGCTTGCTGGAGCCGACCCCCTCGCCCACCACATGGTCCTCCAGAAGTACCTGTGCGGTGAAAACTTTGGCATGGTCGGGACCGCTATCCCCAGAAATGCGATAGTTGGGCGTGATTCCGGTTTCTGCCTGAATCCATTCCTGGAAACGCGATTTTGCATCCAGATAGGAATCCGCGTCCAGGATCTTCTGCTCCTCACGGGAAAACCAGGGAAGCAGGTGCTCCCAAACGCAGTCGAGGCCACCATCGAGATAGAGCGCCCCCACAACGGCTTCCAGCGCGTCACAGAGATTG
The DNA here is from genome assembly GCA_026645815.1 of Anaerolineae bacterium. GTDB lineage: Bacteria > Chloroflexota > Anaerolineae > B4-G1 > SLSP01 > JAAZNO01. The sequence continues at coordinate 33,751 of JAPKMR010000030.1, read as the reverse complement.
GCAGGGCGCTTACGTCCGCCGCTCTCCTCCTCCCCGTGGCCCAGGCGCAATGCCACATCCAACCCTAAGTCGAGCGCCAGATGCGCCAGGGAAGTTGTGCGCACCAGGGTGGCGCGCAAGCGCGTGAGGGGACCTTCAGGGAAATTGGGATGCCGGTCAAAGAGCCAGGCTGCCACAAGGAAGTCGAGCACGGCATCACCGAGATATTCCAGTCGCTGGTTGTGTTGTTCCTCGCCACCCTGTTCAGGATGCTCGTGCGCATACGAGGGATGCGTCAACGCCAGAGTCAGTAGCTGCGGACGTTGAAAGTTGTAACCGAGGCGATCCTGCACGGTGCTCAAAACAGCGTTATTTTCTGACATGCCACTATCATTTGCCATGTGACTTCATTAGCCATTATAACACAATATGGAGGAGGTTTCAAAGTCGGGGATATTGCGGGTGCGTTTCAAAACGGGGGCGAAAATCTCAGGCGCCCCTACAGGGCGCGGGGAAAAAGGTGATTTTTGTGGTGAGGCTTCGCCCGTCCACGAAAATCACGCTTGCAGAAAGAAGCGCCGAGTACGGGCGCCGGGTACGGGCGCCGGGTACGGCGGCGCAGATAGTTTGATCGCTGATGCGGGTTGGTTGTGCAAACAGACGAAGAGGATCTTTTACTTATATATTTCAGGAAGGCGCTGCTAAGGTTTATTTTGAGTCATAATTCACCGGCATCAAAGCGCGCTTCGATGTATTGCGGGTAGATAACAGAAGCAAACTCCCCATTACACCAACGCTGCTCTTCCATATCTATATCGCTCGTCATAGCGAAATCATGACTTCACAAATCCCCATCCTACCCAAATCCGTGAGCGCACCTAGGATTTGCATCATCGCTAAATGTGTGCAAGTACCTCAGTACCGTTGACAATCTTCCAAATAACGGTTAAAATAGCATTAGAAGAGTTACGATTTTTCAAAGCCGATTCCTTAGTTGTTATGACTCGGCTCGTTTCATGTATCAGCCGAGCAAGGGGGGCGCGATGACACACCGGAAATCACGGGGTCAGGGGTTAGTGGAATTCGCCCTGATAGTACCACTGCTACTCCTGGTCCTCCTAAGTATCATTGATGGTGCAGTGCTTATTCAGGGCTATCTCACGGTGAGACATGCAGCTCAGGAGGCTGCGCGCTGGGCCATCGCGTATCAGCCGCAACAAGGCGAGTGCGTGGACAACAACCATAACGGCGAAATCAACGATGAACCCTGGCCCTATTGTCCTTCGCCAGGCTTTGGTGAGGATCTCAACGAGACTGATAACGCCTATCACATGCGGCGAACGCAGTTGATCAAAATCCGTGCTGTTGAGGCATGCGATGGGTTGCGGACCGATGTCGTCTGCGATGGCGTTCCGAATGACCTAACGACAGTCAACAGTTCCTACTGTATCACCAGCACCCTGGGCACCAGCGGCATGTTGGGCGTGCAAGTGTGGGGTCAACGCACTTTCCAACCTGATGGACAGCCACAGCCACTGGTTCTTGAAGACCACCCTGGTCTACAAGGCTTGCCCGTTCAGGTGCGCATCGTGCACAATATTCCACTGATCGTTTTCGGATCATTTTTGCCCCAACCTTTTGTGCGCGTTTCCAGCACGGCGGAAATGGTCAACGAAGGTGTGCAGGTCGGTTACGGCAATCTACCGCCGCCGACGCTCCCTTTGCCGCCCGCCTTGAATCCCCCCGGTGAACCGCCCCCTACCGCCACCCTACTGCCCACTCCTACCGGTGGACCTACACCCACGGCAACACCGCGCCCCGTCAACAATCTGACATTGAACTTTGAGACCGCCACCAATCAGCTGCCTGATGGGCGCGATCACGCAGTCATCGCCCAGGTAACGGACTCAGGGGGTGTCGGTGTAGCCGGTGCGCAGGTGACATTCCGCACCACTGCGGGCAGTTTCGATTATTCCGGGCAAGGATATCAAACCACTTACCGCAATACCGGCGCCGATGGACGCGCACGTGTGACCCTCTATACCAACCGTCCGGCAACTGCAAACCTCACCGCCTGGCTGGATTATAACAGCAATGGAATCGTTGATTCCAACGAGCCAACAGATACAGCAGTCAAAATCTGGGAAGCGACCGGCGCGTATCTGGTGCTGTCGGAATTCGACCCATCACCGCTGGATTGGATCGCTGTAGACGTCATGGATCACACTTACGCCAACAATCCCTATTCGCTATGGTGGTGTCCGATCACGGGGACCGCGATCACCCAACGCCTGGCTTATCCGGTCAATGTTGATATCAGTACTTGGGACGTCACCGATGTCGCCGTCCAGATTCCCTCGGGAGTAGCCGGGACCTACCGCATCGAATCCCATCAGGGCGATGGCGGCGCCAATGCCTGCGGCAGCGGCACGCTGGTTGCCTACACCGCCCCCATTCGCATCACCCTGCCGCCGCCAGATCTGGTGGTCCAAAACGTCACCATCGTGGATGAAGAGTATATCCGTCCAGGCGAGCCTATCACGGTGGTCATCACCGTGAAGAACAACATGCCTGTTGCGGTCACAACCGGACCCTTCGATGTAGATTCGTATCTGAACATCCCTGATCCTCCGGTGATCCGGCAGCTAGGCGAGAGCAAGCACTGGTTGACCACCTTGGGACCTCTGGAAACCCGCAACATCACCACCACCATTACCGTCTATGAGCTCGGAGAACACACGCTCTGGACGCAGGTGGAGACCAGCAACTATGTCAATGAAGGCAATCTCGGCGGAGAAGATAACAACGTCTATGGCCCGATAACGTTCGAGGCGAATGAGTGTGTCCCCATTAGAAGCCTATCGGAAAGTTTTGACAATGGCTGGACAGGCAGCGTAGTTCCTGATGGTTATTACCTCATAGAAGACGGCAAACTCAAAGTCTCACCCGTCAGGGGTGATTACTACGACCGAGACAGCGCTGACAGACGCGGCGGATACAGTTATGTCTACCAACCGGAAACACTCAGCGGAGACTTTCAGATCACAGTGCGTGTAGAAAACGTCGCCACGGCATATGAGTGGGCGCGCGCCGGACTGGTGGTGCAAGCAACCAATGACTTTGACAGCATCAGGTTCGCCGTGGTCAAACTCTCAGATACTGGCGGCACCCGTGGCGTCGAAACGCAGTGGCGCACAACCTATGCGGGGAGCATGTCTAATGACCGCGACTCCGGCTTATCCTCACCTCTATATCTGCGCATCCGGCGAGAAGGTAACACGTTCAGATCATACTATTCTACCAACGGGTCAAGTTGGACACAGCAAAGGAGTCAAACCATCTCCAACATGCCGTCGAGCGTGATCGTGGGACTGGTGACCAGTGGTCTGTGGTTCGATGATACCGGCAATAACGGAATCACAGGTCTTGCCACGTATGACGATTTCCAGGCATGCAGTCCTCCTGGCGGCAGCTGCGCACCCATAGCCGGACGCTCAGATAATTTCGACGGAGGCCTGGGTACGCAGTGGAATTTCGAGAATACCTACATGCCCGCACCCGTTGTTTCTCCAGGCGGCAGCACGCTAAGCGTGACGCCTGGGTGGGGTGGAATTCGAAGGACGAGCGATGGGTTCTATTACTATTACCCGGGTCTCGCCACAGGTGATTTCCGTATGACCGTGCGCGTTTCAGGCATACAGACTAGCAATAATAGCGCCCAGGCCGGGTTGATGGCGCGCGAATCGCTGCTTGCCGAAAGCGCGCATTTCTCAGTTCTCGGTTATCGTGGGGACACAAATTACCTCATATGGCGCAGCACCACGGGCGCAAATTCAAGTTCGAGCTCGGCAAGTTTTGGGTTGCCACAATACCTGCGGATGGTACGTGAGGGCAATACCTTCACTGCGTATCGCTCCACTGACGGCGTCAACTGGAACTCCTATGGCAGTCCGCAAACGATCAACCTACCCGATTCTGTTTACGTCGGCCTTGCCACGGGCGCGGTCAACTACAACACCAGCGTTAACCTGAGACCCGCCACCTACAACGACTTTGAGATCTGCGGCATCATAGATCCAGCCGATATCCCGGCACCGCCCTCACAAACGCCGCCAGCGGGGTTACTACAGTGTCGCGAGTTACTCGAAGTGCGCGGCTTCGAAGGCAATCCCAGCACAGTGTTCACTGTGTGGCGAGCAGGCAACATGGGCGCCTTCTCACGCACCTCAGAACAATACTTCAGGGGCACTTTTTCCATGCGACTCCACGCCAGTCTGGGAGTTTACCCATGCGCGCAGAGCAACCTGCAACCCTATCTCTATCAGGATGTCCTGCTGCCGACGGAGGTCTACTCCATCACCACCCTCAATGTGAGCGGACGTTATCTGGTGAGCGCCAGCAATCTCCCATGCAGCTTTGGCGGTCCCGATGCCGATGATGTGCTCTACCTGCGTTTGCAAGACACCAACGGCGATCCCATCTCAGCAATCGCAACGACCCATGTCATCACCAACGGTGGTACTGTGACCGGCACGTGGCACCTCATCAACAACGATTTGAGCAACGATGTGAACCTGGAAGACTATCGAGGTGAAGCCATTCGCATCTATTGGAATGCGACCCGCGATGGTGATTACAACGGCACTTTCTTCTATCTTGATGAATTGAGCGCCCAAATCTGTACGCAATGGCCTGTGCCCGACCAGATAGCAGGAACTGGCTCTATTGGTGGTCTGGTGCGTACACTCAACCAGTACACCATTCCCGTCATCCTTCCCGGCGCCGACGTATGGGCTTACCAGCAAGGGGGGCAAACCTACCAGACCCGCAGCATCCACGACGGCACCTACCACTTCTACAATCTACCTCCCGGCACCTATACTGTTCATTCGCAGACCTGGGTGGGCAGCACATTGCGCACGACCACGACACAGGTTACTATTGCCGCAGATGAGGTAAATTTCAATGTCAACTTGCTGCTCCAGTAAAAACAATGTCCAAGCAGGAGCGCACATAGAAACTTCATCACAGATAGCGCCACTGCAAGGTGATAAAGCGCGCGCCCAAAAGGGGCAACCCTGGCTGTGGACGTGTCTTGGCGTCACCCTGGGATTGCTGCTTATTGGGGTGACCTGGTTGCTGCACTATCAGGTCAGCTGGGCAAACCCGGAACCCGAAATCCAGATCTCCCGAAATACCGCGTGTACCGGTGTCAAACCTCGCGCCGTGATGACTTCCGATGGGGAATGGCTAGCAACCGTCTGGATCGAAGGTGATGCAAGCAGCGGGCAATGTCGGGACAGTGGCAAGGCCGTTTTGCGCCGGGCGCAACGCAGTGACACAACATACAACTGGCAGGAACCACAAACCATCATGGAGGGGCAAGCCAACGCAGATAATGCGTGCGTCACCCATGCAGATGTTCGTGTGTATGGCGCCACAGCGCACATTATCACCGTTAAGCGCGCTCCTTGTTTGGGAGAGAATCCAAGCAGCAGTGTCCAGTATTTCAGCTGCGATTTACCAACTGGCAACTGCATCGCACCGGAAAGCATCACCTGGAATTCTAATGTCGGGCAGATCATCACCGATGCCGAGCTATACGCAGATGACAATGGCAAGCTCCATGTGGTCTACGACATGGGGACCATTGGAGCTGCCAACTCCAGTGAAATCTACTACCTGCGTAAAATTGATGATAGCTGGCAAGAGGCGCCCGGTACCAATCTTTCCACGGGGGTGTGGATAGAGGGCGCATTCGTAGACTACGCTGCCTACGCACCGCGTGTGGATGGTTCCGGGAACCGCCTGCATTTTGTGTGGGACGCACACACACTGAGCGGCGGAGGATTTCCTCTTTATCGCTATTGCCACACCGATACAGGCAACTGCCCGGTGGAGGGTGGTCCCAAACAAATCAACCCCCAATGGAGCGGTGATATGGGGACTTACTCTCTGCCCATTATTGCTGCACATGGCAACCGTGTCCTGGCTATCTGGCACTACTGCTCAGAAGACCCTTTCGAAGCGCCTTTCTGCGATAAATTCCAGTTAATTTATAGCCGTTCAGATGACAACGGTAGCACTTTCATCGCGCCACAAATATCTGAAGATGCGGTAGGAGGGAGTTACCCCTACAATCCGGGTACGGGCTTTCCCAGCACCGATGCCAGTAATACCGCTTACAACAATCATCTACAGCCAGCACTGGCGCTGGATGCCAGTGGGTTGCCTTGGGTAGCATGGCACAGTGCTAACAATAGCATCTACAGCGCCTATATGATCACGACCACAATCGCGATCAGCGAAACCGAACTAGCATTCAATTGGGAACACCAGACCGGTTGGAGCATCGGTGAAAACAACCTGGATAGGGCACGCGTCAGCCCGGTTATCCTCGTCTCATCTCAACCGACGACGTCCGGCATGCACTTGATTTATATGGCAAAGAATGCCAGCGGGTCAGATCATTATCAGGTCTACTACCACTACCTGCAGGAAGCTGAAACGCCAACCGAAACGCCCACAGAGACACCATCTGAAACGCCCTCCGAGACGCCCACGATCACACCGGAACCCGAGGACTTGCTAATTTACCTACCTCTCATCGCCAAGGTTTATTCGGATAATCAACCATGAGAAACAAGCTCTTGTTGCTAGGGATTGGTTTGATTGCAGTAGCGCTGTTAGTTATTGCAGTGAGCCTGCTATCAATTCCAGCAACGCCAGTTGCTGGGCCAAGTCGAGTCACCCAGAGCAGCAAACTCAATCCAGGCGCAGGCAGCACCGCACGTGCGGCTTATACCAACGCACAGACATGGATGCAAACGTGGGCAGATGACACACAATTGGTTGCCGCATCAACCACGATAGAGTATCCTGATGTCACAAGCGGATGGACACTGCAGCTATACTCGCCAAGCCGACGACGCATTGCCATCGTCCTGATCACCGGAGATGCCGTAGAGTTACTCCAGGAACAACCTGCACTTTATGCTCAAACGCCGATCACACTTGCAGATTGGATTCAGGATAGCGATGCCATCTTCGAGCGTTGGTGGCAGGAACGTGGAGGCAACATTTGGACGCAGCCAAATTCGAAGACACTCCTACTCCACCTGGGAATGAGCGAGGTGGGTCTTGCCTGGCAGATTACTGTGCTGGATGATCAGGGGGACCTGAAAGATCATCAGGCTATCTCAGCAACCACTGGCAATGTAAATGCCAGCCCATAGTAGAGGAAGAAACAATGGATAACAGAAATGGCGCTAAGGGGCAGTCGCTCGTGGAATTTGCGTTGGTATTGCCATTCCTGCTACTGCTTATCATCGGGATGGCAGAAGTGGGATTTGCATTCTATGATTACATCGTGGTTGCTTCCGCCAACCGTGAGGGGGTGCGTCTGGGCTCACGGGGCCAATTCAGCGAGATTAGTGTGGTAGAGCGTATTGTGGCGACGGGCGGAGTTGAGACTAACGACGACGTTACGGAACCAGTGCTACGCACCAGCGGCGAAAATCCGAACTTTGGGGTTATCATTACCTCCATCGCTATTTCACCTACCGGCGCGCTAGCCATCGGCTCACCGGTGATAACCGGGGTTGTCGCGTTTAACGGAGGTGTCCGTCCGATTACGGCGGAAGATACGCGCATTGACTTCGCAAGTCTTAGCATGCAGCAAGACGTCACGGCTAAGGTCAATGCACTGCGTGCTGGCAGTGATTTCGAACCACTGCGCAATGACATTGTTATCGTAGAAACTTTCTTCGCTCACGATGCGCTATTCCCCCCTCTCACCCAAGTCATACGCCTAGGCGACCCGCTGCCGCTTTATTTCAAATCAGCCATGCGCATACTGCGATCTAACCGGTTGGATTAGGGGATCACGATATCCTGAGTAAGCACCCCAACAAGCACATAGGAACCTTGTCCAAACTAAACCATGGCAAAGAAAAGCCATAGACAGAAGGCAGGAGAGCAAAACATGAAAAAGCGCTTTTTACGCAATGAAAAGGGGCAGAGCCTCATTATCGTTGCCTTCGCCATCTTCGCGCTAATCGGATTCGTAGGACTGGCAATAGACCTGGGGCTAGCCTTTGTCGAGCGGATTCGCATACGCCGTGCAGCGGATGCCGCAGCCCTGGCAGCAGCAGCAGAGCTACCGCTAGAAAATGCCGCCATTATCCGCGCCCTGGAATATCTCGAAGAGAATGATTATGGGTGCGGATTACAAGTTGCCACCGGCGGGACCAACTACTACTGCGACGACCTGGCAGACACACGCGTAGAGATCAATATCGGTGCGTCGGACCAACTTATTCTCGGTCCCGAAAATGCCCTCCGGACTATTCGCATTAATACCAGCGATTATCGCGACATGGAGCGACCAAACCCGATGAACACCTCCAGTCGTATCCGAATTGAGGTGACCGAACGCGTGGGGGTCTTCTTCATGCGCATCTTCAATTTTATGGATATTCCCGTGCAAGGTGTCGCCGTTGGGGAGAACATCAACCAGCTCGATATCGCGCTGGTCTTCGATAACTCCGGTTCGATGGAATTTGATACCATCTGCTATGGTTGTTGGGCCAAAGATGACGACCTGCTTTACCCACAGGGCACCACTTACCCTTTGCCGTGGGACAGTAATCGCGATGGGACGCCGGACCACTGCGCAGGCAATGCACCTTTGACTTATAGTTCAAAACAATACTTTGTCATCGAGGCAGAAGAATACACCTTTACCAACAACGCCTACGAACGCAGACTCTACAACATTGGTGATACTTACTGGGCCGTCCAGCGCAATGGCGGACAGTCCAATACCAGCTATATGGGAGACGCTGGGGCTTATGGACGTGACAACATTGGAAGCTACATTCAACACCGACCCTCACGTACCCACGTCTCTAGTGACGGCACCGGCGTGCCTTGCACCTGGGACGATCTGCTAGAGGGCTTTATATGCCGCCGCAGTGATGAAATTAATGCCTGGGGTGGACCTCGACCGGCGCCACAGGTAGACTACGAGTTCACTGTGCCCACAACTGGCAGTTGGTACATCTGGGTAAGGGCACAAGGCGGCGACAACAACGTTGATAGCAACGGACAAAACCGCACACTGCACTGGGGTATTAACGGCACGCCGAAAGGGCGCTTGTATATGAATCGCAACAGCGATTACACCAACGGCGCCAAATCTGATGGATGGACCTGGCACAGGCTGCGCGAAGGCTCCGGCAACTCTGGTAGTCAGGGGGGTACAGGATCCACAAGCCAAACACTGACGCGGAATGAGACCTATACACTGAATCTGTGGGCGGGCGGGCCTGGTACGGCTGTAGATCGCATTATTATCACGAATGATGACCGCAACCCCGCCAACTTTTTCACCTATTCAAACGGCGATTCGATTCGTGGACGCGAGACCGGAATCGCCTCCGGCTATTCCGGCATCGTTAACAACGTGTTGCGCGGAGGGCAGGTTGATAACAACCGCACCGGCTATGCTTGCGATCCCTGCGATGCGCGTTTCGGCGGCTCTCCCAGCCCCATTGATAATCGTCGCCCAATCTGCACCGGACAAGTCAACCCACAAGAACGGTATCTCGACAATTTATACGATGATGAGCAGCCCATGCGCGCCTCAGTCGAAGCAGCCAAGAACTTTGTGCGCCGATTGGACCCGCGCTACGATCAGATTGGCTATGTCAGTTACAACTCGAACGCCACCATCCGAAACCGGTTGGAATGTTTGCGCCGGCGCGGTGTGGACACCTGTATTGCCGGTTATGATCCAGACCTCGGTAAAAGCAGTAATATCATCGAGAGTACGGTCATCGCCAACCTGGATAGCACAAATGCTAGCGGCGGCACTAACATCGCGCACGGCATTATGCTAGGTATTGATGTTCTGAGCAACCGCGTTATTGGCGGACAACAGAATTACGGACGTCCCGGCGCTGCGCACATCATGATTGTGATGACGGATGGGGAAACGAACACACTAAGTGGTGTAGATTCAATATGCTATGCCCAACAGCTATGGCCCATTCGCACAGGCGATCTGAACCGCGACCGCGCCAAGGACTGCGCGATTTTCTACGCCAGACAAGCCCGCGACAATGGTATCGTCATCTACAGCATCACACTGGGCGCCACAGCCGATACCGAGTTGATGGCAGCGGTAGCTGAAACTACGGGCGGCGTTCATCGCCATGCACCACGTCCCGAACAGTTGGATGCTATTTTCGACGAGCTCTACGAACGCATTTTCCTACGCCTGGTGCAATAAGCCCGCCCAACAAGGTCTGACAGACTCCCGCAACGCTTCCCGTTGCGGGAGTCTGTTTTCCTTGCCCCATGCCCGTTCACAATTTCGCCAGCGGACTTATGAACTTTCAAAGTTACCTTCGGTATACCTTCCCGCCACTCCTCACCCCGCACGACCCCTCACCCCACACAACCCGTCACCCTGAGCAGCTTGTCCTGAGCGCAGTCGAAGGAGAGCGAAACAGAGCGCAGCGAAGTGAAGCGGAGTCGAAGGAGCCTGCCCTGAGCGAAGTCGAAGGAGCCTGCCCTGAGCGAAGTCGAAGGGTCTTCCAACTTCGGACCGCAACCCATCTCGAACGGTAGGCGCGCCGTGCCCCTCGTCCCGTAGGGACGTTTGAAAGTAGGCAGGCACTTTAGTGCCTGTACAGCCATGTAGACCACAAGTCACGTCCCGTAGGGACGTCTGAAAAAGCTTGTGCTACCTTATTACCGGTTTAAATTCTGAAAACTCATAAGGCGCAACATTGGAGCCGTTTTTTTCTACAGTGGCAAAACTGGCTAGATAGCTCGAAAAAACCTCTGTGCCTTCCCCCGCAAGTGTGATTTTTGTGGGCGCAGCCCGCAAAAATCACAAAAAAACTACCTCTTAATTGACTTTCAGGGGATGATTTCCAGGTTTTTTGGGCGACGCGCTGCGCGCGTCGCCCAAAAAACCGTTCTTAGTGATTGCGCTCCCATTCTTCTTTCAACATCGCGAAGAGCACCGTATCCCTACGCGAACCATCAGGCATCAGCGAATGCTGGCGCAAGACCCCTTCGTGGGCCATTCCCGCCTTCTCCGCGGTGCGACGACTCGCCAGATTGCGCCCATCGCAGTGCCACGCCAGACGCTCCCAGGGCCATTCCGTGAAGCCCCAGGCCAACAGCGCCTTCAACACCGCCGTGCCCAAACCCTTGCCGGCAGCTTCGGCGCGAATCCACATGCCGATTTCCGCCGAGCGCTCCGCCAGCCCACCTTCCCGCAGATGAAAACCGCTGCCACCCAGCAACTTGCCCTCATCCGCGCTGAAAATGCCCAGCACGAAATCCGCATTCAGGAGATACCGCCCGTGAAAGCGCCGGACAATCAGCTCCGATTCCTCCACGCTCTGATAGGGCTTCGCCCAGGGCATGAAGGTCGTCAGGTGCTCAAAAGAGGCATTGACCGCCTCGGCGAGCAAGACGCCATCCCCCAGCTGATAACCGCGCACCACAAAATCCGGCGTCACCCACCGTTCTGGAGCGATAAATGAGTCTGTTCCCATAATGCCCTCCTGGCGAAAAAAAGTGATACAGCGAAAGGGCCGCTACGCCTGGAGAGAAAGCGAAAAGGCGCTCTCTTTCCCCTGCAATTCGAGCGCGGCAAAATGCCGTTACGAGGATGTCCCGTAGTCGTCCTCTGGACCGTCCCCTGGACCGCCCTCCAGGTCGCCGTTCAACGATTCTGAACGCTCCGCGTCCCTCCCCTGCCCCGCGTCCGCACGGGACTCCTGCCGGTATTCCCGCCGGTACTCCCGCATCATACGCAGCGCCGCCAAACGGCGCTCCAGATGATAGGAGATATAGCGCTCCATCTGGCGCGCCAACTCCCCCGCCGTCCGCGCCGGAAAAGGCAGCGCGACCAGCGCCGCAAAATCCTCCCGCTGCAGCGCCTGCAACCACGAAAGCGCACTCGGCGAAAGCAGCCCACCGTTCGCACCGGCGACCTGAGCCGCGCATTCCGGGCACAGCGCCCCGCCCCGCTCGAAATCTATACCGTAGGAATGGTCATCCTCAGGCCGTGGACGCAAGGGCGCGCGGCAGGGTTGCCCGGCGCGCTCCCCCACACACATCCGCCACTCCGGGCGGAAGCCCGCCAGTCCGAGCAGCTGCTGCTCATACCAGCGCAACAGGCGCTCCGGTTCCGGCGTCTCCTCCAATAGCGCAAGCGTCTTGCACACCAGTTCGAAGAGCGCCGGTTCCGTCTCACCCTCAAAAAAGCGCAACACCAGCTCGGCGACGTGCCGCGCGTAGGTGCCACGGACGAAGTCCTCGCGCAGCTTCCCCCACAGCTCCACCGCCTCCGCCTGGCTGATGATATCCCACGAATTCTGCACGCGCGAGACCAACATGCGCGCCCGGCAGAAGAGCTCCAGATGCCCCGTTTTGCGGGAACGCGGTTTGCGCACCCCGTGCGCCAGCAAATCATGGCGCCCATCCGCCGCCAGCACCTTCAGCACGCGGTCGGCTTCACCGTGATCCCGGCGCTCCAATATAATCGCATCCAGTTGGTAAAGCTTCGCGCGTCCCATCAGACCTTCATACAACCATTACAGCATCAAGAAAACGCCGGAGTATGGGCTGTCCTCAGCCAGGACCTTCCAGCGAAAGCCGTGCCGCCTTGGCAAAGCTCTCCGCCAGCGTCTGCGCCGAAGATGGGCTTGCCCAACCGGTCAGCGCCTGGATGGCTTCCCCCTCCGTTGAACGCAACCACACACGCGCCACGGAAGTCGTAGCCCCATCGGTCTCCTCCGTGATGCGACTCGCCACACCCACGCCGGAAAATGCCGCCAGCGGCGCCTCCCAGAGCTCTGGCGCCCGGCGCAACAACCACCGCCGCTCACGGCTCACCGTGCCTCCCTCGGGTGTGCGCTCCACCGCGCCGCGCTCCCATAGCGGCGTCGTGAGCGCCACCGCTAGCGCCACTCCCAGCGCCACCAGCACCACACCGGCAATCAGGTACCAGCGCAGCGCATGGTGCACAAACAACAGCGGCATCGCCAACAAAACCATGCCCACCAGCAGCCCCGCCCCCACCTGGACCAAAGGCCAGCGCATCTCCCAGCTCACGGCATTGTGCTGTTCATCCAGGATTCGTATCTGCATGCAATCTCCTCTGAACGCCTTCCACATCACATACAACGCCCTAGTATACCGCGTTCCGCCAAATCAGCGAGTTCGCCAGGGCGCAGGAGAGAATTGATTTTTGGCGGCGAGGCAAGGCCTCGCCGCCAAAAATCAACCAGCATCCCTTCTTAATCTGCGTCATCTGCGTTCATCAGCGTCCCTTCCCTTCCGGCTTTCCCACTTGACAGCAGCCCCGCTTTGAGTACCATAAAGACATGCAGCAACCCAGCCCGTGCTGGAACTGCATGTTTCACCTCAGATTGCAAACAGAAGGAGTATCAAAGATGAAACGCAGCTGGTATTTGGTTCTGTCCCTAATGGCAATGTTGGCGTTACTGGCGAGTGCGTGCAATGCCACGCCCGCGCCCGAAACCCAAACCCCCGCTCCCACGACTGAAGCGCCCATTGATGACGATTGGGGCCGCATTCAAGCCGCCGGCAAGATGGTCGTCGGCACTTCAGCCGATTACCCACCCTTCGAGTTCATCAACGAACAAAACGACTTTGACGGCTTTGACATGGTTGTCATTCGTGAGGTCGGCAAGCGCCTCGGTTTGGAGATCGAGCTCAAGGACATCAGCTTCGATGGCCTGATCGCCGCCCTCAAGGGCAATCAGATTGACGGCATCATCGCCGCCATGTCCGCCACCGCCGAGCGCGACAAGGAAGTGGACTTCACCATGAACTACTACGTCGGCACCGACGCCATCCTGGTGAAGGAAGGCTCCACCCTCGTCATCAACACCGCCGAGGATATGGCGGGCAAGAAAATCGGCGTGCAGGCGGGCACCCTCCACGAAACCTGGGTTCAGGACAACCTCGTCGCCGCCGGCAAGTCGCAGGAAGCCGACATCTCCCGCTACGAACGCGCCGAGCTCGCCATCGCCGACCTCAAGAACGGTCGCGTGGAAGTGGTCGCGATGGACTACTTCGCCGCCAAAGCCTATGTCGCCCAGGGTGGCGTCACCATGGCGCTCGAGCAGAACCTCTCCGGCGAAAACATGGCTATTGCCGTGCGCGAAGGCTCCTCGCGCCTTCAGGAGCAGCTGGACACCGTAATCCAGCAGATGTGGGATGACGGCACCATCAGCCAGATGGCAGAGACCTACCTTGGCGGTGAGGTCATCGAGGAAGAAGCAGATCCGGAAGTCACCGATGCCGAATGGGAAGCCATCGTCGCCGCCGGCAAGATGGTCATCGGCACTTCAGCCGACTACCCGCCCTTCGAATTCATCAACGAACAAAACGATTTCGACGGCTTCGATATGATCATCATCCGCGAGATCGGCAAGCGCCTCGGTCTGGAGATCGAGCTCAAGGACATCAGCTTCGATGGCTTGATCGCCGCCCTCAAGGGCAATCAGATTGACGGCATCATCGCCGCCATGTCCGCCACCGCCGAGCGCGATAAGGAAGTGGACTTCACCATCAACTACCACATCGGCACCGATGCCATCCTGGTAAAGGAAGGCTCCACCCTCGTCATCAACACCGCCGACGATATGGCGGGTAAGAAAATCGGCGTGCAAGCGGGCACCCTCCACGAGACCTGGGTTCAGGACAACCTCGTCGCCGCCGGCAAGTCGCAGGATGCCGACATCTCCCGCTACGAGCGCGCTGAGCTCGCCATCGCCGACCTCAAGAACGGTCGCGTGGATGTGGTCGCCATGGATTACTACGCTGCCAAAGCCTACATCGCGCAGGGCGGCATCACCATGGCGCTCGAGCAGAACCTCGCCGGTGAGAACATGGCCGTTGCGGTGCGCGAAGGCGCAGCGGGATTGCAATGGCATCTCAACCAGGTCATCCAGGAAATGCTGGATGATGGCTTCATCGAGCAAGTAGCCGATCAATACCTGGGCGCCATCGAATAAGCTGTAACGGGAACACCTTTCTGGGCGGACCACACCTTCGCCAGAAAGCACTCTTATCAGCGTTTTTCGCGCCGCGCCGTCAGGGATGGCGCGGCGCGAAAAACCACCCCTTGGCCTCACCCTGGCGGCGCAGCGCCGGGGCAAGGATCGAAAAAAGGGGCGCCTTCAACGCAGCCAATCTGTAAGGAGAGCTCAATGGACAAACTCCCCGATATCATCAGAAGTCTACCGTATCTGCTCCAAGGCGCACTGCTCAGCATCGCCATCACCATTCTCGCCCTGATTAGCGGCTTTCTCATCGGTCTGCCCCTGGCATTACTCCGCGTCTATGGCAACAAAGCCGCCTCAAGTTTCGCGCAAGCCTATAGCGTCGTCCTGCGTGGCTTGCCCTCACTGGTCGTGCTCTTCATCCTGTTCTACGGCATCTCCTCCGTCATCAAGATTCCTCCCTTCCTCGCCGGATGTATCGCCCTGGGCTTCTGCAGCAGCGCGTATCAAATGGAGTTGCTGCGCGGCGCCATTCAATCGGTGGGACCTGGGCAAATGACGGCGGCGCGCGCCCTGGGAATGAGCCAGGTGCAAGCCATCACCGCGATTATCTTGCCCCAGGCGCTGCGGCTTGCCATCCCCTCCTGGTCCAACGAAGCCGCCATCGTCATCAAAGATTCCTCATTGGTCTATGCCGTGGGACTCGCAGAATTGTTGCGCCGTTCCCAGCAAGTAGCCGCCCGCACTTATCAATCCTTCATCGTCTACAGTCTTTGTGCCTTGATCTATTTCGCCATGACCTTTGTCACCAACCGGGGACTCGACCGGGCTGAGCGCGTACTCCGCCTGCCCACCCCGCTAGAAGAATCCCATTAAGCACGGAGGAACCTTCACATGAACGACGTGATTATCCGCATCGAAGATTTGCACAAAGCCTATGGGCACACCCAGGTACTCAAAGGCGTCTCCCTGGAAATCCGCGAGGGTGAGGTTCTTGTCGTCATTGGGCCAAGCGGCACCGGCAAGAGCACGATGCTGCGCTGCATCAACCTCCTCACCCGCCCGGATAAAGGTCACATCTGGGTTGGCAATGACGAAATCACAGCGCCGCACGCCGATGTCAATCGCATCCGCGAGCGCGTAGGCATGGTCTTCCAGGACTTCAACCTCTTCAATCACCTCAACGCGCTCAACAACGTCACCATCGCGCTCACCAAAGTGAAGAAAATGTCCAAAGCCGAGGCGGAGAAAATGGCGCGCTTTGAATTGGAACGCGTGGGCTTGAGCGACAAAGCCGACCTCTACCCGGCGCAGCTCTCCGGCGGGCAAAAACAGCGTGTCGCTATCGCCCGCGCCCTGGCGATGGAACCCGAGGTCATGCTCTTCGACGAACCTACCTCCGCCCTCGACCCCGAGCTCATCGGTGAGGTGCTCGAAGTGATGCAGAAACTGGCCCTCGAGGGCATGACCATGATCGTGGTCACCCACGAAATGGGCTTCGCGCGCGAGGTCTCCACCCGTATGATCTTCATGGAGGGCGGTGTTATCGCCGAACAAGGCCCCACCCGCCAGATCTTTGACAACCCCCAACACCCCCGCACGCGCGAATTTCTGGGCAAAATCACCGAGCTCTACGGTCACTCCCAGGAAGAGGAGTAAGCCATGGCAGAGCTGCTGGACTTCTTAGGCAAAATCCTGCCAGACCTATACCGGGGCTTGCTCACCACGCTGCAAATCAGCGCCGGCGCCCTGCTCATCGGGCTGCTCATCGGCATTCCTACCGCCATGCTGCGCACCTACGGTCCGCGTTGGCTGCGCTGGCTTGCCACCGGCTATGTCGAGCTCTTCCGCGGCACTCCGCTGCTGGTACAGCTCTTCGTCATCTACTACGGCTTGCCCGATATCGCGCGCGCCCTGGAAGGCGTGGGAATCTCCACACCCTTCCTCATATTGAGCCAGCTCGCCTCTGCCTACCTGGCACTGGGTCTCAACAGCGGCGCCTATCAGGCGGAGTATCTGCGTAGCGCCATTCAAGCCATCAATACCGGGCAGCTGATGGCAGCGCGCGCACTTGGGATGAGCAAACTGCAAGCCGTGACCCACATCGTGCTGCCGCAAGCCCTGCGGCTTGCCATTCCCGCCTGGTCCAACGAAGTCGCCTATATGGTCAAATACACCTCCGTCGTCTTCGTCATCACCGTGCCGGATTTGCTGGCGCGCGGGCAATTCCTGATTAGCAAATACTACAAGCCCATGGAGATTCTCCTGGTGGTCGGAATCATCTATTTGATTGTGGTGCTCGGATTGACGAGCGTCATGAACCAGATCGAGAAACGCACCCGCATCCCGGGATTACACATGGAGACGGAACGCGGCTAAACGTTGCTGAATGCCGCCATTGCACGCTATGAAAGACGCGATAGAACTACCGCACCGAAACACGGGCGACCACAAGGGTCGCCCCTACATGGCGTGGGGTTGCCTCGGGCTGCTGACGCTATCCATCATCGGCTTGCTCATCGCCGCCTCGTACCTGCTCACGCGACCGGGAGACGTTCCCGCCGGACCCCTGCCCACCGGCGACTTGTTGCTCGCCACGAATACGCCCACGCCCACCCCCACACCTACCAGCACCCCTCCGCCCCTACCCCCCACCTCAACCACGGGCGAGGGCATCGGCATCGGTAGCCGGGTGCGCGTCAACGGCACCGGCGCGGCAGGGCTGAACCTGCGCGCTACGCCGGGCACCTCCGGCGACCGTGTCACCATCGCTGCCGAGGGCAGCGTCTTCATCGTCGCGGGCGGTCCCCACGAAGCCGATGGCCTCACCTGGTGGTTGCTCAAAGACGAGACCGCTCCTGAACGCGAGGGCTGGGGCGCCGCGAATTACCTGATTGAGGCGCCCTAGAGACGCCGCACTTTCCGAAGGTGTTTTTGCATTCTTTGCGCCCCTTGCGCCTTGGCGTGAGATAAACAACTGGAGTGACTATGGACTTGAATACTGCAAGGCAACAGGCTCAAGACTTGCGCGAGCAGCTCGCTTACCACAACTATCGCTATCACGTCCTCGATAGCCCCGTCATCAGCGATGCCGAATACGATGCGCTGATGGACGCCCTGCGCGCCATCGAAGCCGCCTTTCCCGAGCTGGTCACCGCCGATTCGCCCACGCGGCGTGTGGGCGCCGCTCCAGCCGAAGCCTTCACCAAAGTCACCCATCCCGCCCCCATCCTCAGCCTGGATAAAGCCACCAGCGCCGAAGAGCTCCACGCCTGGCAGACGCGCATCGCCAAACTCCTCCCCGAGGACACGCCGCCACTCGCCTACGTCGTCGAGCCGAAATTCGACGGTCTCACCGTGGTGCTCCACTACACCGGTGGGCAGCTCACCCTGGGCGCCACGCGCGGCGATGGGCAGATTGGCGAGGACGTGACCACCAACCTGCGCACCATCCGCAGCCTGCCGCTCCGCATCCCGCTGAGCGCAGACGGTCCCCACCCGCCCGCAAACCTGGTCGTGCGCGGCGAAGCGCTCATGCTCCTCAAGGACTTCGAAGCCCTCAACGAACGCCTGACCGAAGCCGGTGAGGCGCCCTTCGCCAATCCACGCAACGCGGCAGCTGGTTCGCTGCGGCAGCTGGATTCCCGCATCACAGCGCAGCGACCGCTCTCCTTCTTCGCCTACGCCATCGTAGGGGCGGACCTTGTGTCCGCCCCCGCCACCCAACAAGAAACCATCGCCGCCCTCAAAGCGTATGGCTTCCCGGTCGCCGAAGACGTCATCCGGCGCTTCGAAACCCTTGCAGAGGTGGTCGCCTACTGCCAGGAGATGACCGCCCGGCGCAACAGCCTGCCCTACGAAGCCGACGGCCTCGTGATCAAGATTGATGACCTGACCGTCCAGCAAGCGCTCGGCATCGTAGGCGGGCGCCCGCGCGGCGCGGTGGCCTTCAAATTCCCGCCCCAGGAAGCCACCACCCTGCTCCGCGATGTGGAATTCTCCGTCGGGCGCACCGGCGTCATCACACCCACCGCGCTCCTCGACCCCGTCCCGATTGCCGGCGTCACGGTCAGCCGCGCCTCGCTGCACAATTTCGACTTCATCGCCGAGCGCGATATTCGCCTGGGCGACCGGGTGCTCGTCCACCGCGCCGGGGATGTAATCCCCTATGTCGTCGGGCCTATCGCCGACATCCGCACTGGCGCCGAGCAGCCCATCACGCCCCCGGTCACCTGCCCATCCTGCGGTGAACCGGTCGCGCACACCGCGGGCGAGGTCGCTTACTTCTGTCTCAACAGCGCCTGCCCGGCGCAGCGTGGTGAAAAACTGCTCTACTTCGCCCATGTGCTGGATATCGTGGGGCTGGGCAGCAGCACCGCCGCGCAACTCGTCCAGCAGGGCAACATCGTAGACCCAGGCGACCTCTACAGCCTCAGCCGGTCGGAGCTGCTCGCGCTGGAGGGCTTCGCCGGCAAGAAAGCCGATAACCTGCTCGAGGCCATCGCAGCCTCCAAGGAGCGCCCGCTGCCGCGCCTGCTCGCGGCTCTGGGCATCCGGGGGGTCGGCAACACCGTCGCCGAAACGCTCGTCGCGGCTTTCCCCACCCTCGACGCGCTCGCCAATGCCTCGGAGGCAGCCCTCGCCGCGATTCCAGGCTTAGGTCCCGTACGCGCCGCCAGCATCCGCGCCTGGTTCGAACGTCCGGGCAACCGGGAGCTGCTGCACAAACTCAAGGCCGCGGGCGTGCGTCTGGAGGCAGAAACCCAGGCGACGCCGCCGGAAGTGGGACCTCTGAGCGGTTTGAGTTTCGTCATCACGGGCACGCTCTCACAGCCCCGCGATGACATTGCCGCGTGGATTACCTCCCTGGGCGGCGCCGTGGGCGCCTCGGTAACCAAAAAGACCAATTATCTCGTCACCGGCGCCGACCCAGGCGGGACGAAGTTCAACAAAGCCCAACAGCTCGGCATCGCCATGCTGGATGAGGCTGGACTGCGCCAGCTGGCACAGGACCTATCCGCCTGAGAAAACTCAGAGCAAACTGATTCAGGAGGTTCCAAATGCTTAACCTGGGAGAAAACGTCTCACCCCAACAGAAGCACCCCGCACAGATGATTGGCGACCTCTTCTGGACTAAGGGACTACTGGAAACCCTCGGCGACCCCCACGGGCATATCAACAAAGACGGCTTCGATTATCTGACCGTTTACGAAGCGCATGTAAAGCCCTGGCAGTTTACCGGACTGCCCGCGGTGTCCGCCACACAGCTGGAGGTCAACCGCGCCACGATTCAGGCGCTCTATTTCCTGGAACCGGATGTGGTTGAGGGCGCACGGCGCCCTCCGCGCACCCTCATGCTGATGATCTACCTGCCGCTCGCCGTCGTCCGTGGAGCAGCCCCCATGTTCAGCGACTCCAAACTGAGCAATTTCCTCGAATTCTGGAAGGGGACCTTCATTCCGATCTTCGATTGCTCCATCCATTACCTGGCGGAGACCGGTGGACGCCTGGCGACGCACACGCCGCTCGTCTACGTCAACCGGCAGCACATCCAGGGCTATCTGGAAGCCTAGCGCACAGGGACCAGGGCAGCGATGCGAACACCCGACGGGCGCGAATGCCCCTACTATTACGCCGATGTGCAGCGTTGGCACACCGGTCGCGAGGAATGCCGCTTGCTGGAGGACCAAACGGATGCCGCGCAGTGGACTTCCGACCTCTGCGCCACCTGCCCGGTCCCGAACATTCGCCGCGCGAATGCCTGCCCCAATATGAAATTGCATGCCCGGATTCGCGGCCGCACATGGCGCTTTTGGGAAAAGCCGGGTATGGTCATCACCGCCAGTTGCAGCAAGAGCGGTGGTCCCGTCGCCAATCCCTATATCGGCTGCGGGCAGTGTCACGAAGAATTGACCTTCATCACGCAAAAATAAACCCTTATACAAAGGCAGGTCTGCATGGATAAAATAACCGTTGCCGTTATCGGTGGCTCTGGCTTGTACCAGATGCCAGGACTTACCAACCTCCGGGAACAGCACATCGCCACCCCCTTCGGGGATCCCAGCGACGCCCTGCTGATTGGGGAGCTCTCAAGCGCCTCTGGCGCCAGCGTCCCCATCGCCTTTCTGCCCCGCCACGGGCGCGGACACGTCCTCAGCCCGAGCGAAGTGCCCTACCGCGCCAACATCTACGCGCTCAAAAGTCTCGGCGTTCACACCATCATCGCCGTCTCTGCCTGTGGGTCGCTGCGCGAGCATCTGGAACCGGGCGCCATCGTCATCCCCGACCAGCTCTTCGATTTCACCAAAAACCGCCCGCGCAGTTTCTTCGGCGATGCCGTTGCCACGGGCCTTGTGGCGCACGTCTCCGTCGCCGAGCCTTTCTGCCCTGAGCTGAGCGCACTCCTCGCCGGCGCCTGTGAGGACGCCGGCGCGCGTGTGCATCGCGGCGGCGCACTCATCACCATCGAGGGACCACGCTTCAGCACCAAGGCTGAAAGCCGCGCTTTCCGCGCCTGGGGCTTAGACCTCATCGGCATGACCACCAGTCCCGAAGCCTTCCTGGCGCGCGAAGCCGGACTCTGCTACGCCACCATGGCGCACGTGACAGATTACGACGTCTGGCACGAAAGCGAAGCGCCGGTCACCGTGGAAGTCGTCATCCAGCGTCTGAACGCCAACGTGAACCTGGCGCAGCATGCGATTGCGGAACTGGCGCCCCGCCTGGCGCAGCGCGAAGCCCACTGCACCTGCGCTGAAGCACTCGCCACCGCGCTCATCACCGCCCCTGAGCGCATTCCCGCCGCCACGCGCGAGAAGCTGCAGCTGCTCACCCAACCCTATCTGTAAATGGCCAATCCAATCCAGGCCCACACAGTCCGGATGCGGGAAGCAGGAGTCAGTGCTTGAACGAGCGTGAAGCCATCGGTGCATCGCGCACGGAAACCGCAACGGCGTCCGTCCTGTGGCTGATGGGCATCGCAGCGCTTTTCATGGCAGTAGGCGCCATCACCCTGTACCTGGCGAATGCCCTGCACGGGATGGTGCCGGGAATCTCACCCCTCAAGCTCGGCGCGCTCTACGCGGGCTGGCTCGTAGCCTGGGGCGGCGCACTGCTCTACCTCCGATACCGCCATCCCGAAGCCGACCTGCTGCTACTCCCGCCCGTCGCGCTGCTCACGGGCTTGGGATTGCTCCTGCAAGCCCGGTTGGCGCCCGGTTTCCTTGACCGGCAAATTCTGTGGTTGCTGGCGGGCGTTGGCATCATGTGCGCCACCAGCAGCATCCACACACTCACGCGCCTGCTGCGGCGTTACCGCTACACCCTGCTGGTGGGGGGGCTGCTGCTGCTCGCCGCCACCTTGCTCTTCGGCGTCAATCCATCCGGCGCCGGAGCGCGCCTGTGGCTGGGCGGTCTCTTCGGCTTCTACTTCCAGCCTTCGGAACTGCTCAAACTCCTGCTACTCATCTACCTCGCGGCCTATCTGGCTGATAGGCGCGAGCTGCCTGAAAACGCGCCACGCCGTCTGGCATTGTGGCCCCCCGTCCTCGGACCCATGCTCTTGATGCTCGGTCTGGCTCTGGTGCTCCTGGCATGGCAGGAAGACTTGGGCGCAGCGCTCCTCTTCTACCTCAGTGCCCTGGCGATGCTCTACCTGGCCTGGGGGCGCATCGCGCATGTGCTGGTGGGCGTGCTCATGTTCGTGCCGGTTGCCCTCGCCGGAGCGCAGCTCTCGGCGCGGGTCGCCCTCCGCGCCAGCATCTGGCTCAATCCCTGGGCGCCCGAACAAGCCGATCGCGCCTTTCAAATCCTGCAATCGCTCTTTGCCGTCGCCGCGGGCGGGCTTTTCGGGCAGGGTCTGGGCTTGGGACGTCCCGATCTCATTCCCGTGGTACACAGCGACTTCGTTTACGCCGCCGTGGTCAACGAATTCGGCGTGGCGGGCGCCATCGCGGTACTGGCCCTGCTGGCGTGGTTCCTCCAGCGCAGTCTGAGGCTCGCACGCCACAGCGCCGCGCCCTTCGAAACCCTGCTCGCCGGCGGCATTGCCGCCTGGATTGGCATTCAGACCTGGGTCATCATCGGAGGTAACCTCAAACTCATCCCCCTCACCGGGGTCACATTGCCCTTCCTGAGCTACGGCGGATCCTCGCTGGTTACACTGATGATTGCCGTGGGTCTGCTGCTCAATATCTCCATTCCCCACCCACTGCCTGCCAGCTTGCCACTGGGGAAGCGCGGACTCACCTCCCTGCACCGCAACATTCTGGGCCTGGGCAATGGATTGCTCGCGCTGCTCACCATCTGCGCCCTGGATACCGGCTACTGGGCGGTGCTGCGCGCCGATGCGCTGCGCGACTACCCCACCAATCCCCACCGCATTTTGGCGGAGATGCGCATCCATCGCGGGCGCATCCTTGACCGGCGGGGAGGAATTCTGGCGGATATCGTGGTAGACCCACGTGGCTACGTGGAACGCACCTATCCGGCGCCGGAAGCCGCGCCCGTAGTCGGCTACGCCACGCTCGAATATGGCGCAGAGGGTATAGAGGGCGCCTGTGATAATGCTCTGCGCGGCGATGTGGGCCGCACCACATGGACGGCAGCCCAGGACCAGCTGCTCCAGCGCGCCGCTCAGGGAAGCGATGTGCGGCTGACGCTGGATGCCCGCATGCAGCAACAAGCCCAGCAGCTGCTTGAACAGCGTGAGGGCGCGATTCTGCTCGTGGACAGCCACACCGGGGCTATCCTGGCGCTGGCTTCAGCCCCAACCTACGACCCCGCCACCGTCGCCGCCAGCTGGGACACCTTGCGTGAGGATCCCACCTCACCGCTGCTCAACCGCGCCACACAGGCCCCCGTCCAGCCTGGAGGCGCGTTGCAAACCCTCATCGTCGCCGTAGCCCTGGAGCAGGACCTGCCAGAAGCGCAGCTTGTGCAATCGCTTGCCGCGCCCGTGGTCTGGAACGACTACGTGCTCACCTGCCGCACCTCACCCGGAGCGCCTTCTTGGGAAAGCGCCCTCGCCTCCGCCTGCCCGGCGCCTTTTGCCGCCGCGGGAAAAGCGCTGAGCGCCGAACAGCTGGCGGAGCTCTTCGCGCGCTGGGGACTCAGCACTGCCCCCAAACTGGAACTACCCGTCATCGTCGCCGACTGGAATGCCGCAGACGTGGATCCCATAATGGAAGCGCTGGGACAGGGGAACTTGCTG
The DNA here is from genome assembly GCA_026645815.1 of Anaerolineae bacterium. GTDB lineage: Bacteria > Chloroflexota > Anaerolineae > B4-G1 > SLSP01 > JAAZNO01. The sequence continues at coordinate 9,502 of JAPKMR010000030.1, read as the reverse complement.
GTCACGCCGCTGCAGATGGCGGGCGTGGTGGCAACGCTCGCCAATGACGGAGTGCGCCCGCCGCTGCACCTGTTGGAAACCGCACAGCCGGGTTGCCCGACCTCACCCACAGGGCAAACGCCGGTTCTGGCTGTTGCACACGCCATCCGCCTGCGCAACAGCTGGTCACGCTGGGGTGAGGCAGTCGGGCATCTCAGCACCGCGCTCGCCGGTCCCGAACGGACGCTCACCTGGTTCCTGGGAATCAACTCCCCAGAACTGCCCCGATTTGCCGTCGTCGTCTTGCTGGAGAATGCCGCCGACCCTGCCGAAGCCGCCGAAATCGGTGAGCAGCTCCTCGGCATTGCCGTCGCCCCACCCAACGGCGCCCCCTGATGGGATTCTGAGTGATTTTTGTGGTGAGGCGAAGCCTCACCACAAAAATCACCTTTTTCTCTGCGCCCTGTAGGGGCGCCTGAGATTTTCACCCCCGTTTTGAAACGTATCCTCTCTAACTTGAGGTTTGACAAAGTTCAATTCTAACATATTATAGAGTTAGGTTAAAATCACTAGTCGCCCGGAAACTGAGCGCAGCACCACCCTGGCAGCTTCCCGCATCCAGGTTGCATAGCGAATAATCCGGTAGCCAAACAATCATTCACCATGAGCACATAAGGAGTGCAATATGAAAGAAAATATCTTGCTGATCGAAGACGACGAAGCCCTGGCACAGCTTGTGCAGCTGCTACTAGAGCGCGCAGGCTACAACGTAGTGGCAGCAAATGATGGTGAATCCGGCTTGCAAGCAGCCCGTGAATCAGATCCCGACCTGATTTTGCTGGACATCCTCATGCCCGGAATGGACGGTTGGCACGTTCACGAATCCATGCAGAGCATCACCGATGCCCCCGTGCTCTTCCTCACGGCGCTCGGCGACGAACACAACATCACCTACGGCCTGGGCTTGGGAGCCGATGACTACATCGTCAAACCCTTCGGCTACAAGGAGCTCGTCACACGCGTCAAGGCAGCCCTCTCGCGCGCCCGGCGCGCCAAAGGCGCACAGACCATCTTCCAGGCAGGCGCCCTCTGGGTCAACCAGGATACCCACGAAGTGAAAGTCAACAACCGGTTGGTTGGGCTTACCCCCACCGAATTTGCGCTGCTCTCCGCCCTCATCCAGGATCCCGGGCGCACCGTGAGCCACGATACCCTCCTGCGCCGGGTCTGGGGACCTGAATACGCCAACCGCCGTGACTATCTCAAGCTCTATATCTGGTACTTACGCCAGAAGATTGAAGATGACCCGCGCAAACCCCGCTACATCGTCAGTGAACGCGGGCAGGGCTACCGGCTCCTCATCGAGCCGCCCGAAGAAGGCATTCCCGACGAAGAGGAATAGCCCGCTATGTGGGCATCGGCCCTGTTGCAGAACAGCAGCTGGCGCTTTGATTTCCGCTCGGCGCTGTTGGGAGCACTGCTAGCCTGGGGCATCGCCTGGGTCGCGTACCTGCGGCGCAATGCCATCAAGCAGCGGCTGGAGCAGCTGCGCGCGCCCCTCTTGCGTTGGCGCGCGCGTAGCCAGCGCAGCACGGGCGAGAAATACCTCGGCGCGCTGCAAGAAGCGCTGCGGCGCTTACTGCTCTTCACTCCCCAGAATCCCCGGCAGGTCTTCGTGCCGCCGCGATTTCTCGCGCCGGGTCCCCTGCCGGCAAGCCTGACAGAAGCCGCGGAAACACCTGCTACGGTCCGCTTGAACTACGACGCCCTGGAGCACGGTCATTCACGCATCATCATCTGCGGCGTCCCTGGCTCCGGGCGCACCACGGCGCTGGCGCTCAATGTCTGGAACAGCCCTGAACCCGGCGCTGCGGAGGAGCGACCTCGCGACAAACCCTACCAGCGTTTTCCCTTGTGGATTGACCTGGCGCTGCCGGGCGAAGCCCTGGACCCCAAAGCGACACCCATTCAAGTCATCGCCGAATTTGCCAGGCGCTTCATGCCAGAAGCCATTTCAAAGTGGCTGGTGCGGCAGTTGCGCACCCAACCCTCCCTCATCCTCGTGGATAGCTGGGATACGCTGCCGTTCTTCATGCGCCACGAGATGGCGCAGCGCATCGCCCAAGCGGCAGATGCCTTGCCGGATAGCCGCTGGATTATCGCCGCCGGAACCTCGGGCTACGGACCGCTAACCGAAATCGGTTTCACACCGGTCCACCTTCAACCTGCCCTGGATCAGGAGACGCCGCTCACCTTGCACGCAGGCTGGTCGGCGGCGCTTGGCCTCAGCGAAGCCGAACTATCCGAAGAAGACCTCGCCCTCATGCGCTGGGCGGTCGTCGCCGGCGAGACCCTGCCCGAGCTCACGCTGCGCGCCAACCTGCAATTGCGCTGCCGGCAAAACCCCTACCGCCCCGTCGAAGTGCTCGAAGGCTTGCTGCGGGATTTCTACCTGCCGGTGCCGCGCGTCGAGGGAGACCCTGAAGGCGCCGCACAAGACGAGAGACCGGTGCAAGATTTGGCGGTGACCGTGCTGGCGCAGCTCGCCCGCATCCTCCGCCTGGAAGGACGCGTAGCGACCACCACTCAACTCCAGGAATTGCTGGACCGCCTCGTCCCCAGCACCGATAGACAAGATAAAACTCCCGGACTCGTGCGCAAGCTCATTCAGAGCTCGGCGATTCTTGACCGCGCGGGCAAAACGCTGCGCTTCGTCCATCCCATTTGGGAGGACTTCCTCACCGCTAAAGCCCTGGCAGCGGAGACGGCAGAAACCAGATTAGAACCGCTGTTGCTGCTGGAACACCTCTACGACCCGGAATGGCGCTATCTGCTGGATTGCTATGCCGGCATCAGTGACGCCGAACCGCTGATCAAAGCCTTGCTGCGCGATGGTCTCGCCAGAAAAGCCGGCGGGGCGCATGAAGCCCTGCTCCTCGCAGCCCGGTGGACCGTTCGTGCCCCAGAGGATATCCCCTGGCGGAGTTACGTCACCAAAGCCCTCGCGCAGACACTCTTGCAGCCCGGGCTGAGCCTGGAAGAGCGCCTTAAACTCGCCGAGGCGCTCGCCCTCGTCGCTGGCGAAGAAGCCTACCCCATCTACCAGCAGGTGCTGCGCCAACCCGCGCTCCCCGTTCGCATTGCGGCGCTGCGCGGCATCGGGTGGACCGGCGGCGCCAAAGATCTCAAACTGCTGGCAGCGGCGCTCAAGGACCCGCATCCTGAGGTGCAGGAAAACGTCCTCCACGCCATCAGTGATTTGGGGATTCCGGAAGCGCAGCGCTTCTTGCTCAACCTGCTACCGCAGAGCAGCGAGCGAATGATGCTCTCGATCACCGAGATTCTCGCCGCCCAACCCGAATGCTGGGAGGGCCTGCGCGAGGCCACTGGCGCGGACGATCTGCTGATTCGGCGGGCTGCGGCGCACGGATTGGGCTACATCCGCCAACCCTGGGCGCGCGAGCGCCTGCAGCAGCTGCAACGCGATGACCCACAATGGCTCGTGCGCTCTGCCGCCGAGGCTGCCTTGAGCGCCCAACAAACCTCACCGGGCGCCGTGGAAGCCCCGCCCCAGCCTGATCAGACCCAGTGGCTCATGGCTTGGGCAGCCAAACAGGGCTTGGGGCTTGGCGTCGGCGAAGCCGCGCTCGCGCTGCTGCTACACGCGCTACGCTCTGGCGATGATGCCGCCCGTATCCTGGCTGCGCGCACCCTCAGCCGTATCGGTCGCCCCGAACACCTGGAACTGCTGCGAACACTCGAAGCCGGGCAAAGTGCCGGGCAAAGTGCCGGCGTGCAACAGGCCGCTCAAGAGGCTATTCGGCAAATTGAGACCGGGTACCGGGGAATTCCAGAGACTCCGAAAGAAGAGCCTGCAACAGCAGCGGCGCCGGAAACGGCGGCGCCGGAAACGCCGCCGCGGGGATAAAGTCACTCTCTAAATCAAACCATCGCGCCGCAAGTTTGCGGCGCGATGGTTTGATTTCATTTACTCTTCAACGGCTTCAGGCGGAGTCCAATCCACCTTATGGCCATCGCCGCTCAATAGCTCCCACGCCAGAACGCGGTAAGCCAACGAGCCTTTAGAACGCGGCGCATAGAAAATGCCCGGTTCACCGTAGCTCGGCGCCTCACTGAGTCGCACGCTGCGCGGAATAAGGATGTGGAACACCGCATCCGGGAAATGCTGTTGCACCTCGGCGACGACTTCCCGTCCCAGCGTTGTGCGCTTGTCGAACATCGTCATCACCACCCCGCGCAGGGCGAGCTCGGGATTTAGGCCCCGTTGCACCAGGGAAACCGTGTGCATCAACTGCGAAAGCCCTTCCAGCGCCAGGTACTCGCACTGCACCGGCACAATCACCCCATCGGCGGCGCAGAGGCCATTGACGGTGAGGATTCCCAAAGACGGGGGCGAGTCAATGAGGACAAAATCGTAGCCCTCCACGCCCGCCAGAGCCAGACGTAGCCGCTCCGCACGCTCGCGGGGGTCCGTTAAGCTATTCAGCTCCACCGGGGCGCCGGCTAGTGCGGGCGCGCTCGGCAACAGGTCCAATCCAGCCCACCAGGTCGGGCGCGTCGCCACCTGAGCGCTGGCAGCGCCGATCAACACCTCATAAGACGAAACCTCGACCTTGCGCGGGTCTACCCCCAAACTGGTGGTAGCGTTGCCCTGTGGGTCAATATCCACCACCAGCACGCGAAAACCCCAGTCTGCCATCGAAGCAGCCAGGTTCACGACCGTGGTGGTCTTGCCCACACCCCCCTTCTGATTTGCAAATGCATACGTCCGCATAGACCCTCGTCAACATCAGCTCGTGAGCGTTAGCTCGTCAGCTTTAGCTCGTCAGCGCCAGTCCCAATTGCAGATAGCCCGATCTTCTGGGGTGGGAACGCTATCCCAACCCACACGTTCAATCGAACGCGAAGCGATACACGCCGCCAAATGGGCCGCCAACCGGGGGTCGGTGCCGCCGGCAAGCGCGCTGAAAAACGTGGCGGAAAAGATATCGCCGGCGCCGGTGGGGTCCACTTCGGTCACCCGCAGCGCCGGAAACACATAGGGGCGTCCATCACAGTACAACGTGCCCCCCATATAACCATCCGTGAGCACCAGATAGCGCGTGAGCGCCGCCCAGCGCTCCGCCAAATCGCGATCGCCCCGCACATCCTCCATGCTCAGCACCACGGCTGAAGCCAGGGGCAGCAGCTCCTCCGCCTCGTACCACGGGCGGGCAATCACCTGATCCTGCGCGTGGGTGCGCCCCCGCTGGCGTTGGCGCATCCAGCCCTGGGGTGTCAACCCCACGAAAACGCGCCCTGCAAAATGCGTGACCAGCTCCGGCGCGCACTCCGCTGCCACCGGACCGATGTGTACGATAGCGGATGATTCCCACTCCGGCGGGACCATGTCTGGCGTCAGCACCGCTGCAGTTTGGTGCAGCAGCTGTACCCGTCCCTCCGGAGTGTAACGGTTTTCGAATGTCGTGGTATGGGCAGCGCGATGGCAGTGCACTGCCACACGCCCACCAAAAGGCGCGCCGAAAGGCGCTGTATCACAATCAGCTCCGGCGCTGGTAAGAATCCCTACCTGCCGCCCCAAAGCCGCTGCAACCAATCCCGAATAGGTCGCCGTGCCGCCGATGGTATAACCCCGACCACCAGGCAGCAAGTCATGCGTCACGTGCCCGATGACGAGATAGTCACATGCGGGCAATGCGCCCATCAGCCCTCGTCAGAATCCACGGGAATGATGGCGACCGCGCGGGAATGTCCGCCGCCGGAACTCTGGGTCTTGACGCGCTCATCGGCGCGCAGCGCGATATGAATGACGCGCCGGTCTGCCGCGGACATGGGGCGCAGCTGCACCGTCTTCCCCGAACGCACCGCCTTATCGGCCATATTGTGCGCCAGTGTCGTCAAACTGCGCAAGCGGCGCTCGCGATAGCCATCAGCATCGAGCACCAAATCATAATTACCCCGCGCCTTGTGGCGCACTACCGTCCGCAGCAGGTACTGAACCGCGTCCAGCGTCTGCGCCTGCGGTCCCACCAACACATCCGCATCCTTGCCACGCACCGAGATCCACAACGTCTCGCGATCCTCTTTGCGCCACTCAGCATTTACCTGAAGGTCCAGCGCCTCGAAGAAATGCGCAGCGACCTCCGTAGCCACAGCTAGAATCGCGTCGTAATCCTCAGCCTCGGTCTCCGAAATGTCATCCGGTCCGAACGTCCCAACCGTTGCGAGCGGACGGCGGCTCCGGACTGGTTTCTCGGCCTGCGATCCCGAAGCTACTGGCTTTTCCACCGCCGATTTTTTCTCGGAAGGCGCTTCCAAAGGCAATTTCACCACCGGGGCGCCCGCCGGCTCGAGCGACGAACCAGGCGTCAACTGGGATTCGAGTTCGGGCGCGGGTGGGACCGCACCTGTAGGAACCTCCGCCACTACCGAGGCGTCCGCAGCTGCGGCGATTTCCACCGCAACCGCAGGCTGCGCCGTTGGCTCAGCCCCAGGCTCCCGTTGACTGACCCGTACTTGCGCCTCGCGCATCCCCAAACCCAGGAAGCCCTTGCTTCCCTCATCCAACACCTCAATCTTAGCCATATCGCGGGTCAGCCCTAGCCGGGCGAGGCCCAAGATAATCGCCTCTTCCACACTAGGCGCCGATATAATCACTTCTTGTTCAAACTCCACCACGTCGTCCTCCTTACACAAACCCGACGCCAAATCAACCGTTCTTGGACTTGGCCTTTGCCGGCGCTTTCGCCGGCGGTTTGATCTCCGCCTTCTTCCCAGTCGGCGTCATAGCGGCTTCTGAGCGTTTAGCTTTGGCCGCGGGCTGAGCGCCGTTAGCCGGGGCGGGAGCTGCATAGTGACTCCGGAACAGGAAATATTGCGCAATACCAATCAGGTTTGAGATCACGAAATATACGGAAAGCCCGGCAGCATACTGCGCCGAGAAAAAGCCCATCATCAGCGGCATGGTAATCATCATAGATTGGTTCATGGACTGCGCCTGCGGGTCGGCGCCGGCAGTCGCAGGACTGAGCAACTTCTGCTGATACCAGGTTGTCGCCATCACCAGAATCGGCATGAGAAACAACGGGTCGCGTACCGCCAAATCCATCCACAAAAAGCGGCTGTTCAACGGCGCAATAACGCTCAGACCGGGGATCCAGCGATAGATGTGCGCCGGTAGGTCAAGCAACGCAATCGGCGTAGATGCCAGCGCGCGGATAATCGCCCCATAGAGCGCGAACATCAACGGCAGCTGAATCAACATCGGCAGACAACCGCCGAGCGGGCTGATCCCCAATTCCTTATACAGCGCCATCTGTTCCGACGCCAGACGTTCCCGGTCGTTCTTATACTTTTCCTGCAGCTCCTTCATGCGCGGCTGCAATTCCTGCTGCTTGCGCATCATCTTCTGCTGGCTGAGCGTCAAGGGTGTAATAATCAAACGCACCAACAACGTCAACGCTGCCACCGCCAGCATCGTCTGGTTTCCCAGGATCTGGTAGAAGAACAGCAACAAATTGGTCAACGGGTTAACAATGAGAATATCCCACACAGCTTTTCTCCCCTATAACCGGCTATAAGCCTCAACCCGGGCGCCGGGCGTTTAGGCGACTACTCGGGCAACGGATATTGCCACAACAATTTTCCGTTTTCCGCGTCAAGCGCTTGCACGTGCGCTGCGGCCATAATCGGCATGACGTAAATGCGTTCGGCGTCGCTCCCCAAATCTCCGGGCAGCCGTCCCACGCCCTCGCTGACCGCTATCTGCGGCAGGACACTGCCCGTCGCCGTTTCCAAGACGTGGATGACCCCGCTCTTGTATCCGGGCACATAGAGCCTGGAGCCATCAGCGCTCACGACTCCCTGTCCGCGGAAGATTTCCTCCTCGATGCGCTGTTTCCACAGCAGTGCAGGATTGCGCGTGTCAAAAGTGAAGATATTGCCCTGCACGTCCGTGAACGCAATCCAGCCATCCCCAGGAGTACCCGTAGCCCAGAACCAATCCACACCCTCTTCGAAAGTCCATAGCGCCTCACCGGTCGCCGGATTGAGCCGGTAGACGCGATTGCTGAAATCGCCAATCCACAGCCCCCCATTCGCCAACACCGGTGAACCGCCGAGCGCTGCCTGCGCCTCGAACTGCCACTTCAGCGCGCCATCAGCAAGGTTAAGCGCGTAGAGCACATGATCCATGGAGGCAACGTAGACCGAGTCCTCGACAATCAGCGGCGTGGTCCAGATACGCTCCTTGGTGGCATAGCTCCACACCAGGGCGCCATCCTCCAGGCTCAGGGCATAGACATTGCCATCGCCATTGCCGATGACGAACAGGTCCTCGCTTAGCGCGCCCCCGGCAACATACTGCCCCTTGGCGCCCTCGGCTTCCGGCAGAATACCCACCGCCTGCAACAGCGGGCCAATAATCGGCACGGCGTTGCCATTGTCGGTAGGATAGACCCAGGCCACTCCCGGAGCGGCTTGGGGATTGTCCGTCAGCTGCAAGGCGGTCACCTTGCGCCCGTGCAACGTGGCGACCAACAGCAATTTGCGCTCGGCATCATAAGCCGGAGCCGCATAGAAGCCTGTCGTCGTCACATTTGCCCGGCTATCGGGCGCCCATTCCCAGAATTGGACGCCCGTCTCTGCATCCAGGGCGCGCACGTGATCCAGGTCAGCGATGTACAGAACATCGCCCACCGCCAACTGCCCAGGCCAACTCTCCTGCCGCGCGCCCGCGCAGCCCGTAAGAGCCAGCAATACCACACTCAGTCCCAAAAGGACCCACCAGCGTTTCATACATCCTCCAAATCAGGAACGGGATCGTAGCCCCCAGGATACAAAGGGTTGCAACGCAGAATTCGACGCACCGCTAACCAACCGCCACGCCTTGCCCCATAGCGCGTAATCGCCTCATAGCTGTACTGCGAACACGTTGGGGTAAAGCGACACGAGGGTGGTAAGTATGGAGAAATCACCCGTTGGTAAAAGCGAATCATGGCTAAAAATAGGGTCCGCATACACTCTGATATTCAGTCCCGCCACAACCCCGAGCGCTGCATCACAGCCGCCAACGCCGCCTCAACTTGTGTCTCCCGAACCGCGGGCAAAGCCGAGCGCGCTACCAAGACCAAATCCCGACCGGGTATCAAATTCGGATAAAGCCGGCGCGCAGCTTCTCGTAGCAGGCGCCGCGCCCGATTACGCTGAACAGCAATGCCCACCTTGCGGCTGGCAGTAATCCCAATCCTCGATATCGGTAGATTGTTGGGAGCGCTCCATAGCACAAACAAGGGATGCACCCATGACTGCCCGCGATTCCACACATTGCGGAATTCTTTCGGGTGTCGCAGGCGCATTCCCTTGTGCCAGGTATATCCCCCTGAACAATCCTCAGCCAATGCCATCAGGCCTGGCGCGGACGCTGGGCGCTCTCTTTCCAGTTGATGCGCTTGGCGCCACCGAGGCTCACAGAAACCAGGCGCTTGCGGCCGCGTGCGCGTCG
>JAPKMR010000002.1 GCA_026645815.1 Anaerolineae bacterium | reverse complement strand
GTGGGCTTTTTGGCCTTTCCGCGTTGGTGGAGCTGCCGGCAATGCAATATGCTGGCGCGCTGGCGCGACGCATCGGTAAACCGCTCACTCTTGTGATCTCCTACGCGCTGATGGCAGCAGCCTTCTTAGGATATTCCATGTCTCGCACGCCATTGATTCTGTTGTTCTATGCTATGTTGAAGGGGGTGGGTTTCGGTTTGTACTTCCCCACTACAGTCAGTTTGAGTGATGAACGCGCACCGGCAACCTGGTCTTCAACCGTACAATCGCTGTTGATGGCGTTGGGATGGGGGCTTGCGCCATTGCTTACCACACCGTTGGCGGGTTGGCTTTCTGATACATTAGGACTATCTCGGGTATTTGCCGTGGCTGCCGGCGTGCAATTGCTGGCGATCCTTGTCTTGGGATGGGCGATATTCCGGCGAACTTTCGCAGTCACTCCATTGATCGAAAACTCCTGAAACTGTCTGAAGCTTTAGCTGCACGCTTTTTTCGCCCTGATATGGCAGCATTAGTGTTGGCGGGTGATTCGCTCTGGGTGACCCTGCGGCGTATGGCTTTTGGCATCGAGGGACCCGATGGGTCAGTGCCTGACCTTTGCACACAGGTGCGCGCAGGTCTGCAACTTTATGCGGAAACGGCAGCGCTTCTGGCGAATGTTTTCCCGCCCGACTCTGCTGCGTTGATTGATGCAACTGTGGCTGGGAGGATCACATCATTGCAGCGCAGCGGCAGGTGCGGGTAGTTGCAGGAGATGCCTATGAGTGATAATACAATGTTGACGACCTGGTTCGCCCCTGCGGAGCGCGCCCCAGAAGCCGAACTTGCACAACAGGCGCATTATTTTGCTGAATGGAATTCCCTGCGTGCGATTCTTGATGCTGTACCCGATGTGGTGATGGTTCTAAATCGCCATAGGCAGCTGGTTTATTGTAATGAGGCGTTGCTGACACTACTGCAGGTGGAGGACCGTTCAAGCCTAATAGGGCTGCGCCCGGGCGAAGTGCTGCATTGCGTTCATAGCATCGAGACCGCTGGGGGTTGCGGAACAACTGAGTTTTGCCGTGCCTGTGGTGGAACGCGCGCTATTGTTGATTCCCAGCAGGGCGAACGCACAGTTGGGGAATGTTGTATCTTGGTGCAGGGTGAGGATGCCGTGGACGCATTAGATTTGCGTGTGTGGGCTACCCCGCTGGATTATCGCAATGAACCATTTACGATTTTCACTATGGTAGATATCCGTGATGAAAAGCGCCGGGCAGCTTTGGAACAGGTCTTTTTCCATGATGTGCTGAACCTGGTGGGTGCGCTTCAGGGAGCTATGCATTTGATGGCGTTACGTTTTTCTGAGTGCGATATGGTGTCACTGGACCGCATCCGTAATATTGCGCGCCACCTGGCTGAGGAGATCAAAGCGCAGCGTGATTTGATGTCAGCAGAGAATAACCAGTACGTTATCGAACCTGAGGTTATCAGATCTATGTCTTTATTGCAGGAGTTGTGCATGACTTACCGGCAACACTATGTTGCGGCGGGTCGCGAGATTCATTTGGCGCCTGATGTTGTGGATGTGGAACTGGTCACTGATGTGAATTTGATCAGGCGTGTCTTGAGCAACATGCTCAAAAACGCGCTCGAAGCGGTTTCGGTGGGTGAGGTAGTGACCATGGGGTGCCAGATGGTGGGGAAGCAGGTGCAATTTTGGGTTCACAATCCCGGCTATATTCCTCGGGAAGTGCAATTGCAGCTATTCCAGCGTTCATTTTCTACCAAGGGCGCCCGGCGGGGCTTGGGAACTTACAGCATGAGGTTGTTGAGTGAGCGCTATCTGCAGGGCGCGGTGACATTTAGTTCTTCTTCCGAGTTCGGTACCCGTTTCGAGGCGACTTATCCTCTGCAATTGCAGTAGTATTCTGATAGGATGTTGGTCCTGTTGATGCGGACGGTAGTCTATGAAAAAATGGTTTAAGAAGCTCCTGGATAATGAAACTGTTTTTATCATCCTCAACACCGCTTTTTGGCTGGGGTTGGGCTATTTGCTGCTTTCCAGTCCAGTGCGGCTCATTGTGGGGGGTGGGTTACTTGCGATTGGAATCGGCGGCTATGTGATTTATGCGCTTGCAATTGCGGATATGGCGAAGGGTACGGCTCAGCCAGGGTTGCTGCGCGGGTGGGGCGTCAGTCTGGGAACCATTACCCTGGTAGCGGGCGTGTTCATGTTGATGTATTTCTTCACCGGTGCGGTGCCCACTCAACGCCAGATTGTGCAGCAACGACTTGAGGAGGCGCGTCAGGGTGATTCTGTGTTGTATCTGTCCGATATGGGTTTGCGAGAGATTCCCGAAGAGGTTTGGGGGCTGTCACATCTGACGGCGCTTTATCTTGACGGGAATAGGTTGCGGGTACTGTCGCCAGAAATCGCTCGTCTGGAAAATCTACAGCGGCTTTATCTTAGCTACAACCGTTTGGAATCCCTGCCGCCGGATATTGGTGCGCTGGGGCTTCTGGAATGGCTTGACCTGGATGGAAACCGGTTGCAATCTCTGCCGCCGGAGATGGCGCGGTTGCAGCATCTCAGCCATCTCAAACTCCAGTACAATCGTTTTGCGGCTTTTCCTGCTGTGGTTTTAGAACTCCCCAATCTGGAATTGCTTTTTCTCTCCGGTAATCGTATGGGTGATTTGCCACCCGTTATCCTGGAACGCGCTGCACAGGGGGACCTTAATCTGTGGTATCAACCCCGCGCCTCGCGTGTGGATTGGGCCTCTGTCAGTGTGATTGTCTTGTGCTTCATTCTGCCCGCAGGGGCTTCCTGGTTTGCAAATCGGTGGTGGGCGGCGCGTGAGCAGCGGGAGCAGCAAGCAGCAAGTCAGGAGGGGTTGGTCTATCCAATTCCCCCTCTGTTCCGGCAACCGGCACTTTTCGTGCTATTGGCACTGGCAGCAGTGAGCGTGTTTGTGGCGATAGCCTCGTTCTCTGGTGGAATGACGAAGGAAGCGGGGTGGGGAATTCCATTATTGTTTTCACCGCTGATGTCAGGAGCCCTAGCATTGCTTCTGCGCAATACCGGAGTGGTGTTGCTCAAAAATGATGGGGTTGCAATACGCCGTTGCGGATCGGAACACTTTTTGCCCTGGAATGCCATTACGGCGGTGCGCTCGCGATTTGGTTTGCGGATTGAGGCTGCCAATCAGGTGTTGCGCATTCCTGGAACGGTGCAGCATCTTGCCGCGCTCTACGCCGCCTTACTGGAACGCATCTCGCCCACTGCGCGGCAGGCATCGTTGGCCCGTTCAGCCCGCACTTCAGACAGCGGTCACGAGCCTGATGGTGGTGTTTTGCGTTTTGGCGTTTCTCGGCATGTCTGGGGACTTTACATCGCGGGAACGTTGCTCTTCACGGCGGTCTATTTGGGCATTGGTTTGATGGGGCTTTGGATTTCCCTGGCGCGTGGTGATGTGCCTCCGTTTACCTGGCTTTGGTTGCGTGATACGTTGATCGTATTCGTGATCGTTAGCGCGCTGTTCTTGCCCGTGTTGATTTGGATTTTGCGAAGTTTCTTTACCGCCTATGGGCCTTTTCAGATCCGACAACCTGTGGCATTGGAGCTGCTCCCACAGTCATTGCGCTACCGTTTCCCGCTTCGCCCGTGGCAGGTGCGTTCGGCGGATGATTTGCAGCGCATCTGGGTGGAGAGTATACCGGTCGAGGCGCGGGCGCGGGCGGATGGGGTAGTAATTTCTCAGTTGGTAACGCGGATTATGCTGCTTCTCGAGTTCAGCGATAACACGCGTTTGATTGTGGATCAGGAGCGTGCTATGCAACTGAATACCTCGGTGGAACAACTGCGCGAAATACTCAAACAGGTGTATGGAAAATAGGTAGATATGACGTCAGATTTGCATTTGGCTGAAATCCCTATCACTATTCGGGAGTGGTTGGGTGAAATCACCCGCCTGATTGCCCCGACGCAGGGCTGCACTTCGCATCTGGAAGTGATTGAAGCCGAGCGGGGCATATTTGTGCTCAAACAGTCTGAAGAACCGCTGTTTGCGCGGTGGTTGGCGCAGGAGTGGCAGGTGCTGCAGTGGTTGGCGCAGACCGCATTACCGGTTCCCCACCCGCGCGTGTTTGTGGAGGATGCTGGCGCCGTGTGGTTGTTGATGGATTTTCTGCCCGGCGAGCCGTTGACGGAAGTGTTGTTGCGCACCTCTGTCGGAACACGCGCCCCGCTTATGTTCAGTTTTGGCGCGACGCTGGCAAGCATTCACGCTACGCCATCTCCACCAGGAATGCTGGTTCAGACTGCGACGGAATGGCTTGATACGGCTCTTGAGACTGGGGCGATGCACCTCCGCGATTTTCGTGCCCTCTATGCTGACCCTCAACTACCTGATTTGTTGGCGCGCTTGCGTCGCGAGCGCCCTGTGCCGGTGCCCGCCGCCCTTATCCACGGGGACTTCACGACTGACAATGTGCTGGTTGTTGAGGGACGAATCACGGGTATCATTGATTGGTCTGGCGGTGCGGTGGGTGACCCGCGGTATGACCTGGCGCTGGCTTTCGATGTTGACCAGGACGAGGTGGCTTTGGCTGCTGAGGAAACGGTTGCTTTTTACGCCGGTTACGGCAGAGTCCCGCTCAGCAAATTGGAGCAGCAGTATTTTCTGGATTTGTACGAACTCTATTAGGGCTTTCTCTTAACATCTTTTCAGGAGTCTCTCACGCTATGCAACTCTACTTCATTCGCCATGGGCAGTCGGAAAATAATCTCATTTGGGAACAGACCGGTTCAGACGAGGGGCGTGATTCTGACCCTAAGCTTACTGACGTAGGGAAGCAGCAGGCGGGACATCTGGCGGCTTTTCTCTCCGCTCCGGGGACAGCCGGGGGTAATTCTGTGGCGGGGCATCAAAATGTCTCTGGATTTCAGCTGACACACCTGTATTGCAGTCCCATGGTGCGGGCGATTGAGACGGCGTTGCCTGCCGCTCGTGTGCTGGGGTTACCGCTTGTTGTTTGGGAGGATATTCACGAAACCGGGGGGATTTTCTATAACGATACCGAGACGCGAGAGCAGCACGGTCTTCCTGGAAGAACTCGCGCGGAATTTAGCTCACGCTTCCCGGATTTGATCTTGCCCGAGAAGGGCTGGGAGACCGGTTGGTGGAATCGCCCGTTTGAGAGTCGCGAGGAACGCCCCCCGCGTGCGCGGCGTGTACTGCAAGCGCTTCTGGAGCATCATGGTGATACTGAGGACCGCGTCGCCATTGTCAGCCACGCTGGATTCTACAACCACCTGCTACGGATTGTGCTCGACATGCCTGGAGATACCGCAATATGGTTTGAGCTTCAGAATACCGGCATCACGCGCATTGATTTCCATTCGGATTATCAACGTGTTGTTTACGCCAATCGGATAGACTTTCTCCCCAGACACTTGCTGACGTAGATAGAAAACTGCTTGGAGAGAACTGATTTTTTGCGATGGGGCTGCACCCCATCGCAAAAAATTAACAAAAGAGAAAACTTCCGTTTGATAATTAGTTCACTTTTTCCCCCAAGTTGAAACGCATCCCGCTGATGCTATAATGGATCGTGGCGGAAGTCAATGTGTCGCGACTGCATTTCCACCGTAACCGTAGGAGGTGCTTCACGTGTTTTCTAAAATCATCACCATGGAACAGCATATCCTTGAGCAAGAGCGCGTGTATCCTGAAGCCACGGGAACATTCACCAATCTTCTCTATGATATCGCGCTAGCTGCCAAAATCATCTCCCGGGAGATTCGCCGCGCAGGTCTGGGCAATATCCTCGGCGAGGCAGGTACGGTCAACGTTCAAGGTGAAGAGCAGATGCGGCTAGACGTTTTCGCCAATGAAACCTTTATCCGCATGAACAGCTATACCGGTCGCGTTGGGGTCATGGCAACGGAAGAGCTGGAAAGCATTGTTAGCATCGTCCCCGATAATCCCGCGATGGCAGGTGGCAAATACGTGCTCATCTTTGATCCCGTGGATGGCTCCTCTAACATCGCCGCCAATGTGAGTGTGGGGACCATTTTTTCTATCTACCGGCGCAAGTCTCCGCTTGGAGCTCCAGGTACGGTAGAGGATTGTCTTCAACCCGGGCGCGATATGGCTGCTGCCGGGTATGTGTTGTATGGGTCGAGCACCATGTTGGTCTATACTGCCGGCAATGGTGTTCATGGCTTCACCCTGGAGCCTAGTCTCGGTGAATTTTTACTCTCACATCCGGCAATTTGTATGCCGGCGCTACCTCGTTATAGCAGTGCCAATGTTTCGTATGAGCGTTTATGGAGCCCTGGCGCGCAGCGTTTCCATCGCTACCTGCAGGGGATGGAATCTGAGAAACCGGTTGTGGGGCTTTCGGCACGGTATGTGGGCTCGCTTGTGGCTGATTTTCACCGCAACTTGCTCAATGGCGGCATCTTCTATTATCCATCGAGTTATGCTAACCCGGTTAATCCGCGCGCTAAGTTGCGCCTTCTTTATGAGGCAGCGCCGCTGGGATACATTGCCCATCATGCGGGAGGTTATGCCTCGGATGGGACTCGGAGTATCCTCGATATCGTTCCTACTGAATTGCATCAGCGTACGGCGCTTTTTATTGGCGACCGTGGTCTTGTTCAAAAAGCGGAAGGGTATATTCATGATTTAGGGTAGACCGAAGTCAAAACACTGCTTTAGCGCTACGATATGCGGTGCAATGAGGTAAGTCTTCCAAATGTATCGGTCTTGATGAGTGGACGGGAATCGAAGGTTTGTTTTGAGAAATCGGGAAAACAGGGAGGTCATCCATGATTGAGAAGAAGGCTTTTGGTCGGACCGGTCACCTGAGCACACGGGTGCTCTTTGGCGCAGCGGCTCTTGGGGGAGTGTCTCAGGAGGAGGCGGACCAGGTGCTCGCGCTGTTGTTGCGTTACGGTATCAATCACATTGATACAGCCCATTCCTACGGAAAAGCGGAACTCCTTATCGGTCCTTGGATGCCAGAACACCGTGACAAGTTCTTTCTCGCTACTAAGACGGAACAGCGCACCTACGACGGCGCCTGGGCGGAATTGGAAACCTCGCTGCAACTGCTAAAGACCGACCACATTGATCTCTGGCAGATGCATGTGCTCATCACCGAAGAGGGTTGGCAAACGGCGATGGGAGCCGATGGCGCATTGAAGGCATTCCTGCAGGCGCGTGAGCAAGGCATTGTTCGCTTCCTTGGCGTCACGGGGCATGAATTGGTCGTGCCGCGGATGCATCTGCGCAGCCTGGAGCGCTTCGATTTCGATGCGGTGCTCTTGCCCTACAATTACATGCTGATGCAGGATTCACAGTATGCTGCCGACTTTGAGGCGTTGCTGGCGGTGTGTGCTGCGCGTAATGTCGCCGTGCAGACCATCAAATCGCTCTGTCGCCGCCCCTGGGCCTCGGATGTGGCGCACAACCGCAGTACGTGGTATCAGCCTCTTGAGATTCAGGAAGCGATTGATAAGGCTGTGCATTGGGTGTTGGGTGATGAGCGTGTCTTCCTCAATAGCGTTGGGGATATTCACCTGCTGCCGCAGGTACTGGAAGCTGCCGCCAATTTCCAGCAGCGACCGTCGAATGCGGAGATGGCTGCATTGGTGGAAGAGCAGGCCATGAGTCCATTGTTTGTATAGCTACAAGTGACTCGGTTTGATTTGCGCTTCGAGATCCGTGCTTGGTGAAAGCTAACCTTTCGCGGGAGAGGAGAATGACCATGGAATATCGTTTTCTGGGACGCACAGGCATGAAGGTGAGCGAGCTCTGTCTGGGGGCAATGACCTTTGGACGGGAGACGCCAGAAGAGGAGAGCTATGCGCTGCTTTCGCGTTTCGTCGAGGCAGGGGGGAATTTCATTGATACGGCAGATGTTTATGGCCGCGGAGTTTCGGAGACTATCCTGGGTCGGTGGCTCAAGGGTCAATCGCGTGATAGCCTTGTGATTGCTACCAAGGTCCGCTGGCCCATGGGGGAAGGCCCTAATGACGTGGGCTTGAGCCGTAAACACATTTTGGCATCGGTTGAAGCCAGTTTGCGCCGTCTGGATACGGACACCATAGACCTCTATCAAATTCATGGCTGGGACCCCGGTACACCGCTGGAGGAGACTCTGAGCACGCTTGATCGTTTGGTGCAGAGTGGCAAGGTGCGCTACATCGGTGCGAGCAATATCACCGGTTGGCAACTACAAAAAGCTGTGGACCTGAGCCGCTACATGCATTGGGAGAGTTTTTGCTGTCTGCAGCCTCTCTATAATCTGTTGGATCGCTCTGTGGAATGGGAACTCCTGCCCGTTTGTGCCAATGAGGGCATGGGTGTGATTCCGTGGAGCCCTCTGCGCGGGGGGTGGCTCAGCGGGAGGTATTTTCGAGGCATGAGCGCTCCTCCAGCAGGCAGTCGAGTCGAGACGGCTGAAAAACACGGTTGGAGTGAAGCCTGGAGTGCGTATGCTACGGAGCAGACCTGGACGGTGTTGGATCACCTTTTTGCCGTGGCGAAGGAAACTGGCAAGACGCCACCCCAGATTGCACTGCGCTGGCTTTTACAGCGCCCGGGCATCACTGCACCGATCATTGGTGTGCGGACGATGCGGCACCTGGAAGACAACCTCGGTGCGGTAGGCTGGACTCTGGATTCCGCGCAGATGGACAGGTTAACGCTATCTGGCGAATCTCCGTTACCCTATCCTCATAGTTTCCTGGCGCTTCAGGATGATCGTACTCGTGCGTAAGGGATTATGATTCACCGCAGGAAATTACAGCGGCTTCTGGTGCTCAGTGTTGGTTTACTGGCGCTGTTGCTGCTCGCTGGTGCGTTACGGTCGCTTACCCTCAGCCCTGGGCGTCCCTTTGTACTCGATTTTTCGTGGATCATGGATTCCGAAACTTACGAGGGTGAGGTGCGTGCTGAGTGGCTGTTTGTCGCGTTGCGGATTCTGGTGTTGATCTCGTTCGTGCTGGCGCCTTTTGCATTGATTATGGCTCTCGTGGACCGGCGATTGCGGCGGCGTGTTTTGCGGAGTATGCTTTTCCTGACAATGCTCGTGTTTGCTGCGTGGGCGATTCAGAACGCACAGCGCCTGCCTCTGACGCCTCAGGAGCAACAGTCAGAAGAAGGCGCTGAGATTCCCGAGGCTGAGGCGCTGGATCTGGACGCTTTTTCGTCGCCTTCTGGGATGGTAGTCTGGTCTGTAAGTGTGGGGATAGCGTTGTTATTAATTGCTGTGATTGGCGGCGCTATCTGGATGTTTTGGCATCGCAACCAGCGTGAGACTTTGCCACTCAGATTGCTGGCTCAAGAGGCTGAAGTCGCGCTTGAGGCGCTGCGTGAGGGCGGCGATCTTCGTAATATTATCATTCGTTGCTATGCCGAAATGGAAAGGGTGGTTTCAGAGACACGTGGGTTGCAACGCCAGGATGCGGTGACAGCGCGTGAGTTCGAAGGACAGTTGCAGCGTTTGGGATTGCCTCAGGAGCCGGTCACGAACCTGGTGCAGCTCTTTGAAGCGGCGCGTTATGGTATGCGCGCTCCAGGGGCAGCTGAGGAGCAAAGCGCCTTTGCCTGCTTGAGTGCCATTGTTGTGGCATGTCGGGAGCGCGTATGAAAAAACTGCCCCTTGGATTCTGGCTCCTTGTGCTGTTGTTAGGGCTACCTCTCGCAATTCTCCTTGGTTGGTTGCTACGTGATTTGATCCGCGAGTTGATTGTGGTCCCCATTGCCTATTTATTGTGGTCTCTGGGGCGAGCTTTTGAGAGTTTGCCGCAACCGATTGTCTGGGGCGCGCTGGTTTTGGGTACTCTGATGGTGGGCTTGCGTTTGCTGGCGGGGTCTATGGTGTTTTCTCCCCCTGTTTCTTCCACTTCGGATGTGGGGGGACGGGTCTCGGAGTGGTTGCGTTGGTTGGATTTGACGCGCCGTGGGGTGTATTCCCGAGATGGATTTGCACGACACCTTGGAGACGTGGCGGTTGCGGTGCTGGCACACCAACAGCGATGTACACAGAGTGAAATCCGCTTGCGCATACGCGAAGGTGCCTTCGACCTCCCGCAACCCCTAGATATCTATCTGCGCGCTGCTCTGGGGCGCGGTTCGTTGCGCCAGGATTCGATATGGCCTCATCTATTGCCTTTTCGGCTTCATCATCCTCAGCCTGAGGTGATTGGCGATGTGGAAGCGATGCTCGATTACCTTGAGGCTGCGCTTGACCTTGACGATCTTTCGTTGTTGTCCAGGGAGGATGCGTGAGCCGCACCTTGCTCTTGGGGTTGCTGGTCTTTGCGCTATTACTGACTGGATTGGCGCTCTTGGATGGGCGTTTCTTCCTGCTGCTTATGCCATTGTTGGTCTATGTGGGTGTTGCGCTGTTGGGAATGCCGGATTCGATCCCCATACGCGCCTACCGTGATTTGCAGTCCCTGGCGTTGCAGGAGGGGGATAGCGCGATCATGTATCTCAAGTTGATCAATGAAGGAGCGGCGATTTCTGTGCTGGAGGTGCGGGACCAGGTTCCTCCCGGTGGGTTGCGGGTGGTTGAGGGCTTCACGGGGCTGGTTACAGCGTTGCCTTCCGGTAGTACGGCGCAACTGGCCTATTCCTTGAAGGCGGCGCGCGGCGCTTATGAGTTCCAGAGTGTTGCAGTGACTGTCAGTGAAACGCTGGGCTTATTTCAGCGTGCGGCGCAGCTGCCTGCTTATACGCGCCTCATTGTTATGCCACGCGCGCGGAGATTGCGATCCTTGCCAATTCGTCCGCGCCGTACGCTAGGCTTTGCCGGACCTATCCCTTCGCGACAGAGTGGTGTGGGGGTGGATTTCTACGGTGTGCGAGAGTATCAGCCTGGGGATCAACTGCGCCGTGTAAACTGGCATGTGATGGCGCGGCGCCCGGACCGGCCTCACACAACTGAATTCGAGCAAGAACGCATTGCGGACGTTGGGCTGATTCTGGATGTTCGCCGTCAAATTGCCTTGGAAATGCCAGGCGCCTCGCTGTTGGAGCACGGCGTTCATGCAGCTGCAGCATTGGCAGAGTCATTGTTGCATGATGGTCACCGGGTTGGGTTGCTGCTCTACGGGCGTGGTATTGAATGGGTTTTCCCAGGTTATGGACGATTGCAACGTGAACGTATTTTACGCGCGCTGGCGAGCGCTGGACCAGGGGATAGTCAAGTTTTCGCCAGCCTGGATTTCTTCCCGGCGCGGTTGTTTCCACCTCGCTCACAGATGATCTTCATCAGCCCTTTGTTGGGTGATGACCATCAGATGCTTTTCCGTCTTCAGGCGCAGGGTTATGCCGTGTTTGTCATTAGCCCTGATCCCGTGTCGTTTGAAGTGGCATATCTGCCCACAGATCCATTGTTGTCCCTGGCAACCCGTATGGCACAATTGGAGCGACGTTTGTTGCTGCAGCGATTGCGCCAAAGCGGGATTGCCGTGGCGGATTGGCCCGTGCATCAACCTTTGGATGATAGTATCCATGCAGCCATGACGAGCGCCTGGCGTGCCGGGTCGCTAATGGGGAACAGATAATGAAAATCATACGCCAGATTTTTTGGGGAATGGTAGTTTTGGCAGTTGGGGCGCCTGCTATTGGCGCTTCTTCGCAGGGTGCCTGGGTGCTGGCTTTAGGATTTGGGGTCTTAGGGTTCTTCTGGGTTGGTTTTTCGCAGCGTCACCGGTTTATGGGCCTGATTTTCGCTCTCTGTATTGCCGGAATTGCCATGGCTGCCGGATTGGACGTTGGCATGGGTTGGTTGTTGGTGGGCATCACAGCGGCGCTGGCAGCCTGGGACCTTGAGGCTTTCGGCGCACGGATGGCAGGTGTCGCTCGAATTGAGCATGAGCACGCTTTGGTTCGGGATCATTTGCGGCGGTTGGGGATGGTTTGCAGCGCCGGTTTGTTGTTGGCGACCCTGGCGTCATTTGTTCGCATCCAGCTTAGTTTCGGCGTTGCTTTGGTGCTGGCTTCAATTGCCGTGTTGGGATTGGGTTACGTGTTGCGCGGCATTGGCGAGTAAATTGGTGGAGTTGGTCACGTGTCAATCCAAAACCGCCGGAAACTGCTGATAGTATTGAGCCTTGCCTGTGTCGCCCTTGTACTTGTAGCTGCGGCACTATCGTCGCTCACGATGTTGCCGGCTCAGACGGCGCCGATCCTTCGCGAGACCAAAGCCGCTCCCGCCGCGCTGGATTTGAGCTGGTTGATCGGTGTGACGCTGGCATTGTACGTCCTGGGCTTCATTTTCCTCACGCCTGCCAGCTTGCGCCGGCGATTGGTTTACGCCGTGGTGGCGCTTATAGGCATCGCGGCTTTGATTGTGCTGCTGGTCTGGTTGGCGGGCGCGACAGTACTTGGGGTGCCTCCTGAGCCAACTGCGGCGCCTCTGACGCCAACGGCTGAGTTGTTGGAGACAATCGTGCCGGAGACTGAAGAGCCGGTTATCGAAACTGAATCATTTACGCCACCGCCCCGCTGGGTGGGTACGGTCATCACGGGAGGCGCTGGGCTATTGCTGATAGCTGGAGCGCTGTTTATCCTGTGGCGCAGGCAGGCGCGGATGTCAGAGTCCCGATTGCCACCCCTATTGCAATTGGCTCAAGAAGCGCGTTTGGCCATAGATGCTTTGCAGGGCGGCGAAAATGTGCGGGAGGTTATTCTGCGCTGTTATTTTGAGATGGTCCACGTCTTGGATGAGACGCGGGGGATACGCAGCAAATTGGAGAACCTGACACGCGAAACGCTGCAACTGGAACAACCGCTGACTTCTGTGTTCGGGAGAGCCATTACCTCAGCTTCCCCGTCACCATTGCCTGCCGAGGCTCAAGCGCTGTTTGCGGTACATCTGCCGCATTCTGTTATGGATGGAGAAGACACTGTGGGTCCCTGGAACCCCGAAGCTGTAGTAGAATACCTTGAATCCACGTTGGAGGGCACAAATGACTGTTGAGATTCACGTTGTACAAAGCTGGAGCACGCGCGTTCTTAGTGAAGTCGAAAAAGCCATCATCGGCAAACGCGAGCTTTTGGAGCGCCTGGTGGCAGCCATTCTCTCTTCTGGCGGGCACGTGTTGTTGGAAGATTACCCTGGTCTGGCGAAGACGCTGATCGCTTCAAGTTTTGCCACGGCGCTAGGGCTTGATTTTAAGCGCATTCAGTTCACGCCTGATCTGCTGCCTGGTGATATCACCGGTGGTTATGTCTATGACCGGAACACCAACCGTTTTGTCTTGCGGCAGGGACCGATTTTCGCCAACATCATTCTTGCCGATGAAATCAACCGTGCTTCGCCCAAAACGCAATCGGCTTTGTTGGAGGCGATGCAGGAGTATCAGGTCACGTTGGAAGGCGAAACTTTGCCTCTGCTGCAACCCTTCCTGGTCATTGCCACTCAGAATCCCATTGAATACGAGGGCACGTTTCCTCTGCCAGAAGCGCAGCTCGATCGCTTTATCATGAAGCTATCGGTGGGCTACCCCACGGTTGAAGAGGAACATGAGATTCTGCAACGCCGCCGCATCCGTGGCAGCGACGTGGTTCCCCTTCAGGCGGTGACGACAGCAGCTGAGCTGCTTGAGATGCGTCAGCTTGTTGAACAGGTTCACGTAGACGCTGATGTAGAACGCTACATGGTCGAACTTGTGGCGATGACCCGGAAACACCGGCAGGTGGCAGTGGGCGCCAGCCCACGTGGCTCGTTGGCGTTACTCAAACTTACGCGCGCGTGGGCAGCTATTCAAGGACGCGATTATGTCCTGCCCGATGACGTCAAGAGTTTTGTGAGACCGGCTCTGGGACACCGGCTGATTCTGGATCCTGAATTGTGGCTGCGACGCGGCGCAACTGAGGATATGCTCGGCGAAGTATTACGTCTCGTGCCGGTTCCTGTGCTCAAGGAGAAGTGAATCGCGTGTCAAGGCGCATTTTGCTGGGCCTGTTAGCCTATGGGCTTTTGCTACTGGGGCTAGCTTGGGTGAAGGGAAGTCTCATTGTTCTGGCGTTGCCGCTATGGCTCTACCTGGGGGTGGCCCTATGGCATTACCCGGCGCAGCCAAACCTGGCGATAACGCGCACGGTGAATCCGCCAATCGCCACAGAGGGTATGCCGGTCCGGGCGATACTCTCATTGCGGAACGAAGAACCTCAGGCAGTGACTTTGTTGATCGAAGCTCCCGCTCCTGTGGCGCTAGAGTTGCGTGATGGGGACACGCGTTGTCTGGCGCGGTTGGCGCCGCAGGAGACCCTGGAATTGAGGCACGATTTCGGCGCACGCCGTGGACGTTTTGATTTCCCTGATGTTCATGTAACCTCTGAAGAGCCGCTGGGCTTATTTGAGCAGACTCTGTTGCTACGCCTCAAGCCCCAGATCCTTGTTTTGCCCCAGTTCAAGGCGCTTCGTTCGATAGGAATCCGTCCCAGACGAACGTTGGGTTTCACTGGTCCAATTCCCGCGCGCCAGGGTGGGACAGGCGTGGATATCTACGCCGTGCGTGAATACCAACCGGGTGATCCTCTCCGTCGCATCAACTGGCGTGCAACCGCCCGCTATCACGATCGTGCTTTCACTACTGAGTTCGAGCAAGAGCGCATCACTGATGTGGGATTGATTCTTGACGTGCGGCGGCATACAGCCTTGCAATCAGGCTCAGAAGCCTTGCTGGATCATGGCGTTCGTGCGACGGCGGCTCTGGCTGCGCGCTTGTTGCGGGATGGTCATCGGGTTGGATTGTTACTTTACGGGGAAGGGAATCAGTGGGTCGTTCCAGGCTATGGACGGGTGCAACAGGCGCGCATTTTGCGGGCCTTGGCAGCGGCAGCTCCTGCTGAGAGTGGCTTCTTTGATAGCCTGAATTTCCTCTCGTCGCGAGCATTCCCGCCGCGTTCGCAGTTGATTTTCGTTAGCCCGCTAGCGCTAGGGGATGGTGAGATGCTCTTCCGATTGCGCGGACGCGGCTATAGTGTTTGGGTATTGAGCCTCGATATGATTGGCTGTGAAGCGACAATGTCGCCTCTCCCCTCGCCCCTTGCGATTCGTTTGGCTCGCATCGAACGCACTTTGTTGTTGCGTCGCTTGCAACAAGGCGGTATTGTAACCGTGGATTGGCCCCTTGGGACGCCTCTGGAGGAGTGTTTGCTGACCATGACAGGGCGTGCTGTCCAGGCCTCCGGCGCTGTTGCACATTGGAAGTAGGATTGACTGCCCGTTGTTTTTCCTTTGTAATTCTTGGAATTGTGGGAGGTTATCATGTCCAGAGGTTTCCACAATCGCATTCTGCGAATCAATCTGACCACGGGAGAGATCAGCACGGAAGAACCGGGTGAGGT
This sequence comes from Anaerolineae bacterium, assembly GCA_026645815.1. Lineage (GTDB taxonomy): Bacteria > Chloroflexota > Anaerolineae > B4-G1 > SLSP01 > JAAZNO01. The sequence goes on along the minus strand of JAPKMR010000002.1, from coordinate 113,436 downwards.
ATTTTTCCGCACCTACCTGGGGGGGTGGGGATTGATTGCGTATTATCTGCTCAAGGAATTACCGCGCGGTGCGGACCCACTAGACCCAGAAAACGTGCTCATTTTCGCGACCGGCGTGTTGACCGGAACACCCGCTGGCGGGACGGGAAGGAATGCCGTTGGCGCTAAATCACCTTTGACCGGTGGTTTCGGTGAGTCGGACATGGGCGGTTATTGGGGGGCGGAACTAAAGCGCGCTGGTTGGGATGCCATCATCATCACCGGTAAAGCGGATAAACCGACTTATGTCTGGATCAAGGATGGGGTCGTGGAACTGCGCGATGCCGGGCATTTGTGGGGGCGTGAGACGCTGGAGGTGGAGCGGACGCTCCGCGCCGAACTGGCAGAGCCACGCTTGCGCGTGGCGCAATGCGGTCCCGCGGGTGAACGTTTGGCGCGCATGGCTTGTATCATCGGTGATGCGACCCGCGCCGCTGGGCGTACCGGTCTCGGTGCGGTGATGGGATCGAAGAATCTGAAAGCGGTGGTGGTCCGGGGCACTTCGGGTGTTGAGGTTGCTGACAAAGAAGCCGTGCGGGAGATTGCCAAATGGTTGAGCGACAATGTGCGCAATCTCTGGACCGCTGGAATGCAGGATTTCGGGACTTCTGGCGGTTTACAGCATTTGAGTAGTATTGGGGGGCTTCCTACACGCAACTTCCAGGAAGGCAGTTTTGAGGGTGCGGAGAAAATCACGGGAAGCACTATGGCGGATACCATTCTTATAGAAAATGATACTTGCTACGCCTGCCCGGTTCGCTGTAAGCGTAAGGTAGAGGTTAAGGAGCGTTTTCCTGTGATCCCGGAGTATGGCGGTCCGGAGTATGAAACTCTGGGGGCGTTTGGTTCGGTGTGTGGCATTGACGACCTGGAAGCCATTGCCTATGCCAATCAGCTGTGCAATGCTTATGGATTGGATACTATCTCTACTGGGATGACGATTGCCTGGGCCATGGAGTGCTTTGAGAGGGGGCTGCTCACACTGGAAGATACCGGCGGATTGGAGCTGCATTTTGGCAATGCCGGGGCGATGCTCGCTCTGGTAGAAGCCATCGCTTGTCGCAAGGGCTTTGGCGATGTGCTTGCAGAGGGGGCGCTGCGGGCTGCACGTTTCATCGGGCGTGATACAGAGCGCTATGTCGTGCACGCAAAAGGGCAGGAGTTCCCCATGCACGAGCCGCGGGTTAAGTTCGCGCTGAATCTGGGTTACAGTATTTCGCCTACGGGCGCGGATCATATGCACAACATACATGATACCAGTTTTACCCAGAGCATTGAGGGTGTGCGTTCTCTGGGCATCCTCGAACCTTTGCCTGCGGATTACCTCGGTCCGGAGAAAGTACGCCTCTTCAAACATGAGATGGACTGGCAGGTTTTCTGGAATTGCGTGGGCTTGTGCATGTTCATGCCTTATAGCAAGCTACAAATCCGTGACTTGACGGCAGCGGTTACCGGTTGGGATGTCTCGCTTTTCGAGCTGGTGAAGGTGGGGGAGCGGGCGCTGGCTTTGGCGCGGGTCTTCAATGCGCGCGAGGGCTTTACCCCGGCTGATGACGCACCCCATTGGCGGATTAGTACGCCTTTTGAATCGGGTCCGGCGGCGGGTGTGAAAGTCCCGGCGGAGGCGATGCACGAAGCGCTGATGCTCTATTATGACATGTGTTCGTGGGACCGGAGCACCGGTGCGCCGATTGCCGCGAAGCTTCACGAACTGGGTGTGGGGTGGGCGATTCAATGACCATTTCAGTGATGTTTTCGACAGCACAGGTGTATAGATTCTCGACCGTCTTTGGGGAGATGTGCCTTGCATGGGAGGGAACTATAGCAAAGCCCCATGTGATGCGGATCTTTCTACCCAAGGATGCTGCTACCGTTGAAGCTGCATCCTCTCCTGTCATATCTCCCGCCATTGCTGCTTTGGGTGCGGGCATTCAGGCTTTTCTCACCGGAGAAGCGTTTGAATTTGACCTGGGCATTCTGGCGCTTGAGCGTTGCCGTGATTTTCAGCGACGCGTGCTGTTGGCTGAAGCAGCAATCCCACGGGGTTGGGTCAGCACCTACGGACGCATTGCAGCGCATCTGGAAGCGCCAACCGCCTCTCGAGCCGTGGGCAACGCATTGGCGCAGAACCCCTTTCCCGTCGTGATTCCATGTCACCGGGCAGTCCGGGCAAATGGGGCATTGGGTGGGTATCAGGGTGGATTGACGCTCAAGCATGCATTGCTAACCGCTGAGGGAGTAGCATTCGATGCCTCTGGGCGGGTGTTATTGGAGCGAGTCTGGTATTGAGGTTCTTGGGCTATGCTGCACTTCGAATCTTGGGCTCGACCATTAAGAGCCAGGCTGGAGCCTGGCGATCCCATCTAGAATGATTTGGGGTTAGCACTAAGATGAAGGAAGGGGCTTATGGATGACGCTTGCGTCAAAACTGAGTTCGCGCCGGCTGAACGGGTAACTCCAGAGCAACTCAAACGCCAGATGGCGACCTTTAGCCAGCGAGCGCAGTTGCGTGAAGTTCTGGATGCGATGCCGGTGGCGGTGATGGTGCTCAATTCGTATCGCCAGATCATCTATGGCAACATGCCGTTGCTGCACGTTGTTGGCGCTAAAGTTCTGCAAGATGTCCTGGGTCTACGCCCTGGTGAGACCCTGTACTGCATTCATGCCTTTGAAAATCCCGGTGGCTGCGGAACCACGCGCTTTTGTCGTGAGTGCGGCGCTGTGCGAGCGATTCAATCCTCCTTGCTGGGGGAGTACTCGGTTGAGGAGTGTTCCATCGCTCGACGCCAACATGAGGTGGTGGAAGCGCTGGATTTGCGGGTCTGGGCCACGCCTTTGCGGATAGAGGACGAAGATTTCGTCATTTTTTCATTGATGGATATCGCTCACGAACGTCGCCGGCAAGCGCTTGAACGTGTCTTTTTCCATGATATCCTCAATACAGCTGCTGCCCTGCAGAGTGCCTCGGAATTCATACTCTTGGATGAGGGTGGACAACAACGCGATGTTGTAGGACTCATCTACGCTTCGGCGCAGAGCTTAGTGCGGGAAATCCGGACCCAGCGTGATTTGCTTGCTGCCGAGAACGGCTCTCTCCAGGTAAGCCTGGAAGTCGTTGACACACTGCCATTGCTGCAGCAGTTGCTCGAGCTTTACCGCTATCATCCCGTTGCTAAGGATCGCGCTTTGTGTATAGCGCCTGAAGCCGAATCTGTGTACTTTGATAGCGACCCGACGTTGCTGGGTCGTGTGTTGGGAAACATGCTCAAGAATGCGTTGGAAGCTTCGGCACCCGGTGACTGTGTAACGTTGAGTTGCGGGCGCCTGGACGCTAGAGTGTTTTTCACGGTGCATAATTCAGGGGTTATGCCGGAGTCCGTGCAGCTGCAAGTCTTTCAGCGTTCTTTTTCCACCAAGGGGCTTGGACGCGGGTTGGGGACCTACAGCATGAGATTGTTGAGTGAGCGTTATCTCAATGGGGAGGTGACCTTTGAGTCCTCTCCGGGAAAAGGCACAACATTCATGGCGACCTATCCCCTGCGGTTCGCGAATTAACTTGTCCATTTGACGGTCTTGGCCCTGATTAGTGGATTGGACGCGGCGCCCCGGCGCCGCGTCCAATCACGCCTTGAGGGTCCTCTTTTCGGATACTCTCTTTAGATAAAGACTCCCAACAGTAGGAGTCCCGCTTGCACGGCGAACGTGCGCGCGAACAAGCGCCACGATTGCCGTGTATTGAAATGCTCTCGATGATATTCTGCCCCTCCGATAGCCACTATCACCACGATAATGCCTAAGGGCAGCACCAGTACTTGCCGGATGCCTATTGCTGTTTGGGTCGCCCGTGAATAGAAGCCACCATCAGCCCAAAATGCTGCATAGACGCGCATTAGCACATCCAGAAGAACCGTAATGGTGAGCAGGGTCAGCGCTATGGTCAGTAACCATAATCCCAGGGTGAGTATTGCTGCCCGAATTCTCTGGGCCTTGGTTTTATTGCTCATGATCTACTTTCTCCTTACTGCTTTATTCCCGAAATCTGCCACTGCTCTTATCTTGATTCTCCCAGGCAGCGCAATGGCAGCCATACCGGAGTTCCCATCACTGGGCTTTGTATTGCTGTGCCCAAATATGGGGAGGGATCGAGGAAGGTGTGCGGGTCCAGAGGATCAGAGGGTTTTTTCTCAGAAAGCACATGGTAAGGGAAGCTTCCATCCGCATGGAGTGGTTCTGCCACGCCGAAAGTGGCATGGGGCCAGATGGGCATTGTCCCTCCGTAAGCTGTCCCCTGATAGCCCAGCAACTGCCCCTTTTTCACGGGGATTCCCTCCGCTCTTGGTGGAAACTCTGCCGCAACATAGGACTCATTTCCCCAGGCTGGCGCCATTCCGGCGTAATATGTCCACACCTTTTGCCCGGGATGTACCGGATCATCATGGAGAATCGCGACCGCGTCGCGCCAGTCAGCGTGGCGCATGAGCATGCCATCAGCGACTGCGTAAACAGGAACGTTGCCCTCGAAACCTTCCCCCATGAAAATCAGGCTCTGAGTGAGCCACCACACCCCCATCTCAGCGCTGGTAGGTAATTGCCAGGGGGCATCGGGGCACGCCGTGAGGGTGGCGGTAGGATGAAGGGCCACATCACGCGGCCTGAAAATTATACTTTCGCCCGCCCAACCATCGGCTATGTAGCTCGTGAAAATGGTATCCAGCATTTCCGGAGTCCAGCGCTCGGTGTAGACGGGGTAGCTCATAAAGTGGTGTATAAGAATCATAGGAAATTCCTGAGCGCGGATGCTTTCCAGCAATGAAGTCTGGTCCCACAATCCGGCGTTGGCGAGCTGTGTGATCTCAAAAGGCTGCATGTAGAGTGGTTTGTCGTTGAGGCTGAGCAGTCCCATGAACTCATCCGCAAGTATCGGAGCTTTAATTTTCCTGACCTCCCAGAGCAGGTCTTTCAGGCGCGCTTCGTGTATTCGACGACCTCTGATGTCTTGTACGGGGCCTTGAAGGGTATTGCGCATTAGAAAACCCATTTGAATCGTCAGAAGTATCACCGCTCCGTTACGAATGGCGAATTTTACCGCCGGTAAACGCTCGCTCAAAGCACCTATGTTGCCCGCCATGTACAGGCCGGCCATTAAGCTGAGGGCTGCGGCTAGTTCCAATAGATAGTTGATATTGGAGCCAATCTTGCCGATAGTGAGTGCGGAGATGGTTGCCCCCAAGACATAGGCGCCCGCCAACAGCCAGGCAGAGCTGCTTGTTGAGGGCGTTTCTCTGCGCGTAGCCATGAGTGTCCAGGCGGTCCAGCCCAGGCCTACTGCACCCAAACCCAGTAAAATCGGCAAGGTGCGACGCAAGTCGCGCCAGTGATTCAGCAGGTTGTCTAGATTGAAAGGATTGACATTCGCAGTCACAATGTTGAAGAAGAAGCCGCCCCGAGTTATGATGTTCAGCACCAAAAACAGCACCAGACCAATGCCGCCGATGGCGCCAGCTGTGACTGCCGCACGTCGCCAACCATAGCGATGCCACATCCAGGCGCACGCGGCGAGAGGGGCTGCCAGCCCATAGGATTGTCGTGTATAGACGGCTGCTACAAGTAGCACTGACCCCAGGATCAACCCCTTGCGCGTGTTTGCGCGGCGTGCAAGTACTGCTAATCCGCCCGTGCTCAGCGCCAATGCGAGCAAATCTACTCGCGCGAGTGAAGACCAACCGCCGACATAGGGGATGGCAAGAAAGAGCACTCCTGCGGTGCGTCCCGCGAAACGGTCTTCAGTCAGCGTTTGTACGATGCGATTGATGAAGAACGCCGTGGCTAGCGCGCCCAGCGTTGAGAGCAACCTTCCCGTCCAAAACTCCGATCCAAATAATGCTACCAGTGGCGCCCATACCAGCGGATATAACGGTGGATAATTTGAGATCGTATATGGCGGCGTTGAGAGATCATTGCGGTAGATGTTTTTGCCCGCGCTGAGCCGCATGGCTTGATCCAGCAGCGGAGCCTCTCCGTAATCCAAGGGGTACCGGTAGAACACCGCAAGGCTTTTCTGCCCAATGAAGATCAAAACTGCGACTATCGCAAAGATAGTCAGGATGATCTTAAGCGCCTCTTCGAGATATGGTCCATAGGCGACAAAAATCTTCTTCATATCGTGCTCCTGTAGAGGACATGTTCAGGCTTAATGACACGAGTTGAAAGCAATAAGTGGCTTGAAGGGTCGTACAGCACAGCCCTAAATCAAAAGGGGGAGCACGAGTAAGCCGAGCTGTACCAGCACTGTCAATCCGAAAAGGCGCCATGAGGCTCGCTGACCTACGTGGCGGTAATGGAACTCCCCGCCGCCGATGACGACCGCAACCCATAGCGCGCCCATGAAAAACACGCCCCAACTGCCCAGCGCTTGTGCTTGTTGCAGCAAGAGTGAGGAAGGTGGACCGAAACGAACATAAGCCCGCAGCAACATTTCCCGCAGCAGCGCGATTTCGTAGAGGCCCAGAACGGCAGTCCCTAGCCATAGGGTTATGCTGACCACCCACATCCAGGCAAGGGTGCGACGTTGCAGGGCATTCTGTCCATAGTGGCTGAGTACCGGTACACTGAACATGATCCCCGCTGTAAATGGCAGGGCGAGCGAGTGATTCTGTTGTAACCCTACTGCGGGCCAGGTAACATTGCGAAATAGTCCGGCTACTGCCAGTATGACCCCGGTCGCGGCGGCGAGCGCCGGTCCATAGACACGGAAGAGCTCCAAATAAGCGTGGAAGCTGCTTGGTCGCTGCGATTTCAGCAAGCGAGGTGCGATAGCCGCGAAAGTCATCCGCGATGAAGGGTTTAGCGTAGCAATGTCTGCATCAAAGCGCGCTTGTAGCTCGGCTTGTTGCTGGGTTTCCTTGGCAAGTGCAGCCTGGCAGGCAGGACAGATTTGCAGATGGCGATCCAGCACTTCACGGTCAGCATCGGTTAGCATATTGAGCGTGTAGTTGCTCAAATCATTCTCTGTCAGGTGTTGATTCATCGTACAATCCTCCTGGATTAGTAAGGGCGTGACGAAGCGATCCGTCACTCTTCACTTATCCCTCACCCTTCATAATAGGCTGCAATGCCGCCCGCAACTGCTCGTACCCTAGTCGTACGCGTGATTGCGCTGTGGGCAATGGGCAATCCATGATATCGGCAATTTCTCGAAACGTGTGCCCTGCCCAGTAGCGTAAGATCAGCGCCTCACGCAACGGCGGATTGAGGCGCTGAAGCGCCTGCAATAGCGTTTCCCGGCGTTCGCTGGCAATGGTGGCTGCTTCTGGTCCTGGATCAGGATCTTCAATATCGCGTCCTACCCCCAACCATTGCGTAAGCGAGAAGCTCGCCAGGCGTTTGCGTCGCTGGCGATCCCGGCAGCGGCTCACCGTGATGGTGTGTAGCCAGGTGGCAAAGCTGGCGCGTTCTGGTGCATAGTTCCGAATGTTTACCAGAGCATAGGTCAGAGCGTCTTGAGCAACTTCCTCTGCATCTTCAGCATTGCCCAGCAGCGCATAAGCCAACCGGTAGATGTTATCGCGGTGTGCCTGATAGAGCGCCTCCGCTGCGCGCTCGTCACCTGCTTGCCAGTTTTGAATCAGCGTCAATTGTTCGCTCATGGGTGTCTATTCGCATCGGGTTTCCATTGTCTTACTATTATACGCTCTCAGCAGCGTTTTTAATCACTTCAATGTGGGCTGCCACATAGTAAAGCCTTTCACCGTGGCAAACCAAAATTGCCCTTGAGCATCCATGGTAACCTTCAGTACATCATTGGAGAGCAACCCCTCGGCGGTTGTGAGGCTGTGCCATACACCATTGCGGGGATCAAATGCGTAAACGCCGTTGGGCGTTGCGCACCATAATCGGCCATCCGGTGCGATAAAGATATCCCGTACACTGATTGGGCCAGGAGCGTGAGGTGGCTTCGCATCAACCCAGCGCTCGCCCTCTAGGTAAGCTAAGCCTGTGTCTGTGCCAATCCAGAGCCGTCCTTCCGGATCTACCGCCGCAGCGTTGACCGGTGCGCTGGTAGCGATTGGCGCGGCCCAAATGTCATTGTCAAAGCGCACCACACCTTTTTCCGTGCCAAACCAGAGCGCTCCTTGTGTATCCATAGCAATGGTCCGAATCGTGCGCCCGCCTAAAACATCAGCGCGGTTCATTGTGATCCAGGTGTTGGTCGGGGGTGTCAGGCGACTCACGCCGGTCAATCCGCCTCCTGACGCAAACCAGATGCTGCCATCAGGGGGTGCCGCTATGGCATAAATAAAGGAGCTTATCAATCCGTCCTGGACCTCGAGATGGCTCCATTGATCCGCGTTTACCTGGAGCGCACCGCTGCCACTCGTGCCAACCCAAAGTGTGCCTTTGCTATCGGCTGTTAGCGCCATGATGGGGTGATTGGGCAAGCCCTCGAAGGGAGTCAGCATCTTCCAGTGCTTGCCGTCGAAAGTGCTGAGATTGCTGCCCGTCGCCACCCACAGGCGTCCTTCCGTATCTTGTACCAGCGCCGGAACAGGGGCGCCATCCACTGTTTGGTAATGCTGCCAAAACCCGGTACTGTTTTGCGCTGCTTGCGTGAGGCCAAACCAGGGGCGCTCTTCCGCGGTTATGATGAGGGCTACGGTGGTGGGTAATTCACTAAACGGACGTGTGCCGAACCAGCGATGTACGGCTGCGTTAATATCAGCCGGGTAGCGGGACTGGTTTAGAATGGTGACATCGGCGACATAGGTGCTCCAACCGCTGCTATCGAAGCTGCTGATTCCATCCCGCGTGCGTGCCCATAACAGATTATCCTCTGACAGGATGAAGGTTCGTACAAAGTTATCAGCCATTCCATCATCGCGTGTGATCCACGTGACCTTGTTCGAGGTTGTGGTCTCAAGTATGGCAATTCCTGCACCCCAGGTGCCAAACCAGGTTTGCTCCAGTGCGCCGGTCGCAATGCTGGTGACCCAAGTTCCAGCCAGTGTTGGGAGGCTTTCCCAATCTTTCCCTACCAGGCGGGCGGCTCCACCTTCACCGCCTATCCAAATGCGACCGGAACGATCTACGGCAACGGCATAGAGATTGTTGATGGGGCTTCCGCCGGTGATTTGCCAGCGCTCTCCATCGAAGTGCGCAACGCCGAGCGCGGTTGCTGCCCACAGCTGACCATCAGGTGCAAGTGCTAGCGCGCGGACAATCGGATGGGGCAAGCCTTGTGCCTGCCCGAAGTTTTGCCAGTGCGTACCGTCGAAACGGCTCACTCCGCCCTGTGTCGCAACCCAGATGTTTCCCATGGCATCGGGCTGAATGGCATAAACTGTGTTGTGGATGAGTCCATCCGCTGTGGTATATCTCACATAGCTGTTTGTGACGCTGTCCCAGTGAACTACGCCGCCGCTGGTCGCAATCCAGAGCGACCCCCCTATCTGGGCGTGATTTAGTGGGCGCGGTCTGGAGGTGAAAGCTCGTAGCTCTAGGGGTAGAAAGACCGGCGCCGTCCCGCGGGTGTCATCTCCAGGATTGAGGGGATGAGTTCCCTGCTGCAGTTCGGCGCCATCCTTCACGCCGCCAAGGTCGGTGTCGCTATTCATGGGAGAAGTCTCGAAATATCCGTGGACTTCCCCTCCATCGCTAAGGTCGTCGTGATCACTGTCCCATTCGAGCGGGGCGACGCCGTTGAGGAATTCGTCCAGATTGCTCAGACCATCGCCGTCGAGATCCTTCTGTGCATCGTTCACGGCACTATGTGTGCCAAAAGACTCTTCCCAGATATCTGGCAGTCCGTCGCCATCGGCATTCGCGCTTTCACCTTCCACTATGAGCACCAGCTCGACCTGGCTTTGAGGCGAGATTTGTTGTATGGTGGGCGCACGGGTTGCGATTAACACGCGCGTGTGATAGCGTCCTGGGACGGTGAGGCGCCGGTACCAGCTGCTGTAGATACCGTCGCTCGCAAGCCCGTCGCCGTTCAAACCATCATCATGGAGGGTCAGCGTATCTGTCGCGCCGTCAGGATGTTCGATCATGGCAACGATCTGAACTTCTGTCATATCCGGTTGGCGCCCTGTACGGCTTGCCATCAAGAGTACTGGTTCTCCAAGGCGCGGTGTGGCATTCGATAGATTCACGTCAAGGGTAGGCGCCGTGAGCATGTGGGGATTGTTCTCAGGCACGCTGATCCCGTCATCGAGGTGGGCGTGTTGCCCTAAAACTGTGCATTCTACTGCATAGTGGCCTGCGGAAAGTTCCTTTGGCACTGCAACTTCGAGCAGGTAAGTACGACCCATGCTCCGCACGGTTAGCACTGGCTCCTTGTGCCCATTGATGGTGACTTCAAAGTGGGCTGCGCTAAGCCCTTGTAGTGGGCTGCCATCTGAGCGTTCCACGACGACTTTGATGAACCGTCTTTGCGGGTCACTGTGCTCTATGGAGGTTTGGGTTGTTTTATCGGGGAACTGCACCCTCACTTGCAGCGGTGGCAGTTGGGCGATGCCCGCGCCCCAAAGCGTATCCGCCCCGGGTAGCCCCCGATCAACTGCAAAGGCTGTCAACTGTGCTTCCACTTCTTCGACCGAGATCCCACTTTGGTCAGGTTGGCTGAGCAGCAATGCTACCATGCCCGCGACGTGTGGAGCTGCGGCTGAAGTTCCCCCGAAACCACGGGGTCCGTAATCTGCTGAGGCAACGGAGACGTAACTGTAGCTGCTCAGGTCAGGTTTTATGCGTCCATCGGCTGTTGGACCGCGGGAACTGTAGGGGACAAGATCTCCGGTCATGACATGGACTGCACCAACTGTGAGCACGCTTTGTGCATCGGCGGGGAGTCCCAGGCTCCCTTCGGGAGTGAAGTGGGTTGTAAGGACAGTATTCTCACCGATAACGAAGAGCTTGAGCGTATGGCTCTGGGTGAAAGCCGGGTCACGCCGAATGTGAATCTCGTAATTTCCGTCAAAGCGGGGAGAGAAGGTGAGGCGTTGTGTGGGGGCGCTCATTGCGTTCCGTTGTGTGGCGCTACGAGCGATTTCCATGCCCGCCGGGTCGAAAAGATACAGTTCATAATTCGAGGTAGCGACCGGTTGGAGCGGATCGTTGCCCCAATCATCCCACGCGAGGGTAATCTCGACGGTCTTGCCTTGATTTAGGCGCACTGGTAGAGTCTCGTTGGCGATTCCTGTGCGCGTGCGTCCAAATTCGTGCCAGTTGTCGCCATCGGTATCGAGAAATGCGCCTTGATAGTGTTGTTGGGCATAGTTGCCGGCGCTCTTGATGAGCAACATCCCTGCAGCGCGAGCTTCCTCGAGGAGGGCGTAGAGGGGCGTGGCGCTTTCTGCGACACGTCCACTGCCATCCCCGCGTCCCGGTGAAAGGGTGGACATGGAGATTGAAACAACGCGCACGTTTTCGTGCTGCAGGAAATCGAGCACATCCTCCAGTGTGTCAACGAGGTTGTCCACTTGAATGAGATAGAGCTGCGCATCCGGGGCGATATCGTGGATGATCTCGGCGCACGCGACGCCATGGGAACCGGTGCTCTCTAGCAGTGTTTCGAAGCCGCCTTTGCCTGCAACAAAGCGCCGGGTGATGATGCCGGCGGGCAGTTCTCCCTCTGCAATACGCTCGGCAATGCCCTCAAAGTTCTCGTCAATGACAGCGACCTTGACTCCTGCACCTCGATAGCCTGCCGCATGGTATTCGCTGGCGCCTATCAATGTCAGGGCTTCGGTCTGAATGTGATCACCGGTATTGCTGGGGTGTGGGGTGATTTCGGCTGACAACACAGCTGCGCCAGTTTCAATTTCGAGCAAACATGCCGGACAGCGATTATCCCTGGCGAGGGTCAACGTGAATAGTCCCACCAACAGCGCCAGTCGCCTGATGTGGGATAACGGTTGACCTCGCAATACTTTCATGATAATGGTTCCATCCAATTTGGGCGCATGGCAGATGGCGACGAGAGCGCTTGCTTGTGATCTGCATTGGTGCTGGTAGTGGCAGGTAAAGGTATCTCTGCCTCTCACTCTATTATACGCTCCCGGCGTGGTTTTTGATCACTGCGGATTGTGGTATAGTAAATCACAGTGGTCGTGAGAATCATTTGATGACCAAATTTCACCAGGAGCTTTGTTCGATGAAAACTGCTCTCTTTGATCGGATTCGCTTCCATGGGCGTCCTCAAGCTCATCCGGCAAGCATGGTGGTGAGCGCGAATGCGCGCTTTACCGTTTTGACATCTCGCATGATCCGCCTGGAATGGGTAGAGACCGGCGCCTTTGAGGATCGCTCAACCTACGCCTTCCCCACACGCTATACGGAGACACCGCCAGCGTTCACCACGTTTGTAGAAGACGGCGTGCTGGTTTTAGATACCGGTGCATTGCGCTTGACCTATCAAGTAGGCAGCGGCAAGTTCACGCCGGAAAACCTCAGCATCAGTCTCACCCTCGACGGTGAGCGTATCACCTGGAATCCCGGCATGGTGAACTCCGGCAATCTGCGCGGTACACGCCGGACGCTGGATAACTGCGGCGGCGATGCCGCGTTAGAGGAGGGCTTGCTCTCTCGTGCGGGGTGGGCGCTCTTCGACGATACGCGTAATGTGCTCTTTGATTCCACCGATGGTTGGGTGCAGCCACGTCGGGATTATGAAGTCCCGGGTCGGGGTGTGCAGGATTGGGTCTTCTTCGGCTATGGGCACGATTATAAGTCCGCCTTGAGTGAATATATGCAGTTTGGCGGTGCGATTCCTCTCATTCCTCGCTTTATTCTAGGGGGTTGGTGGTCGCGATACTGGGCTTACAGCGATCAAGACCTCAAAGACCTGGTGGGCGATTTCGAGCGGCACGAGATACCGCTTGATGTACTGGTGATTGACATGGACTGGCATACGCCTGACGGTTGGACGGGCTATACCTGGAACCGTGAACTCTTTCCTGATCCGCCGGAGTTCTTGAAATGGGTTCATGAAAAAGGCTTGCGCGCGACCTTCAATCTGCACCCCGCGGATGGCATCCAACCTCACGAGGAAGCCTATCCGGCATTTGCGCGAGCGATGGGTGCTGACCCGGAAAGCAAGGAGGGTATCCCCTTCACCATCGGCGATAAGCGCTTTGTGGAGGCGTATTTTACGCTTCTGCACCACCCGATGGAGGAGGAAGGTGTGGATTTCTGGTGGCTTGATTGGCAGCAGGGTGAGGTCTCCGATGTGAAGGGACTTGATCCGCTGCCCTGGCTCAATCATCTGCACTTCAATGATATTACCCGCAAGGGCGTGCGCCCGATGTTGTATAGCCGGTGGGGTGGGTTGGGCAACCATCGCTATTACATCGGTTTCTCCGGTGATACCTATGAGACCTGGAATTCGCTTGCCTATCAACCCTATTTTACGGCAGCATCGGCAAATGTGCTCTACGGTTGGTGGAGCCACGATATTGGTGGTCACATGGGAGGCACCATTACACCGGAACTCTACGCGCGCTGGGTGCAATATGGCGCGCTCAGCCCCATATTGCGGCTACACTCTACCAAAGATGCACGCTGCGAGCGGCGCCCATGGGCTTTTGGAGATGAGGTATTCCGTGTAGCCAGGGCCGCGTTCCAATGGCGCTATCGCCTGGTACCCTATCTCTATACGCTGGCGCGTCGCAATGTCGAAACAGGGCTTTCAGTTTGCTATCCGATGTATTATGACTATCCCGAAACGCCCGATGCTTATGTGGCGCGCTATCAATACTTCTTCGGTGATCAGATGATCGCTGCGCCCATCGTGCATCCACGTGATTCGGAAACCGGCATGGCTTTTGAAGATGTGTGGATTCCTGAAGGGGTGTGGATTGATTATCAGACACGGGAGACCTTTACCGGTCCGCGCTGGGTGCGTTTGCCGGGAGACCTTGACCGTGTGCCGATGTTGCTCAGGGCAGGCGCCATTTTGCCGCTCGCCCCAGAGTTCTCGGAGCTTGCGCCACCCAAGTTATGTTCGGGAATGACTGACGCTCAGCCGAAGGACCGGCTTGTGATTGCGGCTTTCCCGGGCGCCGCAGGCCTTTTCCGCCTTTATGAGGATGATGGCTTGACGGAAGCCTATCATCAAGGGCAATTTGAGTGGACGGAGATCAGGTCTGAGCCGGAAGGGCATACCTGGACGGTGCGTGTTGAGCCAGTAGAAGGGCACTGCGACGCCCTGCCTGCTGCGCGCAGCTATGAAATCTGGCTAGAGGGGACTGTTGAACCCATTGAGGTGCTGGTAAACGGCAAGCCCGTTTCCTGGCGTTATGATGCCGCGCTTTTGAGGGCAATCATTAGCACGGCGCCATTGCCCAAGACGCAGGCGTTGATTGTGGAGGCGCGGGCTAAGGATGAGATTGTCGCGCTAGGTGAGACGCACAATGCTGCATGCATCACTGCCGATGTGCAACGGCTTCTGCGTGGTAGTGCTGGTGCGCCCTGGTATGACGAGCCTCTGGATGTTGATACCGTGCTGGCGTTGCCGGAGATTTCCGGGAAACGTGACGCGATTGCGCGATTGGGAGGGCCTTTTGTGCGCTTTACCCCCTTCACGACCCTTGAGGAGGCTACACAGCAGCTGGGGCGTGTTATCGTGGGGGCGCCTGATGATGGCAGCGCTTACGATGTAGAGGTGCGTTTTACCTTGCACCGTGGAACCAATCCACAGGTAGAAACGGTGCGCTACATGCAGACCACGGCAGCGCATGTTTTAGATGCACCTTTCACCTATGATGGTATACCGCACACGCAAACTTGCGAGGCAGAGGTCACGCTCACCTGGCGTGGTGTTGCGTGGACGGAGCATTTTAGCGGGCCTTTGCTTTTTCCCACAGTTACCAGCTGGCGCGCTATCGCCTTTCCTGCCGAGGAGGCGCCCACGCCGGTTGAGCTGTTCACAACGGACGGCGCTGTAAGACAAGACCTCGACTGGCACATTCACCAGCAGGATGCTGCTCGCATTCCTGCGTTGGATGAGCCTCATTCGATTCACTTCATCAGCGATTATGCGCAACAGCTGTGGTCGCAACAACCGCTGGTGGGATACATTACCGCAAAGGTCATCAGTCCTCAGGAACGCGAGGTTATTTTGGAGTTCCGGTCCGGAGGCGTCCCGGCGCTTTTCTGCAATGGCGCACCGCTGGAAGTGGCATCGAACCCTGTTGCCCCTGATACGCCGATCTGGTCGCGTCCCATTGAGCGCACTATGCCCTTCGTACTTCGGGAGGGAGAAAACACTTTGCTGATTCGAACCACTCCGGCGCCGGATGCTCCGCATCCCCATTGGTGGTTCTTTGGCGCGCGCCTGGCGTCACCGGATGGTTCCCCTTTACTGGGAGTGGAATACCGGTAGTGTGTAGAACATGAACAGTGCTCATAATCACGGCGTGGGGAGGCTTTGCTCCCCACGCCGTTTTTGCTTACTGATTCTTGATGGGCGGTTTACGCGATTTCAAGCGGCTCAGGTCTCGTGCAGGAGGATTCCGGTGTGAGGCGCCGCCCGGCTGACGAAGCTTCGAGAAGTGTGTGCATCACATCCAGCACATGGTAGGCGAGGTCCCCATTGGCGCGGTGTGGGAGTCCCTCATATATACCTTGCGCCATATCCGCCGCACCTAGACCCCGGCTATTTTCGGAATACCCTCGAATGAGGGGAATATCCCTCCAACCACCATCGTGTTGCCAGAGCCGCACAGGTCCGCCAAAGGTATTGGGGTCGGGCACGCTGAGCGTGCCTTCAGAGCCGTAAATCTCGATGTAGGGCAGGTTTGCTGCCCAGATATCGAAACTGGTGATCAGGGTACCGATCACACCGTTGGCGAAATCGAGCACGCCGGCGACATGTGTGGGGACTTCTACCTGGATGACTTCCCCGTAGTGCGCTTCGCTGGTGATCCGGCGCTCCGGGAACGAGGCGCGGGCTGAACCGGTGACTCTTGCCACCGGGCCTAGAAGGCTGACAAGCGCGGTAAGGTAGTAGGGACCGACATCGAAGAGTGGTCCGGCGCCTTGTTTGTAGAAAAACCTCGGATTGGGGTGCCAGGCTTCGGGCCCGTGACCGGACATGAATGCCGTGGCAGCAACAGGGACGCCGATGGCTCCTTCATCGAGCAATTTCCGGCAGGTCTGCAACCCTGCGCCGAGAAAGGTGTCCGGGGCGCTGCCCACGCGCAGTCCTCTCTCCCGCGCAAGTTCCAGAGTGCGTTGCCCATCCTGCCGGTTGACCGCAAGCGGTTTCTCCGTATAGACGTGTTTTCCCGCCTCGAGCGCTGCCAGGTTGATAGTGGCATGGGCTGTGGGTGGCGTCAGGTTGATGATGATTTCGATAGCAGGATCGGCCAGTAGCTCCGGTATGGATAGCGGTTGGATGTCGAATTGGGCGGCTTTGGCTGCGGCGCGCTCCGGATGGATATCCGCACAGGCGAGCAGCGCAAGGTGTGGTAGTGCCTGGCAGTTTTTGAGGTAGATCTCGCTGATATTGCCGCATCCAAGAATGCCTGCGGTCAGAGTTTTGTTCATGGTTTGGTCCTTGGTTTACGCGTAAGATTAGTTTCTGTGATGAGAGAAACGTCAGGGATTTTGCATTTGGATAGGCTGTACGCAAAATCCCTTCAAAAATCCTGCAACTTATTGTATAATGTGAATGTCGTTTGTCAATAACTGAACAGTCACCGGCATTCGCGCGCCCTTGATGTAGTTTTCCTGGAATTTGCATTCAGTTACAGTCATCAGTAAGTCAGTTTCATCTAGCGAGGGAAAGGCAATGATCCATAGCAAAAGATTCCGCAGTATTGTATTTGGCTTGCTCCTGATCTTGTTACTCACTGCTGGGACGATCCCTGTTGTATGGGCGCAGGGTGTTGTGCATGTGGTCCAACGTGGCGACACCTTGTACAGCATTGCACGGCGCTACGGCGTCACGGTACAGGCTGTCGCACAAGCCAATGGTATCCTCAATCCCAATCTTATCTACGTGGGACAGCAACTCAGCATTCCTGGCGGAACCCCGCCTCCAGGACCGACACCAACGCCACCGCCTACATCCGGGACTGTTCATGTGGTCGCGGCAGGTGAGACGTTGACGCGTATTGCGCTGCGTTATGGCGTCACCGTCTATGCGATTGTAAGCGCCAATAATCTCCCCAATCCCAATTTGATTCACGTGGGGCAACGCCTCACGATTCCTGGAGCCACACAACCCAATCCCAACCCTAATCCCACACCCGGACCTACACCGGGACCGATTCTCAGTGGCTTTCAGTTAGGAGGTCAGACTCACTCGCTGGCGCATCCCGATCAGATGCGCCAAGCTGGTATGACGTGGGTCAAATTCCAGGTGCTATATTTCCCGGGAGCGACGGCTTCCACGGCGCACAGCCTGATTCAACAGGGGCATGCGGCGGGTTTCAAGGTCCTGCTCAGCATCACAGGGCGCGACAAGCAGCCCTCTAGTATTGACTTTGCAGGTTTTGTGGCATTTGTCGAGGATGTGGCGCGCGGCGGACCGGAAGCCATCGAAGTGTGGAATGAAGCCAACATTGATCGGGAGTGGCCTGCAGGGCAAATCAGCCCCACAACTTATGTTCAACAGATGCTCGCTCCAGCCTATCGGGCAATCAAAGGTGTGAATCCCGGAATTGTGGTCATCTCTGGGGCGTTAGCGCCGACGGGTTTCTTCGGCGGCAGGTGTACTGGAGCGGGTTGCGATGACGCGCCCTATCTTGCCTCAATGCGAGCTGCGGGTGCGGTGCAGTATATGGATTGTGTTGGCATCCATTACAATGAGGGCATTCTGCCTCCGTCGCAGACCAGCGGTGATCCCCGCGGTAATCCTACACATTACACGCGCTATTTCTGGACAATGGTCAATACCTACTACAATGCCTTTGGAGGGCAGCGCCCTCTATGTTTCACTGAATTAGGCTACCTTTCCCCCGAGGGCTATGGACAACTTCCGGCAGGATTCTCCTGGGCTGCAAATACCACTATTGCCCAGCATGCAGCATGGCTTGTACAGGCGGCACAACTCGCGGGTACATCGGGGAAAGTGCGGCAGATGATCATCTATAACGTTGATTTTACCGAATGGGGGGGAGATGATCCGCAGGCAGGCTACGCTATGATTCGCCATGATGGCAGCTGCCCGGCATGTGATGCGCTACACAATGTGATGCATTGAGCTTTGCCCGGTTATCAGGCTTCCTGAAATTCGTTCAAGGGGGTGTTTCGGCGGCACACTGTGCGCGTTCGAAAACACCCCCTTGGCTTTGGGTCTATTCCTGCATGTGGAAAATGAAGGCAGTCTCTTCGGTCTGCCAGCGGATATGTCCCAAAAATCCAAGACGCTCGACGGTCGGAAGTGCTGCTGCGATGGTGACGCGCGTTGGTTGCCCTCCATGCGCCGCGGCGGCAATGATGGCTTCTGCTAGAGACATCACCGCTTCATAGGTCGGAAGGGCGTAGACATCGGGCGCCGGTGTATGGGGACCACTGGCGCGGTAGGCTTCGATCCAGGCGCTTGTTCCTGGAAGGGTTTCGGGCAAAGGGTAGGTTTGCCCTTCTGTATCGAATGCCAGCAGTGGTAGCTCGGATTCATTGTAAATCGCTTGTGCCGCGATGGTGCTGTCTGGGTGAAAATGCCCAATGACCGCGATAACGTCTGCATCTGTGGCGAGATTTTGCGCTGCAGTACGGGCAAATTCGGGGTCGGCGCGGTCGTCGTAGGCGATTAGCTCTAGTTGCCATCCGCCAGCTCCGCCGGCGGCATTGATCTCGCGTATCGCCAGCCTTGCGGCGTAAATGGTATCATAACCCCGCTCGCGTTCTGCGCCCTCGAAGGGAGCGACCAGGCCGATTTTGACTACCCGTGGTAGAGTGGGAGGCAAGCAACCGCTGAGTACCTGCAGAAGTAATAGCAGCATGATGCCGCTCACTATAAGCGGAGGGGTTTTCCGAACGCTTTGCCGTAGCCGGGTGTGCATCTCAGCTCAGTAAGGTCAACGCCCGGCGGAGTTTTTCTTCGAAAACAAGCTCGACATCCCGTGGCAATTGCTGCAATGCGCGCTGTGCCTCGACCAGGCTGAAGCCCAATGCGGTGAGCGCAGCAATGACATCGGCATCATCTTCACTGACTGCGGTGGTCATAGCCCCACCCAGTTTGGCGATTTTGTCTTTGAGATGGAGCACGATGGCTTCGCCTGTCTTACGCCCGACGCCGGGGGCGCGTGCCAGCACTTCGGGTTGCCCATTGAAGATAGCGCGTTGCAGGGTCTCTGGCGAGAAAGTTCCCAAAATGTTCAATGCTGCCTTTGGTCCCACGCCGGAGACACCAAGTAGCAACTCAAAAAGAATTTTGGATTCCGCTTCGATAAATCCATAGAGCGCTAGCTCATTTTCGCGCACATGAAAGTGGGTAAAAAGGCGCACCCGCTCACCCGTGCGATGGACATCGCGCAGGGGAACGTAGACCAGGAAGCCCACGCCACCCACATCCACAACGATTTGTCCTTCGCTCACATTGAGGATCACGCCTTCTAATTGAGCAATCATGGTGAGCCTCCTAAGGCGGGTGTGATGTCGCTTGGTATCTGTGGCGTTATCTATTTGATAACGTCTTCATCCTTGCATCAATCTATCCAGATGTGCGCGATGAAGATGACAGATGGCCACGGCGGCTGCATCAGCAGCGTCATCGGGGCGGGGAATCTCCGTCAGGTTCAGGAGCACTTTCACCATCTCCTGAACCTGACGTTTTCCGGCATTCCCGTAACCAGTGACCGCCTGTTTCACTTGCAGAGGTGTATATTCTGCCGTAGGCAATCCCGCCTCTGCCAGCGCTAATAGCACTACGCCTCGGGCCTGACCTACGGAGATGGCGGTGGTTACATTACGGCTGAAAAAGAGCTCCTCTACTGCGGCTGCATCCGGTGCATGCTCATGGATTAGCATGCTCACCATCGTGTAGATGGTCTGTAATCGCTGCGGCATGGGAGTCTTGGCAGGCGTCTCAATCGCCCCCAAGGTCACCAATCGCAGCGCGGCACCATCTTCTTCGATGATTGCATAGCCAGTAATGGCCGTTCCCGGATCAATGCCGAGTGTGCGCATTAGAACGACGACTCAAAAGCCTCCACAGCCTCTTCGGTAACCTCGAGGTTGGAGAATACACGGCGCACATCATCCATTTCTTCGAGATTGTCAACGAGCTTGAGAATTTGCACGGCATCTTTCACCGGCAGTGACATCTCGTTTTTCGGCGCCATGACCAAGTCAATGCTGACGACGGGCAGACCCGCTTCCTGAATCTGATTGCTCACTGAGTGCAGATCGGATGAATCGGTATAAACCTCGTGATTATCCTCGCCCTCGCCCATGGCAACATCCTGAGCGCCAGCTTCCACTGCGATCTCAAAAAGCTTATCGAAATCCACGCTTGCCGGTACGCCAATCACACCCCGGCGTTCAAACTGCCACGCCACTGAACCAGGGTCTCCCATGCTACCGCCCTGGCGGCTCAATGCATGGCGCAAGGCAGCAACGGTGCGGTTGCGGTTGTCGGTCATCACGTCAATGAGCATGGCTACGCCGTTTGGCCCATAGCCTTCGTACATGATCTCAACGATTTCTGCCGCATCCTTATCATCGCCTGCCCCACGCTTGACGGCGCGCTCGATATTGTCCTTAGGCATGCCCATCGAGCGGGCTTTGTCAAGCACCATGCGCAAACGCATATTTGAATCGGGGTCGCCGCCCCCCTCGCGTGCCGCAATGACGATTTCGCGCGCGACCTTGGTAAAGACGGCGCCTTTCTTTGCGTCATTCGCTTCCTTCTTGCGGCGAATGGTTGACCAATGGCTATGTCCTGACATCTGTCCTCCTAAAATCTAAGAATCGCGAATTACCAATTGAAAACCTATGGATTCAATTCCAACAAACCAATCCCTAAAACTTACCTTCCCGAAATGGGGATGCGAAAGCCGGGTGTTTCATGCGTTCACCCGGCTGTTGGAGCCGTCAAACAGCTCCCAAGCACGGCGTTTTTGCCGCGCAGGAAAGCATCGCCGCTCATCGGACGCTTTCCGGCCATCTGAAGCTGCAAAAGTACCAGGGCGCCATTACCTGTGACCACAGCGGGCATGGATTCCCATCTAAAAACTGTCCCTGGGGCGGATTGAGGCGCCGGTGCAGTCTCTGGTAAGGCTTGCGCCTTGAGAATTTTCAGGCGTTCCTCCCCCCATAGTGTAAAAGCGCCCGGTTCGGGTGAGAATGCCCGAATTTGCCGTTCCAGGGTGAGCGCGGATTGCTGCCAATCGAGCGCGCCGGATTCTTTGTGCAAGCGACGGGTGAGCGTTACGCCTTCTTGTGGTTGGGGGCGAGGCTGCAATTCGCCACGCAAATATCCTGGTAGGATATCTAGCAGTAGCTCTGCACCCAATTGCGCTAGCCGTTCTTCAAGTTCGCCAGTAGTTTCGCCGTTGAGGATGGCGGTCTCGCGTTGGGCCAGGATGGGACCGGTATCAATGCCTTCATCCATCTGCATAATGGTTACGCCTGTGATCTCATCTCCCGCCAGCAGTGCAGCCTGGACGGGTGTTGCCCCGCGCCAGCGCGGCAGCAGGGAACTGTGGACGTTGAGCGTGCCAAATTGGGGTAGTGACAGCACCGTTGTAGATAGAATCTGTCCAAAAGCTGCGACGATAGTCAGGTCGGGCGTCCAGGCGCGAACATGTTCAACAGCTTCGATGGCACGCAGGCGCTCCGGTTGGAAGACTGGAATACCTTCGGCTTCTGCCAGCAGTTTGACAGGTGGCGCAACACATCGCCGCCCGCGTCCTGCGGGGCGGTCTGGTTGCGTCACTACTCCAACAACTGGATAAGCATCACAAAGTTTTTCCAGTGTTGGCAGTGCGAATTTGGGTGTGCCCATGAACACAATTCGTGGCTTCACAAGGGCTATTTTATCATAAGCTCGGAGCAGGGCAAGTGCGATAGCAGTGCTATCGCAGTGCGATAGCAAAGGGCATTCGTAACAGTTCAGCGGGCTTCTGCGTCCCCTGTGAGGGTGCGTTTCGAAGAGAATTGATTTTTGGCGGCGGGCAAAGCCCGCCGCCAAAAATCAATCAAAGAAAAGGCATTTGCATGATAGTTGTCTTACTTCTACCCCAACGTTGAAACGCACCCGAATTACCTATCTGCAATCAGGTGGAAGTGCAGCTGTGGAACATCTTGATATTGGCCACCGTTGGCGATAAGGCGATAGCCTCTCGCTTCCAAATTGAACTCTGCGATGAGGCTCTGAACCGTGGTGAACAGGTCTGCCAAAAAGTCGTTGTCTGTGGGCTGAATCTCGCTGAGGCTGCCGATGGCACGTTTAGGGACGAGCAGAATGTGCAATGGATAACTCGGGCGTGGATGATGGAAGGCAAGCAGCGTTGGCGTTTCTCGCAGGCGGTGTACGGGTAAAGCAAAGCTCATATGTGCAAAACTCCAACCAAGGATGAATCGCGCCAGTGGTGAGCGGGCTATACGGAGTAAGCATGACATATTTGATACCGGATTTGGTCTAGAGAGTAATAGCAACCGGTGGGGTGGTATTGCCACCCCACCGGTGTGCTCTGCTGTGCTTGCTTCCGTATCTACTTTCTCTTGGGGAAGCGGCTGAGAACGATGACGGGTACGGGAAGTTGTGTGCGTTCGCCTAACTTGAGGTCACTATTGGGTTTGGGAGTACGCCGCGGGGTAACGAGAATGGCGAGCTGCGTACCTTCTTTGTGATACTCCAGGTTGACGTAGGCCTGACCTAACAACATCCCCTCGGTATCAATCGCGCAGCTGGTCACATAGCCCACGACCTTGCCGCGTTCATCCACCAACCGGTCGAGTTGTTGTGGCATGGGTTGTCCCTTCTCTGGCACCTGGAAGCGGAGCACGCAGGCTTTGCGCTTGGCTTCGCGGGTGATGTAGGCTTCGCGGCCCACGAAGAAGGGTTTGTAGGTTTTGATGTAGGTGTGGAATCCGGCATCCGCCATGGTGAGGTTGAGTGGTCCTGCCATCTCGTGTCCATAGAGCGGCAGACCTGCCTCAGTGCGGAGGCTATCGCGAGAGGCCAATCCGCAGGGTTTGAGGCCCAACGGTGCGCCCACTTCGAGCAGCGCCTTCCAGAAATCCACCAACCGGTCGGGATGGACGAAGAGCTCGTAGGCGGCGCGCTCGCCGGTATAGCCTGTACGGCTGATGATGATGTCGAAATCACCCAGGGTGGCGCGGCAGATGCCCGCCCACGGCAGCGTCTTGACCTTGCGCTTATCGGCATCACTGCCGCCCAGAGCCAGGAGAATCTCGGTGGATTTCGGTCCCTGTAGGGCCAGCTCGGCGCGCATATCTGCACCCGCTGCTGGATCGCGTAGGTCTCGAAGGCTAAGGCCCTGTCCTTCCCACTTGACCCAGGGACGGTTGGGGTCAATCAAGACCTCTCCGCGCAGGATGGCGTTGACCCAGGCCCAATCCTTGTCGTTGTTGGAGGCATTGACCACGACCAGATAGTGTTCCTCTGCCATGCGGTAAACCAACAGGTCATCGAGCGGAATGCCATCCACATCGAATAGAGCGGAGTATTGCGACTCGCCGACTTCGAGCGTGCTGACATCATTTACCATAATCAGATTGAGGAATGGGGCTGCTTCAGGCCCTTGTATATCCCAACAGCCCATGTGGCTCACATCGAAAAGGCCTGCTGCCTCGCGAACTGCGCGATGTTCCTCAGAGTTGCCGGTATACCAGACAGGCATGTCCCACCCTCCAAAGGGCACCATGCGTGCGCCCATCTCGCGGTGTATGGCGTTGAGATAGGTTTTCTTGAGGGACGCATCCTCCGGTTCAACCCATTTGAATTTGGGTAGCGGTGCGCCGGCAGGAGTCTTGGCGCTCCACGCACCGACGAAGTAGGGCTTGGTATAAGGTCCTGTATCGGCGATAAGGGGTTGGGCGGGTGCGGGTGATGCGCCTGCATCATGGACTGCGTTGAGGAAGGGCAGTCGTCCGTAGACATCATCGGTAGTAACGTAGCCGTCAACCAGCGCACGTAGCCAGGTCATCACACGCGAGGCTTGGGCGCCGGGTACATCCAGTAGATAAGTCTGCGCGTTTGTCTGTGTGAGCAACGCTGCCGTCATGACGGCGCCATCGGTTTCCAGCAGCGTGATAGGACGGGCTTCGCCATCCACCATCGCTGTGGTGTTCGAGGGGCTGAGCCAGTCTACAAAGGCTTTGGCTTGCACTCCGGAGAGTTCAAGTCGCTCGAATGCGCCAGTGCCCTCTGGAACATCATCTATGTAATAGAAATGCGGGTAACCGGTGCGTTGTTGCAGGTTGTATGGGTCGCTAGCCTGTTCTGCCAGCTCACGGATTTCGCACTTGACTTCCTCGAGTACGTCGAAATTCACGCGCGCTTGATAGTCGGGCTTGCTGCGCCAGACGGTGAGATAACCCTGGGTGGCGCGGAAGAGTTTCCCGATAGCGGCGGCGATGCGTGCCATCTCCGGTTCCTTCAGCCCGCGTTGTGTGACCCACGGGGTGCCAAAACGCACGCCGGAGGGGAAGGCTGCGGTGCTATCACCGGGAATGGTGTTGCGATTGGCGACGATGCCCGCAATATCCAGCAGACGCGCCGCTGCATCGCCCATGAGCGGCGTTCCATCGGGGCCCTTGAAGCCCTTGCAATCAATGAGGACCATGTGGCTATCGGTACCGCCGTATGCTACGCGGACGCCTTCAGCCTCGAGCGCCGCAGCCAGGGCTTTGGCGTTGGCTACGGTCTGATGCTGCAACGCCTTGAATTGCTCGGTCTGCGCCAGGCGCATGGCGGTGGCAATGCCGGCAATGGTATGTACGTGCGGTCCACCCTGTAAACCGGGGAAAACCGCCCGATCGAATTTCTTGGCGAGCAGTGGTTTGTGGGTGAGGATGACGCTGCCGCGGGGACCATCCAGCGACTTGTGAGTGGTAAAGGTCACGACATCGGCAATGCCTACAGGGCTGGGGAAGGCTCCTGCTGCCACCATACCGGCGATGTGCGCGATATCCGCCATCAGGTAAGCGCCCACTTCATCGGCAATGGCACGGAAGGCTTTCCAGTCAATCATGAGCGGATACGACGTGTAACCAGCAATGATGAGCTTGGGACGGTTATCCAATGCCAGTTGGCGGATGGCGTCGTAATCCAGTCGCTCGGTTTTCTCATCCACACTGTAGTGGACAGCGTTGTAGGTCTTGCCGGAATACGCCACTTTGCTGCCATGGCTCAGGTGTCCCCCTACATGGAGCGCCAAGGTGAGCATGGTATCTCCAGGGGTAAGCAGGGCCACCTGTACGGCAGTATTTGCGGGAGCGCCGGAGAGCGCCTGTACATTGACGAAGAGCTGCTCGGCTTTGAGCCCATTGGTGGCGAAAGCTTCAGCAGTGCGACGACGGGCTAAGGCTTCCACAATATCCGCATATTCCACACCTTTGTAGTAACGCGGGTCGCTGTAGCGCCGGTAGTGCCCCAGCTCGGTCTCGTAATCCAGAATGCGTTCCTGTGAAAGTGCACGGGTGCGCTCATCCGGATAACCTTCAGCGTAGATGTGAGAGAAGGCGGAGGCAGAGGCCTCGTGTACGGCAAATGGGGAGAGCGATTCCGAGGGGACCATGATCAGCTTGCGGGCCTGGCGCTCAGTCTCGTAGCCAATCAATGCCGCGAGTTCGGGATCCAATTCGGCTAAGGGTTTGCGGAAAAGAAAATCTTGCATAGCACACTCCTTAATTATGTGATAGTTTCCCACTGTAGTCGGGTCGCGATGGGTCAGAATCCAGGTGCCAGGTATTGCTAAACTGTTGCTCCAGTGTTGGCTTTCTGTGCAGACTCGTGACGCTCATGCGCTCTTTTGTTCTTTCTGACTATAGGCCCGTTTTGCAGAACACGCAAGCGTAGTTTGGATGAAAGTTCCAGGTATTTGTTACTATAGGCGCCAGGGTGCGTTTCAACTTTGGGGTAAAGATAAGACGACTACCATGCAAATGCCTTTCCTTTCGGTGATTTTTGGCGGCAGGGCAAAGCCCCGCCGCCAAAAATCAATTTTCTTCTGCGCCCTGTAGGGGCGCGTGAGATTTTCACCCCCGTTTTGGAACGCACCCTAGATGCAGATTCTCTTTGACCTCGGGGCAGTCAGTTGTATACTGGGAGTACATGGATGCGGGGCGAAGGGTAAATTTCAGTGCTCCGCTCGACCGTTGTGTGACTGACATCTTCATTTTGCCGGCTCGCTGATTCACCAAGGAGGCGCGGCATGGAATCTAGCATGAATTTCCTGTTGGTATTTGGCATCGGAACCGTCTTATTGGGACTGACCTTTGTCATCCTGGCGTTAGCCGGACGCCGGCGCCACGATACCGTGGGCAGCTGGCCCACGGTTCCTGGGAAAGTGCTCGCAGCTACGGTGCAGCGTTTTCAACCGCGCCCGGGACAAAAGGCTGAGATCCGGTATACTCCTCTTGTCACCTACACTTACGAGGTTGCCGGGCAGTCTTTTACCGGGCAGAAGCTGGATCTCAAGCCCCCGCGCTCTTACACGACAGTGGACCAGGCTGAAGCAATCGTCGCTGCCTATCCGGTGGGCAGCGCAGTGAAAGTCACCTATAACCCCCAGGGTCCTCAGCAGGCGGCGTTAGATCCTGGCAGGCCTATTGGATATAACGCAGAACTCGTTTCGGGATTGTTGCTGATGCTAATCGGTGCGGTGATGATTGTTGTGGCAGTCTTTCTGCCTCTATAAGGAGTAGGGCTATGAAAGGGCAAGGGCGGGTTCTATTGTTGGTCTTGCTGGTGGCGGGGTTGATATTGCCCGGTGGGATGGCGACCAGGGCGCAGAAAGCAGCGCCTCCACTGCTATCTGCCCGCACGGGCGATTATATCCCCGGAAGGGTCTTGGTTAAGTTCAAGGAAGGCGTGATGGCGCGCGCCGCGGCAGATGTGCTGGTCGAACATGGCACGAGCTATCTTGCGAATCTCTATGCCAGTCCGGTGCAGCTGGTGCAGGTCCCTGAGGGCAAGGAACTGGCGTTGGTTGAACAACTGAGCCGCGACCCGCGAGTGGAATACGTGGAACCAGATTACATCTACAGGGCTATGGGCGCCCCAAATGATCCGTACTACAGTAATCAATGGGCGCACACGCGGATGAATTCGGCGGCAGCCTGGGATATCAGCACGGGCAGCAACGCGGTGACCATCGCTGTCATTGATACCGGCATTGATGAGACCCATCCCGACCTGGCGACGAAAATCGTCGCTGGCTATGATTTCGTGGATGATGATGCCAATCCTCACGACTTGAACGGACATGGTACACACGTGGCAGGTATTGCCGCCGCGATTACGAACAATGGCGTGGGTGTGGCGGGGATGTCTTGGGGCGCTCGCATTATGTCCGTGCGGGTCTTGGATGCCAGCGGTAGCGGCAGCAATTCTGATATAGTCAGCGGCATCAACTGGGCATCTACCCACGGCGCCAAAGTGCTCAATTTGAGTTTGGGTGGGACAAGTTATTCCACCAGTATGCAGGATGCAGTGACTGCCGCAACCAGTGCGGGTGCCCTGGTCATCGCGGCGATGGGCAATTGCCGCACCGCAGGCGGCGGTTGCCCTGTTGCTAATCCTACGGCTTATCCGGCAGCGTATAGCAATGTCATGGCGGTTGCTGCTACCGGTCCTGGCGACACTTACGCTTATTACTCACAATACGGTTCGCACTGCGATATTGCTGCTCCTGGCGGCGCCATGACGTACTTGCACGACTCCAACGGCATCTACAGCACGCTGCCGACCTACAATGTGGATATGACTGGGGAAGGCTTTTATAAGAACTACGATTATCTGCAGGGCACTTCGATGGCGACGCCTTATGTCTCGGGCCTGGCAGCGTTGGTTTGGTCGGCATCTCCTGGTCTGACGCCTGCGCAGGTGCAGCAGGTGATGCAGAATACGGCTGTGGACCTGGGGACCACAGGTTGGGATGCGAACTACGGATATGGGCGTATCAATGCCCTGGCGGCGTTGCGGACGCTTTCTCTATCTGCACCGACACTATCTTCTATCGACAATCCGGAAAACGATGGCGCTTATCAGGTGAGTTGGTCCGCGGTGAGCGGCGCTACGGGTTATCTCTTACAGGAGGATGATGCCTCCGATTTCTCTTCACCTACCACCCGCTATTCAGGGACTGCTACACAGACAAATATCTCCGGGCAGGCAGTGGGCACCTGGTATTATCGCGTTCGCGCCACCGCCAGCGGTGCGGAGAGTGGGTGGAGTAACACAGTTTCCACGCAGGTGCTGCCACAAGCTCCGGTGCTGGCGCCGGTATCGAATTCCTCTCAAGCCGATGCCTATCTGGTGAATTGGAGCGACGTTTCAGGGGCGACCGGGTATCGTCTTGAGGAATCGGCAAACGGCGCTTTCTCCACGGTGACCGTGCGGTACAGCGGCATGACCTCACAGTATCAGGTCACCGGGCAACCTGGCGGAACCTGGTATTACCGTGTGTTCACGTTGGTGGGCGCTTCGGAGAGTGGGTCTAGCAACGTGGCTTCAACCGTTGTGACGGCTTCGCTTCTGAGCGCGCCTGTATTGAATGTGATTGGGAATCCCGATGGGGATGGCACGTATGCGGTGACTTGGGGCTCCGTAACGGATGCGATGGGATACCGGCTAGAGGAGAGCGCCTCGCCGTACTTCGCGCAACCGGTTGTGGTATACGAGGGCACGTTGCGGCAATATAATGTCGTGGATATGCCCGGCGGAACGTGGTATTACCGTGTGCGCGCGACTGCGGCGGGTGGGAACAGCCCCTGGTCGGTTACGAGATCGGCGGTTGTCGAAAGTTATGTTTTTCTCCCACTGGTGATGAAGGCTTACGGTACGGCGCCGGTTATCCCGCTTCTGAACGGTGATTTTGAGGCGGGGCAAACGGGATGGACGGAATCTTCCCTGAATGGTTGGGACCTTATTGTCAACACCGATGAGCCAAATATGATTACGCCGCACAGTGGTAGCTGGGCAGTCTGGTTGGGTGGCGATGATGATGAGACGGCGACGGTGCAGCAGAGCGTGCAGGTGCCACCAGCAGCGCCGTATCTTGCGTACTGGCACGTGCTCAGTTCGGCGGAATCTTTGTGTGGTTTTGATGCGGGTTGGGTGAAAATAAACACTACCGAGGTGAAAACCTATCAACTGTGTTCAACAACGAGCACCGGTATTTGGGTGAAGCAGGTTCTAGACCTCAGCACCTATGCAGGGCAAGCCGTCGCGCTGCAATTTGGCGCTTCGACAGATGCAGCGGGAGTGAGTAGCCTCTTTATTGACGATGTGGCTTTCCAGAGTGGTGCAACTGCGGAGATGAACGTATCACCCGAACCAATCATTGACGTGATGCCTGAGAAGCGTTGATCGTGGTGATGCTGCTGTTGTTACGCCCGAAGGCCCCTGCTTCGGGCGTTTTGATGGCTGAAACCCATCAGATTCTTTGAGTGATTTTTTGCGGCGTGGCGCAGCCACGCCGCAAAAAATCACCTTTCTCCTGCGCCCTGTAGGGGCGCTTGAGAGTTTCACCCCCGTTTTCAAACGCACCCGAAGTCGGGATTGAAATAGACAAAACTGTCACGCGGGGTATAATCTAAGTCAGAATTCCCACTTTCCTAACTGCAGGAGGCTGATATGCACAAATACATCGCGGCGATTGACCAGGGTACCACCGGATCACGGTGTATTCTTTTCGATCATGGCGGCAAGCCGGTAATTTGGGCTTATGCAGAACATGAGCAGATTTATCCTCAGCCCGGTTGGGTCGAGCACGATCCTGCCGAAATCTGGGAGAAAACACAACAGGTTATCCGCCAGGCGTTGACGCAAGGGAATATACCTAGCGGAGCGATTGCGGCTGTGGGCATTACCAATCAGCGTGAGACCGCCGTGGTTTGGGACCGGCGCACCGGCAAGCCACTCTACAACGCCATTGTCTGGCAGGATACGCGCACGAAGGGCATCTGCGACGCGTTAGCACGTGATAGTGAGCTGGGGCAAGACCGCTTTCGTGCCCAAGTGGGGTTGCCGTTGGCGACCTATTTCTCGGGACCAAAGATTAAATGGCTGCTCGATCATGTGCCCGCAGTTGCGGAAGCTGCTGCGCGCGGCGATGCGCTCTTTGGAACGACCGATACGTGGGTAATCTGGCATCTCACCGGCGGCGTGAAGGGTGGGGCGCATATTACCGATGTAACCAACGCCAGTCGCACGCTGCTGATGGACCTCAGAACTCTGCAATGGGATGAGGACATCCTGAAGGTCTTGGGGATTCCACGTTCGATGTTGCCGGAGATTCGCCCCTCAAGCGCGTGTCTTACCCCTGGAGAGGCGCGCCCCTATGGCTTCACCCTCAAGGAGGGACCCTTTGGCGAAGCAATCCCTGTCACCGGTGATTTGGGCGACCAACAGGCGGCCCTGGTAGGACAAACGTGTTTCAGCCCCGGCGAAGCAAAAAACACCTATGGCACAGGCTGTTTCATGTTGTTGAATACGGGCACGGAGATTGTCCCCTCCAAGAGCGGCTTGTTGACTACCTTGGGTTATAAATTCGGCGTAGCACCTGCCGTCTATGCCTTGGAAGGCTCTATCGCTATTACCGGTGCATTGGTGCAATGGCTGCGTGACAATTTGGGGTTTTTCGACCGCGCGCCGCAAATTGAGGAGCTGGCCCATGAGGTCGCCGATGCCGGTGGCATGTACATCGTCCCGGCATTTTCGGGGCTTTTCGCTCCGTATTGGCGCAGTGATGCTCGCGGCGTCATGGTGGGGCTGACCCGCTATATCAATAAGCACCATATTTGTCGCGCTGCACTGGAATCCACCGCTTATCAAACCCGCGATGTGCTGGAGGCCATGGAGAAAGACTCCGGTGTGGCGCTCACTGCGCTCAAAGTGGATGGCGGTATGGTGGCTAATACATTGTTGATGCAATTCCAGGCGGATATCCTGGGGGTGCCGGTGGTACGTCCCACAGTTACCGAGACCACGGCTCTCGGGGCGGCTTACGCTGCCGGGTTGGCGGTGGGTTTCTGGAAGGATACTGAAGAGCTGCGGCGCAATTGGGGCGTGGATCACATCTTCCAACCGGCAATGACTGAAGAACGGAAAGAGTCGCTCTACTCAGGATGGAACAAGGCCGTGGAACGGACCTTTGATTGGGTGGAGGAATGAAGGCTATGGGAGCGATTCCCAGACGCTTTATTGGGTCCATGAGCGACTAATCCTATAGCAGAGTTTTCTGTGCGGTGTTTGGGCGCCAGAGTATACGATAGGTTATTGGGAAAGCCAAAAGAGGTTGTGCAAGCAAACACAGAGAGGGTCTTTTTTAATGTTTTGGGACGCGCAAAGCGCGTCCCAAATATACGCTTTATCAGGTCGAGCCAGATGAGTTTGTTATAGTGTCTATGAAGTACCCCACAGCCAATCATTTATCCGATACCCGGGGTACCCGTATCTAAATTTCCTTGAGGAGACCTTATGCAGAACCCTTATGACATTATCATCATCGGTGCTGGGATTGTGGGAACGATGATTGCCCGCACTCTGGCGCGCTACAATCTGCGCATTTTGTGGATTGAGAAGGCCAGTGATATTTGCACCGGAGCCACCGCGGCAAATTCCGCTCTCATTCACGCCGGGCATGATGCCATTCCAGGCTCGCTCAAAGCCGAGATGAATGTGAAAGCTAACCCGATGTGGGACCAGCTTTCCGCGGAGTTGCATTTTGCTTTTGGGCGAACTGGGGCCTATGTGGTTGCCGTTGGCCCGGATGAATATTCCAGGTTGGAGCAGCTTCTTGCCCGCGCGCAACAAAACGGTGTCCCGGCTGAGATTATCAGCGGTGAGGAAATGCGCCGGCGCGAACCGCAGATCAACCCTGAGGTGAGCGGCGCTCTCTACGTTCCCTCTGGCGCGATTGTGGATCCCTGGGGGGCAACCATTGCCGCTGCCGAGAATGCCGTGATGAATGGTGTGGAACTGCGCCTGAACACGGAATTTCTTGATTTCATTTTTGCCCCGGTTGCGGGCGAGGATTTGAAGGCTGAAAAGCGCATCATCGGCATCGAGACCAATCAGGGTGAGTTCTATGCGCGTTGGGTCATCAATGCCGCTGGCTTGTTTGCGGATGAGGTGATGCACAAGGCTGGTGTGCGTCCCGACTTTCGCATCACGCCCCGGCGTGGCGAATACTTCGTCATGGACCGTAATCAGGTGGAGATCAAGAATGTCCTCTTTCCGGTCCCAACGGCGATCAGCAAAGGCATTCTGGTGACCACAACCTTGCACGGCAACACACTCGTCGGTCCCAATGCGGAGAACCTGGATGACAAAACCGATGTGGATGTGACGCCTGCCGGTATGGCGGAAATCTGGTCCGGAGCGCTCAAGCTCGTGCCGGGACTCAAGCAACGTGACGTGATTGCCGTTTTTGCCGGATTGCGCCCTGGCGGCAACGCGCCTTGTGCTGACCCCCATGTGGCTTACAACCATGATTTTATCATCGAGATTCCCGCGGAACCGGTCGGCTTTGTGAACCTGGGGGGGATGGAGTCCCCGGCGCTCACCGCTGCTCCGGCTATCGCCGAGCGGGTGTTGGAGTTGCTGCGTGGCGCCGGCGAAGCATTGGACGAGAAACCAGACTGGAATCCTATTCGCCCTGGACGACCTGTTTTCCGGCACCTCTCGAAGGAAGAACAGGCGCAGTTGATAGGCCGTGACCCGCGTTACGGGCGCATCATCTGCCGTTGCGAATCTGTAACTGAGGGTGAGATTGTTGCCGAAATCCACGCACCGATTCCTGCGACCACCTATGATGCCATCAAGCGCCGCACCTGGCTTGGTACCGGTCGCTGTCTCGGCGGCTTTGATATGCCCCGAGTCGTTGAAATTCTCGCACGCGAGTTGGATCGGGATGTGCTGGAAATCAGCAAGAAGGGTGCAGGATCGGAGTTCCTGTACCGCAAGACGAAGGAAACAGCATAAGCTGCTTCACGAGCTGTGCATCATTTTTCACGAAAGGGTATTCTATGGGCCAGACTCTTAAAACCAATTATGACGTCATTGTCATTGGCGCAGGGCCAGGTGGGCTGGCTGCGGCTATCGAAGCCAAGAAGAATGGCGCGGATGACGTATTGATGATTGACCGGGATCTGGAGCTCGGTGGTATTTTGCTCCAGTGTATTCATAACGGCTTCGGGGTTGAGACCTTCAAGGAGGATCTTCCTGGTCCGAGCTACGCTCAGCGTTTCATCAATGAGGCTCAGACGGTTGGAATTGATTATTTGCTCGATACCATTGTGTTGGACGTGACGCCAGAACGTAAGGTTACCACGACCGGCACGCGCACCGGCTTTAAGGAGCTCTCCGCCAAAGCGATTGTGCTCTCGATGGGTTGCCGCGAGCGCACCCGGGCACAGATACGTATCCCCGGTCCCCGCCCCTCAGGTGTCTTCACTGCGGGGACAGCGCAGCGTTGGGTCAATGTCGAAGGATATATGCCTGGAAGCCGTTTTGTCATCCTTGGCTCCGGAGATATCGGCATGATCATGGCACGCCGCCTGACCTTTGAGGGCGCCAAGGTCGAAAGGGTGCTGGAAGTGATGCCATATCTCAGTGGTTTGAGCCGTAACTATGTTCAGTGTTTGCTGGATTTCGATATCACTTTGCAGCTTCAACATACCGTCAAACGCATTATTGGAAAGGATCGTGTCGAAGCGGTAGAGGCGGTGGCTGTAGATGATAAATGGCAGTTCATCCCCGGCACCGAGGAGATAATCCCTTGCGATACGCTATTGCTCTCTGTGGGTTTGATTCCCGAGAATGAACTTTCTAAGAAGGCGGGCGTTACGCTTGATCCGGTTACCGCTGGGCCATTTGTGGATGATGGTTTCCTTACCAACATCCCCGGTATCTTTGCCGCTGGCAATGTGGTTCACGTCTACGATCTCGTGGACTGGGTAACTCAGGCTGGACGGACTGCGGGTAAGCGTGCCGCTATGTACGCGACGGGTTGCTGCAATATGGAACCTGTCTATGTGCCAACAAAGGCCGGCGACAACGTGCGTTACGTGGTGCCGCACCGGATTGATCCTGAGACATTGACGCAAGACAGCGTCATGTTGCAAATGCGCGTCACACGCCCTTTGGAGCAACCTGTCACCGTGCAGGTGACCGATGGCGACACATTGATTGCCCGGAAGGTTGAGCGCTATGCTCGACCGGGTGAGATGGTGAGTCTGATGCTCAAAACTAAGGATTATGATGCTGTGCGTAAGGCGAAAGAGCTCCGGGTCAGTGTGGTGCCAAAGTAAAGCATTCACTTTTTATATCGCATGTGTTCGCACAGGGACCTCGGATTTGACCCAAATAAAGAGGTAAAAGGCAATGTCTGTTACTGAAAAAATGATTTGTATTACCTGCCCGATGGGCTGTACTCTAGAAGTAACACGTGAGGGTAATACCCTGCTGAGCGTGGAAGGGAATAGCTGCAAGCGTGGCCCTGAGTACATCAAACGTGAACTGACGGACCCCCGTCGAATGGTGGCGAGCACCGTGCGTGTTCGGGGCGGGATTCATTCTCTTGTACCGGTCTACACGGCAGCGCCTGTGCCCAAGCCACGTATCTTCGAGCTGTTGGCGCAGCTTCGTACAGTAGAGCTTGAGGCGCCGGTGGTGATGAATCAGGTCGTGCTCGAGGACGTTTTCGGTGAGGGGATTGATGTTATCACAAGCCGGGATATGCCACGGCAGGAACATTAGCTCTCAGAGATTTGGATTGTTTTCAAGCACGCGTGCAGGTAAAACTAAACTGCGCATGCTTGCGTTTGATCGTAGGAGAGTTCTATGAGAACCCATCATCGTATGATTGGATTGTGCCTGGCGTTGCTGCTCGTTGCCTGTACCGGTCCTGCACCTCAGGAATTGCCGGACGCTACACCGACTTTACCGAGCTCTGGCGCTTCTCTGGAGGACCCTGTTGAATTGGTTGTCTGGGCAGAGTACTGGACGATGGAGACTGCGCGTTCTGATCCTGAGGGAGAGGGACGCTATGGGCGATATATCGTTGAGCAATTTGAAAAAGAGCATCCCGGCGTCAAAGTGCAGTTGGAGTTTCATGGTTGGGATGAATCTTTGCGCCAGAATTTGTTCAATGCGCTGTTGGCGGGTACTGCGCCCGATATCGTCGTGGGCGAGAATTTCTTCAAGCCTTTCATCGCTGCTGATGGGCTGGTGGCGATAGACGCGCAGGTAGCGGATATCTATGCTGACCTTCTCCCTGGCACGTATCAGGCTGTTTTGCAGGACGGGCAACTTTATGGCTTGCCGGCTTTTACGGGCGTCTTTGGCTTTGAACGTAATTGCGAGGTTGTGGAAGCTGCCGGTCTGGATTGCGACCGCCCTCCAGAGACTTGGGAGGAACTCTTAGCGGAAGCGCGTAGCATTACGGCGCAGGGGGAGGGAGCGTATTATGGTTACACCCTTCAAGGTCCTGTGGAGACTTCTGTAGGCAGTGCGCTCCGCGTTGATGTGTTGATGGCGCAGTCCGGCGCGGAAATCTGTGTGGATGATTGCTCGCGTCCTTATTTTGATAATCCCAAAGCCATCCCTGCCCTGGAATTTCTGCGGGAGATTTACCGCTATACCCCTCCAGGACTCGCCTTTAACCCTGATGAGGGACAGGTCTACGAACAGCTGTTTCGGGGACTCTCCGCCTATCAGATCGCGGGCAGCTGGCATCCGCAATGGGCGATCGAAACTGGCTGTGAAGATTGTCGCTATTCACCGGTTCCATATCCCGATAGTGGTCAAAAAGCCAACCTTGTGGTCGGCAATGTGATTTACGCAGTGTTGAAACAGAGTCAGCACCCTGATCTTGCCGTGGAGTGGCTTAAGTTTTTGGTGCGCGATGACGTACAGGCATTGATCTATCCGGCTTTGGGACGCTTGCCAACGACACGCTCGGCACTTGAGACCCTATATCCTGCAGTGGATCCTGCTATGCAGACCTTCATCACTGAATTGTTGCATAATCCCAATTTGACAGTTTTGCCTCAGTGGCAAAATCAGCCGCAGGAACTCTGGCGCATCTATAATGAGATGCTGCTTCAGGTGCTCACCACAGAACGTCCGATACCGGAACTGATGTCCGAGGCGCAACAGGCGGCTTTAGGGGTGCTTGGCGAGTGATTTCCGAATCTGCTTCGCATGGTCCTCATACACTTCGCACCAAAATCGCCCTGGCTTTTTTGGGGGTGATGTTTGTAGCGTTGTTGGCATTGGTGCTGCTCTACACCCGCTCAACACGCCAGGCATTATTGGGAGAAGCCAATCAGACGCTCTACGCGGCTGCTCTGCGTACTGCTACCAGCGTTGATGCTTTCCTCAGTACAAATCTCAGCGCGGTGCGCGCCGAAGCTCTGCTTCCCGAGATTTCGGAATTCGTATCGCTAAGCCCTGCAGAACAGACTATAGCGCTGCAAGAGACTTCGATTCTTGAAGTGCTCAATACCTTGCGACGCAAGGACCTCTTTCATATTGAATCTTATGGGCTTTTGAACCAAGCGGGTCGCAACATCGCCGATACCTCGTTGCCCTACATTGGTCAGGATGAGTCCGAAACGGACTACTTCCGCCGTTCAATGGAAACAGGTTTGCCCTATCTCTCTCCGGTGCGCTTCGCCGAGCGCGTTGGGGGGGTCTACTTTCACTTCAGTGCGCCGATTCGCAATGATGTCGGGGTGATCATTGGGGTATTGCGGGTACGTTATAGCGTGGGATTCTTGCAGCAACTGGTTACCCAAGTGCGTGGTAGTGCGGGTCAAGGTTCTTTTGCAGTACTACTCGATGAGAATGGCCTACGCTTGGCTCACGATACTGCCCCCGATCTCGTCTTCAAAACGGTGATCCCCCTTGACCCTGAGATTGCTGAGGTACTGCGGGACGCTGGTCGCTTGCCCAATCTGCCTTTGGACTCATTAAGCACGGACGTGCCTGGTTTCTATTCCGGGTTGCTGGAATCCGACAAGCAACCATTTTTCGTAGCGGATGCGCATGATGGGACAACGCCGTTGGAAGCGCTTGCGGTCGTGCGCTTAGAAAATCACCCCTGGTACGTTGTTTTCGCGCAATCGCAGGAAACATTCTTGCGCCCTATCAATCGCGCCGTGCGGGTAACCGTGATTTCGGCGGTGTTGGTTGCCGTTCTTGTCACGGCCCTGGCATTCTGGGTCGTTAACTGGTTGACGCGTCCGGTGATACACCTGACTGCGGTTGCGGAGCAGATTGCTCGCGGGAATCTTGATGTTGAAGCCGATGTCGAATCTGCGGATGAGGTGGGGCGTCTGGCACGCACGTTCAATCTCATGACGGCGCAGCTGCGGGAGATGCTCGATGGCCTGCGCCAAACAAATGAGCACCTGCGTCAGGAAATCATTGAACGGCGCCGGATAGAGGAGGAACGCCGTGTATTGTTGGAGGAAGAGCAACGCCAGCGTATTTTGGCGGAGACGTTGCGCGAGGTAACTCTGGCGTTGACTTCCCAGATTGGATTTGAATCGGTTTTGGAGGAGATCCTGAATCAGGCTCAGCGAATCGTTCCGTATCGCACAGCCCACATTGCACTGCTAGAACGGGATATGTTGCGACCGGTGCGTTGGTCCGGTTATGATCAGAATGACGCCGAGGCATATATCCGTACGGTTATTCACAATGTCTCGCAACTGCCGATTGACATGGAAGCCATCAGGACACGAGCGCCGGTTCTGATTGATGATACGCTTGCGGAGCCTCGGTGGCAGATCTTCGAAGCTACAGCATGGATTCGTTCCTATCTGGTGTTACCTATTTGTTTGCAGGACCGGGTGTTGGGAGTGTTGCGTTTTCATGGTGATACCCCGGGGTTCTTTGCCAGTGAACATATTCAGCGCTCATTGCCGCTGGTAAGTGCCGCTGCCATCGCCATCGAAAAAGCTGCGCTGGTTGAGGGGCTGGAGGCAGAGGTCGCTGCGCGCACCGCCGAAATCCGGGCCGAACAGGAAAAGAGTGAGACGCTCCTGCGTAGTATTGCAGATGCGATTATTATGATGGACGCTGAAATGTGCGTGCGCTACAGCAATCCCGCTTACTCGCGCCTGACGGGATTTACAGCTGCTGAGGTGATGGGACAGTCTCTGATGTCTTTGACACAAGGGACGGCTGGGCTTTGGGGCGCCATTGAGACAACGCTGCATCAGGGACGTAACTGGGAAGGCGAAATCACTGCTCTGCGCAAAGATGGCGCTATCTATGACGCAGCGGCGACGATTGCACCTGTGTTTGATGCTACCGGAAGACGGGTGGGGAGCGTTGTGAGTCATCATGATATTAGCCCACGCAAACGCTTTGAGCGTGCGCGTCAGCAGTTTTTGAGTAACGTCTCACACGAATTGCGGACTCCTGTGACAACACTGCAGCTGTATCTACAGCTATTGCGACGACAACCTGATTCGGAGCGCGCGGCTGATTACTTGCAGAGGGCGGGGGTGGTTACTGAGCAGTTGCTCCAGCTGGTGCAGCACTTCCTGGATGTTGCAGCCCTGGAGACCGAACCTGGCGTTACGGATTGGCGTCCCATTGATCTATCTCGATTAATCGAGGACCTTATCGCATACCGTCAGGGGCGGGCAGCTACGCAGGTGGCACCCTTTCAAGTCATGCCGTTGCCACTTGACCTGCCGGCAATCAAGGGAGATCCAGAACGACTTACGCACGCGCTGAAGGAAATCCTCGACAATGCGTTGAGTTTCACACCTCCCGAAGGACAGGTCCGTTTTGAGGTGAAACCTGCGATTCAGGGTACGCAATCCGGAGTTATGTTATTGATGTCAGATACTGGACCAGGGATCAGCCCCGAAGAGCGCGAACGAATCTTTGACCTGTTCTTCCGTGGCAGCGCAGCCTCTGCGATGCCGCTTCCAGGTATCGGCTTGGGTTTGAGTATCGCACAGCGCATTATTCAAGGCCATGGTGGGCAAATCACGTTGGAGAGCGCGCCGGGTGAGGGCAGTACCTTTGCAATCTGGTTGCCGGCGGCTTGAGCGTTTCTTATTCGAAGTTCTGGGGCAGGACGCGATACCGGGGGCGTTCACCCAATTCAAGCGTGATAGCATCAACGATTTCATCATCCTCTGACGTGACCAGATTGATAGCGGTGGAGGATGATTTGCTATATGCGGTTCGACCGCTGCGATGCAAATAGCTCTCTACGGTCGCCGGCATATCAAAATTGATGATATGGGCGATTGAGGTGACATCGAGTCCTTGTGCTGCTAAATCTGTCGTCACAATGATTCTGGATGTTTGTTGCCGGAATCCCTCGATGGCGATATTGCGTCGTTTGGTTGAGAGTTCATCGGTCAATATCGCGGTAGCATAGCCCGCATGTTTCAGTTTCTCGCCCAACCGTCTGGCGCGGAAGCGCGTTTCGCAGAAGATCAACAAGGCCTCGGAGGGAATCTCGCCCGAATCCAGAAGAGCTAGCAATGCCTCGGTTTTGGCTTCTGCGTCTACAGGGTAGAACTGGTGAGTGATAGCCGGTGCAGAGGCTACTTCACCAATCTGCACGGTGATAGGTTCACGTAGCAGCGTCTGTGCGGTTTTACGCAACTCCTCGTTGTCTGTAGTGGAAAAGAGAAGGGTTTGGTGCTCTGTGGGTGTTGCCTTGAGAATGCGCCACAGATCAGGCAAGAAGCCCATGTCAGAAAAACGGTCAATATCCTTGAGTACGAGCAGCCCCGCGCGTGAAAGGTCGAGGCTTCCACGGTTCAAATGTTCAAGCAGTCTCGCTGGGCAGGCGACGACAACCTCTACGCCATTGCGTAAAGCTTCAATCTGCGGTGGGATTGGTCCATCACATAGCATCAGGCTGCGTACGCGCGTGTGTTTCCCTAGATTCTGGATGGCATCAATGATCGTTTGTGCCAATTCTTGTGTGGGAGTGAGAATCACAGCTTGTATACGTCCTCGAGGACCAAAAAAGGCGTGTTGGAGGGTAGGCAGCACAAGCACCAGCTTCTCGCCATCGGTTTGAGGGGCGATTATCAGAACGTCGCGTCCCTCAAGGATGGGTGGAAGCGCTAGCTCCTGCACTGGTGTGGGAGATTCATCTGCCAACGCTCCCAAACCAGCGAGGACGCGTGGATGTAGACCCAGATCCTCGAATATCATGACAGTGCCTCCGCCGCGTGGGAAACCGCGGCTACGCTCTGTGGGGATTATACCATAAATCTACCCGATCTGGGGAAGCCTTGCTGACCTTTGTAAAGGGTGATTTTCGATGCCGCGCTGCGCGCGGCATCGAAAATCACCCTCTTTAACGGACTTTACAGTGTATGCCTTGCGTGTTTGAAATCTATGATTATGAGTTAGAATGACTATTTGGAAGGTGACATTTGAGATTCGATATTTCAAGGAGGACCTATATGCGCATGAAGATTGGGTTAATGGCTATGGTGGTGGTGTTGTTACTGGCAGGCTGTGGGGGCAAAAATCCCGCTGAGGAGGAGACTGTGACCACGAAGACAGGTCTGCAATATGTAGACATCAAAGTGGGTGAGGGCGATATGCCTAAGTTGGGCGATACTGTCGTCGTTCACTACACCGGTTGGCTGGAAGATGGCACGAAGTTCGACAGCTCTGTGGACCGCGGTGAGCCTTTTGAGTTCTCCATTGGCCTGGGGCAGGTAATCAGTGGTTGGGATGAGGGCGTGGGGACGATGCGTGTTGGTGGCGTGCGCAAGCTCATTATTCCACCCGATTTGGGATACGGCGCCGGGGGAGCTGGCGGTGTTATTCCTGCCAATGCAACGCTCATTTTTGAAGTGGAGCTGCTTGAAATTCGCGATTGAGTTTGTCAATACGTGCCTTTGTGGTAAAATATCACTCGAGTTTGGTTAAGTTCGAGAAGGAGATAGCAGGGATGATTGACAGTGGTTCACGGTCACCTTTTGGGCGTTTTGTGATCCCTGTTGCTGTTTAGTCGCTGCAAACCTTGCACTCTGAGCCGTGGGAGCTTCCGCCCCCACGGCTTTTTTTTGTGGTTTTGCAGCCATCCTGTAACAGTTAGGGGATTTTCTCATCATGGTCTTTCTGTTTTCGAGGAGTCAATATGCTTAAGCTATCCAATATAACCAAACACTATGGGAATGCTCTCATTCTCGATGGCGTTTCCTTTGTGCTGAATGCCGGTGAGCGGGTTGGGCTGATTGGCCCGAACGGCTGTGGCAAGACGACTTTGCTGCGGATTATCACGGGGCAAATCGCACCGGATACGGGCGGTGTTCAAATCACGCCTTCACATGCTCGCCTGGGCTATCTTGAGCAGGGCTTTGCTCAACATGGTGCCGCAACGGTGGCGCAATTCCTTCAGATTGGTGAGGAGGCGCTGGCAGAAGCCGAAGCACGGGTCGCAACTCTGGCTACTGCGCTTTCTAAACAAGAGCCGGGGGTGCAGTTGCTCGAAGATTACAGCGAGGCGCTGGAGCGCCTGGAATCTCTGGCAGCAGCACAACCTGCGGCTCACGAGGCCGAGTCTGTTTTGGCAGGTCTGGGGTTGGGACATGTTGATTTTGAAACGCCGCTAGCTATTCTGAGCGGTGGTCAGAAAACCCGCCTGGGTCTGGCACAGTTGTTGGTGCATCGCCCTGACATAGTGTTGCTCGATGAGCCGACCAATCATCTCGATATCGAGGCATTGGAGTGGCTCGAGACGTGGTTGCGTGGCTATTTGGGGGCGGCTCTGATTGTCTCTCATGACCGCACCTTCCTGGATAACACGGTCACACGCATTTTCGATCTCGACCCAGAGACACACATGCTTGCCGAATATGTGGGCAATTACAGTGCCTACATCGCGACCTGGGAGCGACAGCGCGAAAAGCAACTGGCGCAGTGGCGTGATGAACAAGAGGAAATTCACCGCATCCAGGCGGATATTCATCGTACTGCCATGCATGCGATGAGCGTGGAGCTCACGACCAAACCCCATGATTTCACCATCAGGCGTTACGCCAAGAAGGTAGCGAAGAAAGCGAAATCGCGAGAGCGCAAACTTGAACGTTATATGGACAGTGACGAACGTGCCGAGAAACCGAAACTCTCCTGGCGGATGAAGCTGGAATTCGTAGATTTGCCCGAAAGTGGTCGCGAGGTTCTGGTGTTGGAAAACCTTGCTGCCGGCTATCACGGTACAGCGTTATTTCAGGGGGTCAATGCCGTCCTAGGGGCTGGGGAACGTGTGGCGCTCATTGGACCCAACGGCACCGGCAAGACCACGTTGTTGAAGGTGATTATGGGGCAGCTCGCGCCGCTGGCGGGGCGAGTGCGGCTTGGAACCAACGTCAAAGTGGGATACTATGCCCAGGAACAGGAGCTGCTCGACCCTGCGAGTACCCCTTTTGAGGTGGTTCGGGCAGTTGCTGATATGTCGGACACGGAAGTGCGCTCGTTCCTGCATTACTATCTCTTCTCGGGTG
This sequence comes from Anaerolineae bacterium, assembly GCA_026645815.1. Lineage (GTDB taxonomy): Bacteria > Chloroflexota > Anaerolineae > B4-G1 > SLSP01 > JAAZNO01. Next base: position 70,749 of record JAPKMR010000002.1, on the reverse strand, counting down.
ATGATGTTTTCACGCTGGTCGGGGCGTTGAGTTACGGTGAGCGTGCCCGTTTGGCATTGGCGCGAATGGCAGCGACCGGTTGCAACTTCTTGCTGCTCGATGAGCCGATCAACCATCTGGATATTCCAAGCCGCACGCAGTTCGAACGTGCAATGACGGCTTTTGAGGGCACGGTTCTGGCAGTTGTTCATGACCGGTATTTCATCAATGCCTTTGCCACCGGCATTTGGGCGATGCAAGATGGCGCCTTGCGGCGATTTGTGGATTTGGAAGACCTCAGTCGCGCAAACCGCAATGCATCTTGAACGACGCGCTTTCAAACGCCTTGCCGGTGAGTGACTGTACTCACCGGCAAGGTCTCATTTTCCACTGATTTGTGCGGGTTCTGTTTCTATCTCAGCGATACCGCTTTGCCATTTTTAAGTATCGTAGCGCGATTGCAGCCCCTTATCTTCCCGTGCTTCCAGTGAGGCCTTGAATTCCGGAATTGAAGCAACGTCGTGCCGATATTGGAAGGGCCACATGCTTTTGAGATGGAAGAATGCCACCCGGTCACCGTCGTCGAGCTGATGCTCGAGGTCTGGTTGCAGCCCTGGCATCGCGCTCAGATTCCCGTTGATAAAAGTGATCCCGCGTTCTTCGGTTGGTAGATGTAGATGGGCGAGCAGGTCGCGCAGCGTGCTGCCCGGGGGCAGGCTGACATTGAGTTGGGCGAAAATGTTGTCCTCACTACCGCCATAGTGCGCTAGAGGCCCATATAACCAGGTGTCAATGGTAACTTCATTCATATTAACCGCCTCCAACAGGGGGAAAGATACCTACTTCGTCGCCTTCTTTTAGCCGGTAGACTTCAGCACGTGCGCGCCCATTGACAAACGTGACCTTGACCTCGTGTGGGCGAATGGCGAGCTGTTCCACTATCATAGCGATAGTGCCCCCCTCTGGCAATTCCATATCGAAGGGTTCTCCGGCGAATTGCCCTGCAGGCGCATACCGTTGCAGGGTCGCAAACAGTTTCACTTGAACTTTCATTAGCCGACTCCAATGCTGTAATGCTATCTCGCTATCATAGCATAACTGGCTCGAAAACACTAAGCACCCGCTTTGCAGGCTCTTTTCATTCCTGGAAAAAGGATGTTTTGCGGTATTGCTTTTTCTGCAATCACTGGATTGAAATCCACGCCGGAGAAATCTCTCCGGCGTGGATAGCAGCTCAAGAAACTTACAGATTGCCGAAAACGGCGTCGAAAACCGAGTCAGGAAGATCGTTGGTGACGTTGTGTGGCGGCAATTTCTCGTATTTCATGAACTCGGGCAACCGGTCATCGTGCCGGGTAAAGCCCGCCGCCTCATTGAAGGCACGCTCACGCTTGAGGATCTCAGCACCCATGGCAACAGCTTCGTCGCCAGTCATGTTGGTTCCGCAAATGGCGTTGATTTCATCCACCATGCCCTGGAAACCGGTGGGGATGTCCAGAATGGCGAAAGCAATGAAGAGGCAGTGCCCACTGGAATCAATCAGCGCTGTGGTGCTCTGGAACGCGCGGCTCAGGTCGGCTTTCGCCGTCTCGGATGCCAGTGGATCCGACTTGCCGCCCACGCTCAGAATTTCTGGGGCGATGGTGTAGCCTGCGGTGTGATCCGCACCCATGGTCGTTGTCGCATAGGTGACGCCGATGCCCTTGACGGCGCGTGGTTCGTAGGCTGGCATGGCCTGCCCCTTGACGGTGGGGCTGCGGGGATTCCCGTAGGTCTTGGCAACCATAGCTGCGCCGCCGCCCAGGATGCGACCCAGGGGGGTACCCTTGCCCATCTCGTGCAGCAGTCGAATAACACCATCGGCGTCACCAAAGGGAATGACGCCAGAATCCATGGCAACACCCATAGTCACGCCGGCTTCGATGGTATCCAATCCGTAGGCGTTGCACAGCGTCACCATTTCGCCGATTTTGTCCAGGTCATCAATGCCGCAGTCGGCGCCAAAAGCCCAGTCGGATTCATATTCGATGCAGGAGGCAATTTCACTACCGTCGGGAGCGTAGAGGGTGTTTGAGCATTGAATGATACAGCCTGGGCTGCATGCATGGTTGTAGATTTCCCTCCCCATGCGCTGCTTGTTGGTTTCGAAGATTGCTTCCCCTGCGATTTTGGCCGCCCCTTGGAAACGTCCGGCTCTGAAGTTGTGGGTAGGTAATCCCCCTGCTTCGTTCAGGATGTTGACCAGAATGGCGGTCCCGTAGCTGTTCAAACCACCCTTGGGTTTAGTGATGGCATGCTCCATGAGCGCCTCGCGCATCTTCTTGGAGCCTTCTTTGAAGAGTTCTGGGTTGATAATGTCTACCCCGGGTGCGCCTGTGGGATCAACGACAATGAACTTGAGGCCCTTGCTGCCCATGACCGCACCCAACCCGCCGCGCCCGGCATAGCGTGAGGGGCGGTCTTTCATATCATTGAAGACCACACCGGAGTTCGGATATTTGAATTCGCCCGCCGTGCCGATGCCGGCAACATGCACTTTGTCCCCGAAACGCGCGTAGACCTCTGGGAAGACCTCATACAGATTCCGTCCTACGTACTCATCAGCCGGCATGAACTCAACTTTGAGAGCATCACCTTCCCAACGGATGGCAACCATCCAATATTTGCCGGCTTCCTCAGGTTGTCCTTCGACCACAATAGCCTTCAGACGCATCTTTGCGGCTGCGGGCGCCCAACCTGTGCCCGCGTTGGCTTCTTTGATGCCACCGGTGAGAGGGGATTTGCCGCCTACGGAGAGCCGTGCTGAGGTGGGGGATGAAGTCCCAGTGATGATGCCGGGTGCGAACACGAGTTTGTTATTCGGTCCCAGTGGGTGAGCCATAGGGTCAACTTCATCATAGATTAACGTGGACGTAAGACCTCGCCCGCCCAGATTCTTGTACCGTTCGGGTACGGCTTCCAGATTGTACGTACGATCAGTCATATTCAGACGCAAAATCCACATAGTAACCTCCTGATTTATGGTGATATGAGACGTCAGTTGGCGTCTTTGCATTTAAGCCCTGTTGATAGGGCTGGAAACACAACAAAAAAAGGAAGCAATCCTTTTCTCAGTGACCTGAGAAAAGGATTGCCTCCTTTGCAAACGGCAGGCGCAGCAATTGCTCACTGCACCCTTTCGCCCAAGAGTCCCAGAGGGATCTGCGTGGGTCGGAGGTCAATTTATCAAACTTCACTTTTATCATAGTGCAGTTTTTGAAAGCTGTCAAGCGCTTTGACTAGCAATACAGGCGGTGTTATACTCAAAGCACGGTTAGATACCCAGTGATTTGATGCTAGAGCGTGATTATGCACGGAGCAAGATTGGTGAAGAGGCTTAGGCGTTTGTGGCAGGTGCTTACCGACCCATGGATGTTATTGCCCACGCGGGCGGAACAACACCTGGCGCGGCAATTAACGGTCCTGTTGTTGTTTGACCTGGCAACATTGGCGTTTTTGGTTGTTCTCGAAGTTCTACTCGGCGGCAGTTCTCCCGTCTATCGAGGAAACCCATTTTCGCTGGTGGCTGTTGTGACCTTGTTGGTCTGTTATGTGCTGAGCAGGACACGATATTTTCGGTGGGCCTCGTTGTTGTTGTCCCTGGTGTGCCTGGTGCTGGTATTTGTGTACGCTGCTGCCGAGCACAATCCACGTATTCTGCTTTACGCTATCCTGGTTATTGGACAGGCGGTCTTATTCTTGCCCGTGCCGGTGTTCCTGGGATTGACTGCAGTGAGCCTGGCGGGAATTCTATTGTTCTCGGCGTTGTGGGTCCCTATGACCTGGCCTCAAACACTGATTCACATCATCGCGGGTGTGATTTTGGCTCCTGGTCTGGTGTATATTGTGGTCTCCTTTCGGCGCCGGGAGAGACAAGAGCAAGCAGCACGGCTGGAGAAGACAGAAGCGCGTTATCGCGTGCTGCTGGAAACAACTTTTGAGGGTTTGCTGATCATTCACGATGGCATGATTTTGGAAACCAATCCTGGTTTTCTGCACATGTTGGGTTATGAAGACCGTGAGGTCGAAGGACAGCCGTTGTCTCGCTTTGTGGTAGGTGAACTCCCTTCTCGTTCATCTGGGAAGCCTTCAGGCGAAGTCGTGGCGGCAGAAGTTCATGGTATTCGCAAAGATGGCACGGTAATGTTTCTCGAGGCGGTTGTACGGGAGCACCCGCGAATTTCGCCCATGATGCCAGGGTCGGCAGGTGGTGGTGGACCGACCTTGGTGGCTTTGCGCGATATCAGCGAACGGAAACAGGCGGAGTTATTATTGCTACAAGCGCACGCCGCACTGGAATATCGCGTTACACAGCGCACGGCGGAACTTTCTCAAGTGAATACGCGCTTGCAGGCGGAGATTGATGAGCGTCTGCGTATCGAGCGTGACCTTCAGGCACAGCAAGTCGTGTTGCGTCAACATGTCACCGAGATGGAGACGCTCTATCGTATTGGCGTGGCGATGTCCTCGCAGTTGGATTTGGAAACGTTGCTCCAGTTTATCGTCGAACAGGCGACCCCATTGGTTGATGCGACAAGCTGCGCTATTCTTATTCCCGATGAGGAAAGCGGTGAGCTGGTTTTCCGTGCGGCGACTGATCCCATTGTGGGAATGCGGGTGCCAGCTGGTCAAGGTGTGGTGGGGCGGGTACTGCGTCACGGCGTACCTGAAATTGTCGGCAATCTGCCGGAGGATCCTGATCATTACCAAGGGGTTCGAGAGCAGAGTGGCTTGACGGTGGCATCTATGCTGGTGGTGCCGTTACGGATTGGCGAGCAGGTGATTGGCGTCTTGACCGCCGTCAACAAGCTTCACGGTTGGTTTACCGAACAGGATCAGGCGCTATTGGTGGCTTTGGGAAGTCACGCCGTGATCGCCATTACTAACGCAGGATTGTATGCACAAGCTCAGCACGAGCTACTTGAAAGACAACGGGCAGAGGCGGCGCTGCTTGAAGAACGGGCGATGCTGGCCCAGCGGGTTGAGGAACGCACAGCCGAATTGCGTACGGCGAATGTCGAGCTGGCACGTGCGGTGCGGGCGAAGGATGAATTCCTGGCAACGATGAGCCATGAACTCCGTACGCCCCTTACTGCAATCCTTGCGCTCTCGGAGATGCTGGGTGAAGGTATCTATGGGCCTGTGGGGCCAAGACAGCAGAAAGCCGTGCAGGGAATTGAGGAAAGTGGGCGGCATTTGCTGGCGATTATCAACGACATCCTGGATATCGCGCGTATTGAGGCCGGCAAGCTGGTATTGGATGTTGCCCCCGTTGCGGTGGAAGAGGTTTGCATGGCGAGCTTGCGCCTGGTGACAAATCCAGTGCAGGCAAAGAAACTTCAGGTAAGCACTTCTTTTGACCCTCAAGCGCAATTCGTGTTAGCCGATGAACGCTATCTCAAGCAAATCCTTGTTAATCTGTTGAACAATGCCGCGAAATTCACCCCTGATGGCGGCGTCATCGGTCTGGATGTGCGGGCATTACCTAACGAGCCGGTGATTTGTTTCACGGTTTGGGATACCGGCATCGGCATTGCGCAGGAGTCCATGTCGTTGTTGTTCAAGCCGTTTGTGCAGCTGGATACGCGACTCTCCCGGCAATATGAAGGCGCGGGTCTGGGTCTGGCGTTAGTCTACCGGTTGGCGGAATTGCATGGTGGTAGCGTTTCGGTGACCAGTGAAGTAGGCAAAGGCAGTCGTTTTATGGTTTGCCTGCGGACCTCTGATGCCAGACCTGGAATTGATGTGGAATCTGATTCACAATTGCCGGTGAAACCAGCATCAGAATCCGAGAATCATGCCTCTGAAGACTGTCTGGTTTTGGTGGCAGAGGATGATGAACATGCGGCAACCATTCTGGTAGATTACTTCACGAGTAATCATTTCCGAGTGTCTGTGGCTCGCAATGGATTGGAAACGTTGGCTTTAGCCGGGCAATTGCATCCAGATATTATCCTCATGGATATTCAGATGCCAGAGCTGGATGGACTGGAGACAATGCGACGGATTCGCGCTCAGTCGCAATTACGGGCGATTCCCATCATCGCGATGACGGCGCTGGTGATGCCGGGGGATCGCGAGCGTTGTTTATCCGCTGGCGCAGACGATTACGTCAGCAAACCCGTTAGTCCACGCAAGCTCCTCACCCTCGTGTTGCATTATCTTTCAGAGGGTAGAGGGCGAGATTCTGTGGCTGAGTGACGACAGGGGATCGGGAGGATTTTCCCGGCTTAGGGTGTTCGTTTGCAGGGCGTAATCTGATCTGTGTTGGAGTGTTATGGTTACCATACCTTTTACACCTCCACATGTCTCGGTAAATCGCGTGCGAATTGCAGATCTGCCTGGGCTGCCATTGGATGACGCTGTGCGTGGGCAGGCAGCCTATCATCTGCTTTCCAAGGAAGCGGTAGGGCGTTATGCTTTGGAGCAGGCTGATCTGTTACACCTGCCTCCTTCCCTGTTAGGTGGTTCACCGGCGGCGCAACGTGACCTGCCCCTGGTAGTGGACCGGGCATTGCTTTCACCTGAACCGGCAGAACGGGCTGCTGCCGATCGCATCGCGAGACGATTAGGCCACAATCTTGCTTACATTTTGCTCACTTTGCATCGAGGCGATGCCTGTAACCGTGCGCTTCGACCTGATTGGACCGCTGCGGAGTGGGACTTTTGGGCTTCTATCCGTTCGGTACGCTTGGGCGGTGGTCTGGTGAGTGGCATCTTGGGTAGACGTTTGGTGGAAACTGCGACTGCGCTCATAGCGGAGCTGGGGTATGCGGATATGCTGCGGGTGGAGCTCACACCCTATCGCCGGGAGATGTCGCTGCTGGGAGCGGGGCGCTATACTCCGGAGAGTGCTGCATCGGCGCTCTGTTTTGATTTTGGGCAGACGATGATCAAACGTGCATTGCTGCATCTTGAGCAAGGTGCTATTACGGTATTCGAGGTCCTGCCCCCCCTGCCAACAGAATGGACCTTCAGCAATGTGTCTACCGCTGCGTTGCGTTATAGTGGGGAAGAGGTGCTTGCACTGGTGAGCAGTGTGCTCGCCCGCACGGCTGAGGAAACCGGAATACAAGACGCGGAAGTGTTGCTCAGCATTGCGGCTTATGTGGATGCGGGTCGGTTGTTGGGCAACGGTATTTACGCGCGCATGTCCACACTTGCCGCCGATGTGCGCCCGCTGATTGCTGCTGCCGTGCAGGCGCGCAGTGGCATTACTAGCCGGATTCACCTGATTCACGATGGCACAGCGGCAGCTGCGCTTCATGCAGGCGAGCTGCATACCGCAGTCATTGTTGTGGGCACTGCCTTGGGTGTGGGGTTCTGCCCTCCCACTGTTGCAGGTTTGCGTTCATTGCGGTTGACATGATCTGGGGCATTAGTTTCCCAATCGCAGCGACTGATTTCCGCCGAAGACTGAACAATTTCCTGTCCTGAACTCGAAACCCTTTTGAGGAGGAGACTATGTTGTGGGAAAACTTGAACTGGATGGATGTGGAAACTTATCTGCAACACGACGACCGTGTAGTCTTCATTACCGGATGCGTAGAGCAGCATAGCCACTTGAGCTTGCTCACCGATGTAACCGTGCCGTTGGCGATGGCGCGTGCGGTGTGCGATCCGCGCGGTATTCCGATTGTGCCGCCTCTCGTTTTTGGTATCACGCCGTATTTCAAGGCATTTCCGGGGACATTGAGCGTGCGGGTGGAGACCTTCGCGGCAATGGTGCGTGATGTGCTGGAAGCTTTGTTGTCACAGGGTTTTCATCGCATTCTGGTGAGCAACGGTCACGGCGGCAATTCCGGAACCTTATTTGCTTTGATGGGGGAAATTGCCGGGGCACATCCGGAGGCGACATTGCGCGCCTTTGAGTGGTGGACGGATCCAAGTGTGGTGGCTTATGCTGCCTCTGTAGGATTGGAACCCACACACGCTAATTGGCTGGAGAATTTTGCGACGCTGACACGGGTTGGACCTGTTCCTGGCGGTGAGAAACCTTTGCTCGAGGTGCCACGCGGCATGGCGCCGGAATCCGTGCGGGCGCTATTGCAGGATGGCTCTTATGGCGGACCGTGGCAGGCTTCCGATGCCGTGATGAAAGGCTTGTTTGATACTGCGGTCACGGCGATGGAGGAGGTGCTAGAAGACCTCGGATCCGGCTAATTTTCCTGATCTGGTCGCGTACTATGCGGCGCCGAAGATTCTTTTGTGTGAGTTTTGTGTGCCGTGGTCTTGCTGTAGGGTTCAGAACCTTTTGGAGGGGATGTTTTTAGTTTGCTGTCTATATGGGTTCGTGTTACAATGAATAAGGTCATGTGATTTGCTTGCGTGTTCACAGACCCATTTTACCTTCATTGAAAACACATGAGCGTGTGTCGAAAACAGATTCTCAGGAGATCAACTATGGAAAAAATCACCTACCAGGGATGGAACAACTGTGTTCGTTTGTCGAATGGCCTTATTGAACTGATCATTACGGCTGATGTCGGTCCTCGGGTAATTCGTTTTGGTTTTCTCGACGGTCAAAATGAATTTGACGAAGATTTCTTAGGTGTCACTGGGGGGGATACGTGGCGCAATTATGGCGGGCACCGTCTTTGGCATGCGCCGGAGCACCCTGTGCGTACCTATGCTCCAGATAATGGCCCCATCATGGTTGAGGAACATGATGGTTTTGTGCGTTTCATTCAGCCAACGGAGCCTAGCACCGGCATCCAGAAAGAGATGGATATCTTCCTGCCCGCTACCGGAACTCGTGTCCGGGTGGTGCACCGTTTGCGTAACACAAATCTGTGGGGCGTTGAGTTGGCGCCTTGGGCGCTCTCCGTTATGGCTGCGGGTGGTACTGCGATTATTCCGTTGCCGCTGAGGGGCAGTCATGACGGTAATTTGCTGCCTGCGGGGACTCTGACACTCTGGCCTTATACCGATCTTGCGGATCCTCGCTGGACCTGGGGAACGGAGTATCTCTTGTTGCGCCAGGACCCACAGGCAACTACGCCCCTCAAGATCGGAATGAGAGCGCATCGGGGTTGGATTGCCTATGTGCGCAATGGGCATCTTTTTGTCACTTATGTAACTCAGCAACCAGGGGCTAGCTACCCGGATTTGGGGAGCGTTATAGAGAGTTTCACGAATGCTCGAATGTTGGAGATCGAGACATTGGGTCCACTTGCCGTATTGCTCCCGGGTTCTGAGATCGAGTATGTGGAAGAGTGGGCGCTCTTCGATGGCGTTCCCACTCCCACTTGTGATGCGGATGTCGCTGCGATTGCGGCATTGCACAGCTCACAGTAATCGGTGGAAGAAGTTCTTGGTCGAGATCTTGTTTTAGTTTAAGGAGGATGGACGATGCGTTACGAGGTTCACGGTACAGTTATGCAGTCAGTGGATGTTTATTTGACCCGTGGTGAGTCAGTTTATACCGAGTCTGGTGGGATGGCCTGGATGGCGGGTCCCATTGAGATGAAGACTGACACCAAGGGTGGGGTGTTGGCGGGTTTGGGGCGCAAGCTTGCTGGCGAGTCTTTCTTCATGACGACCTACACTTGCCAGGGAGACCAGGGCCTGATTGTTTTCACGCCTGAATCGCCCGGCAAAGTGTTGCCGTTGGAGCTGCAGGCAGGGCAGGTGATTATCGCGGAGAAGGATGCCTTCATGTTTGCTGAGGCTTCGGTGAGCCTGGAGACGCATTTCAAGCGCAAGCTGGGCGCCGGTTTCTTCGGTGGTGAGGGTTTCATCCTGCAGAAGGTTACCGGTCCTGGAAAAGTTTTCTTCGAAATCCCTGGTGAAGTACGTGAATACACTCTCCAACCGGGGCAGATGCTCAAAGTTGACCCGGGGCATATTGCCGCATTTGAGCCTACGATTAGCTACGATATTGCTACTGTCAAGGGTGTGGCAAATGTGTTGTTCTCCGGTGAGGGCTTGTTCCTGGCAACCTTGACGGGACCTGGACGGGTGTGGTTGCAGACTATGCCGTTGTCCAATCTTGCTGCAAAGCTAGCTCGGTTCCTGCCTACCAAGAGCGGCTAATCCGATCTCGCTTGTAGCTGTATTTTGCGCGCCGCAGCAGCGGCGCGCAAAACGCTTTATGGGGGGAAGTCATGAAGAATCACGAGTTATCTGAGCGTCGCAATACCCGTCCATTCATATCTCCACGTCTGGTATTGGTTTTCGGTGTGCTTGCTACTTCCACATCCAGCACGCTCGTGCGTTTGGCGCAGGTGGAGATGCATTCCCTGGCCGTAGCAGCCTGGCGATTGACGTTGGCTTCCGTGATTCTGGCTCCGTTTGCACTCTCAATGCGTCGGGCGGAACTGGGTTCCTTTAGTAAGCGCGAAACACGCCTGGCACTGGCGTCGGGTGTGCTGCTGGCTGTGCACTTTGCCACCTGGATTCTTTCTCTCGCATTGACTTCAGTGGCAGTGTCTGTGGTTTTGGTTGCGACTGCGCCGCTATTTGTCGGGGTGCTGGGGCGCTTGTTCCTTCGGGAGAAACTCTCACGTTTTATGCTTCTGGGATTAGGGTTGGCAACGGTTGGCTCAGTGATCATCACGGCGGGGGATTTTGGTGGGGGGAAGCACCCGTTGCAGGGTGATTTTCTGGCTTTATCAGGTGCCGTGGCTGTGGCGGGATATTTTCTCATCGGACGCAAACTTCGGGAGCGCTTATCGCTTTTGGGTTACGTGTTTCCTGTCTATGCCACTGCGGCATTAGTGCTGATGGGGACGGCGTTACTGATGGGAGTGCCTTTGAGTGGCTTCAAGCCGGTCACCTGGCTTTGGTTAGTGTTGCTGGCGCTCTTCCCTCAGATAATCGGCCATTCATCGCTGAATTGGTCACTGGGGCATTTATCAGCCACCTATGTTTCTTTGGCGGTCTTAATGGAGCCGATAGGTTCGGCTATCCTGGCTTGGGTGATCTTATCTGAGGTCCCCACATGGATAGTATTGGTGGGAGGAGGGTTGATTCTGGGGGGGCTGGTCATCGCCGGGCGCGCCGGGGAAGATTGAGGGTGAAAGAGTGAACCTTTTTGTGTTTGGACAGGTTTTCTTTATGATGGTGGTTATTTGTGTTGCTTAGTGTGAAACAACAATGCAATCAGGGGGGTACGATGGCACAAGTGAATTCTCCAGGCGATCTCGGTGCGGTGCAAAATCTGGCGAAGCAAGTCGTGGCCAATGTCAATCGCGTGATTATTGGTAAACAGGCGACTGTAGAGCTGGTGGTGATCGGTTTATTGAGCCAGGGACATTTGTTGATTGAAGATGTGCCTGGTGTCGGAAAGACTATGTTGGCTCGATCACTGGCACTATCAACGGATTGCGTTTTTGGACGAATTCAGTTCACACCCGACATGTTGCCTAGCGATGTGACGGGGGTCTCTGTTTTCAATCAGGCGACACGTCAATTTGAGTATCAACCCGGCGCTGTCATGTCACAGATTTTACTGGTGGATGAAATCAACCGGGCTACTCCCAAAACTCAATCCGCATTACTAGAGGCAATGGAGGAGCATCAGGTGACGGTAGACGGCATCACACATGCCCTGCCGGAGCCGTTCATGGTTTTGGCCACCCAGAACCCTATTGAGTATGAAGGCACCTTTCCGTTGCCAGAGGCTCAACTAGATCGTTTTTTCTTTCGTATCAGTCTGGGCTACCCCGCGCTATGGGACGAGATGGAAATCCTGAGCCAACAACAGTTCCAGCACCCTGTGGAATCGCTCTCACCTGTGGTGACGGTGGAGGCATTGCTTGCTGCACAGGAAGCCATCAAGAGTGTACACGTAAGCCAATCTTTGCGTGAGTATATCGTCCGTCTGGTGCGACGCACTCGCGACCATGCTGATGTATATCTGGGGGCTAGCCCGCGCGGGAGCCTGGCGCTCTTCCGCGGCGGACAGGCGCGGGCGGCGCTGCAAGGTCGAGATCATGTTTTGCCCGACGATGTCAAAGCTTTGGCGGTTTCGGCGCTAGCGCATCGCTTGATCCTTGCTCCAGGGGCACGCTTGCGTGAACTGAAGCCCGAAACTATTGTCACTCAGCTACTGGAAGAAGTGCCGGTTCCGGAGAGCGCTTCTTCACATCGGTAATTGATGCCGGGGTAATCCGGACATGTTGCACAAATTGTGACTTGCGATGAAACCTGAAAAGCCAATCCTCAAGCTGAATAACTGGCTTTTGCCTGTGTTGGTCAGCGTCTTAATCCTGATGCAGATTTTCATCCCTTACAAGGGCTGGATGGCGCTGCTGGTGGGATTGGGCGGATTATGGGCAATCAGCGCTTACTGGGCTTATTCACTGCGGAAAAAACTCTCGCTCACGCGCGAAATGCGTTTCGGTTGGGCTCAAGTTGGAGATCGTTTGATCGAGCGTTTCAACTTGATCAACGATGCCCCTTTGCCCGCTCTCTGGGTAGAGGTGCGCGATCTTTCAACGTTGCCGGGTTATCGAGCGAGTCGTGGCACGGGCGTTGCCAGTCGCAGTTCCATTCGCTGGCACCGCGAGTCCTTGTGTTCGCGGCGAGGTTTGTTCTATTTGGGTCCCACCGAGGTGGTTACCGGAGACCCCTTTGGCATTTACACTATCACTTTGCATTATCCAGCCTCGTTACCGTTGTTGGTCTTGCCCCCTATTGTGCCTTTGCCGACTATCGAAGTGGCGCCGGGGGGGCGCTCCGGAGAGGGTCGCCCGCGGGCAGATGCCCAAGATCGTGTGGTGAGTGCTTCCAGCGCGCGGCCATACCTGCCTGGCGATAGCCGGCGGTGGATCCACTGGAAACTCTCCGCACGTCGCGATGAGCTCTTCGTCCGTTTGTTTGATGGCATGCCCGCTGGGGATTGGTGGATTCTCCTCGATATGGATGCCCGTGTTCAGGTGGGCGAGGGAGAGGATTCCACAGATGAACTTGGGGTTATCCTGGCAGCTTCGTTAGCGGATCGCGGTCTGCGCGCTCGCCACGCGGTTGGACTGTTGGCGCATGGGGAAGATCTGGTATGGCTTCCGCCACAGAGCGGCGAAGGGCAGCGATGGGAAATCCTGCGCAATTTGGCATTGGTCAACCGTGGCAGACGGTCCCTCGCAGAATTGCTGCAGCGAGTGCGTCCATCGCTTGGCCAGCGTACGACATTGATCATTGTCACGGCGGCGGTGGAAGGCCTGTGGCTTGAGACACTTGTCCCATTGCTCCGGCACAATATTGTACCCACAGTGCTGTTGCTGGACCCGGTTTCATTTGGGGGGGCGGGTGATGCGACGGCGGCGCGCGCGACACTGAACCAGCTTGGGGTCGCCAATACCATCATCAGCCAGGATCTTTTGGACCATCCCAAAGCGCATCCGGGCACCCAAGGGCAATGGGAGTGGAAGGTATTGGGGACGGGTAAGGCTGTGCCTGTGCAACGTTCCACATCCGATAGTCCCTGGAGGGCGTTATCATGAGTGGTCATGACAGGGTGACGCCATCAAGTGATCAGGAGCGGGAAAAACCCTCGTTGTTGGTGCAGTTGTTCCGTCCTCTGATGCAAAGGATTGGTCTGTGGAATCTGGTGGTTTTAGCGTTGGCGTTGGCAATTCTGGGGAGTGTTGCCAGTGGAATTGCGGGTGTGGTGCGCGGACTGGAATTCCCTCTACTTTGGTTGGTTGGGATTCTGGCGCTGTTCTTCGGTTGGTTCCTGGGCCTTTCCAAACTCAAACCGTGGCTTTCCGGGGTCGTAGCCGTGTTTTCCGGCATTCTTCTGGTGTTTGTGCGCGTGGGGCGCCTGGATTTGTTGGCTTGGGCTTTGCTCCAACGTTTAGGTCCTTACCTTGTGGATAGTGCGCGTGCATTGTGGTCGAACTTCACCCTGCAAGCGCCAACGTGGTTGGGTTTGACACCGGTGGGGCGTCCCGCGCCCGACCCCGGCTTATTGGCACAGAGTGCCGGGGATTTGAGCGCTGCAACGATCACGTTGTTCACTCGTGCGGCTCAATGGTTAGGGGCGTTTTTCCGGGGTGAACCGACTTATGACCCTGTGGCAGCGACACTCATCTGGGGTGTGTTGCTATGGTTGGCATCTTTGTGGGCGGGGTGGGTCTTGCGCCGCCGCCGGCAAGCGCTCGCTGCGATAGCCCCATTAGGGGTCTTGCTGGCTACTGTACTCTCATATGCCTGGGGACAGATAGCCTCGTTGGTGTTCCTTATGGGGTGGGCGCTGATTTTGATGGCAGTGATGGCGCATCGTAATCGCGAAAGCCATTGGGAACTGGTAGATATTGACTTTTCGCGCGATATTCGCGTCGAGGTGCTCGGCGTGGCAGCGTTGATCACAGTAGGTCTAGTGCTTCTGGCGTTTATTGTGCCAAGTGTATCCATTGAAAAGATTGTAGAACAGGTGCGTGAGCTCACGCAGAAGCAGAGCGAGGATACTGGGGCTGTGGCTGAGTCGTTGGGGGTGGAGCAACGCCCGCGCCCCAATCGCGCGCCAGAGTTGGCACGGGCGAGTGCTGGGGGGTTGCCTCGGCGGCATTTACTGGGGACAGGACCAGAACTGCGCGAGAACCTGGTTATGGAAATCCGCACCTTTGAACTGCCGCAGATGCAGACGCTGCCTCCCGATGTGGTAGCAATACCATATTACTGGCGCAGCATCACTTACGATGTCTACAACGGTCAGGGATGGAATACTTCGGCGTATGCGGTGGTAGATTACGAGCCTGGTGCGACATCGTATATTGAGTTGCCTTACCATCGTGTGTTGCGTCAGCATGTGCGCGTGCTTCGCGATGTAGGCAGTCTGGTTCATACTGCCGGGCAGATGGTCGCCGTGGATCAAGCCTATCAGGTCGCCTGGCGTGTTTCCGGTGACCCTTTTGCGGCGACAACTGTGGGCGAAACCTATCGCGCGGATTCTCTGGTGCCCATGGTGAGTGCCGAGCAACTCCGTGAGGTGTATCCTTCATACCCTCCCTGGATTATGGAGCGCTACCTTACGCTACCTGATTCTCTTCCGGACCGGGTTTTAGGATTGGCGCGGGACCTTACGGCAACTGCTCCAACGCCGTATGATCGGGCGGTTGCCATTGAAACTTACCTGCGCTCTACATATCCCTACACTTTGAACGTGCCTTTGCCGGCGGCGGGTGCGGATGTGGTGGATTATTTTCTGTTTGTGGCAAAGCGCGGCTATTGTGATTACTTTGCCTCTTCTATGGTTGTGCTGGCACGTGCAGCCGGTTTGCCGGCTCGCCTGGCTGTTGGCTATGCCCCCGGTACTTACGATCCGTTTCAGGCGGCGTATTTTGTCACCGAAGCGGATGCCCACGCCTGGGTAGAGGTTTACTTTACGGGTTACGGATGGATTCCATTCGAGCCGACCAGTGGGCGCACTTCATTGGAGCGTTCGGCGCAACCTGAGCCGAGTGAATGGCCTGCTTTGGAAGAGTCTCTACGACCTCCCCCCTCGCCGCTGCAACGGGCGCTCGCCCGGTGGTACTGGGGTATTCCGGTGCTCTTGGTCGGTGCTGTTCTGGGTGTCATCATTGCCAGTCAGGTTGAGTTACTCGTGCTGCGCTTGCAGTCACCTGCAAATGCGGTAACGGCGTTGTACCATCGCCTGCGAAGGCGTGCCAGTAAACTGGGAATCGGGGAACTTTCAGGTGATACCCCCTATCAGTTCTTGGCGCGCATGGAGATTCGGCTGCCCGAGTTGGCTGAGGGTAAAAAAGCGGCAACCTGGATGCTGCCGGCAGCGATTGAACAGCTGCGCTCATTGATCATGCTGTATGTGCGAGAATGGTACACGGCCTCACCGCTGGGGTCAGCAGAGCATCAGGAAGCGCTGCGTGCCTGGAGAGGTCTATTCTGGCGGTTATTGCTTGCACGCTGGTGGGCACGCCGGCGCAGCTACCTGGAGCGTCTGCTCCGCGGCGAGGGAGAAGTGTCCCTATCTGATGTGAGGCGACCCTCTCCAATGGATCAGCGTTATTAGGTCGCGACAGATGTCGGAATAGTGGTGTCAAGGAACCTATCCGATCAGTTCTGAGAGTGTTCTGGGGTATACAAAGGCTCCAGAACACTCTCAGCAGACTCCTCATGCTTCTTGCTGTGGAATTAGCATGCCGCAGCACACAAGTGGCGTTATTCCCCCGTGCCCGCAGGGCAGCTTCGATTTTTACCCCCGTTTTGAAACACATCTTTCGCTTTGTCGTGCTTGCATAAAGGGCTCAACTGCTGTATAGTTAGAATGTAAAGTTCTTCTTCCCTCAAAGGTGAGTGCTATGAGACGCAAACAAGTTGGGGTTTACTTTATCACCGTTAGCCTGTCCCTGTTATTGCTAGGAATTCTGATGTTACCACTCGGGGCTTGGGCTGCGCCATCGGCGCCGCCAACCGCATTACGCATTTCTCAACCTGCACAGATAACCACCACACCCTTCATTACCTTGACGCCGACACTGACAGTGACCGCTCCAATATCTGAGGCCTTGTTGGCAGCTACATCTACGCTGACTCCAACACCAACTTCGACAGTCACACTCACGCCGACGTCAACGCCTCAGGTCACGCCTACTAAGGCGCCTGCACCCACAGATGCTTTGGAGCCTAAGCTTCCAATTGCGTCTCCAACGCCTGAGCGTGGTGGGTTGGGGGATTGGTTTGCACAACACCCTGTGCTTTTTGCCGGGATGATGGTGGGATTCTTGGGGTTGCTGTTTCTAGGGCTACTCCTTGTGTTGCTTGCCAGGCGGAAGCGCCGCCGTCCCAAGCGTACGGGAACCCGCCCTATCACGCCGCTGAAACCAGCATCTCCGCCGGCAGCACCAACTCCTGCCAGCCTGACTTATACGGATACAGAAGGGCAAGTGCGGATTTGCGAGTTGAATCCTGAAGGAGTCGCCATCGGGCGTGCGACGGATAACGGTTTGGTCATTGACCCCACTTTCCCTGGATGGGAGACGGTTTCGCAGCATCATGCGCGCATTTCCCGGAAAGGGGAAGACTGGATTGTAACTGACCTGAATTCTGCGAATGGTATATATGTCAATGAGCAGCGCACCGGATGTAATTTGTTGCGTGATGGTTGGAAATTAGCTCTTGGCGCTGTCAACTTCACCTTCCGTGCGGGAAAGGGGGGCTGAGCCATGAAGTGTCCACAATGCGGCTTTGAGAATCGTGCTGGTGCGCGGTTTTGCCTTCAATGTGGCAATGACCTTGGAGCTGAAGACTCTGCCTCCGTTGTTATGAATTCTGGACCAAAGACAACGCCAATGGCACCAGAAACAGCTCCGCAGAATGATTCACCTGCACCGGCGACCAGCGAACCGGTAACGACTCCCTTGCCCAACCTCAGCGCGGCTTTTGCGCCATTGCCTGAAGGTGCGTTGTTGTTTCAGGACCGTTATGCGGTTTTGGGGGTGAATTCCACTAACGCGCAAGTCAATGAATATCTGGTAGTGGATCGCGTGCCGGTGTGGGTTTGTGAGCATTGCGGGGTTGCTTCTGAGTCTGCTGAGGAGCGTTACTGTGAGAGCTGCGGTGCAGAGCGCACTAACACTACCCCACTCAATTTGCGCTATCGTCTCCATGAGAGTGCTGATTCCCAGGCCTTCGCACAAGAAGCGCAGCTGTTAGCGCTGCGCTTGCAGCATCCCGGTCTGCGGCTCTCCACCGCGATTTTCAATGAGGCGCCTTATGGACCGCCGCGTCAATATCGCGTGGCGCCTGAGTTCCCATTGCCTTCAGCAGCCACATTGCAAATTCCACAGGAGGTCAACACGGTTTTGACATGGGGTGTCGCTTTGGGTCAGGCACTAACCTACCTGCATCGTCATCAGATCACGCTACAGACTGTCAGCCCTAACCACATCGTTTTTGATGGCAAGCTCCCATTGTGGACCAATCTGAACCGCGCGCAAATCATTCCACCCGCGCAGCGCTCGACGGGTGAGGCGCTTAATGAGATTCTCTCCCGGGATGTTCAGGGATTGGCGACAGTGTTGTTGTACTTGATGACTGGGCAGAAGCAACTCACTACGGACATGGCATTTTCGTCACGGTTGAAAGCATTGCTGTATCAGGGAATTAATACGCCACAGGTTCTGATGGCGGAGACATTTACCGCAGAACTGGAGGCTTGCCTGGATGAATTGCGCCACCCCACCAGTGCGACGCTGGTGGTGGGGCGGCGTTCCGATGTGGGACGCGTGCGGTCGTTGAACGAAGATAGTCTGCTGACCCTGGAATTCGCTTCCGTATTTAAGTCGGTTAGCGAACCGGTTGGGTTATTCGTGGTTGCAGATGGCATGGGCGGACACGAGGCGGGCGATATTGCCAGCGAGCTGACGGCGCGTGTTCTAGCCCAGCGTGCCAGTGTGGACCTGCTACCGCTCCTGGCTATGGCAAAACCGTTCCCCGAATGGCGCAATTGGCTGACCGGGGCGGTGCAAGCTGCCAATCAGGCAGTCTATGAGCAGCGAACCGCTGCCGGTAACGATATGGGAAATACTTTAGTGACGGCCTTGGTGCGCGGTGGACGGGCGTTGATTGCCAACGTGGGAGATAGCCGTTGTTATTCTCTGGATGCTGATGGTATTCGCCAGATCTCAGTTGACCATTCATTAGTAGAACGATTGGTCGCCACGGGGCAGATAACTCGCGATGAAGCGGCTCATCACCCACAACGCAATGTGATTTATCGCGTGATCGGAGATCGCCCAAAGGTCGAAGTGGATCTCTTTGAGCAGCTGCTGGATCCTGGTGCGGCATTGCTTTTGTGTTCTGATGGTTTGAGTGGCATGATATCAAACACGGATATCTGGCAGATCTGGCACGCAGCAGCCTCCCCTCAAGAGGCTTGTGATTTACTGGTCAAGGCAGCGAATGAGGCTGGCGGGGAAGACAACATCACCGTACTTATTGTGCAAATGGTGGCTTGAGAGTTTCTCGATTATCGTGGATCAGGTCTCACTTAAGCTCAGCGGTTGATCATTGCGTTCTTTGTTATGCGGTTCTTTTTAGAGGAGGAAGTGTCATGAAGAAGCTACGTCCCATAAAGGTAGCCTTCTACCTGGTTATGCTACTGCTGCTGGTTCTTGAAGTTGGTGCTCAGGGTCAAGGCCCAGTGCTGCGTGTTTTAGGAGAGCCACTGTCGGGGCCAGCTGCTGAAATTCTGGTGTCGGTTCTGGATCCGAATGTGGGGCGCAGCTTGCCCGATCTTACATCGGACAATTTTGCGCTGCAACTCTCGGGTGATACCATTCCGCTAACCAGCGTCACTTCTGAAACCGGTGGTATTGCCGTTGTTTTGGTCCTGGATCGCGGGGGCATCGCGCGCAAGAACGATGCGCGCATGGGTCAGGCAGTGGACCTGTCGGGGGCATTGCTCGATCGGTTGGTCGTGGATGGTTCACCCAATGCGGATATGGTCGCGTTGGTGGGCATCCGTGGTCGCGATGCGGGTGGATTGACACCGTTAGTTCCTTTTACGGATCGTGATCCCAATATGATACGCAACGAGTTTGACGCGTTGCGCACGGAAGTAGTTCCGGAGGTCACACCATTATATGATGGCATTGATCGCGCCATTGAGTGGTTGACTCAGAATCCGAACGCGCAGGTACAGGCGCAACTCAATAGCCGCAGGGCTGTCATCGTCGTATTTTCCGACGGTATTGATCGCCAATTCAGCAGTGAAGCCTATGAGACGGTAATCATCAACAAATGTCTGCAATCTGGAATTTTGTTATACGCTGTGCGCATGGGCGGCGGGGCGACCGACGATGATAACCTCCAGGCAATGGCGACGCAGACCCATGGTCGTTATACTGCACACGAGCCGAACAATAGCGAGGCCACACTGAGCCTCTTTGATGACCTGACAACGTTGCGGAGTGCTTACAGACTGCGTTTTCCAGTTATTAAACCGCAAGGCGATTACAGGGTGCGTGTACAGGTACAAGGCACAGTGATCGGGGATGCCTTTACTGAGACAACGGTTGGCTCGAAGCTGCGCACACCACGCCTGAGTTTAAACACGCCGCCTGAGACATCTATTACCGTGCCCTTTTCCCAAACGATAGGTGGCTTCCTTGAGCGTGGTGTGGCTTTGAGTGTGGCAATTGAATTTCCCGATGCCGAGACCCGTAACCCGGATACGATATCCTATTATGCGAATGGTGCGCTCATCGGTACCTCCAGCAGCGCCCCGGATTATCCATTCGAGTGGCAGGTGAGCAGTCTCGTGACCCCCACGCGCGAGATCCAATCCCGTGATATCACCTTCCTGGCTCGAACGACGGACCCTTATCTTGATATCGAGATGGCAAGTCAACCGGTCAATGTGCGGGTTACCTGGGAAGCGGAAGAAGTCACCGTGGTTGAGGAGACCAAAGAGACGGTTAAGCAAAACTGGTGGATCATCCTGGTCTTCGGGTTTTTGTTGTTAGGGCTGTTGATCTTGCTGATTCTCCTGATCAAGACACGTGGTGAAATTGCGCGCAAAGTTGTTGCGCCTGCAGCGGGCGCTATCAGCAAGATGACTCAGCGCTTGAGCGCGGCGGGACCTGCTTATGGTAAATTGGTTGTCGTTCACGGTTCTTCGGTGGGACAGGAGTACCGCTTGGCGTCGCCACAGGTCAAAGTCGGTCGTGATGCCCAAAACTGTGATTTTCCGCTTTTCGACCAATTTATCTCCAACCCGCATTTCTCCATCCGGCAAGAACAGAACCAGGTCTTCATTGTGGACGAAGGCAGCACGAATGGGACTTTCCTCAATGGATTGCAGTTGCGGCCTTCACAACCGGTGCCTTTGCAGCCGGATGCCATCATCAAAGTGGGGAATACGCAACTTCAGTTCAAGCGCCTTGGAGGCGAGACGCGGCGGGTCAGCATCGAAGGGCAGGCGCCTCCCGGCAACGCTTACTCTGCCGGTCCGGTTCCCCCAACTCAAGCAGCTGCTGTCCCCTCTCCTTATGGACCGACAGTGTCTGCGGATGACATTTCGCAAGCGGAAGGCTTTCCGGGTGGATCGCCTGGCACGCCGCCCGGTTATGGTCCAACTGTTCTGGCGGATGATTTGCCTGCATCTGGGGGACCACCGAATCCCTGGAAGCCGGGCCAATAGGCCAGGCCAATAGCGGGCAAGGGACTGGATTGGTGAGGTCTGTGTTGAGGCTCTGGCTGATGAAATTCTGTTGGAAGGGGTGTGAATGACGATGGTATCGGCTGCAACGTCATCTAGTGTGCAATCGGGCGGCGTGCTCGATTCACGCCGTTCAAATCCACAGCTGTTGGGTTTGGATGTATGGGGTGCAACTGATGTGGGGCGCGAACGTGCTGTCAACGAGGATGCCATTTACCCGGACCCTATGGGCGGCAAGCGTTTCTACATTCCGTCTGCCGACCTATTGGCGCGTAAGGGGCAGCTGCTCTTAGTTGCCGATGGTATCGGTGGCGAACAAGTCGGCAGTGCAGCAAGTCAATGGGCCATCCGTCTTGTTGCCGAGCGTTATTACGTGCTGCCCGGTCAGGATCTCACTGGTGACTTACGCGAGGCGATTGAGCAAACCAATGGTGCATTGCATCGCTATCTACAAGAGACTGGGGCTACACAGGCAGGCAGTACCATGGTAGCCGCCGTCGTACATGAAGGACAGTTATATCTCGCGAATGTGGGCGATAGCCGTGCTTATCTCCTCCGGGATGGCGTGCTGTATCAACAAAGCCGTGATCATACTTTAGCGCAGCAGAAAGCTGAGCGTGGCGCGATTGCGCAAGCAGAGGTAGCGAATGACCCTGATGCCAGCGTGCTGACGCGCGCGCTTGGTGCCGCTGCCTCAGTGCTGGTAGACGTATTCCGCCCGGTGCCGCTGGCGCCCGGCGATGTGGTGGTATTATGTTCTGATGGTCTCTATGACATGGTGCCCGATGCTGAGATTGTTCATGCTGTGTCGGGCAGTGCTCCACGCCGGGCAGTCGAGCGCTTGATCGAGACGGCTAACGTTCAGGGTGGGTATGATAACATTTCAGTAGTCCTGGCGCGTGTGGGTAGCGCAGCAGCGCCTGCGACTGTGACGTCGGGTTACAGCGGTGCCCTGCGAGAGGATCTCGCGCAACTGGAGCCATCCCGCAGACGGGCACTGTTGATTGCCCTACTCGTCATCGCTTTTGTAATTTTCGTTGCTATGCTAGTCATTGGCTGGGGTCTGTATTCGCCTGCGTCTGAAAATGCTCCTGCGGCAGCAATCCCATCGCTTCTGACGCTGCTGCAGCGTTACTGGGGAGGTTGGAATGCCTGATGAGATTTCCCTGATGGTGCAGACGAACAAGACGGTGTTTCCCGTCACCGATGGGCAGCAATTAGTCTATGTGCTAATGATGGTTATGCCCGCCGATGTCCTGGCATCCGTACAAATGCCCCTCAATTACTGCCTGGTGTTGGATCATAGTGGTTCCATGAGTGGAACCAAGATCGAGAACCTTAAGGCTGCGGCGCGCCTCGCCATCGAGGAGATGACGGCACAAGACCTTGTTTCCGTAGTGATTTTTGATGATTCAGTGCAGGTATTGTTGCCCGCGCAGCCAGTGAGTGATTCGGATGCAATCAAAGCTCGCATTGACAAAATCCGAGCTGAAGGTGGCACAAAGATTGCGCGTGGGATGCGCGCCGGATTGGATGAGCTTATCAAGGGCGTGCGTGCAGATCGTGTCAGCCGTATGCTCTTGCTCACCGATGGTGAGACCTACGGCGATGAGCAGGAATGCCGGTTGCTCGCAGCCGAGGCTGCGCAACGCAACATAGCTATCTCTGCGTTGGGATTAGGTGAGGGGTGGAATGAGACGCTGCTGGATGCGCTGGCACAAGCCAGTGGTGGCGTATCCGATTTCATTTCCGAAGGGCAACCGGAAGCCATTCTAGGCACGTTTCAGCGGCAAGTGCGCAGCGCGCAGCGCAGTGTGGTTCAGAATGCGCAGCTGTTGTTGCGTTTAGCAGAAGGTGTGACCGCCCGTGCGGTGTGGCGTGTGACTCCCATGATCAGTCTCTTGGGGCAGCGTACGGTTTCGGTGCGGGACGTGCAAGTGATATTGGGGGATATGGAGCGCGGGAAAGGGCAAAGTGTCCTCGTTGAACTATTGGTTCCTCCGTTGCTTGCTGGCAAGTACCGGTTGGCACAAGCGGAGATTGCCTACGATGTGGCATCATTGGGGTTACGCGGCGAGAAGGTCAAGACTGATGTGGTCTTGGCGTTTTCTGTAGATTCAATGGAGACCGCTGCTAGCCATGCTGCTGTCTTGAATGTTGTAGAAAAAGTTACGGCGCATAAACTTCAAACCCGAGCGCTAGACGAGGCCGCAGTCGGCAATATTGCGGGAGCCACACAAAAGCTGCGGGCTGCTGCAACCCGGTTGCTGGGTCTTGGTGAGCCAGAACTGGCTGCTGTTGCCCGTCAAGAGGCTGATAGGCTGGAGCAGGGACAGGGCCTTTCCGCGCACGGCACCAAGAAACTGCGCTATGAGACGCGGAAATTGACACAGAAACTCGATGACTAGATTAAACTGGTTGGGTAATGACTTTGCTGTTTGACGCTTGAAGGAGGGGGCGATGACAATTTGCTCAAATTGTGGTTCGCAGCAACCGGATGGTGCTGCATTTTGTGATGAATGTGGTGCGGCGCTGAGTGGGCCACCAGTAGCTGGGGTGGGTATCCCTGCGGGTGGGATTCCGGTAGGGATTCCGACAGTGGCAGCTTCGCTGTGTCCCGTGTGCGGTGCTCAGATAACGCCAGGCGAACAGTTTTGCAATAGCTGTGGCTCTGCAGTGGGTAGTGCGTCTGGTGTACCTGGCACGCCCGCCACACCTGCTGATGGCGGACTTCCAACAGTTGTTGCGTCAGCAGCAGGGGGACGAACGTGCCCGAATTGTGGTGCGACTCTTGAGTCTGATAGTGCTTTTTGTGACATGTGCGGGGCGCCGGTACCGGCGATAGCTCCTGCGTATGGTGCTGCTGCGCCACCTCTACCTCCGGCTTATGCGTCGCCAGCTGTGCCTGGTGAGTATGCGCCCACCGTGGTTGCGCAGCCAGGTCAAGCCGTTTATCCGGCGCCTGCACCAGGTGGGGCAGGTTTTCCTCAGCCTGCGCCGCAGCCTGCAGCTTATGCACCTCCGCCGGTAGTCGTGCGCGGGCGTTTGCTTATCTCAGGCTCAAATGCAACGCTGCCTTTTCCGGCCGGAAAGGGCGAGGTTATCATTGGGAGAGAAGATCCGGTCAGTGGTGTTTTCCCCGATATTGATCTCACTGATTATGGCGGGGATGAGGGTGGTGTTTCCCGTCAGCACGCCCGGATTATGGTTCAGGGCGAGCGTTTCTTCATCGAGGATCTCAACAGCACCAACTTCACCTTCGTCAACCAACAAAAGCTTGTGCCGCAACAGCCCCAAGCTCTGGCTAGCGGTGACGAGATAAGGTTCGGGCGTATCAAAACGACTTTCCAAATCTAGAGTGTTGACTGGTCAGGCAAAAAACTCCAGGAATCGAGGCGGGCAAGCTGCCGGACCGATAAATCTATGACGGTTTATGGCACAGGCTGTTCCGCAGCTTGGATTGCCTTTTCCTGCCAGTAGAAGGAGTCTTTTATGGTTTTGAAACCTGATGACTTTTTGCAGGGGCGTTACCGGGTAGAGTTGCCGTTGGGACAAGGTGGCATGGGCGCGGTCTATCGCGCTGTGGATACTCGCCTCAATGTGCTGGTTGCCATTAAGGAGATGTTTCCTCAACCCGACTTGGATGGCTCAACTCTGGCGCAGCTGCGTCAGCAATTTCAGCAAGAGGCGTTAGTACTTGCCCGGCTGCAGCATCCCAATCTGGTGCGAGTCACCGATTTCTTCGAGGAGAGTGGTAATGCCTATCTGGTGATGGACTTTGTCAGTGGACATAGCCTGGCACAGTACATCGAGAGTTGGGGCGCGATTCCAGAGAATCAAGCGCTTGCCTGGGCGGCTGAGTTGTTGGATGCGCTGGCTTATTGTCATAGTCGTGGCATCATTCATCGGGACGTAAAGCCACAGAACGTTATTATTCGTCCTGATGGGCATGCGGTGTTGGTAGATTTCGGGTTGGTGAAACTTTGGAATCCGGCTGACCCGAGCACCAAGACCATCATGCGCGGGATGGGAACACCGGAATATTCACCACCGGAGCAATACGATGCCGGCGCCGGGCACACAGATGGTCGTAGCGATGTGTACAGCATGGGAGCTACGTTGTATCACGCCCTCACTGGGCATGCGCCACCCACAGCAACGTTGCGTATGGCAGACCCCGAGCAGTTCCTCCGCGTATGGGGTCAGGTCAAGGGGGTGAGCCAGCGTACACAAGCGGCGATTTTCCGATCTTTGGAACTCTCGCGCACCCAACGCTGGCAGAGCGCTGTGGAAATGGCTGCGGGATTGGGAGTCTCGGTACGTGCCTGGACTCCGCAGACCGACACGGGGCCTCGTCCTGCGAGCAAAGAGCCTGGGGGTACCGCACAAATGGATCCCCGTGCCGCTGCAGCTGCTGCCGCGGGACCAGGGCAACCGCAGGCCCCGCAGCGGCAGGCTGCCGTAGTGCCTGCGTCACCGCGCGCGGCAGCGCCCGTTGTTCAGCGGGAGGCAAGGCCCTCCGCACCGGCTAAAGCGGTGAATTTCCCAAAATGGATTTGGGTGTTGGCTGCGTTATTCCTGGTGTTGTTGATTGCTGGCGGTGCAGTTCGTGCGGCGCGCCTGGGTATATTTGCGAGGGAAAGGGCAACACCTACAGCAACGCCAACCGTGGTTTTGACTCCGACTGCAACTGCAACTGCGCGGGCGACTGCCACAGCCACGGCAAGCCCAACTGCTCAACCTAAACCCACTGATACCCCACTGCCCACGGCAACAGAGCAGGCTCTCCCACTACCCGAACTGACGGGACCGGCGAATGATCAGGGGTATTACCCGACATCTGCGATTGAATTAACCTGGAGTTGGGGACAACGTCTGGCTTTTGATCAACGCTTCGTTGTGATTGTGAAGAATACTTCCGGTCAGGAAGTATTACGTCAGCAGTTCAACAACCCAGATGCAGCACTGGTTTATCGTTTTACCGCCACGGAGCAGAACCTGGCATTAGGAACCTACACATGGTTGGTGGCGCTAGAGCGACAGACTGGTGGCAGATGGGAAGTCGCAGCGGAAAGTGCTTCTCGTACCTTTCGAGTGGTCGAGCGCCCTGCCGCCACGACGACGCCGCGCCCAACTGCAGTACCGACAACCCCGCCTCCAACCCAACCCCCTACGCAGCAGCCAACACAAGAACCTACTCAACCTCCGACGCAAGAGCCTACCGCACCGCCAACTCAGGAGCCTACCCAACCGCCAACCCAAGAGCCGACGCAACCGCCGACTCAGGAGCCAACGCCTGAGCCGACAACACCGCCGCCACCTCCACCGCCGTTATGACATTGCGGCAATCTTTGCCGGATCTTTAATACGTAATCAGATACTCCCCCTCGGTTGAGTGCCTGTAGACGCTCTCGAGGGGGGTGCCGTTGGCGAGATAGTTTTTAGGAGGGAAATCATGTCTGTGTTGAAGCGTGTCGTGGTGATTTCTTTTATCTTTCTGTGCGTTTTTCTCGCGTTACCGGCAACGGTGCGGGCAGAGAAACTTCCCCCTCCAGAATCGCAATGCTTGACACCTGAACCCAGTATCCCTGCTGTATCCTCAGCTAGCTCGATTGGCATTCAGGGTATTGACTTCTGGACCTGGCGGGGTCCCCGGTATAATCTGGAAGCCACTGAGGCTCCCATGGTGACGCAAATCGTGGTTGATTCGACTAACCCCAACGTGGTTTATGCTGGAACAAATCAGGGTGTCTACCGCAGTGTT
The DNA here is from genome assembly GCA_026645815.1 of Anaerolineae bacterium. GTDB lineage: Bacteria > Chloroflexota > Anaerolineae > B4-G1 > SLSP01 > JAAZNO01. The sequence goes on along the minus strand of JAPKMR010000002.1, from coordinate 43,843 downwards.
GATGGCGGCGAGACGTGGTCGGCTGCTAATGGCGGTCTTGGTGGATACGGTGACCTGGTGATAAGTGGGCTTGCCATTGATCCCGTGGATCCCAAAGTCCTTATCATTGGAACCTGGGGATATGGTTTGCTCAAGTCTACCGATAGTGGCACGACCTGGACTCGACTTGCTGACCCCCTGCGACCCACACAACTGAGCACCGACAGCGATGGGGTGTTACTTCCTCCTGAGGTCGTTGCTGGGGGTCCGAGCAATCTCTTTCATCCAGATGCACCCTCGCGCAATGAGATTTTGGCCCCTATCACTTGGGCGCGCACAGCAGTCCGCCGGGTGACCATCAATCCTTCAAATCGCAATGACATTTATGCTTGTGTAGATGATGGGAACGGACTTTACCGTAGCACTACTGGCGGTACCGCTTGGACTAAGATTGCGTTAGGGACAGGTAGCGCGCGAACGTATACCTTTGCGCCCTCCAATAACAACGTGCGTTACGCCTCCTTTGGCACCTGGGAGACTAGCGGAGGATTCTATCGTACAACGAATGGCGGTAGCGCCTGGAGTCCAATGGGTGTGGGAACCATCAACAACACCGTGGTTGCGGTGGCAATTCACCCCACTAACGCCAATATTGTAGTGGTAGGAACCTCTGGCGGCGGACTCTTCCGCACTTCTGACGGTGGTGAAAATTGGTCTCCCGTCAATACCGGCGTCTCGGATACTTCTATCTTCTCGGTCGCTTTCTCCAAGAGTAGCCCTGGCATTGTCTACGCTGGAGGATATTCGTGGATTTACCGCAGCGCTGATGGTGGTATCACCTGGGCCAATGCCGATACCGCTTTCCCCACCTATTATGTGGAGGGGCTGGCGGTTCATCCAACCTCAGCAGACCATGTGTGGATTGGTGCAAACCGCTTTCCTTATGGAGGTGTTTATAAACGTACGAGCGCTGCCGGCGCCTTTGCGTTGAAAGGCACTGGTATGGATGGCACCTTTGTGCTCGATATCACACAAGATATCAACAATGCGAGCACTCTCTATGCTGCAACCTGGGGCGCGGGAATGTTCCGCAGCTATGATCAGGGAGCGACATGGCACGCCATTTACGGTGTGCCCTATGTGTATTCTCTTGAGGCAACGCAGGGACCAACGGGAACGATTCTCTATGCCGGTACGTTTTACAGCGACTGGGGTGTGCTCAAAAGCTGGGATCAGGGCAATTCCTGGCGCGAAGTCAGTCGAAGTTACCCCAGCTACATCTCCTTTGATATTGAATCTATCCAGGGAGATACCAGCAAACTGGTTGCTGCGACCTATCACGGAATCCAATATAGCAATGACGGCGGCCTAACCTGGAATGCGGCAACCGGTTTGACGGACGGGATTGTCCTGCGTTTGTGCGAGTTCATGAATACGGGGCAGCTGCTTGCTGCAACTTATGGCGGTGGATTATATTATAGCAATGGGGGTGTCTCTTGGGTAACCCGCGCCAGTGGCATGACGGGACCCTATGCCAATTATACCTATGCCGTGGCTTGCTCCCCTAACACTGCTGGATTGGCTTATGCCGGCGCGTATCAAGCCTATCGCAGCACGAATTATGGCGCCAGTTGGACTGCTATGAACACGGGCCTGGCAAGTGATTATGTAAGGGCGCTAGCCGTTGCCCCCGGAAGCGGTGAGGTTTTTGCCGGCTTATATACTCAGGGTGCTTACTATGTTCCTTCCGGGAGCTCAAATTGGAAGTGGATTAACACAGGTTTGCAGGAACGTCGCGTTCGTTCCCTGGCTGTGGTTGCTTCGTCGCCCGTCAAGGCTTTCGCCGGCACGAACGGACAGGGGGCTTGGGAGTTTACCTTGGTGCGCGGGGCGGCAGCGGTCTATTTGCCGCTGGTGGTTCGCAATTACCAGCCCGGTGTGATTCCTGGAGTTTACGGACAGGTAAACCTGGGTGGGACTCCAGTGAGCGGCGTGTCGTTGCAGTTGCGATATTTTAATGGCAGTTCCTGGTCTACGCGAGCTACCGTAACCACTGACGCGGGTGGCAAGTATAATTTTACTGGTATCCCCGCGCTCAGCTCTGGCCAACGCTATTATGTGCTTTATGATAATCCCAGTGGCACAGCGAATGGTCGTTTGTGGGGTTGGTATGGAGCTGATATAACTTCTTACACAGGGACAACTTCGGTGTTGGGTGGCAATTTCGATATCAAGGATGTCACGCTGCAATCGCCGGCTAATGGAGCTGCTGTTACGTTGCCGGCAACTTTCCAGTGGGGTGCGCGTGGCATTGCTTCCGATCATTATCGAGTATTTTTCTATGATAGCGTGACGGATAACGGGGCATTGACTAATGATCTTGGCTATGTCAGTCAGGTTCTAATTACCGGTTTGCCTACTGGATGGCCCTCTGGGCGTACCTATGCCTGGTGGGTGTGGGTTTGTCAGGATACAGATTGTACGGCTTACGGTGAGGCTTTCAATTCTTATACCGTGACGATTAATTTCACTATGTTACGTGATGGTGATGGCAATGTTGCCTCCGACATCATTTGGCAGACTCCTGTTATCAGAGAGAAGGAGCGGCAACTACCATAGATACAGATGCTGCTGCAACCGTTATTACAGAGTTGTCCTGGTTGCTTGTTGGAGCAAAACTCGCAATATCAGTCTCACTGCAAATAGGGATTTCTGTAAAGAGGAGCCGCTAATATGCCCCAATTCTGTCGTTTCTGCGGCGGTGAGTTGCGTAACCCCAAGGCGCGTTTCTGCCCGGTGTGTGGGCAGGAGCGCGCTACGGGTCCTGTGACGGATGGCGTGGAAGCCATGCTGGCGCAGCGCAACGCTGCGCCAGCAGAAGCCACGCCTGTTACGATGCCTCGCCTTATCATCCGCTTGTTGGGGCAACCTCCCTATGAGTTAACCCTCACGGAAACAACGGTCACTATCGGACGCGCTCCTTCCAATGGTCTGGTATTACCGTCTCCCTATGTTTCGGGGTACCACGGGCGGCTGGAGAGCCAGGGTACCCAATGGCAGTATGTGGATCTCGGCAGCACCAACGGCACTTTTCTTAACGGGCGTCGTGTTCAGAGTGCAGTTCTGAACCACGGTGATATTCTGCGCATAGGTGACCTCCAGGGCAATTCCGCCAGCCTAACTTTCATGCTGGGCGCATCAACTGCGCTACAAGGTCCGCAAAGCATGGGTTCGCTGGTCCTTGCGCCGGAAGGGGCATTGACACTAGGGCGAGATCCGCAATCAGGTATTCCTCTGCAAGCGCCGCTTGTTTCATGGCGCCACGCCAGTATTACGGCCGGGCCGCGGGGCTCGGTGTTGACTGATCTCAACAGTACTAACGGTACTTTTGTTAACGGACAGCGGATCGAACGTCCCTATCTGTTGCGAGAACGGGACGTGGTTCAGATTGGCCCCTTTAGTCTTGTCTACAGCGCAGGTAAGCTCCAGCAGTATGTCGCTGCGGGTGGAGTTCGCCTCGATGGCGTGCAGTTAGTGCGCGAGGTAGGCAAAGGCGAGCGCACGAAGCGCATTCTCGATGACATCAGTCTCACCATTCATCCACGGGAGTTTGTGGCCCTGGTAGGCACTAGCGGTGCGGGCAAGAGCACGTTGATGAAGGCTCTCAGTGGTGTGGTCCGTGCGCAACAGGGACAGGTGCTCGTCAATGGCGATGATCTCTATCAGCAGTTCGACCTCTATCGCACCATGATTGGCTATGTGCCGCAGGATGACATTATCCACAAAGACTTGACGGTGCTGGATGTGTTGCGTTATGCCGCGCAGCTCCGCTTGCCCCCCGATACCACCGCGGCGGAGCTAGAGCAGCGCGTCGAGCAGGTCTTGCAAGATGTTGGTATGGGGGGCCAGAGCGAGCAGGTCGTGAGCAGCCTCAGCGGCGGGCAACGCAAGCGGGTGAGCATCGCCGTGGAGCTCTTGGCGGAGCCACGGCTTTTCTTTCTCGATGAACCGACATCGGGCCTCGATCCGGGCCTGGAGAAGAAGATGATGTACACACTGCGCCATCTTGCCGATGGAGGACGGACGGTGGTGCTGGTGACGCACGCCACGGCGAACATCAGCCAATGTGATCATGTTTGCTTTCTCGCTCACGGCCGCCTGGCCTACTTCGGACCTCCGGAGGAGGCCTTCACCTTCTTCGAGGTCGCTACCGGTGATTTTTCTGATGTCTATGACCAGCTGGATGATTCGGATCCGCAGCGCGCCTACCAGAAAGCTGTGGATTGGGAAAAACGCTATCGCGAGTCGGATACCTACCGGCGCTATGTCGCGCAGCGCCAGCAGCGCGTGGCAACCCCGGCGGAAGGCGCCTCGGACGGGGAGGCGCAGACCAGGGGGTCGAAGGTCAATCCCCTGCGCCAGTTGGCCGTGCTGACGCGGCGCTATCTCAAATTGGTGCTGCGTGATCGCGTGTTACTGGCAGTGCTCTTGGCGGTGATGCCCCTGGTCGGCGGTTTGATTCTGCTGGTGGCGGGGCCGCAGTGGTTGCAGGGGGATACCCTGGGCGAGATCGAACGGCAGCTGGCGGCGGAGCTGGCAACGGGAGCTTCAAGCGCCACCTATAGCATCGTAACGAACAGCCTGAATCTACTTTTTCTGTTGGCATTTGCTGGTGTGTTGTTGGGACTCTTCGCTTCGGGCTACGAGATCGTGAAAGAACGCTCCATCTATCGGCGGGAGCGCATGGTGACAGTGCGCATCGCGCCGTATCTGCTCTCGAAGGTTCTGGTCATCGGGACCTTTGCGTTGTTGCAGTGCGGGTTGTTGTTGTTGGTCATCGCGCTCAAAATCCGCCTTCCTGCTATGGGGGTGTTTCTCCCCGCGCCGGTAGAGATGTTCATCACCCTGTTCCTCGCCACGCTTGCAGCGATTCACATAGGGTTGTTTATCTCAGTGCTGGTCCCCAACACCAATACCGTGATCTATATTCTATTCATGCTGCTCTTCTTCCAGCTGATCTTCACTGGCACGCTTTTTGAATTGCCGGGCGCCACCAAGGAGCTCTCGGCGCTGACGCTGACGCGCTGGACGCTGGAGGGGCTGGGCGGGTCAGTGGATATGGATCGTCTCAGTGGTCTGAGCCGCACGCGAGTACATCTCGATCCGATGACGGCTGAGGTTGCCTTTGACGTGGAGAAACCGGCGGCGGATTGGGAACCGGTAACGGTGATTACCGCCACACAGTTGTTGGAAGTGCAAGTGCAGCCAGGAATCACGCAGACCATCCCCATCTCTGTGCCGGAGGTGATGGTGCATGAGTTGCGCACCGTCACTGAGACAGTGCGCGAATCCGTCACCATTGAAGCCGAGCCGGTGGATATTGTCGGCGGAGTGACCTTCGGCATCAGTTATGCGCGCACGACGGCACATCTGCTGCGCGTCTGGGGAATTCTGGCGATTTTCAGCCTGGTCTTCGGCCTGGGAACGGCGTGGGTGTTACGGCGCCAGGATGTACGCTGATTGGAGATAAGGCAAAGGTGGAAGGATGATAGGTAATAGAAAAAAGCGAGCTTGTGTTAGGTATCGACTAGGAGGATTGGGACTGGCGCTGATAGTGTTGGTCGGTTGCACCTCTTCCGCGACGCCGGTGTTGCCGGATATTCCTACTGTGACGCCGACGTTGGCCCCTACTGCCACTTTGCCCCCTTCTCCAACTCCCACAGTGTTGGTTGTGCTACCCACTTCCACGCCCAAATCAACCTCAACTCCCACACCGACGAGCACGCCGCGCCCTACGGCAACGCCTTCTGTCGAGCAGCTTCGGGCGCAGTATCCTGAGATTGCGCTGCTGCTGGATAACCCGGAAGTACAACCGGTGTACAAAGACCTGCTTGTGATCTACCAGCAGGGGGGGCAACAGAGTGTGCTCAACTATGCCCGTCAGCACGGCATTTTAACCGACGCAGGGGAGATGCGGGCTGCGCTCTCGCTGGATACGGAGGACACTGCGCCGGTGGTTGCCCGCTTGCAAGAAATGGGTGTAAAGGTGCTTAGCACTTCTGGCAATCGCATCGAAATCGCTGTGCCGCTGACTTTGCTACGCGCGCAAGCAAGCCGTCCCGGCGCGATTCTAAATCAGCTGACACAGATCGAACATGTGGTGGGGCTGGTCCCGCCGGGGTGAGGAGGACAGAGCAAGTCCGGTTGAGCGTTTTCCTAGCGTTCTGCTATGTGTTGTTTGCCACCAGGAGGTCGTGATGAGTCTGAACATCGGTGATGTGCTCCAAGGACGCTATCGCGTGGCTCGTTTGCTGGGGCAAGGAGGAATGGGAGCTGTCTACCGTGTTTGGGACATGCGGCTAAAAGCACCCCGGGCTGTGAAGGAGATGATGCCGCAACCCGATATCAACGGGCAGGTTCTGGCGCAATTGCAGCAGCAGTTTCAGCAAGAGGCGGCAGTGTTGGCAAATCTCAGCCATCCTCATCTGGTCCGGGTGACCGATTTTTTTGAGGAAGGTGGAAACGCTTACCTGGTGATGGATTTCGTTGAGGGAGAAAGTCTGGCTGCCCGTATTGCCAGGGAGGGGTGTTTGCCAGAACCTCAGGTACTTGCCTGGGCGGATCAACTGCTCGATGCGCTGGAGTACTGTCATGGGCAGGGTATCATTCACCGGGATATCAAGCCTCAGAATGTGATTGTACGCCCTGATGGTCGCGTGATCTTGGTGGATTTCGGGTTGGTCAAGCTATGGAATCCCGGTGATCCACGTACACGCACGGCGATCCGGTCCATGGGAACGCCGGAATATGCCCCTCCTGAACAGTACGATTCTCAATCAGGGTTTACGGACGCGCGTAGCGATCTCTATAGCCTGGGGGCGACGCTTTATCACGCTCTTACCGGACAGACTCCACCTACGGCAACGATGCGCATTGTCAACCCGGCGTCATTGATGCCTGTGCGACACCTCAATCCGCAGGTAAGCCCATATCTTGAAGCGATTTTGCTTCGGATATTGGAATTGCGCCCTGAGGCGCGTTTTCAGACCACTACAGAGCTTCGTATGGCGCTGCGACAATGGGGCGGGGGCATTCAGCCGCCGGGCGGATTTCCGCCGGGCACATTTGCCAGCACCGCCGTGATGGGAATGGGAGGCCCGCCCGGCGCGGGCTATCCTTATGCGCCTTCTGCTTCGGCGCCACCGGTTCGCCCATTTCCCTGGAAATCCTTGGGGTTGGTTGTAGCTGCGCTGATCGCATTGTTGTTGGCAGGGCTTGCCCTGGCAAATCTGCTCGAACGTGGACGCGAGACACCAGTAACAATTGGGGACACTACGTTGACTACAGAAATGGAGACGTGGACAGCCGCTCCTGTGGAGGTGACTGCACCTCAGGAGATTTTGGTGACTGAAGCCGTGGCATCACCGACAGCAGAGTTAGTGATTGAGACACCTGCAGAAACTGAAACTGCTACTGCGACCGCAACAACGATTCCGACCACAGCTGCTACTCCGTCTCCGACTTCTACACCGCTTCCTACCCAAACCTCGCCGCCGACTGCGACGCCTGCGCCTGCTTGTCCTGAGGTAACTGGGCCTTTTGCCGAGGTCTGGCGCGCAGAACAAGCCCAGCTGGGTTGTGCTACAAATGACGCACATTCCGGTTGGTTGGCGATAGAAAACTTTGAGAGGGGGCTGATGTTTTGGCGCGAGGACAATGATCGCATCTATGTTGTGTATCAGGGTGGTTCATGGCAGGGATTTGCCAATACCTGGCGTGATGGGGATCCTATTTACACCTGTGGAACTGAGACGACGCCACCTACGCCGCTGCGGGGTTTCGGAAAGGTCTGGTGTTCGAATGCCCCCGTGCGCGATGGACTTGGTTCGGCGATGGATCTCGAACGCGGTTTTGATGGCACGTTGCAGGATTTCGAGCGTGGCACAATTGTGCGGATGGATACAGGTACGATATACCTGTTGTTCTCGGATGGAAAATGGAGTAAACGCTAATGCCTTACACGAGAGTGTGTCCACGATGTGGCGCGGAAAATTCCGATGCGAATTCTCCGGCGCCGGGTGAACGTTGGTTTTGTAGCCAGTGCGGCGCCAGGCTGGATGAGGCGGCAGCTGTCAGCGAATCAGGAACTCCGGTATCCGCTTCTGGCGGCGATGCGATTCTGGGTCGGGTGCTAAGGGAATTCCGTGGCGTCTTTGGCAAGTCCAAACGTGCGCCAGCCCCACCAGCCCCATCTGCGCGCCGGCAGCCACGCACGAGTGTTCTGGTCGAGAAGCCCGTGGCGGCAGAGGCACCCGCTCCAGTCACACCAGTTGCGAATCCTCGCATAAACTCTGTACCGACCACACCCTCACCATCACATCCGAACCCTTTGCCCCTGGCGCCGCCTGCGTCCCAATCCGCACCACCCGCCACACCACAATCTGCATCGCCGGGGGCGTCAGTATCCGCGTTCCCTGATCGAACCATTACCGCACCTGCCGGTACCTCGGGTGGGGTCGCTCCCGGTGGGGGTATCAAACCCTTCACCCCGGGCGCGATTTTTGCACAACGCTACCATATCCTCACGACGCGGGAGTTGAGTTATTCCATTTACTATGATGCGATTGACTTGCTCTGCCCAAATGCTGCGTGTCGTACCCTGCAACCGCAGAGCACTTCTAGCGGATTGTGCGCACGCTGTTCAACGCCTCTGAATACCGTGCTGATTCATGAGCGGCATGGTTCGGGTGAGGCCAACCTGCCACTTGATGCTGCGGTCGGAACCGCGGTCCTTACCCTGGGACGTGCTGGTCATCCTGATATTCTGTTGCACCGTGATATACTTGCTTTTCAGCAGGCGGTGTATACCGTGGTGGAACATCCAGGGCGCTGGGGGGTACTGGTGCGTGGGCGGCGCACACGTTCGCCAGAGGACGCACTCATGGTGCTAGGGCCGATAGGGCGTGTACTGATCTACCTGCATCAGCAAGGCCTCGCTTTTACCCCGGCAACAGCATCATTGTTGGAGAATCTGGAACGTCTGGTGACTTTTGGTGGCGATGGGTCTGTCAAAGTGGCTGATCTCAGCGCTTGCACGCCGTTTGCGCATGATGGGGGTCGAGCACAGGTTGCACGCGATATCGCATTTCTGGGACAGACCCTTGGGTATCTGACGACAGGTATATCGCCCATTGCGGGCGCGTTGGAGGCGACGCCTTTGAAGGCGTTGCCTGAAGAACACCGCGGGGTCATTGAAGCTGCCTTGCAAGGGCAATATCCTACGGTGGCGGCAATGTTGGCGGGCCTTTCGATGGCGCCTGCCCCGGCGATAGGGCGTCCACTCAAACCCATTCATGGGCAGGGGACCGACCCGGGACGTAAACATGCGCGCAACGAAGATTCGGTGGTTACCTTCACCTTTGATAAAGCCCAACAAGGGGGAGCTGTACCCATCGGTTTCTATATGGTGGCGGATGGGATGGGAGGGCACGATGCCGGTGATGTCGCCAGCCGTATGGTTTACCAGGTTGTAACTGAATGGATTCTCAAGAGCAAGGTGCTCCCTGATTTGCGCAAAGAGACCCGGAAACTGACCACCGAGAATATACCGGGAAATCTGCTCAAGGAAGCCGTTCAGGCAGCGAACAAGGTGCTTGCCCGTCATGCCAGTGCTCAGCAGAGCAATATGGGGTCCACGGTTACTGCGGCGTTAGTCATCGGGAATATCGCTACGATCGCCAATGTAGGTGACAGCCGTACCTACTTGCTGCGAGAGGGGCAGTTACGACAGATTAGCCAGGATCATTCCCTGGTTGCACGGTTAGTGCAGGCGCATGTGATTACACAGGAACAGGTGCGTAGCCATCCCCAACGGAATCAAATCTTCCGTTCTTTGGGGCAACAGGAGAATGTGGAGGTAGATACTTTCACCGTGTTGTTATCCCGGGGCGATCGGCTGATTCTGTGCTCCGATGGTTTGTGGGAGATGGTGCTGGATGCTGAGATTCAACACCTTGTTGAAACGGCGCGTAGCCCGCAGCAGGCATGTGATGCTCTGATTGCAGCGGCGAATGCTGCGGGCGGAGAGGACAATATCTCGGCGATTGTGGTGGAAATGGAGTAGTTCTAACCAGGATTGTTCAATACTGGAAACGTATGCGGAGAGAATCGAAGATGCTTGGATCAAAATCGCGGCTTTTGTTGATAGGGGTGTTGTTTGGATTGGCGGCGTTGGGCTTACTTCTGGGGTGGGGCGCTCATGCGCTTGCGGACCGGCTAGTGTTGCCCGTCTCGACCGATCCTCCGCAGGAGATATCAACTACGTTGACGTTGACACCTGAAATCATAGTGACGGTATCTCCGGATGTGCCGTCACCAACTTCAACACTGGCGCCACAGCAGCAGATAGTTGTCCAATCGGGCGAGAGTTTATACGCTGTTTGCCGTCGTTATTGCCCGCAGAATTGGGGTGCGCAGACTCTCGATGATGCTCTGAGGCAATACTCTGAGCAAGTGGCCACGCTTAATGATTTGGCCTGGAATGATGCTATCAAGGGCTATTTCATCCATCCCGGAAATGTTCTCAAGATGCCACCGTGCCCGGGGCGATAAATCCCACAATCATGGGATTGGTAATGGTAATGTAATTCAGCACCTGTTATCAGTTGAGGCAATGAGTAAGAATGCTTGAGACGGGCGTAGTTCTGCAAAATCGTTATCGCATCCAACGCCGAATTGGCGGTGGGGGCATGGGTGTTGTCTATCTGGCTGATGACACCCGGTTAGCGGGACGTCAGTGTGCGGTAAAGGAGATGTCCCCAGCACAATTGGCTCCCGGTGACCGCAATTGGGCCATTCAGGCGTTCCGCCAGGAGGCGCAGATGTTGGCGAATTTGCACCATCCTGGGCTGACTAACGTTACAGATTTCTTTCCTGAGGGTGGTAATTGGTATCTTGTCATGGAGTATATTCAGGGGGAGACCCTTGAATCGCGCTTGGAGCGCGCACCCAACGGACGTTTTACGCTTGATGAAGCGTTGCGCATCACGCGCCAGATTTGTGAGGGTCTCCCGGTCTCGGCAATGTTGAGTGAGGGCGCAGCGGTTTCCACGGGCATGAGCGCTGTTGCCGGTGAGGGGCACTTACCACTCCGGGTCTTCTGTGCGGCCTACGACCTCGCTGGAAAACTACCTCGGGTTTCGGGGAACCTCAGCTATCAGGGACACATTCGCGACCTTGAGAATTACTATGCTGCTGGATGTTTTGTCCAATATCTGCTGGATGCGTATGGACCGGAGAAATTTGCGCAGCTCTATCCCACCGGTGATTATAGGGGTGTTTATGGCAAATCATTGACTGCATTGGAATCCGATTGGGTGGCGAGCCTGGCAGAGTATCATGCTGAAGTCGCTTTCGAGCCTGAGACTCTGGTAGAAGCGGTGGATGCGGTCGCTGCCGCTTATGAGCAGTTATTTAGCAGCTTTCGGGGAACACCGGAGGAAATGCGCGCCTATCGCGTGCTTGATGGTGCCCGCATTGCCTTGATCGAGGGCGATTTCCCGGGGGTTGATGCTGCTCTGACCGAATTTCGTTCTGAGCCGAGTTCTTGAACGGATATTGCGCATGATGCAACATGGACTACCAACTCTACCATTAGGGCATGCTCTTCAGGGGCGGTATCAGATCGTCAAGAAGCTGGGTTCTGGCGGTTATGGTTCCGTTTACCTGGCGGAGGATCTGCGCTTACGCGGGCGTCAGGTCGCCGTGAAGGAGTTAAGCGACCCCTCAGACTCGGCGCAGCAACTCTTCAAGCAGGAAGCGCAAGTGTTGGCTGCGCTCGATCACCCTGGTTTGGTGCGCGTTTCGGATTTCTTTGGCGAGGGACGGAGCTATTATCTGGTGATGGATTATATCGCCGGAAGAGATTTGCTGGACCTGGTTATTGATGCGGAAAAACAACGTCGTCATTTTCCGATAGATAAGGCGATGGATTGGATGATTCAGGTTTGTGATGCGGTAGGATACTTGCATCAACAGCAACCCCCAATCATTCATCGTGATATCAAGCCGAATAACGTCCGCCTCACCCAGAAAGATCGCGCAGTACTGGTGGATTTTGGCATTGCCAAAATTGATCCCAAAGCCAAGACGCAGGTGATGGCGAAAGCAGTATCGCAAGGCTTCTCACCGCCTGAGCAATATGGCCTGGGCGGGGGCACGGATGCACGCTCCGATGTATACGCTCTTGGCGCAACGCTCTATTGTGTTCTCACACTAACGCCGCCCTCTGACAGTTTCGAGCGCTTGATGCGTGGAGCGGTGCTCACGCCGCCTTCACAATTGAACCCCAAGGTGAACGCTGTTCTCGAGAAGGTAGTTTTGCAGGCAATGTCGGTGAACGTTGCCCAACGCTTTAACGATGCAGGTGAGATGTTAGCCGCTCTTCAAACGGTTGCGGGACGCCCGGTCACTCGGCGCTCCAACGTTGCGGTGGTACGGCGTCCATTGATTGCACCCATAGCCTCCCAACACACGCCGCCGCCTCCCTCACGTAGCGAAAGCAGCAAACCGCCCACGGCAGTCACGCCGCAACGCCTTTCCACGGTAGGCAGTTCCTCACCCGGGGTAACTTGCCCACAATGTGGCGCGTTGGTGCGGTTAGGGGCACGTTTTTGCCCTCAATGCGGCAAGACTATGGATACAAGCCACCGTTGTCCCAACTGCGCCACCCCATATCGCTCTGGTGCACGTTTCTGTGCGAAATGCGGCGCATCTCTGCCAATCACTGCGCCTCCTGATTCCGAGCTTCGGTCAGCATCCGTTCCAGTTTCTCCTGTATCAGCTCTAGTTGCTGCTGAGGGAGTTGATGCGGCTCCACCTGCGCCACCGGATTTTGCTGCCGAAGGCATGCAGCATCTTCAAGCCGGGCGTTTCAAAGAGGCTACGGCTGCATTTGAATCTGCATTGCAGATTGGAGCACAGCCTGTCGAGATCTATGTGGCTTTAGGAAAAGCCTATACGCAGTCTAAACAGCTTGATGCTGGCCTCGCCGCATTGGAAAAGGGGCTTGAACAGTATCCACAGTCGCCCGAGCTTCACGTTGCCTCGGGCAAAACGTTGCTCGCTATGGAGCGTCCTGCAACGGCGCTGGAACATCTGGAGCAAGCTCTGGGGTTGAAACCTGGCGATGTTGACCTGGCAACACTGGCTGCAGATACGGCCTTTAGTTTGGGACGCTACAGCGATGCTGCGGCGAATTTCGAACATTTGCTCCGAACTCGCTCGCAGGATCCGATTTTCCGCGGCCGTTTGGCTATCTGCTATCTATTGAGCGGAAAACTGTCTGATGCTGAGCCTTTGGTGCAAGACCTGCTTCAGCAAGAGAGTCTGCCTCCGGCAGAGTTGGAATTTCTTAGGGGAGTGCTCAACTACAAGAAGGGCAGTCAGCGTTGGGCGATGCGGAATTTCCACGATGCGCTTCGTTTGGATTCACGACATGCGCTGGCAGAATTCTTTGTGGGTGAGCTCTATGCGGAGTGGCGACGCTGGCGTGAGGCGCTTGAAGCGTATGAGAGAAGCATCACGCTCAACCCGGGCATGCCCGCGGCGCATCTGGGTTTGAGCGCGTGTTGGCAAGCTCTAGGCGATGCTACTAAGGCGGAAATCTCCCGACAGCGCGCTCTGACGCTTGATCCAGGCCTGGATGCTGATACCTGATTCCACAATTTGGGGAAGGTGACCTATGCGACTCAATACAGGGCAAATTGTGAATAACCGTTATCGCGTGGCGCGATTGCTCGGCCAGGGAGGGATGGGGGCTGTCTATCGTGCATGGGACCTTACGTTAAACATCCCTGTGGCGCTGAAAGAAATGATCCCTGATTCCTCGGCCTCACTGCAGGAACTGGCGCAATTTCGTGAACAGTTTCAACAGGAGGCGCTGGTGCTCGCGGGGTTAGTGCATCCCAATCTCCCTCGCGTAACGGATTTCTTTGAATGGGGTGGGCGCGACTATCTGGTGATGGATTTCGTTGAGGGGGAGAATCTAGCGACCTTGATTGATCGCCAAGGGGCGCTCCCTGAGGCACAGGTGTTGCGCTGGGCGATGCAGTTGTTGGATGCTTTGGAGGCTTGTCATCAGCGCCGGATTCTGCATCGTGATATCAAACCACAGAATATCATTATCTGTGCGGACGGACGGGCAGTGTTGGTGGATTTTGGACTGGTGAAGCTATGGGATCCTCACAACCCCCAAACGCAGCGTATCATCGCGGGTATGGGCACGCGTGAATATGCTTCTCCTGAGCATTTTGGCATGCGTGGTTGGCACACGGAGCCACGCAGTGATATCTACAGCCTGGGGGCTACGCTCTACCATGCGCTTACGGGACGGGAACCGCCTTCGGCTATGGCCCGCTTCACTGATGGCGACACGCTTGCCCCGCCTCGGACTTTAGGGTTGCGTTTGCAATCGAAGACGGAGACTGCATTGCTGCAGGCGATGGCGCTTGACCCCAACCGTCGTTTTCCACACGTTCAGGCGATGCGCATGGCGTTCGGCGGTGCTGTACCGCAGGTTGAGCCTGGGCCTCGCTGGCAAGATGGAGAAACCGGCGCTGCAGCGCGCCCGGCGCGATCTTCACAGTGGCGCTGGGAACTGGCAACCGCTTTAGCTATGGCTATAATGGGCATGTTGGCGGTGCAACTCTTGCTTTTCTCCCGATCCACGGATATGGCACAAGTAATTGGACTCACCATCGGGGCTTTGTTGCTGGGCGCTCTGGGTTGGTTTGTAGGCGATACAATCTTCCAGGCGCTCACGCTTTCCAAGACGGAGGTGCCTGCCGCTGTTGCGCCTCCGTCGGGCGGGGCTCGGCCTACTCAGAGGCTCGTGATTTCCACCCGCAAGTTAATGCGAAAACTTACTCCCGCGCAACAAATTGGGTTGTTGGTGGGGCTAGTGGTGATGGCAGCTGGGGCTGCTTGGGTATTAGGGCCTATTGTTGCAAAGATGCCTTTCCTGTGGAGATATCTTCCGTCTTATGCGTTTGCAGCGCCTCTGGCATGGGCGGCGATGGGGCGAAAACCCTGGCGCGCCGGTGCGGCGCATATTCTAGTGACCTCTGTTGGTGGGGCGGCTCTCCGTGCGAGCACGGGGGGAGGTGCGGTTTTTACGGTGCTGTTGGGAGCTTCGGCGGTGGGTGCGTTGGCCATGGAACTTTTCGCGTGGCTTGTGTGGCGGGGAAAAAGCACCTGATTTAGGGCTTTGCGAGCAAGCGCTGAAAGGATGGGGTGTATGCTTCAACCAGGGCAGCTATTACAGAATCGTTATCGTGTGATCGCGCTCTTAGGGCAGGGTGGGATGGGGGCGGTCTCTCGCGCCTGGGATACGCGGTTGAATGTCGCGGTCGCGCTCAAGGAGATGCTGGCGCAACCGGGAACCGAGCCTGCTCTCTTGGAGCGCTTGCGTGAGCAATTCTATCAGGAAGCGACCGTCCTGGCGCGACTTAGCCACCCCTATTTGGTGCGCGTGACCGACTTTTTCCTTGAAGGACCGAATGCCTATCTGGTAATGGATTTCGTTCAGGGGGAGAGCCTCGATAACGTTATCAAGCATCAGGGTGCACTCCCTGAAGCGCAGGTGCTTGCCTGGGCGGAGCAATTGCTTGAGGCACTTGAGTATTGTCATGAACAGGGAATTATCCATCGCGACATCAAGCCGCAGAATGTGATTATTCGCCCGGATGGCAGGGCGATGCTGGTGGATTTTGGCTTGGTGAAGCTCTGGAATCCCACTGATCCTCGCACACAGACTGTCATGCGAGGGCTGGGAACGCCTGAATATGCTCCTCCAGAACAATATGATACGCAATCCGGTCATACCGATCCACGCAGCGACATCTACAGCCTTGGTGCGACACTTTATCATGCTTTAACAGGGCAGACTCCACCGACGGCGACGCAACGTATTGCCCGGCGGGCTGCCTTTCAGCCCCCGCGGCTTCTCAATCAGCAACTATCTGCCACCACGGATGCTGCCATTTTGCAGGCGTTGGAATTGACGGTAGAATACCGTTTCCCCTCGGCAACGGCGATGGCGCAGGCGCTGCGCAACAAAGGACGCGCTGTTGCACGCCCCCCCTCGCCGCCAGTGCCTGCTGCAACGACGCCTTATCCTCAACCGGTCGCAACGCCGCCCCCTGCTTATGGTCTGACTCATTACCCACCACCTGCGGCGCCGCCCCAAGGGGTTCCACCACAGAGGCCCTTATCCCAGGGACAGAATGGCTATCCTTATGGGGCTGGAGCCTCGGGTATTGCCCCTGTTGCTCCGGCAGGAGGATATGCTCCTCTTCCGGCAGCGGTTCCCGTTGCCTCTGCCCGTCGCAAGACAGGCTTATACATGGCGCTTATGGGGTTGATTCTGCTGTTAATTGCAGGCTTGGGATTGGTGTATGCAGGGACAGAGGGAATTGGTCCCTTGGCTCAATTCTTTGGTGGCGCACCTCTGAGCTCTCCGACATCTGAGAGAACCATCATTGCCGAAGTAACGGCATCTGCTACTCCGGTTCCATTGACATTTACGGCGACGCCGGCGCCGGTTATTATCACAGTGCCGCCAACTTCGGTCCCAGCTGCAACTTCAACTTCTGCCCCCACTTCGACCCCTTCGCCAACCGATACGCCCACATCCACGCCTACTACCACACCACCCCCGGCAACCGCTACCGTTGCCCCTCCTACGGTCACTTCTGCCCCCGCGCGTCCTGGTGTGGTTTTGGATTTTGATCGTGATAGTGATTGGCGCCGCGGTGACGAACCTTATGGCACGTTGACTCGCTCTGGTGAGCAAGCACGTTCTGGTTCATCTGGAAAACTGGAGTATGATTTCCCTGCAGTGGAGCGGAACTATGTTGTTTTTCGCGCTAATCCATCAATCTCACTGAGTGGACAACCTAAAGGGTTAACGCTCTGGGTTTATGGTGATGGCTCGAGCCATTTCCTGAATGCCTGGGTCAAGGATAGCGCCGGTGAAATACGCCAGTACACGTTTGGACGGGTATCGCATCAAGGTTGGCGCCAGATGACGGCGCGTTTGGATGATAGTGCTGGTTGGCCCAATGGTCCCATTAGTGGGACAAACAATGGTCAGCTAGACTTCCCGGCGCAATTCTACGCTTTTGTGCTTGATGGCGTTCCAGATGGCTCGGCCAGCCGTGGTGCCATCTACCTGGATGATCTCAGCGTATTTTACGATTGATGGCTATTCAAAAGTGGCCCGGTCTTGAGCCTGTTTGTGTGAATACCCAGACCTGGTTCTGACTCTCGCGATGAAATCATATCTGGAGGCTTCTTATGGCACTTGAGCCTGGACAATTATTGCAGGAACGTTATCGCATTGTGGCTCTGTTGGGTGAGGGTGGTATGGGAGCGGTTTATCGCGCCTGGGATACGCGTTTGAATGTTGCGGTCGCGCTTAAGGAAATGCGTCCTCAACCTGGATTGGATCAGACCGCACTCGCCGGTCTACGCGACCAATTCCGTCGGGAAGCGACGATTCTTGCGCGGCTTAATCACCCCAATCTGGTACGTGTGACAGATTTCTTCGAAGAGGGTAGCAATGCCTATCTGGTGATGGATTTTGTACTGGGCGAGAGCCTGGCGGACAAACTGTTGCGCGAAGGGGCGCAATCCGAAGCGCAAGTGGTTTCGTGGGCCAAGCAGTTGCTAGATGCTCTGGCATACTGTCATTCGGAAGGTATCATTCATCGCGATATCAAACCTCAAAATGTGATCATTCATGCGACCGGTAAAGCGGTGTTGGTGGATTTTGGTTTGGTGAAGCTGTGGAATCCGAACGATCCGCGCACCCAGACGATTATGCGCGGTATGGGTACGCCGGAATATGCGCCACCGGAGCAGTATGATACCCACAGTAGCCACACGGATGCTCGTAGCGACCTTTATAGCCTTGGGGCGACACTCTATCATGCGCTTACCGGGCAAGCGCCTGCTACGGCCACGCAGCGCATGGCAATGCCGGGCGCTTTCAAGGCGCCACGCGCAATTAATGGGCAGATTTCGCCCGCTCTGGAAGCGATTATTTCGAGGGCGATGGAACTCCAGTTGGATCGCCGTTTCTCCACAGCGGCTGCGATGACCGATGCTCTGGTGAGTCAGCGCGCAGCGCAACCCTTCCCGGCGACTATTCCTGCCGCAGTTAGCCCGGTTTATCAATCAGCCGGCGCTCCTCCTCCGGCGCCAGCGGCATCTGGCTATTCTCCATTGCCGGTGAATGGAAATTCGGCTGCTTCTATGCCGGCGGATCTGGCTGCCCCACCCAAGAAACGACTCTCCCCCTGGGTCTGGATTATTGGAGGGCTTGGCGTGCTCATTCTTGGAGCCAGTATAATCTGTGGTGCGCTATTCCTGATTCGCGGAAGCGGCTTTTTCGCCAGCCCGACTGAGATGCCTACCGCTACTGCCAACGCTCGCGTGAACCCGACTCCACTGCCAGAATTACAGACGCCTACGCCTCGCGTGTCTTCTCCGACTGTAGTTCCCACGGAGTCGGAACTTACAATCGTTCCCTCTGCCGGTGCTTTGCGGATCACCGTTGATAATTACAGCGATTATGATGTCTGCTATGTTCAAATCTCCGCTTCTGATAGTGATAGCTGGGGTGAAGACTGGCTGGGCGAGGAAGAGCTGATCTATTCGGGTGATTCACGGGTGTTTGATGTTCCGGCGGGCACTTATGATGTTAAGATTAGCGATTGCGATGATGTGGTGCTTGCCACTGCCTGGAAGGTTAGCCAGGATTATTCACTGTCGGTGGGGGGGATGGGATTAGTTGCGCTGCATCTGATCAACGATTCCAGCGATGAAATCTGTTATGTCTACATTTCTTCGACTACAGCGGATTCCTGGGGGGATGATTGGCTTGGCGAGAGTGAGTCTATTGCTTCTCAAGGCGGGCAGCGGGTATTCTTTTTCACTCCGGGGACGTATGATTTGCTCACGCAAGATTGTGATGGCAATGATCTGGTTTCGGAGTTTGAGGTGGATTTCCAATCAGACCTGGATTGGACGATTTCGGATTGAGGTTTTCAGAAAGGGGGCGTCTGATGCAATGCCCGCAGTGCGGCTTCGAAAACCGTGATGATGCGCGTTTCTGCAAGCGTTGTGGACATGAATTGCCAGGGGCATCGCCTCACGTATTATCGAATTGTCCTGCTTGTGGTGCAGCGCTAAAGCCGGGTGCGCACTTTTGTGCGCGCTGTGGTCAGGCGCTAGCGCCACCGTCAGTGCGCCAGCCTGTTCCATCGCCCGTGCAGTCTGTGCCGCCAGCACCACCAGTCCCCGTGCCTGCATATCGTGATGCACCCAGGCCTTCACCAATACCCTCCGTTGAGGTTGCTGGCTCTAGTACACCAAAGCCTGCTCCTGCTAAGCGTACGGAGCGTAGCACCGTGGGATGGTTGTTGGCACTGGTGGCTCTAGGTTTGATGTTTTGTTTGAGCTGCTGTGGTGTGTTGATATTGGGGCTGCTCCCGGCGTTAAACGATACGCCTCCCACTGCGATCTCTGGTGACCCGGCCGGACACGATATCACCATCCTGGTGCGGGAAGCTTATCTGAACGAAAACCTCGTGGCAATTCTGCCTGAGAAGGGGCTGCAGAGTGCGTCTCTGGATGTTCAACCCAACAATCTTCTTGTGACTACAGCGAAGTTTGACCTGGTTTTTATTTCCCTAGAGCTCAAAATTATGGCGCGGCTCTCGGTTGTGGATGGTGAAATCGAGGTGAGTATTGAGGACATTGTAGCCGGCGGTAGCGACCTTATGCAATTTCTGAACATGGATGAGGTCACGTTAGGCAAAAACTTCACCCGTGCCTTGCGTGAACAACTGGAAAACGAACTCGGTGAGGGTTCGCGGTTGCTGGATATCACAACGGATGAAGAGCATATCATCCTCAGAGCGCGGTTATAACCCGGAGTGCAGGCATGAACACACAGATGAAATCAGGGTTGTTGTTGCTAGGGGGCGTGTTCCTTGGCTTGCTTGCCGGTATTGTGGGTGGTTGGCTCCTGGTTAGAGTTCTGGATACGGTATCTACGGTGGAGCCTTTACCTCCTTTACCAGACTATGATATGGAAGTTATCATTGAGGAGACGTATATCAATCGCGTAATGTTGGAGTCCAGCAATGCGTTGATAGCCGGTAATGTGGATATGCAGTCTGGCGGCGCGGCGACTTTTGCCGTACAGCTGGCAGCAGGCCCCTTCAAGCCGGTGGTGCGCGGCGAAGTGGCTTTTCGCACTGATGGAGATGGCGGCATGGCTGTGCAATTGTTGCATGTGAAGATGGGGCGGCTTTCGTTGCTGCGTCTGGTTCCCGGTAGCGTTATGAACGAAATGAACGACCTTGTGAATACAGAGTTGGTGGGGCGCGTCGGCTCGAAAGGGCTTGAAGTAGTGGCGGTCGCCAGCGATGAGACATCGTTGCGATTATATCTGGCACAACGTGAGTAGTGGTTGGGTATAGGAGGGACTACGATGCAGTGTTCGAATTGTGGCACAGAAAATCGCCCAGAGGTACGCTTTTGTCGCAAGTGTGGTTATCCGCTTGCAGTCAACTCAGCGAGTGCCTCCCAAGTACCTGATGGGACGATGCCTTCGGTAGTCTGTTCTGTTTGTGGCGCAACTGTGAAAGCGGGCGGGCGCTTCTGCCCTCGGTGTGGGACCACACTGGATGCTTCAATGTCAAAAGTAGCATCATCATCCCCTGCGGTCGAGCGTGCTTCTGCCGAAGCGGCCGGAAATGCTGCGTTACGCTCTGAACCCGGGGTTGTGCCGGATTACGGCTTGATGCCGGCGCCTGTACCAGCGACTCGCACACCGAAGACGCTGTGGATTTTGTTGGGAGGGATGCTGTTTTTGGGGTGTGTCGTCCTTGCGTTGGTGACGATGGCAACATGGTTGCGTCAGGGGCGTTTACCCTTTGTAGGTGGGCCCGTGCAGGCTACACTCACACCTGCAGCAATGAACACCCCTGATACTCCAGTACAAACTGCTTTGCCTGATCCTACGATAACTCCACCTGCATTACCTCCGGTATTGTTGCCTACATCCACGCTGGATGCGCCTTCACCCACCGCGACACTCACGCAAACATTGTCTCTGCCAACACCTACTTTGACGGCAACTATTCCTATAACGCCACCCGGCCTTTCGGATGCCAGGGTGGTGTTGACCGCTTCAGCACAAGCAGTACGGGTTGGTGAGCCGGCGTTATTTACAGTAACGTTGGTCAATACCGGTGAAGTGGCGCTTGGGCGAATGCGTTACTCGCTAGAGGGGGCTTGGGATGACCTGCTTGTTGCTTCAGAAGCTGTAGGCCCATTGGTCATTGAACAAGCGGGCCCACTAGAGCCTGGCGCCGAGCAGACGGTGGTATTTCGACTTGAAGGTAGGCGTGTGGGCATCGCTCGTGTTTGGGCAGGCGTTACTTTCGAGGTACAGGAGAATCCGTCCTACCTTGACCGGCGCATATCATCGGAAATCGTTATCGGTATAGCTTTTTGATGGCAGGTGACCAGGTTCATGAAAAGAAAATCAATGCTTGTATTGTTACTCGGGGGTGGTGTCATCCTTCTAGGTACGGCTATAGCCTTGTACTTCTTCCTCTTGCATCAGCCATCTTCTTCAAAAGTACCTGATTTGATTGACCTGACCCCGCTCCCATCATTGACGGAGCTGGCAGAAAAGTATCCTCAGATTGCACCGCTGTTAAGCGATGCGCAGCTGGACGCGGTCTACAAAGAATTTCTGATTGCCTATCAGACGGGTGGCCCTGAGGCAGCAGCGGCGCTTGCGCAGGAGCGTGGGCTGTTTACGCCCGATGGGCTTAACCTGCGGGTGACCCTGGTGTTGGATACCGAGGATAATTCCGCTTTGACTGAGGAATTACGTGCGGCTGGCATTGAAGTTGTCAGTGCGTACCGTGATCGGGTCAATGTCTCCGTCCCCTTGGCGCTCATTGAGGAGCAGTTTCTCTCACAGGAAGCCGGCGAGGATACGGCCCTGGTTTTTCAGCAACTCACGCAATTAGAACATGTCATTGCCGTGCGTTTACCTGAGACTCGCAAGCCGGAGAGTTTGAATCCTGCGGGCGGCATTCTCGGCGAGGGCGTGAGTCTGGTCGGTGCGGATGCGTGGCATGCTGCGGGTTTCACGGGTGCTGGTTTGCGTATTGGGGTGCTGGATTTGGGGTTTGCAGGCTATGAAGCGTTGCTCGGCACTGAGTTGCCTTTGAATGTGACGTTGCAGACCTTTGGTTGGTATGATACCGCAGAAGTCCATGGCGCAGCCTGCGCCGAAATCGTTCATGAGGTCGCCCCAGGGGCGACTCTTTTTTTCGCCTGGTATGATGGCTCGGACGCGGCACTCGGTGAGGCGGTGGAATGGTTGCGTACGCAAAAGGTCAATATCATTTCACATTCGGTCGGCGCTGTGGTCAGCCCCAGAGATGGGACCGGGTGGGGAACACATCTGGTAGAAGAGGTTACTGCTGAGGGCGTTCTCTGGGTAAATTCTGCGGGTAATGAGGCGCGTACGCATCATCGTGGGATTTTTACTGATGAGGACGGCGATGGTTATCACGATTTTTCGGCCGATGATGAGGTTCTGGCTATCTATAGCCTTGATGAGGTAGAGGTCTACCTGATTTGGGAGGACAATTGGCAGCGTCCCGTGCAAGATTTGGAACTGTTGATCGTGGATGCGCAGGGGAATGTGCTGACAACTTCTGAAGAGCCTCAGGACGGCACGTTGGGGCAGCGACCGGCTGAGGTGGCGTGGGTGCGTACAGATGGTGATACCGTTTACGCTGTTGTGAAGGCGTTCAATGTCACCCAGCCTGTGACTTTGGATATCTTCGTCCATGGGTCAAATGCAGAAGTGGCGCAGCCCTCGTCTGCTTATAGTGTGAGTTCACCGGGAGACGCCGTTGGTGCTCTTACTGTGGGAGCTACAAACTGGTGGAATGATCGCCTGGCGGGTTATAGCTCTCAGGGACCTACAACGGACGGACGGCTCAAGCCCGATATTTCCGCACCTGCAGGGGTTTCCGGCGCGACCTATGGAGAGTCCGGATTTGATGGCACTTCAGCTTCCACTCCACATGTTGCAGGAGTGGCAGCGCTAGTTTGGGAGGCAAACCCCGGTTTCACCCGCGAACAACTTAAGGATTATTTGTTGGTCAATGCGGTGGATTTTGGTCCGGCAGGTCCAGATACTGGTTTTGGGTATGGTCGCTTACAGTTGCCTGCGGCAGTACCGGGGTTGGTATTGCCTCCAACGCCCACTGTCCCTGCTGCTGAAACGCCATTGCCCCCAACAGCCACAGCTACAGCCGTGTCATTTGTTACGCTGGAGGCGCCCATCGAAAGCCCGCCGCAAGGGCGTTCCTCGAGCGCCGGAACGGCGTTATTGGGTTTGTTCATAGGCGGCTTAGGCTGTACTGGAGCGGGTTTCTTGTTGACTGCTGTGGCCATTGTGGTACGTAGTGGACGTGCCGCGCCCCATCAACCGCGATCGCCCTATTCGGCGCCTGCAGGCCCTGTTATGCCGCCCAGGATGCCCCCTGTTCAGCCCAGACCAACGCCGCCGCCAAATCCCATGCCGCTTGAGTTGCCAGCAACGGAGCGAGTCGGTTCGGCTCCCAAGCCGCTAGAGAGTCCACAGCCCCCATCTGTAGCGACGCCGGTGGAGACCCTGGTGTGCCCGGTGTGCGGGGCAAGGGCGCGACCAGGCGCGCGTTTTTGTGCGGGCTGCGGTTCGCCCCTGGATTTCAAAGCAGCGGTGCATTACTGCCGCCGTTGTGGAGCCGAACTGCGGCCTACTAGCCGTTTCTGCTCCCGGTGTGGCGAACCTGCAATCAATCGAGGAGAATAATCCACCCGCCTTCTACGCGAATAGCGCCCTGTTGTTTCAAGCGCACGAGAGCACGGTTGATGCTCTCACGACTTGTGCCGACCAGTGTGGCGAGCTCCTGTTGGGTCATCGGTAAAGCGACGCGGATGCCATCATGAACGCGAACGCCAGAGCTATTTGCCAGTTTCTGCAGACGCCTTAACAGGCGCTCTGGCACGGGTTGGGATGCAAGCCCCTCGGCCTCCTCAGTCGTATGGCGCAGGCGGGCGCTCAATGCCTGCAGCAGGCTCAAGGCTAAGGCGGGACAGCGACGCAGGCAGCGCATCAATGCTTCCTGGTCAAGCTCGAGCGTATGTGTTTCATCCAGGGAAACCACACTTGCGGAGCGCGGCAGGTTCTCGAAAAGCGCCATCTCGCCAATGATTTCGCCAGGTCCCAGAATTCGCATGGAGAGTTCCCGACCATCTTCGCCGATGACAAAAATGCGCACGCGCCCCTGGATAATGATGTGGCAGGTCTCCCCGGCTTCGTCTTGTGCGAAGATGAGCTGCTCAATCTGGAAGATGCGATGGCGTGCCTCAGCCAGCAGAATCCGCATCTCTTGCGCGCTCAAGCCGCGGAAGAGTGGCAGTGGATGCAGCAAAGGCAGCAATTCAATCGTGTCGCTCATCGTGTTATCCCGGCAAGTCCTTGCATTTGTGGTTACCGCGCCCGGAAGACGATTCCATTGTAGCCCGATTGTGCCCATTTTCAACCCTCCCGCGCCAACTGCAAAACGCCCACACTAGAAAGTAACCAGTCCCAGATGCCGCAGTCCCAACCCTACACCGAGTGCAAAGAGTATACTCAACGCATTTTCAATCCAGGAGTCCCCGCCGCGTATCAAAATCATGATGTTATGTTCTTGTCCTTGCAGGCGTTCAATTCGTCCCGGCAGCAATGCTAGCGGGATTAGATATCCCATCCCTGTGAGCGCCAGCAGCGCGATAGCAACGCGTTCCAGCATCGGGAAGTACTTTTCCCCTGTACCCAACGGCGGCGCGGCGGATTCGCCCCACACACCGCGCACAAGGAACCGCAACAATACCCATGCTGGTTGCAACAGGAAAAGCAATCCTGCGGCGAGGACAATTGCCTGGGGATTAAACCAGTCAGGGGTGGCTGTTAGAGCCTTGCTCCAGAGGGTCACGGCAACGATGATGCCAAGATGCGCAGTCTGATCGAGCAGAAAGTAGAGCAGGTCAAGCCCTGGAGTGGGGGGGACTATCAGCCTGGCACGCACGATGTCTATCAGGGTGTGACTTGCGCCAATCAGCAGCGCATATGGCCACCAGGCAGGTTGAACCGTCAGTGCTGCTAGTACTGTTACCACGGTGACAATAGCTCCATGCGCGAGAACGCCCCACAGTGAACGTGTTTTCCATCGCACCAGCGCATTGAATTGGAGCACATAATCACCAATTAAGTGGGCTAAAAGCATCATTGCTAACATGGCACCCTCCTTCTGAATATCTATATCTACAGCATACCCTTGGTGCAGTATTTCTACAATGACGTTCGTCACACCCCTTTACCCTCCGCACAAAATCACCTTTCTAACCACCCTGTAGGGGCGTTTGAGATTGCCGCTCCCGGCGTGAAATACACCCCCTACGCTGGGGTGCGTTTCAACTTTGGGGTAAAAGCAAGACTGCCATCATACAAATGCCTTTCTTTGATTGATTTTTGGCGGTGGGGCTTTGCCCCACCGCCAAAAATCAATTTTTTCCTGTGCCCTGTAGGAGCGCCTGAGATTTTCGCCCCCGTTTTGAAACGCACCCCTACGCTGCCACGATGCAACACTGCGGGAATTTGCGCGTATAATAAATGTCAGCGATTTGCATCTCTTAACAGCAAATGTCATAAGGAGGAAGACCGATGCACAGTCACGAGGTTGATTATCAGGTGTATGGCGATGATATGCAATTTGTCGAGGTGGAGCTTGATCCCCGTGAGACAGTCATTGCCGAAGCCGGCGTCATGATGTACATGGATGAGGGGATTGTCTTTGAGACACGAATGGGTGATGGCTCCCGTCCGCAAGGCATGATGGACAAAGTCCTCAGCGTTGGCAAACGGGTGTTGACGGGGGAGTCGCTTTTCATGACCCATTTTACTAATGCGTCGGAATTCAAGCGACGCCTGGCATTTGCCGCTCCGTACCCGGGAAAAATCATTGCCATTGACCTTGATGAGGCGCGTGGGGAGTTGATCTGTCAGAAAGATGCTTTTCTGGCAGCGGCACTGGGCACTGAAATCACCATTACTTTTAACAAGAAACTCGGCGCGGGGCTTTTCGGTGGGGAAGGCTTCATCCTGCAGCGATTGCGCGGCGATGGTATGGTTTTCATCCACGCTGGTGGCACGATCATTGAAAAACGACTTCAGGGGCAGAAATTACTCGTAGATACCGGCTGTATTGTGGCCTTCGAGACAGGCATCAGTTATGATATTCAGCGCGCGGGCAATCTCAAGTCTATGCTTTTCGGGGGTGAGGGGCTGTTCCTCGCTACGTTGCAGGGAACGGGACGCGTTTGGCTGCAATCGCTGCCCTTCTCACGCTTAGCGGATCGTATTCTGGCGTCCGCGCCTGCGCAGGGCGGGAAGAGCTCGGATGAAGGTTCGGTGATTCGCGGGCTTTCAGGGTTGTTGCAGCAGTAATAGCACTGATGATTCTTGTGCGCCGGGGCTAGAAATTCACCTGTGGCGTGCTTGCGACTGTTGTCTCTCTAGTAAGAGAGCCTTCCATGCGTATTCTGGGACGCGTGCAACGTGTTCCAGAATACGCATAACTCCATATCCCCGACTGAGAACCTATTGGCGCCTTTAGGTGCAAATCAAAAACGAGTTCTTGGACAGGTTCTAGACCAAAACGTGAGGTTTAGTAGTGAATGGTATAACTCCACCACCATCTTCTTCAGCGTTTGGAGTGATTTTTCACCCCCGCTTCCCTTCAGAACTGCTGGCGGATTTCTCCCGTCGCGCAGAGGTTGCCGGTTTTGATGAGTTATGGCTGTGGGATGATTGTTTCCTTCCGGGCGCCCTCACATCCGCTGCGATAGCGCTCTCTGCGACCCGGCAAATCAAGGTGGGCATCGGGCTTCTGCCTGCTACAGCTTATAATCCCTTATTCGCAGCGATGGAACTGACGACATTGGCGCGCGCCTTTCCGGGGCGTGTTCTGCCCGGCTTTGGGCATGGTGTTGGTTCCTGGATGGCACAAATTGGGGCGGCGCCTAGATCATCCCTAACAGCTGTTGCTGAGACCGTCACTGTTGTGCGGCGTTTGCTGGAGGGTGATAGCGTTACCTTGCAGAGCGAGCATGTGCGTTTGGATCAGGTGCAGATGCAGGTGGTTCCAGAGGATGTTCCGCCTTTGTATGTCGGCGCCATGCGCGAAAGGACGCTCAGGCTTGCGGGGCGCATCGGCGATGGAACTATTTTGACCGGTATGTCTTCACCTTCCTACGCGCGATGGGCGTGGGAGCACATTCGTGCCGGTATGGCAGAGGGTGTACGCAGCCAACACCGGGTTGTTGCCTATCTGGATGTGAAAGTGAGCCTTGACGGGAAAACAGCGCGAGATGCAGCGCGCCGGGCGCTCGCGGCGCGGCTACCCTGGGCAGATGTGCAGATTGCAGAATCAGGTATCGGCGCCGAGGTGGCAGCCTTCCTGAAAACACATACTCGCGCAGAGCTTGGGCAGATGATGCCTGATACCTGGCTTGATACCTTCACCGCATCTGGAACGCCGGAACAGGTCAGGGCTTCCATTGAGCGTCTGATTGCTGCCGGGGTGGATTCCGTCATATTCCAACCGTTGGATGGCGACCCTATGTGCCTGGATGAGTATATTCGTTATCTCATGCCGTCATTGCGCTCTGTTAAGGGGCCTGGCTGACCATTACGTCTGATGGGTACAGTGCCAATGCCGCGGAAGATATTGCACCTGGATCTGGATGCTTTCTTTTGTTCTGTCGAGGAATTGCGCGATCCCACGTTAAAAGGCAAACCATTCGCTGTGGGCGGCTTGCCTGAGCAGCGCGGTGTTGTCGCCTCATGCTCTTATGCTGCCCGGCGGGTTGGCATTCGCTCGGCTATGCCCATGGGGCAGGCGCTACGGTTATGCCCGAATCTCATTGTTATCCATGGACGCCACAGTGAGTATGCCGCTTACTCCCACAAGGTGATGGCGTACTGTGAAAATCTGTCCGATTTCGTCGAGCAAATCTCGATTGATGAAGCCTTCCTCGATGTTAGCGATTTGCGAGCGCCTGCTGAGACCCTGGCGCACGAGCTCCAATCTGCTATTTGGGATGATTTGAACCTGCCCTGCTCAATTGGCGTGGCGACGAACAAACTCGTTGCCAAAATCGCCAATAATGTGGGTAAAAGCCGCGCGAGAGGAATCGGGGCACCGATGGCGATTACCGTTGTGCCGCCTGGAGAGGAAGCCGTTTTCCTCGCGCCTTTACCTGTGGCTGAGCTTTGGGGCGTGGGTCCTAAAACTGCCATGCAGCTCACTGCCCTTGGACTCGCTACGATTGGCGATCTGGCAAGCTGGCCTCCCGAAGATTTAATTCGGCGCTTTGGAGAGCATGGTCGTGATTTAGCGCAACGCGCCCGTGGCGAGGATGAGCGTCCCGTTAGTATTGAACATGAGATCAAATCTGTAAGCCACGAAACAACTTTTGAGCATGATGTTAGCGACGGGGAATTGTTGCACCGGACATTGCGCCATCTCGTGGAGGGGGTAGGGCGCCGGCTACGACAGGCAGGGGTGCGGGGGAACACGGTGCGTTTGAAGTTGCGTTGGGCTGATTTCACCACTATCACACGTCAGGTCACGCTTGATGAGCCAACCGATCTCGATGCCGAAATTGTGGCTGCCGCCATAATGCTTTTCGATAAAACCTGGATTGGTGGGAGGTCTGTGCGCCTTATTGGGGTTGGGGTCAGCGGTTTGTGCGAACCGGTACAGCAGTTGGGATTGTGGGGGCTACCCTCGGATAAGCATCGCAAACTCCAGGAGGCGCTCGACGCGGTGCGAGAGCGTTTTGGCTCTGACGCTGTCAAGCGTGCGAGCGATCTGCAAGAATCATGAATCCTGGGTCTATCTGGGATCCACTATAATAGAATCTCTACACCGGTACGCGCAAAATGACGACGGTATGCCGCTGTTTCTTCCAGCATGGCCTGCAATTCTACTGTCAACTGTGTCAATGCCGAAGGGTCTTGGGTACCATTGCGCGTTACGGTAATGACATTCCCGGTATCGTGAACTATTGTCAGTGCGCCATAGGCTGTCAACCAGGCCAGTCCGAGCCGCACGGTTTTTTCGCGATGTGCCATCGCTGCCGCGAGCGCTGCCACAGAAATCTTCCCTTCTTTGTGTTTCAATGCGTAGTTGACCGAACCCGCTAACCGATTGATGAACTTGTTATGTGTATCAAGGTCGGGGTCGTTGCTGAATACTGCTACTTCTTGCGGGCTGACTGTTTCGAGCGCTGTTGCTAATTCCTCTGGTCCTGGAGGGATACTCCAGAGGATAAGCACGGGACCAGACTCTAACTGCAAGCGCGTCTTTGCGCCTTCGCAAGTGTTACCTTCCGCCCAGATTTGTACACCTTCCCTCGCCAACCAGGGTGTGAGCAGCACTTGAGGATGTGGCTCGCGGCGATAATCCTCAATCACGCGGTGGGGAATCTCGATGGGTTGTAGATCCACGGGCGGAGCTGCTTGCACCAGGCGTGAATCGAGCCATTCGATCTGCAACCGTCTTTCCCCCCTAAAGGTATTGGCGCGTACGGTGTAAGCCAGGTCAAATGCTTCTGCCGGTACATCTTCTTGTTGGGCGCGCCACCAAATGACTCGTTGGGGTGTTCCGCTGCCGTCCTCGATCGTGATTGCCAGATGGTCGCCGTTACGCCCAATCTGATTGACACTGTGTGCGCGTACATTGCGCGTCGCCAGCGTCAATGGCGGGTTTCCTGCACCGAATGGCGCCAATCTTTCCAGGTCATCCACCAATGCCAGGGATAAATCGGCGAACGGCACAATTCCATCAATCTGTAAGGGTTGTTTGGAGGCAACCGTGCCGCGTTGTTCCTTGACCGCTCGCGATAATCCGCGCCGGAAAGCCGGGATGTTATCCTGTGCCAATGCTACCCCTGCGGCTTGTGCGTGTCCACCAAAGCGCTCAAGCAGCGTGCGTTGGGTAGCGATGGCTTCTGTAATATTGCAGCCTGGCACGGAACGTGCCGAACCACGTGCAACCTCGTTCGCGGGGGTGGAGAGCAGAATGGTAGGCTTGTTGTAACGTTCTGCCAGGCGGCTCGCCACTATGCCTACAACGCCGGTGGGCCATTGGGCATGCGCCAATACGAGTGCTTCATACTCTAGTAGTGAGGGATCATGCGCAATCTGTGCTTCTGTAGCAGCTTCCACCTCTGTGCAGAGGCGTTTGCGCTCAAGGTTGAGGTTTTCAAATTGCGCGGCGAGAATGCGAGCCTGTATTTGATCGCCGGTGGTTAGAAAATCCACAATGATGTTCGCGTCGCTCAGGCGACCCAGTGCATTGAGCCGGGGTCCAATAATAAAGCCGATGGTCTCCTCATTGATTTGCGCCGGGAGCACCTGTGCCAGTTTGAACATCTCCTGAAGACCCAACCGCGAGGTCTCCCGCAGCTCTGATAGGCCTAGTTGCAGCAGATATCGCGTATCTCCTGTTATCTGTGCTACATCCGCCACGATTCCCAGGGCAACCAGATCAAGGTGTTGGCGCACCGCTTCGGGACGTCCGGCTTGTGCGTAAAGCGCTTCGGCGAGTTTGTAGGCTACACCCACGCCGGGCAACGCGGCTAGTGCGTGCGTTTCTGGCAGCAAGTGCGGGTTGATAATGGCGTATGCAGGGGGGAGAGCGCCCTCTGGTAGTTCATGGTGATCGGTAATGATGAATGACACTCCGTGGGCATTTGCGTAGTCTATCGCCTCGTAAGCATCAATGCCGGTATCACAGGTGAGCAGTAATTGAGCGCCCAGGTCTATAACGCGTGCCAATTGCTGCACGTTTACGCCATGGGATTCGAGTTCGCGCACGGGGATATGGTGTATGACATCTGCGCCAAGCTCACGGAGCGTCGCTACAAGCAAGGTGGTAGCTGTTTGCCCATCCACATCAAAGTCACCCCAAACGCAGATACGTTCTCCCTTGCGAATTGCCTCTTCGATCCGCGTTACGGCGCGTTCCATGTCAGGGAAGTCCAACGCCGAAGCAGGGGAAGCTGCTCGCGGATCCATGAAGGCTTGAGCCGCTTCTACCGTGGTGATTCCGCGTCGTGCAAGGGTTTCCGCAACCAGCAGGTGCCCACCGACAAAGGTGCGCAACGCGGAAGGTACCGTAATGGGTTTGGGGTTTAGCCACTCGTACATGGGTGTATCACATTTCCAAAGCGTAAAACGTGAGCTGCAAGAAGCAGTTCACGTTTTACGCACGGGTATGGAGTGTTATTTTGCCTTCCCTTGATTGGCTACGGCTTGCTGTGCTGCAGCGATAGCCTCGGGGTCGCCGAGATAGTAATGGGTGATGGGTTTGAGGTGCTCATTTAGCTCGTAGACAAGGGGAATGCCGGTGGGGATGTTGAGTTTGAGAATGGCCTCATCGGAAACATCATCGAGATATTTCACAAGAGCGCGAAGACTATTGCCGTGTGCAGCGATGACAACACGTTTATCAGACTTGACCACGGGTGCAATGATTTCGAACCAGTAGGGAAGGAAGCGCTCCACGGTGTCCTTGAGGCATTCGTGAACCGGCAATTCTTCCGGCTTTAGGTCCGCGTAGCGGCGATCATGCCCGGGCCAGCGTTCATCCGCAGTGTCTAGCGCAGGGGGGCGGATATCGTAACTGCGGCGCCAGATAAGAACCTGTTCGTCACCATATTTCGCGGCAGTCTCGGCTTTGTTCAACCCCTGGAGCGCGCCGTAGTGCCGTTCATTAAGCCGCCAATGCCGGTGAACGGGAATCCACATAAGATCCATTTCATCGAGGGTGATCCAGAGTGTGCGGATAGCGCGTTTGAGCACTGAGGTGAAAGCGACGTCGAAGGTGTAGCCTTCGGCGCGCAGGGTTTTTCCGGCGGTGTGCGCCTCTTTGACGCCTTTCTCGGAGAGATCTACATCTGTCCAACCGGTGAATAGATTCTCCTGGTTCCAAACACTTTCGCCATGACGTAGTAATACGACTTTGTACATTGTGGTTAACCTCCTGAAATGTGCTGTTGTGAATGATTGAATTCTTTGGTATCTGGATTATATACGATTTGCCACTGAATCAAAATCCCCCACTTTTTCAGGGTGTATTTCATGCCGGAAACGATGATGGGAGAAAGTTGATTCCTGGCGCC
The DNA here is from genome assembly GCA_026645815.1 of Anaerolineae bacterium. Classification (GTDB taxonomy): domain Bacteria; phylum Chloroflexota; class Anaerolineae; order B4-G1; family SLSP01; genus JAAZNO01. The sequence continues at coordinate 11,482 of JAPKMR010000002.1, read as the reverse complement.
GCGTTGCGCGGCGCCAGGAATTAGTCAAGGAGAATCAGAAGGGGATTTCTGCAATCTGTTCGAGATCGAGGTCCAGAGTTTCCAGTGTTGATAACTCGATCTCATCTTCGGCTTGAGTTTCACCAGCCTCGACGCCGCGTTCACACAAAGAGCGATAAGGGCAGAACGCGCACATCCTTTCCTGACTTGTGAGTTCCCAGGGGCTATTCAATTCCTGCATCTGGATTTCGGTGATGAGATTCGTTAGAACCCGTTCATCAGCTGCAAATTGATCGGCATTATAGGGAAAATGCACCGGCTCCTCAGGTGTTTCTGCAAACCAATAGGTCATGCTGACCTGTTCTGGAGCAATGGCTTGTCCGCCGTTCAGGTCGGCGCCGGCACGGACCAGCAGATAGCGGTAAACACGCGTTTGCATCCGTTCGAAGAGCCGGCGTGTTGCGTCGGGTTTTGCCGGGCGGGCAGAAGTCTTCCAATCGAAAATCTGTGCTGTCTGAGGGGTGATAACTACCAGATCATACTGCGCGACAAGACGTTGTTCGGCAAGAGTGGCCGCAAGAGTGATTTCGATGTGGCGGCGCCCCTCGATATCTGCCGGACGTGTTTCTGAGTAGGCCTGCCACCAACGCCGTAGATCATCATCAACGGGTGTCAACCGGTTTTCAGGGATGCCGAGTAACTGTTGTTGTACCAGCCTGTGAAAAGCCTGACCGTTGGCCATCCGTGCTTCATGTTCGAGAATAGGTTGTGCTTGCACTGCTGGCCATGCGACCCGTTCAATATATCGCAGCTGAAAGCGTCGCTTGCACTCCACGTAGTCTTGCAGGCTCGACTGACTGAATTGGAAATTGGGTGCGAGTTGGATTACGTTCCTGAGAATCACGCTAACTCCTCATAGGTTATCATGCGTCCAGAGGCATTGCTTCATGGCTTTGAGTGCGTTCTCGCCACCAGGCTTCCAACGCAATCAGGGGTGCAGCCGGATGCTGGTCGCCACGTTTCCCTGTGTTCCAGGTAACCACGAGCGCCTTTTTCGCCCGAGTGATGCCGACATAGAAGAGGCGTATACGCTCTGCTGCGTAGTCATAGCGTGCTTCTTGGGTGGACTGTCCTTCGTCGTAGAAGAAGAGCGTCGGATCATCGCGTAAGGCCTGCAACTGTGCCAGCGTTTCCGCTTCCAGGTTGAGTTTATCCCGTATAAACCATTTCTCGGATATAAAACTATCACCTTCCAGCGCCGAAGGATAGTCATATGTGCTCACTGACATCAAATAGACGCGATCCCATTCCAATCCTTTAGCCTTGTGGACGGTGGAGACGACCACCTGACCGCGATATTTTTGTGGTTCGAAGCCTGTGTCATCTTCGCTCAGTCCGAGGAATTTCCGTTCATTTTTGGCAATGACGGCAAGTTCCTGTGTGAGCTCAGGCAGGCGCCACTCGGGATGTTGGTCTGCGGCACGACGGACGACAAGCGCCAATTTGTGCGCAATTGCCAGATCGGCAGGCTCTATGCACAGGTCTTGCGCCAGGGTAAGGATGAGTTGGTCAATGGGAAGGTTGGCGGCAGATTGCCAGCGTTGCACTTGGGCGCGGAACTCCACTAGCTGTGAGTATATGTGGGGTTGTTCTGCCTCTAAATCGAGTGTATCGAGCCAATCACGCCCCGCACGGGGCCATAGGAAGTCCTCTACCTGCCGGCATTTGTGCAGTTGACGATTGACCCACTCGATTTGTGCTTTGAGTTCTCCATCCTTCCGATCCTGACGTCGCCAGACCCGGTACGTTGTCGCGAGCTTGGTGGGCGATGTTGGATCTGCGAGATAGGCGATAACATTGCCCAGCGCGCCGGCGGTTTCTCGTGTGGAACGTGTGCTCCGGAGTAACTCAATATACGGAATCCCCCGCTGTTTGAGGGCTTCTACGATTTCAAAGCCACGTTGATTGCGCGGCACGAGGACGGCGCAGGTTTCACGCTCATTCACCTCAGTGCATTCGGCTTGACTCGTAACCCAGCGCAAGATGGATGCAATCACGGCTTCTATCTCTTCTTGTGGCGTAAAGCGCTTCAGGCTGAGGAGTATCCGCTCAGGAGCATCCTGTGGGTTGGGTTGTGGGTCGTTGGCGGGCACTGATCTGATATGAGGCAGGGAGAGCGCATCACGGACATGGCTAACGGGATGCGCTGTTTGCGTCCAATCAATGAGTTGATTCGCCAGATCAATGACGCTCTGCGTGGAGCGTCCAGAATCAGGCAATTTTAGACCGGTGACATCTTTCTCATCTATAAAATCATGTAGATAACGCGGGTTTGCAGTCGTAAAGGTTTCGTAGATGGCTTGATTGGGATCCCCAACGCGTACCCAATTCCCTTCTGGTCCACATAATAAGCGTAGGATACTTTCCTGCAATCGGCTGCTGTCTTGGGCTTCATCCTCGAGGATAAAGGGCCAGCGCCGCCGCAGTCGCAGCAGAAATTCGGGGTCGAGCTGAAGCGCTTGCAGCGCCAAGCGGATGAGATCGTCGAAGTCAACCTTACCACGATAGCTCAGCGCGCGTTGATAATCTGTATAGATTTCCGCGCCCATCTCTACCAGGGGCAAGGGCATATCGAAACGGTCCAGATGATATCGCAATTCCGGCGGCGTGAACTGCAAATCCTTGGCTTTCTTGACAAAACTCGTCGCCATACTTACGATCATCGGCGGCAGTTGTTCGCGGCGTAACCAACCGGCTTTGGATTCATCCATGTCTGGCTGCAGATAATCATCCAACGCTTGAGGGTGCGCTCTTAGCCAGGTTTCGGCGGCATCGCGCAGGACTTCTTCTGCTTCACGCTCATCAATGATCTGGAAATCATTTGCCAGTCCAGCAAGCGCGGGGCGCTCACGGACGATATCGTGGCACAGACCGTGGAGGGTTCGGACGCGATAGCCCAGATTGGGAAGTAGGCCCGCTTCCTGTACGAAACTACCCACTCGTGAGGCGAAGTTGGAGACGGCCGAATTTACCAGCGTGACGACGAGTACTTCTTGATCGTCGCCTACATAGCCCTCGGCAATGAGATCGGCAGCCAGGCGTGAAAGCGTCCACGTCTTGCCGCTACCCGGAACTGCGGAGACGCCGATTTTTCCACCTCTATAGGCAAGTACCGCTTTTTGTGCTGGTCGAGGTTGGAATTCCATCTGCTTTATGCCCCGTGGTTTTCACGCAATACGCGCTGGATTGCCATCAGCAATGCACCTTGTTGTTCGTGGCCATCTTCGCCCAGTTCGCTGAGACCCAAATACAGGGTGCGACGACAGCGCCGCAATAATCCTTGTGTGAGACGTTGCAGAGTCTCCTGTCGCGCCGCGACCTCATCCGAATCAAGCCACAGTTTGCCTGCTTGCCAGTGACGACTCAGGACATAGGGATGCGTCAGGGGTTGGTAGAGGCGTTCCCACCAACCGGCGCTGCCCACGTTGAGCCAGAATTGTACCTCAATGGGGCGGTTGCTCATGAGGAAGGTGAAAGCCGGCGCCAGCAACACGGCATCTGCCTGGTCCGCCTCCCAATCCCGAATATATTGTGCCGCCATAACGCCGTCACGCACTAACTCGACGTATTCTTGCGCTGGCGATTTTTCTCCGGGCATCGCACCGGCAATCCAACGGAATTTTTGCACCGATTCGATAAGATTGGCAGCCACTCGCGCCGCATTATAGTCCTTGTGGAAGTGATAACCTGGCTGTGAGAGGATCTCGCCGAACAACCGGCTCAGGCAGTGATCCAGCTCCGTTGAAGGTGTTTTAGTGTAGTTTTCCAGCCATAGACGCAAAGCCTCATACCTTCCCCCCAAAAGGTAGGTAATCCGCTGTTGTACCTCAGTTTTTAACCCGGCGAAAGGCTCCAGGCGAGGGCAGCCGCCTTTGGTGCGATAAAGAATTTCCGTGAGTAGCTGGGCGCGGACCAAGTCCAGCGCTTCGATGACGCAGGTGAGGGTAGTTGCCACATCATGGCGTGCGGGGCAGATGCCCCACTCGGGGTGCGCCAATGTCGCCAGCGTAAGCAATGCCTGCGCAGCGGGTTCTTCGCGCAAAGCGCGTGAGGGTCGCTGTGAGCGCACTGCGATATCGCGTTGCTCCAGGCGGTTGGACATTGCGAAACGTAAGGCATCCGAGAGAAAGGGTGAGAGTACGGCGATTTCTGCCGGAGGCACGCCTTCATGGTGTACTAATCTGGCAATGGTGTCCGCAGCCCAGTCTAGCATTTCTGGATGGAAGCGATGCAGGTCGTAGTGCAATGCGCTTCGAAGGTTTGAGCCTTGTGTTGCGGCGGTCCTTTCCCTTTCGCGATCTTCGGGCGTTTTCTGTGGGGTGATTGCTTTCTCCAATGCGTCAGCCAGGGCATTGATGGGTTCTGTGACAACGAAGGAGGCACTGAAATGCAACCGTTCATCACAGAGTGTTGCTAATGTGGCTGCGCTTACCGGATCAGCTCCAAGGAAAGAGCGGTGCCCTCCGCCCTCATCATAGATTAACAGCGCCGAGATGGTGTGTGGCAGCCATTCCCCCAGAATTTCGTGAGCCACAGGGGTGTCCTCTTCGAGATTGTCCACGATGAGGTTGGGGTATTGTTCCAGCAGATAATTGCGGCATAGCGGTTCGGTCCACAGATGTTTGGCGAAGACTTCCATCTGCAAGGAGAAATCGAGCAGATTGTGCTCGAGGCAATATTGCCGGAAACGGACGGCGCAGTCTTGCGCTTCATCATAAATGCGGAGTTGCGCTTTCTCTCCTACCCACGCAGATTTGAGGCGCGGTGCGATGTCGGTGGCGGAGAAACCCACCACGGCGGCTTTGTTGAGGTTGTCAATGATCTGGCTGTAAAGGCGATTGCGATCAATAGTGATGGATTCAAAGTAGCCCTGTTCTTCCACTAGCGGACCGACAATTCGGGCCATAAAGTATTGTGCCGTTTCCAGGGTGAGGAAGATGGGACGGGTGTCTGGATGGGCAAATCCGGCTTCTTCCGCGGCGAGGGGCCAGAAGAGGTCCACCATTCGTCGTGCAAGGGCGCCTATGGTGGCGAGATTGACTGCGCCACCCGGTCGCAATTGCGGCATGTGGCGGGCTGTATCGTAAGGGAAAGCCAGTGTCCGCTGTGGGGTTAGCACCAGGATGCTCTGAGCAGGCACACGGTTAGCGAGTAGCCATTGTAACCGGCCCACTCCCGCTGTGCTCTTGCCGGCGCCTGCGGGACCACTAACGAAGATTTTTCGATCAAGCGGCGCCTGGATCAGCTTTTGTTGGACAGTCGAGAATTCCATAGCGCCCATTATATCCCAAAGCGGCTACTTCCCAACAGGTGGAGGGTATAGGACAAATTACTGGCTGTAGGGACCCGATTTTGCACTTGCCTTTCTTGATCCATTTTGTATAATTACGGTATGATGGTTGTGGTCACTTCTTGTACGAGTGGTTGTAGATTATGACGATGTTATCAGCTCCTGGCGCCCTGTCGCCAGAAAGAGAACCCGATATCCGTGCGGAGCGCGTTCATCAGTTGAAGGTGATGACGCGAGCTACCCTGCTTAGCGCACCGGTGATGGTGTTGGTTGCGTTTGCTCTGTCGGTGGCTTCCGATGCTTCTTACAGCCTGGCTGAACGTTTGTATAGTTTAAGCCCCCTGCTATCTATCGTTCTAGGAGCACGTATCACTCAGAAGCTGTTAGATGACAAACAGAATTACAATCGGGCGTCGTTGGTTTTTGTGATGTCTTTTATTGTTGCCGTCGTTATGGCGATGCTCTTTGGCGCACAGGCTATGCGTATCATTGCCCCCTTTGTGATGGTGTTGATCGCCTCTCTTGCAGGTTTATTGCTGCCACCCCACCAAGCGCTTGGGCTTACCATAGCCGGTGGCATATGGATCTTGGGTTATGCCGTCATTGTCCGTGATTCCAATTACGATATTGGAGCGCTGTTTCTGATCGCTATCGCGGCTGCGATTGCCAAGCTGACCTCAGGTAGCTTGTACGATTCAATGGCTTGGGCAATGGAAAGTTATCGGCGTTCTCAGGAGCGTGCTGAGGAACTCTGGCGTAACCGTGAGCAACTGCGCAAGGCTTTGGCGGCGCAGGATTGGCTCAATGCGCAGCTACAGGCGACAAACAGCTCATTGGAACAGGCACGCCAGGCTGCCGATGAGGCAAATCATCTCAAAACCCAGTTCGTGGCGAACATGAGTCATGAACTACGCTCACCGTTGAATGCTATCATCAATTTTACCCGTATTGTTAGTGAGGGGTATGCGGGTGAAGTGGTCGAGGAACAGCGCACCTATCTGGAATATGTCCGTTTGAGTGGCGAGCATCTTTTGGGATTGATCAACGACATCCTCGATCTAGCCAAAGTTGAGGCGGGCAAGCTGGAAATTCACCCGGAAGTCCTTGATCTGCAAGGGGTTTTCAAAGGGGTGATGTCTACCGCAGTGGGGCTTACCCGGGATAAGGGCCTGGCTCTGGAGCAGGATATTGCAGAAGACTTGCCACCGGTCTTGGCGGATCCCAAACGCGTGCGTCAGGCATTGCTGAATCTGCTCAGCAACGCGGCAAAATTTACCGATCAGGGCTGTATTACGTTGCATGCACATCGTCACAACGTTTCTGAGGTCTGCATAGCGGTGCAGGATACTGGTGTTGGAATTGCCCGCGAAGATTTCGATAAGGTTTTTGCGGAATACCAGCAGGTGGGTAATGCACATCATGTGGAAGGTACTGGCTTGGGCATTCCCTTGAGTAAGCGACTGATTGAGATGCAGGGCGGACGTATGTGGCTCGAGAGCGAACCGGGTGTAGGGACGCAGTTCTTCCTGACGCTGCCTATCGCTGATGCCACCGTGCAAGAGCCATCGGAGGAAAACCATGCCTGATCTTGAAACCGCTGTTGTGCTGGCGGTCGAGGACGACCCTTTGAACTCGGCGCTGGTTCGCAAACTGCTTTTGATAACCGGTGTGGGCGAGATTGTATGCTGCCGAAGCGCTGAAGAGGCGCGGGAAGCCGTGCAGAATCTATACAGGCTTGATCTTGTGCTCTTGGATTTGCAGATGCCAGGCGAGGATGGGTTTTCCGTTTACACGTGGCTGCGTGCGCAGCCCCATCTGAGCGCTACACGGATTGTGGCGGCTTCAGCCAATGTGATGTCGAAGGATGTGGATCGCGCCGCTGATTTGGGTTTTGATGGTTTTCTCGGAAAGCCCTTCAACTTTGATCGTTTTTCGACGCAAATCGCACGCTTGCTCCATGGTGAGCGTGTTTGGGAACCTCGGTAGGAGAATTTGAATTGATATCACCTCGACGTGTGCTGATTCTTGATGATGATGAGGGCAATCGGGTATTGCTAGATGTTGCCATTCGTACCCGAGGATTTTCTGGGGATTGTGCAGGCACCGGTAAGCAAGCTCTGGCTTTGGCCGGTCAGAAAAGCTATGAGATTGCGCTGCTAGATGTAAATCTCCCGGATATGAGCGGATTGGAAGTGGCGCGTAAACTTCGGGAGCAGGATCCGAATGTGGTCATTATTATTGCCACAATCGAAGATGATGACACGACGCTCAAGCGTGCGCAGGCTTATGATTGCGATATCTACATGGTCAAGCCCTTCGACTTGGACACCTTGCTCAATTTGCTGGCGACCCTGGATGCGGCAGAAGTGCGTCGTCGCCACGAGTTCACGGTGGTAGATAACGCCGCTCTTCGTCGTCGGCGGTGAACGGGCCTGTTCTATTTCTTCAGAGTGACGACGATGGTGTTTCCCGCTGTGACCCCCAGGTTGCCATAATGTCCTGGTTCACTGCGCCAGCGCAGATTGAAACCCCAGCCATGCCAGTCCCACACCGAGAGCGTACGTGCAGATGCGTCGCCGCCATCGCCAGGGTGGGCTGACTCCAGTACACATAGCTCCTGGATGCCATCGCCATCTACATCTGTCAATAACAGCTCGTGGATGGGATACGTGACCGCTGAACCTCCCCAAATCAGTTTCAGTGTTCCGCCGCGATGGGCGATGATGTATGGGTGGTTAAGGCGTTTGCCTGCATCATTTGGCTTCCAGAGCGCTGCAAGGATTTCGTAGCGCCCATCATCATTGGGATCGCCTAGCGCGACATCCACTACCTGCCACTCTGGATCGCTACGCCAGATTTCTGCGCCATTTTGTAAGACACGAATCTCATGCCCCTCAAGCTGAACAATCTCTGGTTCGCCATCGCCGGTGAGGTCAATGGTCCCTTCCATGAAGGGGGCGCCTGGGCCTTCCTGTGGTGCAGCGATTTGGCGGCATGCTTGCGGGTCACAGGTGAAGCCCACCTGCTGCTCTTTGAGCTGCAGGTGGGCCAACCAGGTTGTTGCTATCACTGCTACCAGCGCCAGGGCTGCCATGCCGATGCGGCGATGACGCGATGCTGCTGCTGTTTTAGCGTCAGGCACGTTCTACTACCACGCGGGACGCTGGTTTGTCATAACGATGCGGGTCACAACCCACCTGCCATCTGTACCACGCTCGAGCGTGTAGGTGATATCCAGAGTATAGGGACCACGCTCTCCGGTCTTCAGCATGTCGCCTTCATCACCCGTTTCTGCGGGATGCTGCGCACCATTGTAGGCGTAGAGGGTGTCTTGCCAGGTCTCGCGCACAGTTACGACCGCCAGATTGGCGGATTGCCGGTCAAAAGAGCGGTAATCCGTGTCCACCCATTGCCGCCCTTCAAAGTGCTTCTGGGCCTGCAGCGCATTAACTTCAGCAGCAATGAGGTCCAGGGCTGCGCCGCGTGCCAGCACCTGATAATCGGATGAGAGATATTCAGTATCCAGGTAGAACACAGTGCTGACCCAGGCGCGCTGGAAATTGTACAGTGCGCTCTGCAGCTCGTGGTATTCACCCTCGGGCGTGAAGAAACTGCTAACCCATTCCGGGGGTTCTGGTGCTGTACCGGTGTCCAGCAACCTTTGCCATTTCTCATCGGTGAGGCGATCGGATGCGGGCCAAGGGAATTCGTAATAGGAGAAGATACCGCCTTTGGCGACTTGCAGGCGGATGCTTCCATCTTCCTCGATCAGTGGGACAACCGCGTGTAGTTCGTTGATGCGCCCGACTGCAACTTCCAGCACCACCGGCTCAGGTATGCCCAGTCCTTGTGGATCGGGATCGGTTGCGACATCGGCGATGATGGCGGCTTGTGGTTCTTCCTCCATATAGGGGGTTCCCATGGAAGCGCCTTCTGGTTGATCTGCGGAAGCCATGACTAGATGCTCCAATTCGCCACCGTAATAGCGGATGCGTTCATGCTCTTCCTCGGTGAGGGCCACGCCGGTGAGCTCCTTTTCCGCCATTTGCTTGAGTTCTAGTGCGAGTTCTTCGATGTGTGTCAGGCTATCGGCATCCTGTTCACCCAACAAGCTGCGTGAGGCAAGCCCATCACGAGTCATCGCTGCCAGAGCGGCAAGTCGTGCATAGAATTCTGGAACCGGCTCGACGTAGCCGCGCGCGGGCAGTGGGTCGGGCGGGGTGGGCATCCAGCCGCCGCCCAGCTCCGCGTAGGTCTGTTTAGCGTAGAGGATGGTATCGTGTTTGAGTTCGGCCCAACTGCCCAGGCTGGTGTGCAGCTGCTTGTCCAGCCAGGCGTTAGATTGCATAAAGGTGGGGGTTCCTGTGCCGGGCTTTTCGAGGAGGGGATAGAAGGTGTAAAGCCAGGTGTTGTAGACGGTTTCAGCCCAGTCCTCGGTCGTCAGACTGCTGGTCCAGGTGCGCATTTTCTCCATTTGACCGACATAGTTCGCGTAGTGGGTTTCCCCCATGGCGTCAAGAAGCTCGTAGGCGCGTTCGGATCCCATCGCGGCGAAGACATCAAGCCCCTTGGGGAGTCCCCGGCGGTCAGCGTCGGTGCCGACGTTGCGATAGATGAGCTGGCGGAAAATATAAGCATCTGGCACAAAGCGTTGCCCCATAAAGCGCAGCCCCTTAGTTGCCTGGGTCTCATCATCGGTGACAGCGATAACCAGCCCGAGGATGCGCGGGGAGGGTAGCGCATCAGCCGCCATGATAAAGCTTTGCAGTAGGGCGTCATCCGCCAGGGTCACGAGCGGTGGATTCTCGCCGTAGACCGCATCAATCACAGGGATGTAATCCAGCGCCGTGAGATCATCGCTGCGCCCAACGAGGAAGGCAGTAGGGTCGTAGAGGTCAGCCCACGCGTCCAGTGCTGGACGTCCTGCAACTTGTGTGTTGCGCAGCGCCTGCACCAGCAGCAGCGCGGAGCGTGTTTCTGCTTCGCCAACGGCAGAATTCATGGTTTCTAGCCGGAAAGTCATCCGACCGTACCACATCATGCTCTTGAAGTAGGCGCGCAAATCCTCGCTGCGGGTGTAGTGCCCACGGGGAATGTACTGGGTGTAATCTTCGCCATAATCCAGGCCTGGGAAGATAGGGGAGAACAGAATTCCGTCAGCTGCTTCGATAAGCGCTAATTCGGCTTCGGCAAGTTCCGCGGCGTAAGCCGGAATGGGAAAGTCTGTATCGGCGGCTTTTCCCGCTACAGCGACGAAGGCGACGGTTCGTAGTGCCGCATCCTCCCATGGGCCGCCGCGCAATTGCTGGTATTGTGCATCCACCTGCTCGATAAGCGCGCGGTTGAGCGATTTGAGCAGGGGATAGAAGTACTCCACTTCTGCCGTGCGAAGTGTCTTGTCAAACATGAGATGATAAACGTGGAGTAGAGAATCACTGGTGATGAAGATGGGGACGTTGGCATAGCGGGCTTTCTCATAGAGCATGAAGAACTCTTTCTCCTGCAATCCGGGACTTGCAACGACCCCATCGCGGGCGAGACGTGCGCGTTGCTCGTCCGAAAGCACCATTGGGACATGCACGTTGCTGAGGTCCGGGGCGATTGCCGGTTGTACCAGTGCAGGTGTGCCGCTTACCGGTTGGGGAGAGTAGGGCGCGAAGAGTGATTTCGCGCGCGGCTGAGCAACGGGCGTTTCAGGCTTATCGGACGTAGGCTCCGGCATCTCGGGCGATTCCGTGGTGGGCGCCTGGGTCGCAGGCGCTTCTGTAATGGGTGCTTGGGTCGCCGGCATCTCCGTGACAGGGGATGGTTGGGTGGTCGGAGAAAAAATCTGGCAACCGCTCACAATCAATGTCAGTGTTAGCACGATCAACAGCAGGTGCGATGGGTCTTTTGTACAGGGTTTCATGGATCAACCTCCCTCAAAACTATTCATGGCTACGGATACTCAGTCCAGGATGGGACCTGGCGGATGGTCTTCTTTAAATAAGACGTTGAAGGTTGGAGGAAAGTTCACTTTTGGATTTCATTGTAAGCGCAAGTCTGCGTTGCGTCAATTCCAGGCGCGTTTTTGTTCTTGCATTTGGCTCTAGTGCGTTGTCCAGACTAAAAGTTCGGGTTGCGGGAGCGTCTAAGTAGGAGAAACTAGCAGTA
>JAPKMR010000029.1 GCA_026645815.1 Anaerolineae bacterium | reverse complement strand
GTTCGGTCCGGTCGGGAATGCCGAAGCTGCCGGATCAATCATCAGCACGATCTTGTTTTCCTGGGCAACCGTCGTCAACGCCACCGCCACCGCCGAGCTAACCGGTCCCTGAAGGATTTCGACGCCTTCTTTCTCGATCAGTTCGCGCGCTGCCGCGACACCCTTCTCCGCATTGCCCTCGTCATCGCGGGTGAGCACTTCCACCGGGCGATTCGCGATAATCCAACGCCCTTCGGCGTCCTGCTTCCCACCGGACATGTATTCCAGGCCCAGCTCGAAGCCACGGGTCTGCTGTTGGCCGTAAAGCGCCATCACACCGGAAAGCATAGAAATCTGCCCGATCTTCAACACCTCACCGAGCGGCTCCTCTTCAGCCTGCTGGCTCTGCCGTGCCGCAATGCCCTCGCAACGGGCCGCGTAGTCACCCGTCAACGTGCAGGGCACACCCAACTCATCGTACTCAGAGACGTAGACGGTCTCAAAGAACTCGTACTCCGGGACGCCATCACCATTGAGATCCGGATTGAGATTTACCAGCTTGAGAATGTTCATCGGCTGTTCGCAGACGTGATCCTCAGGACGGATGAAGTAGGTGCCCTTAGGTCCCTCGAACTTGAGCCCCTCCAACGCCGGGATTAGCGCCTCGCTGTTGGCATCGCCGCCAGTTTTCTCCAGAGCCGCAGCCAACGCCAATGCCGAAGCCATACCACCAGCGGTGAACAAGTCGGGTGGCTCCTGGTACTCTTCGATGTGCCGCTCGACCAACCAATCATTGATTGAATTGTCGGGTACAGTGTAATGGTAGACATTGAGACCGATCTGTCCCAGCGCCGAGCCATAAACCGCCGCAAAGGAGGCATTATCGCCGTAACCCGTGGCTACAGTCATCTCCTCCAGTGCACCCAGGTCAGAGAGCTGCTGGAACAGGGTCACGTAGCCCGTGCCCGACCAGGTCAGGAACAGGCAGTCCGCGCCGGAGTCCATCGCCCGTTGAACGTAAGGCGTGAAATCGGTGGTATCGAACGGTGCATAGATATCATCCACCACGCGTCCACCATACTGCTCCACAGCATAAGCCAGCGCAATACCGCTACCCTGCCCAAAAGCGTTATCCACGCCGATGTGCGCGAATTTCTCGCCCACGTTCTCTACCAGGTACTTGGCGATGACGAGCACATCATCATAGTTCGTACGGCTGGTGCGGAACACGTAGGGATTGAAGTTCGGTCCGGTCGGGAATGCCGAAGCTGCCGGATCAATCATCAGCACGATCTTGTTTTCCTGGGCAACCGTCGTCAGCGCCACCGCCACCGCCGAGCTGACCGGTCCCTGAAGGATTTCGACGCCTTCCTTCTCGATCAGTTCCCGTGCTGCCGCGACACCCTTCTCCGCATTGCCCTCATCATCGCGGGTAAGCACTTCCACCGGGCGATTCGCGATAATCCAGCGCCCCTGTGCATCCTGCTTCCCCCCAGAGGCATACTCCAAACCCAGCTCAAAGCCACGGGTCTGCTGTTGGCCATAAAGCGCCATCACACCGGAAAGCATAGAGATCTGCCCGATCTTCAACACCTCGCCGAGCGCCGCTTCGGTCGGCGCAGCCGTCGTAGGCGCGGCTGTCGTGGGCGCAGGAGTGGCGGTTGGTTCCACCTTCTCGACACACGCACTGAGCAGTCCCCCCAACAACACAATCAACATCAACACACTAGAAAGCTTCTTCATGGATCTCCTCCTTAAAATCTACAAATCACGACTTCAGAATCACAATCTCAGTGAACACTCACAGGTGAAGGCTTCGCACGCGAAGGCGTTTGCGGCTACGCGATCACCTCAAAACCTAAAAACGTCTTTCGCGCCTCGCCCTCACCACGTTCGATGAAAGCGACTTTAACCGGCGTTCCGATAACGATATTCTCGGGATGCGCCACATCCACCCCAAGGATTTGCGCGCTGATGCGAGGACCCTCGACCAGCTCAACTACACCAGAACAATAAGGGTTCTCGCGTCCATAGCCAGCCTCAAGCATCGCAGTCGGTGCGATGGCGATGATGCTGTAACTCGCCAGTTTCCCCTCACCTGAGAGCTCCACCCATTCCAGGTCTGCCGTAAGACAGGTGGGGCAAATCTGGCGGGGCGGGGCATAAACTGCCCCACAGTGAGGGCAACGAGACCCCATGAGCTTGTGCTCCTTCAAAAATTCATAGAACGCTGTGCCAGTGAAGGATATCTCGCTCATGGTCTACCTCCGCTCAAAAATGTGGACAGCGCAAGTCTGCCCTGTGCCACCGACGTTGTGGGTGAGTCCGAAGCGCAACACCCCTGGCAGTTGCCTGGCGCCCGCTTCTCCGCGCATCTGCTTCCAGATTTCAATGACCTGCCCGGCGCCCGAAGCGCCGACCGGATGCCCCTTAGACTTCAAACCCCCAGAAACATTGATGGGGCGATCCCCCATCCGCGTCGTGCGACCTTCCATAGCGGCTTTCCAACCCTCACCTGGCGCAAAGAAGCCCAGGTCTTCGGTCGCCATGATCTCCGCAATAGTGAAACAATCGTGTACCTCCGCCAGAGCGATGTCCGCAGGGCTAATGCCGGCCATGGCGTAAGCCATCTGCGCTGCGCGTTGCGCCGCCGGTATACCCGTGAGGATAGGGCGATCATGGGTAGCGCCATCGCTAGCCTGCCCCGAACCCACCACGTAGAGTGGTGCGCTGCTGAACCGGGTCGCCAGATCCTCGCTCACCAAGAGCACAGCTGCCGCGCCATCCGAAATCGGCGAACAATCATAGAGGCGCATAGGCCAGGCAATGGTGGGGTTAGCACGCTCATCCCTGAGGAAAGCCATTTCATCCTCCCAGGTGGGAATAGGCTTGCCCTTCTTCGCAGCGCTAGCTTTACGCGCTTCCATGATATCGCCGATGCGCTGGCCAAATTGCGCCTTGGGGTTGAGGGCGCCATGCTCATGATTCTTCAATCCCACACGCAGAAAGGCTTCCACAGGAGCGCCGTAGGCTGCCATATAAGCCGTCGCCATTGAGGCATACAGCCCCGGAAAAGTAAAACCTGCCGGCGTCTCATAGGTCACATCAGCAGCGGTCGCCAACGTGTCTGTGACGCGCGCCGTGGGCAGGTCCGTCATCTTCTCGATGCCACCGACAAGCACCATATCATACAAGCCAGAAGCAATAGCGATAATACCCTCGCGGAGCGCCACGCCGCTGCTGGCGCACGCATCCTCGATCCGCGTTGCCGGGCGCGGCGTCAGGCCCACCCAATCAGCCATAATCGGCGCCACGTGCGCCTGCCCCTCGAAGAGGTCGCTGCTGAAGTTGCCGATGTAGAGCGCCTCGATATCCCGGGCATCAAAGCCCTTATCAACGGATGCCAGCATTTCTTTGAAGGCATCCACAAAGAGGTCACGGGTCGCGAGGCCTGGGAAAGCGCCAAATTTGCTCATCCCTGCCCCGATGACCGCGACGCCACGACCGAGTTTGCGATTCGTCATAGGTCCTCCGTTTGATTAGTTTCGAGTCGCGAGTCAGAATCCAAAGCCTGGAATCTTAATCCAACGACAACAGACATCCATGGCTAGGCACAAAGCTCCAGCCATCCCAACAACGCTGCATTCCAGGTTCCCGGCGTTTCAATGCAGCAGGCGTGTCCGGCGCCGCCCAGAATGAGCAGTTGCGCACCGGGAATGTGCTCCACCAGCAAGCGACTGTATGGCGTAAGCGGCTTGAGGGTGTCGAGCTCGCCCACCACAACCAGCGCCGGCGCGGAGATGCGGTGCAGTTCCGCCGTCCAGTCAATGTCCAAAAAGGCCCGGCAAAGGTTCAGCACGGCGTCAAAATCCAGTTTCTCGTAACGCGGGATGGAGGCTTCCGCCCAACCTGAATGCGCTGCCAACCAGGGTTCGCTGAAATTGTCGGCAACCGAGGCGCGATAGAGCATTGCGCCGTCGCGCCGCTCTGCCGCAGCCATCCACGCCTCAATTTTGGCGCGCAACAGCGGGTGAATCTCACTTACGGTCGAGGAGAGAAAGAGCGAGCGCACTTTCTCCGGGTAGTGAATTCCCAACAGCTGCGCGATTTCGCCGCCATAGGAGATGCCCGCGATATGTGCACGCTCGATCCCCAGAGCTTCCATCAACGCAACCAGGTCATCCGCGTGTTGCTGCATCGAATACGGTGCCGCAGGATGTTCGGACTGCCCCTGCCCGCGGCAATCGTGGAGCAAGAACCGATAGCGTTGCGCCAGCACTGGAGTCTGATACCCCCAGCTGGGAGTGCTCATCAACACGCCGTTGATCAAAGCCACAACGGGAGCATCCTCGGGTCCGTGCAGCTCATAGTAGAGTCTGGTATGATTGACTTCTATTGATGGCATAGGTATCTCGTCAAATCGGGAGTAGGGAGTAGGAATTGAAACGACCTTCTTTGCTCCCTACTCCTCTACTTCTTGATAAACGCATGAAACAGCGCATTGAACTCTGCTGGTTTCTCAATATGCGGGCTATGCGCGGTATTCTCGATAACCTGCTCTTCATAAGCACCGTAGCGTTCCAGCACCGCCCGGGTCTGGCTCACCATAGGCTGCGGAGGATATACCTCGTCACCGGGCCAACCGGGGATAAAACCGAGCTTCCCCAAGGCGCCGAAATCGAACATAGACATATCGCCCACAATCATGTCGCTATCGCCGCGCACCCAGAGGATAGACGGTTTGGGTGTTGCTGCCAGAAAGTCCAGCGCATCCTGCCCGGTATACTTGAGCGACCAGGCATTCACCGGTCCCCAAACACCCGGCGCCACGTTGGGCCAGTTGGGCGATGGGATGAAGTCGCCGGGATAACGGTCGCTGCCGGTCTTCTCCATCAACGCTCCGGTGAGGAAATCCTCCTCCCGCGCAGCCTGGAACGGCGGTTTGTAATAGAAAGCATTGATGACATTGCGCGGCGAATTGGGATCGCCCGTTCCTCGATCACCCTCCTTGATCAGTCGCACAAAGGTAGGGTTGACCACGCCGCCGCCAGAACCGGCAAAATCATCGTAGCATGAATACCCCTCGATGTCCTTAGTGCCGCCAAAACCATAGGGCGAGACCGGGCAGATGAAGGTAGCCGAGAGCACGCGCGCAGCATGATCTGCGATGAAGCGATAGAGAATGCCCGCACCCATAGACCACCCCACAAAGTGCGCCGTCTCGATACCCAGGGCTTCCATCAACGCGATCAGATCATCGGTCCAATCGCGCATTCCGCGTGTAGCATCTACAAGCTTATCCTCAGTCCAACCATAGCCGCGCAGGTCGGGCGCGATGCCGCGATAACCTGCCGGCAACGCGAGCATGGTTTCCTCCCAATAGAGCGCCGCAGAGAAATTGCCGTGCAGGAAAATGACCGGGATACCATCCTCCGGTCCGGAGAAATAGACGTGTTGTTCCAGACGCGGCGTCTCCACCATGCGAACTGTCACACCAGGCAAAGGCATGGGCTTGTCCATCATGTTCTCCTTTCGCTAAAATGCTACGGCTTAAAAACAGTAAATTGGGCAACGCCGCAGCGACTCTCAACCGATGCGCTTATAGAGCCGCGTGTTCGGATGGTTAAAGTTCGCAGGGCAGGCTTCGCCGGGATTGTTAAGCGCCATGGTGAGCGTATCACCCTCAATGGCGTATAGACCCTCAAATTTCCCTAAAAGCCCCAAGGTGTGCTCCGTTTGATCCATATCAAGTTTGCCATCGGCGGCAGTGTACGTCCCGCCGGAGAAAATGCCCATGGATTCCAGAGCTGCCTGGAAGCTTCCATCCGCCCTAAACTCAAACCACAAGCCTGCAAAAGGCTGCCCTGCAGGTTGTTCCCATTTCCCCAGAATGTCACTCATGATTGCCTCCTGAGAGAAAAAGTGGGCAAATCCGTCCCCAACTTACATTCGAAAATAGCTACATGCCCAAGCGCTTGATTTCTTCCCTCAACCAGGGGCGGAAATCCGGATGGGCAATGCCGATTAATGCTGCCATACGATCGCGCAGGCAACGCCCGCGTAGTTCAGCAACGCCGAACTCAGTCACCACAGTATCCACATCCTGGGAAGGCACGGTCACTTCCGCGCCCACGCTGAGCTGCGGCACGATGGTCGAGACCGTCCCATCTTTCGCTGTGGAGCGCAGCGCGATGATTCCCCGTCCACCGGGTGACATCTGCGCGCCGCGATGGGTATCCAGCTGCCCACCGGTGCCGCTAAAGTGCCGGCTACCAATGCTCTGCGAGCAAACCTGCCCCAGCACATCCACCTGCAGCGCGGTGTTGATACTCACCATCTTGGTATTGCGCCCCATCACATAAGGGTCGTTGGTCACCTTTCCCTGCTGGAATTCCACAGCCACGTTGTTATGAATGAAGTCGTAGAGCTTCTGTGTGCCCAGCGCAAAGGCGCCGACCAGTTTGTTGGGCCATAGCGTCTTCTTTCGCCCGGTTATCACACCCGCCTCGAAGAGATCCACCATACCATCGGTGAACATCTCGGTGTGGACACCCAAATCGTGTTTTTCATAAAGGCTCTGGGCAATCGCGTTGGGGATGCCCCCGATACCCAGCTGGATAGTGGCGCCATCCTCGATAAGATCGGCGATGTAATGCCCGATGGTGGCCTCCACATCCGCCGGTTCGATAGAAGCCAGCGTGACCAGAGAGGTCTCGTGCTCCACAACATAATCCACATCCCGCAAGCTAATCTGCGTATCGCCGAGCGTCCACGGCAGGTTGGGGTTGATTTCCAAAACTACGAGGTCCGCTGCATCCAGCAATTGCCGCTCGAAGACCAATGAGGTTGAAAGGGACATAATGCCCCGGTCATTGGGCGGGGTTGCCGTGCCCCAAAAGACATTCAGCCCTCCCGCATGGATGCGGTCACTGCCGGCACGGTGGAGATTGTTGGGAACATAAGAGACCATACCCAACGGATGCGCTTTGCGGTCGGGCACACCGTAAAACCAGTTTTCGAGGAAGAAATGCCCCGCCATCTCCGGCTTCGTATAAAAGCCGTACTGGCGCATCGGTAAACACATGAAAACGTGGACATCTTCCAAACAGTCGGCATGATGCTCAAGGTTCGAGAGCAATCCCACCGGCTCCGAGGCGCACATCGCCGCAACCACTCGCTGCCCGGAACGCAACATCCCTACAGCGTCGGGAATGGAGATCAGTTTTTCGGCGTACATGGATTTGAAATTCATAGCACCCCCTCAGTCAAAAGTCAGGAGACAGTGTCGGAGCTCGTGACCCCAAACTCTGACCTACGGCATGATAAAAGCTGAACCTGCCTGGTTGTAACCCACACCGGAACCGATGAAGAGCACCAGGTCGCCGGACTTAACCTTGCCCTGTTTGCGCGCGTCATCGAAAGCCATCGGCAAACATGCGGAGCCACTGTAGCCCCATTTATCCATAATCCAGTGCGCCTTGCTCAACGGCAATCCCAGCTCACCCATCACCAGTTCGATGCTGTTGTAACGCACCTGCGTAAAGATGATCATATCTACGTCTTCGATGGCAAAGCCGCCATTCGCCACAAGCTCTCGCACGCGCTGGGGCCAACCAACGTTATTGACTTCGGGGGGAAATGCCTGGATGAGACGCACCTTGGTGCGACCCGCCGCAACACTTTCGGGCGTTGCCGGTTCAAAAGTTCCGCCGGAATAGATGCCCCAGTGTTTGTGATAAGAGCCATCCGCAAAGAACGTAGAAGTTACGAAACCAGGTTTGTCAGCAGCAGTGAGGACTGCGGCGCCGGCGCCATCGCCATAGAAGAAAGCCATCACATCGTGCTGCCAATCGGCGAGCTTGTGCATCATATAAGCGCCGATGACGAGGACGTATTTCATATGAGGGTTGGTCGCTAACAACCCGGAGGCGATATTCAGCCCCGTAGGGAACGAAGCACAGGCGCAACCCACATCAAAAGTGCCGGCGTTCACCGCGCCGAGCTTGTGCTGCACAACCACAGAGGTTGCAGGGGTGACATAATCCGGGCTATCGGTGCCCAGAATGATCAAATCCACATCTTCGGGTCTGATGCCCGCATCGGCAAGCGCATCCTTCCCCGCCTCGACCGCCAGGTCAGAGGTCGCCCAATCGTCAGGCGCATACCAACGCGTTTTGATGTTGCTGCTCGCCTCAAACTTGCCCACCACCTCAGCCAGTTTGGGATTGGTCTCCGCCAGCAGCGCTGCGTATTTCTCGTTACTCATCTCAATGGGTGGGACGCAACGTCCCGTACCAATAATCGTCGCGTGTCGGGTCATCATTCTTTCTCCTGTGGTGGAATGCATATCCAAGGCAATAGGTACAAGTGGGCCTGCAGAAACAGGGTCTTTCCTTGCTGCTTATTTCCTTATTACCTGCCTGCCTACGTTCCAATCACAATCCCGCCATCTACACTGATCGTCGTCCCATGGACATAAGCAGCTTCATCGCTGGCAAGCCACAGGAAAGCATTAGCGATATCCTCGGGTTTGCCCAGGCGACCCAAGGGGGTTTTGGCTTTCATATCTTCAAGCACTTTCTCCGGCATCTTCTGCACCATCTCGGTCGCAATGAAGCCCGGCGCAATGGCATTGACCCGGACGCCAAAACGACCCAGTTCGCGCGCCCATACCTTGGTCATCCCGATGACGGCTGATTTAGTAGCGACATAGTTGGTCTGCCCAAAGTTGCCGTATAAGCCCACAACGGAGGAAACATTGAGAATCACACCGGCGCCCTGCTTGATCATATAGGGCGCTACAGATTGCGCGCAGTTAAAGACGCCCTTGAGGTTGATGTCCACCACCAGATCGAAAGCCGCTTCTTCCATTTGCTTGACGAGCTCGCCGTCCTTCATCTTGACGAAGAGCCCATCACGGGTAATGCCTGCGTTATTGATCAGCACATCCACATGTCCGTAACGCGCGACGACATCGTCCACCCATGCCTGCACTTCCTGCCGGTCGGCTACGTTCACTTTGTAGAACGTTGCATCGTTGCCAAGTTGCGCAACCAACGCCTTGCCAGCTTCTTCATTGACATCGCAGATGACGACCTTCGCGCCTTCCCGGGCAAAGGTCTCGGCGGCAGCCTTACCGATGCCCGACGCCCCGCCGGTGATGAGGGTAACCTTATCCTTCAAGCGCATCTCTTGCCTCCTCAAAATAATGGTAGATGAGCAGGTGATGGAGAACCACTGCTCTCGATTCTATAGGTACCTTAACATCATACCAAACAGAAGTTACCAGAAAGTTACACGGCTGATAAACATGCGGGTAGTATCAGGCAACAAAAAGCCTCGCTCTTAGGCGAGGCAACCAGAAATCACATTTATAGCGCGAGAGCGTTGATTAACGCAGTCTCAATCCACATTCACTGTTGCATACACCTGCAGCGTCTCCTCAGATGGCGCCACGTCCAGCTCCTCGCGCAAGACTTCTACACAGCGTTGATAGGCACGCAAAGCCTGGGGACGGTTTCCCAGACGCGCCTGTGCTATCATCAACAGGCGGTAGGCTTCTTCCCAGCAATTATCGCGCAACAACAGCGCCTCGCAGACCTCGATGACCTCCGCCCACACGCCACGCGCCGCGAGCGCCTGCGCCAGGCGCTCCGCCGTGCGAACATAAAGCCCGCGCAACCGTTCGCGCTCTTCTACCGCCCACTCGGCATAGGGGTATTCCTGCAAGTAATCCCCCTGATAGAGCGCCAAAGCGATCCGGTACTGCACCAGAGCAGCCTCAGAATCATGTCCCCACAGCGCATCACCGGTGGCAATAGCCTGCTCATACTGCTCTAAATCCAGCAGCACATCCGCACCGGCACGCCATCCATAAAGGGTGCCCTCACGCACAATGAAAGCCGAGGGAGCGTTAGCTTTACGCTCTGGCTCCAGCACTTTGAAAACGGTGCTGAGAGCCACCTTGAAATCGCGCAACGCAATCTCAGGCTCCTGACCAGGCCACAGCAATTCAAGAATCTGATCGCGTTCGAGCAACTGCCTCCGGTAACCCAACAGGAGTTGAAACAGCTGCCGAGCGCTCTCACGACGCCATTCCTGAGGTCCCACCTCTTCCAAGCCACGCCACACGCGGAAAGCACCCAAAGTCTGCACCCGGAGCTGAAAACCGGGATGGAACGCGCCCCCCGCTATACCCCAATGCGCCAACAATTCTCCGACAAAAGCCCGCTCGATGTCGGACTCCCAGGCATAGAGAAGCAAGGGAATAATTCGGCGAGGATCGCGTGGTCCCAGCAAGGTCTGCTGAATCAGCAAGCCCTCATAGTGCTGTTCACGAACCAATCGCAATAACACTTCCAGACCACGCGTCAACCTGAGGGTATCCTCCGTCTCCTGCCACAGCAGACACTGCCACAAGCGCGTAAACGCTTGCCCGTAGGTATCCCCACACTCATGAAAGACATTGAGCGCCTGTGCTAACCACTCAGCCGCCAGATCGGCTTTCCGTGCCAGCACATAGGTCGCGCCCAAAGAGACGCGAATCAATGCCCCAATCCAGGCATCACCTGCTTGCTCAGCCAGAGAAATGCCCTGCGCCGCCGCACGCTCAGCCCCATCCAAAACCCCGTGGAAACCATGTGCCCGTGTGAGCCCCCAATAGGCTTCCACCCGCAGGCGCGGCACAGCCAGCCTATCACTCCAACGAATCGCCTCGCGGAAACAACGGCAAGCCTCTTCATAGCTACGAGAGTCGTTGAGCAACAACCAGGCATGTCCCTGGCGCATATAACCTACCGCAGTGATGAAAGGAGAATGCAGCGCACGCCCACGCTCGGTGCCCTCGAGAGCATAACGGTACGCGGCTGTCCCTTCGCCTTGCAGCGAGAGGATTAGCGAGAGCAACAACAGAGTCTCTCGATGCGCGCGCGGGCGGTTTACCGGATCATGGCGTTCGTGCTCAATTCCCCGTTCCAGCACCTGACGTGCCTGTTCCAGGCGTCCCGTGCGCAACATCACCCGCACCGCCACTTCATCCTCGCCGGGTCCCTCTTCACGCAAGGCGCGCGCCTGCGCTTGTAAACCCTGGGCTTCCGCAGGACGTCCCAGATTCAGCCGGTTTTCCGCCATCAATTCCAGGAGATTGGCACGGGTCTCGCGATCTTCCTGCCCATCTGAAACACGCAGGGCTTCCTGGAGAATGCTCTCCGCCTGACTTGGATCCACCGTATCCAGGTAGACCCGCGCTTGCCCGCGCAACGCCTGTCCCAAAGCTACACCATCGCTTACCTGCCGGGCACGCTGCTCTGCCTGCCGGTACCAGCCGAGAGCTTCTGCAAAGCGACTGCGCAGCCGAGCAATATCACCCCAATACGCCAGCAACCGGGGATGGGGCTGTGATATAGAAGGCGGCAACGCGTTGAGCCACCCCAATAACCGATCCAGGCGCCCAGCACGAACCATCAAATGCCCAAGTGTGTTGAGCACCACCGCAGCATCCTCAAAGGCTCCAGCCGCTAGCAGATGCTCAACAGCAGATTCCATATCACCATATCGTTGAAAACACTCTGCCGCTCGGTGATGATAGCGTTGGGCTGATATAGGTTCGAGACGCCGCAAGAGAAACTCGCGAAAAAGATGGTGATAGCGATATTGCCCATCGCCCAAATCGAGAATGAACAAGCTGTTCTCCAACAATAGACGCAACAGATGTGCGCTATCTGGAGCGCCGCGAAGGCAATCACAAATCGGTGCGTTCATCTCACGAAGCACAGCTGTGACTTCCAGGAACGATTGCAGTTCAGCAGACTGTTGCTCCAGGATCTCCTGTGCCAGGTAGGCAACCAGCTGCTGGTCGGGGCCAGAAAGCCGTTCCAAGGCTCGAGGAATCTCAGCCACAGCGCCAGTGCGCACCCCCTGCCACAATAACTGCAATGCAATCGCCCACCCCTCGGTTTTGCTGACAATCGCATCGAGCACTTCCGGCGCAAGATTGTAATCATATTTTTCGCGAAAAAGCGCCCCGATTTCCTCGGGTGTAAACGCCAGCTCCGCCTGACCGATTTCCAGCACCTCGCCCTTAACACGCCAGGCAAGCAATGAGGGTAGGTCCAGGGGATAACGGGTCGAGAGAATGACATGCAAGCGTGCGGGCGCGTAGGCAATCAAGCGATCCAGCAATGCCAGCAGGTCCTTCGCGGTATGCAACCGGTGCACATCGTCAAGGACCAGGACGATCGGCGCCTGCCCCTCCTCCATCAAAGCATTGATCAGCAAATCCACGAATGCTACGCCAGATTCGGGCGCATATCCGGCAAAACCTTCCAGTGCTGCCAGTGGGGTATCCGTAAGATTGGGAAGCGCCTCGTGAAAACTGTGGAACAAATGCAGGAGAAAGACCGAAGGGTCTGCGTCTTCGCGCTCAAGGTGGTACCAGGCCAAAGTAACACTGGCCTGCGCCAGCGCTGCCAGAGCAGTGCTCTTGCCATAGCCTGTCCCGGCTTGCACGATAGTCAGGCGGTAATCAAGCGCCTCGTGCAGCTTATTCAATACACGCGGGCGTTCCAGAGTACGCCGGTGCAGCTGGGGCGATATGAGTTTGGTCCGAACAATCCGTTCTTGCGACATGCCAACGCCTCTTCACCAACGATCAATCACGATTGTAGTTGAATTGCCAGGATGGGCAAACCGAGTGCCCAGTGCCACCGTGCACTTGAAACAATTCACAAAACATCTATAATTCAGTTTGAAGGCTGTCTAGCCCACAGCCTTTACCCTAATTGGTTCCGTGGCAATGCCACGCCTGCAAACTTGAAGCAAGAAAAGGAGACAACATGACTGCACAGGAAGATCGCAAGAAATTAGCCATCGTGGTCGGCGGAGGGCCTGCCCCCGGCATCAATGGCGTCATCCATTCCGTGACCATCGAAGCCATCAACAACGGATTGGAAGTTCTGGGCATTCTCGATGGCTATACCCATCTGGTCGAGGGCGAACTCAAAGCCTTACAACTGAGTATCGGCGATGTCAGTCGTATCCACCTGCGCGGCGGTTCGATTCTGCATACGGCACGCACAAATCCAAGCAAATCTCCTGAAGCCATGCAGGCAACGGTGCAAACTCTACTCGATGCTGGAGTGGGTTACCTGGTCTCCATCGGCGGGGATGATACGGCATTTTCAGCTTATCGGGTTTCCAAATTTGCACGGGAACAGGGGTCTCCCATTCAAACCGTGCACGTTCCCAAGACCATTGATAACGATGTACCCCTACCCTACGGCGTGCCAACTTTCGGCTACGAGACCGCCCGCGAGGTGGGAGCGCGCGTGATGATGAACATCATGGAGGACGCACTCACCGGACAACGCTGGTTCCTGGTCGTCACCATGGGTCGCAAAGCCGGGCACCTGGCAATGGGTATTGGCAAAGGCGCCGGAGTGACCATCACACTGATCCCCGAGGAATGGGAAGGGCGCCGCATTCGCCTGCAGGAAGTTGTGGATATCCTGTGTACCTCGATGCTCATGCGGATGGCAGATCACAAGCCCTATGGTGTGGCGTTGGTCGCTGAAGGCGTAGTTGAGGAAATCGAACCTGATGACTTGGAAGATCTCAAAACGGTGGAGCGCGATGCGCACGGGCACATTCGCCTCTCCGAAATCAACTTCTCCGACATCGTCAAACGCACCCTGCGAGATCAACTCAAGGAGATTGGCGTCAACGTCGGCATTGTCAACCTCGATTTAGGCTATGAGATGCGCTGCGCCCCCCCCATCGCCTACGATATTGACTACACCCGCAGCCTGGGTGAAGCCGCCGTGGATTTCCTGCTCGATGGCGGCAGCGATGCCATCATCGCACTCGCCGATGACCGTGTCATCCCGCTGCCCTTCGAGGACATGATGGACCCGGAAACCGGGCGTACAACAGTGCGCAAAGTGCGGATTGATTCCTTCGCCTATCAATCCTCGCTCAAATTCCAGATTCGGCTCAAGCCGCAACATGCCAACGACGAAGCCCTGTGGCAGCGTCTGGCAGCACAGACAAATCTCTCGGTTGAGCAATTCAAAGCCCGCTTTGGCTATCTGGCAGGGATTGCAACGCGCCCATTCTAACCATGCAACCCTGGAAAACGCTCGCACGACGGACGTTATTGGAATGTGGACGCTTCCTCACGGTGGAAGGCCACACCGTAGCACTGCCTGATGGGCGTATTATTGAGGAATGGCCCTGGATCATCACGCCTGATTACATCAATGTGGTCGCCGTGACGGTCGAGGGCCGTTTTCTCTGCTTCAGGCAAACGAAATACTCTGTTGAGGGCACTTCGCTGGCAGTGGTGGGCGGCTATCTCGAGCCGGGTGAAGAAGCCCTGGCGGCAGCACAACGCGAGCTGCTGGAGGAAACCGGCTATACCGCCCCCACATGGCGCTTTCTGGGAAAATACTCCGTGGATGGCAACCGGGGAGCAGGCAACGCCCACTTCTTCCTCGCGCAAGACGCTATTCCCAGCGCAGAAATCCATGCCGACGACCTGGAGGAACAACAGCTGTTATTCCTCAGTCGCGAAGAAGTCGAAGCCGCTCTCGATGCGGGCGAGTTCAAATCCATGCCATGGGCTGCGGTAGTGAGCCTGGCTTTGCGGCAGCTGTAAGCCAAAACCTCAGAACCGCACGTTTAGGCGCAAAGCATGAACTGAGATGAATATTCGGACAGCTTCCAAATAATTACGGCGCATTTTAGAAAGGTGAACCTATGGACACCCAACAATATCGTTGGACACGACGCCGGTTTTTACAGTGGTTAGCCGCAACAGGCGCGGGCGCCATACTGACCGCATGTGGAATGCGCCCAACACCCGAACCCACGCCCCCTACGACACCACCGCCGCCAGACCCCACCGCCACTTCCCGACCGCCCACCGCAACCGAAACCCCGTCCTCCGCCACCGCTGACGCCACCGCGGAACCCACAACCGCAGCACCCCCCGCGCCCACCCCCACCCCTCGCGGCGCCGCCTATCTCGCTGTGGCACGGGGCGCCGATCCCGCCGCACTGACGATGGCAGCCCTCGCCGCGCTTGGCGGCATGGAGCGCTTCGTAAATTCTGGCGCAGACGTTATCATCAAGCCCAATATCTGCACCGATTACTACCCCACCGAATACGGTGCGACCACCAATCCTGAGGTCGTCGCCGCGTTGGTGCGGATGGCATTGGGCGCGGGCGCACGGCGCGTGCGTGTGATGGATATGCCCTTCGGAGGCAGCGCCGAAAGTGCCTACGAGCGTAGCGGCATTGCCGCCGCCGTCGCTGCCGCGGGTGGGGAGATGGAACTGATGAGTCCGCACAAGTTCCGCGAGACCGCAATCCCCGATGGACGCGATATCAAGAAGTGGGAGCTCTACCAGGAGCTATTCCGCGCCGACCTGGTCATCAATGTGCCGATCGCCAAACACCACAATCTGACGCAACTCACCCTCGGTGCGAAGAATCTCATCGGCGTGGCACAGAATCCCGGCAGATTGCATACCCGCATCCACCAGCGCATCGCCGACCTGCTGAGCGCTATCCGCCCGCAACTCACCGTGGTGGATGCCGTGCGCACGCTGATGCGCGGTGGACCTACCGGCGGCAATCTCGACGATGTACGCCTGACCAACACCGTCATCGCCAGTCATGACCCCGTCGCTGCAGATGCCTACGGCGCCACACTCTTTGATTTCGCACCCGAGGACATCGGTTTCATCAAAGCCGCTGCCGAAATGGGGCTAGGCTCACTCGACCTGGGCGCGCTAACGATAGAAGAGCTTGCGGTGTAGGCTATGAAACCACAAACCTGGCGTCGTCTTCGTCAGATTGTCCAGATTCTGGCGCTTGCACTCTTTCTCTTTTTCTTCATCTACGCTACCTTTCTCAACCCACAGCGCGCATGGGCGGATTTCTTCTACCGCCTCGACCCACTCGTCGCGCTCACGGCAACGCTTGCCGGGCGAGCGCTGATTCCCGGGTTGGGGCTTGCCGCGTTCACGGTGGTGCTGACCCTCGTCTTTGGGCGCGTGTGGTGTGGTTGGCTCTGCCCTTTCGGTACGGTACTGGAATGGCTCGCGCCTCGTAAACGCGGTTCCTCCCGCAAACCACTGCGACGCTCCGCGCCGCGACTTCAAGCCCCGGCAGAGAAATGGCGCCGCGTCAAATATCTACTGCTCTTCATCATCCTCTTCGCAGCCCTCTTCGGCAACCAGAGCCTGCTCTTTCTCGACCCCATCACGATTATGACTCGCACCACCGGGATGGTCATCCTGCCTGCGCTGCGCTTCCTCATCTACGAAGCCGAAGCCTTCCTCTACCAATTTGATGCTCTATGGGATGCGCTGGACGCAATCCACAGCAGTGTTATCTTCCCCATCTTCCGGGATGTATCTTCTTACTTCAACCTTGTCGTGCCCATCTTCCTCTTTTTTGTCGCAATTGTAGCTCTCAACTGGTGGACTGAGCGTTTCTGGTGTCGCTACCTCTGCCCGCTCGGTGGCTTGCTGGGACTGCTCTCCAAGCTCTCCCTGGTGCGGCGGGAGGTGAGCGGAGGTTGCGCTGCTTGCGCCTTGTGCAGCGGCGATTGCCCTACCGGAACCATCAACCCGCGCGAGGGCTACCGCAGCGACCCTGCCGAGTGTATCGTCTGTTACGATTGCATCGTGGATTGCACCCGCGAGGGCGTCGCCTTTCGCTGGCAGCTCCCCGCCTGGAAGCCCGCACCGCTGCACGATTACGACCCGCAGCGACGGACCGTGCTCGCGGGTCTGGGAGCGGCGGCGCTCGGCGTGGCAGTCGCCGGTGTTGAGCCGGTCAACAAGCGCGAACCCGCCGAGATGCTTCGACCGCCCGGCGCAACCCTCACCGATTTCGAGAGCCTGTGCATCCGCTGCGGTGAGTGCATCCGTGTGTGTCCCACACAAGGCTTGCAGCCAAGCCTCTTTGAGGGCGGCGTCTTCAATGTACTCACGCCGCGCCTGGTGCCGCGCCTGGGCTACTGCAACTACCGCTGCAACGCCTGCGGTGAGGTCTGTCCCACGGGTGCGATTCCGCGCCTGGACCTGGCGACTAAACAGACCACCCCGATAGGTCTGGCGCGCGTGGACCGCAGTCGCTGCCTGCCATGGGCACACAATATCCCCTGCATCGTCTGCGAAGAAGCCTGCCCCGTGCCGCATAAAGCCATCTGGCTCTACGAAGCCGAGGTCTACAATGCTCAAAGCGAACGTATCACCATCCAGATGCCCTACGTGGTCAAAGAGCTCTGCATCGGCTGTGGCATCTGCGAACACAACTGCCCGATGGGCGGCGATGCTGCCATCCGCGTCCTTGCCCCCACAGAGGTAGGCGACTTCTTCGGCGATGACCCGGATTACCGACCCCATTGGGGGAGAAGAGGGTCATAAGGTAACCTATGCAACAGAAACCGATTCGCATCCTTATGCTCGACCCCGCCGCAAGACGCTATTGGCTGCGGACGCTGCGCGCCGGGCAAGCGGGCAGTGACCCCCGCGAGGATACGACCCTCCTCGGCGGAGAAGCGCTGTGCCAGTACCTGCTGCGCGAGGACCCGCACGCACTCATCCTGGCGCGGGGACCACTGCCCTTCCTCGCCGGGAACAAGCTCACGGTAGGCTATCTCTCACCGTTGACCGGTGTACCCCACTACAGTTTTGTGGGCGGTCGCGCCGCCGCGGAGTTGCTCAACCTCGGTCTGGATGCCATCGTCTTCACCGGTGAATCCGCCCCCCTCACCGCTGCGGATACCTATCTCGTCATCTCCGGGCGCACGCCCAATCTCACGCTGGAATGGAAATCTGCCGCCGGCCTGCCCGCCGGGCAGCGCAACGCCTATTACCACCTGTTGGCATGCGAGCTCGCGGGGCAAGTTGAAAACGGCAGCATCCTCACGCTGGGGCGCGGCGCGCGGTTAGACTATCGCACCGCCAATCTCGCCGTCGAGGGTCTTTATCACGCCGGGCGCGGCGGCGCCGGGCATGTCTTCGCCCACTTTGCGGCGGCGTTGGTGCTGCACGGGACCCCACTCACGCTGGAGCAAGCCCTGGGTCCGCATGCCGAGGCCTTCCGCGAACTGCGGGAGCGCGAACTGCGCCCACTGTTGGAACGCTACGGTGCGCGCCTCTCCTCCCGCGATGGCGGCACCGTCACAAAACTCTATGCCACCGGCAGCGGCGCAAACCCCACCCTGCCTGCCCGCAACGCGCAGCGCCTCGGCTACGCCCTCGCCGATCTTGGCGCGCGCAAGCTGCTTCTCGCCAACCGTACCGGACAGACCGGTTGCCACTGGTGCCAGGTCAACTGCCGGCACTGGCACTGGGTGGATGTGGATTACGCTCCCGGCGGGCGCGATCGCTTTCTCGATGACTTCGAACCGACCTACGCCATCTTCGCCATGCTCGACCTGCAGCCCGAGGAAGACAACCTCAAGGGACGCTTGCGCCTGCTGGAGGAAGTGGATCGTCGCCTGATCGTGCCCCTGGAGCAACTGGGTTGCGATATCATGGATATGGGAGTGGGATTGGCGGCGCTCTTCGAGGGAGTCGAAGCGGGTCTCATCCCGCCGGAAGACCTCCCCGCCGGGCTGCGGAGCTTGCCCGCGTATTTTAGCAACCTGGAGGCAGCGGAGCGTGCTGTCACAGCGCTCACAGACGTGAATCCCGCGCCCGCCCTACGCGCCCTGGGCAATGGACCACAGGCACTTGCAGAACGATACCCCATGCTACAAGACCGGCTCTTTACCTGTGGTGCGGGGACGCTCGGCAACCCAGGTCACGCTAACGCACTGTGGACCTTCCTCATGCCCTTCTCGCGTTTCTTCGGGCATTATTCAGGGCAAATCTACAAAATCCCCGGCACACTCACGCCTGATATGCCACCTGATGCAATCGAAACGCTCTTCCGTAACGTCATTCAGGAGATGCTGCAACGCGAATGCTTCGGCATTCTGGGCAACGTGCTCTCCCAATGCGCCTTCACCTTCGTCATCTTCAGCGAGGAGGGGAAGGGCATCACGCTGGATGCGAATGACCTCCTTGTGCGCACGCTCGACGTCTACGGCATCGAACTCAACCGCGCCGACCTGGAATGGTTCGCACAGGCCTTCTGGGCGCAGAGCCTCGCGCTCAAAGTGGCGCATGGTTGGCGCCCACCATCCGCCGCGGATTTCCCCGCACGCGTTTTCGAGGCGCTCGCGCCCGCGCTCAAACGCCCAGCAGCGGAGGTTAGCGCCCTGATGGATCGCCTGATTGCAGAGTGGTGCCGGCAGGCCGGCGCACTCATGGCGAAGTTCGGCCATGTATGGAACGGGAATGACGGGTGTTGAAATAGCGCCATGCCCAACTCCATTCCCAATCTAGCCCATTATCTGCGAACCATGGGCAATTTGCCCGATGACTACGCGGCCCTACGGCACGCCCTGGCATTAACCCAAGCCTTTGCCGTCATCGCGCCAGCCGAGGGTCTGGTGTTGCCGCTGCATACGGGAACCCTGGAACGCCTCACCCTCGAGGAATACGCTTGGGGACGGCTGGCGCGACAGGGTGCGGTTGCCGTACAATCCCTGGCCACAGACCTCACGCACAAGGAGCTTGCCGCCCTGCTGCGGGGTCTGGTCCGTAACAGGGCCGCCATAGAAGCAACATGGTTGTTAGCGCAGCTAGGACGCTCCGATACGCTCAATGCCCTGGTCCAAGACGCCCTTGTCCTCCAGTCGGAATTGGGGATGCTGCCCCCTGATTTCACGGCTCATTTGCGTAGCACCTTTGATAATGCAGAGCGCCGCCATCACTCGAGAACGCTGGTCACCCTGCTCGATAGCGCCGCCGAGATTCGCGCGCCACTGCTGAGCGCGGACGAAACTGCCGCGCTGTTGACCGCATGGAATTCGCACATGCCAGTGCTGCTGGCGCTGCTGCGGTACGCTGCCGCGCTATGCCTGGAAGAGCTAGTCGAACCGCTGCGCGCCCGCCTCTACGCCAGTTCCAGCGCGCAACCCGCCCTCCGATTAGCGCTCGTCAACACCCTTGGCGCCATCGGAGGGCTGGATTGTCCCCTGCTCGACGCCTTCGCCGAGCACCTGGAACGCGAACCGGGGCCCACGCGCCTGCTGCGCGATATCATCGCAGCCCTGCGTGCGCCCAGCCCAGTCCCCGCCACCAAAGGCCTGAAAATCGCCCAATGCATGTTTCTGGGTCGCATCGGGCAGGCGGGCAAAGGCGATAGCGGTGGGTTGGGCGTCTTCCTCGCGGCATTGGGAGATGCGCTTGCGCAAACACCCGGTATCGCGCAGGTCACCACGCTGGTACTGCTCAATGGCCCAGCAGAGGACGATCCGCCACTCACCTTTGAGCACGGACCGGGACACACCGTGGTACACATTCCCGTCTATGGGCAAACGCTCACCCAATATCAAATGATGGTACAGGCAACGCCAATCCGCATCACCATCGAGCAAGTATTGAGAGCGCTGGGAATCGAACCTGACATCTTCCATGTGCGTTATGCCGATCATGGCTCAAGAGCTGCGGTGCAACTAGCCAGGGAGTGGGGCAAGCGGGTCGTCTACACGCTCACAGCCGACCCACATCGTCGCTTGCTGCCCGCCTTCGCCAGAGAATCCATCAAAGGGCTTGAGGCCAAGACGCTCACCTTTGAGCTCACCCGTGCGCTGATTGCCGACCAGATCGTGGCACTGGCGGATGGCTTTGTAGGCATGCCAACCAGTGATGGACCTGACGCGCTGCGGGCATATTTTCCACAGCTCATCCTCGACCCCACAACACGCGCCAAGCCGTTAGAGCTGATTGCGGAGGGAATCTCACTGGGTGAAGTCGAACCGCCGGAACAGCAGCAAGATACCAACCTACTCCATGGGATGTGCCGCTTTGAGAGTTGTCAGCAGGGCTACCGCCTCGATCCAAGTTTCGAGGCACGTCCGGTCATGCTCAATGTTGGGCGCCTGCATCCGGTCAAACAACAACCACTGCTTGTCGAAGCCTGGGTCGAAAGCGGTTTATGGCGCACTTACAACCTCACGCTGATTGGCGGCAATATGGAAGCCCCCACTGCTGTTGAGCGGGCCATGCAAGCGCGAATTGAGGCGACTTTTGCCCGCTATCCCGAGGCGCGCGGACGCTTTTGCTTCCTCCCGGCTCTATCCAATGCCGAGGTACGCCGACTGGAACGCACCCTGGTCGTATCGCTGCCCGCGGCATTGCCGCACGTCTACGTGTGCAGCAGTGTAAAAGAGGAATTTGGCATCGCCGTGCTGGAAGCAATGGATGCAGGATTATTGGTCTTTGGACCACGTGTGGGTGGGCTTTCGAGTTACATCACGCCAGGAGAAAATGGCTTTCTTATGGATACCAGCAGCGCGGCGGAAATAGGGTCGGCTCTGGTATCAATATTGCAAACAAGCGCCATCCCATCCCACCAGCTGCGCACTATTGCAGCAGCGGGTCAGCGCACCGTACGCGAGCGCTTTGATATTCTTGTCACCGCACAGGCGTTCGCGAATTTCTACCACAAGTGTGCATCGCTCTGACGGTAAACACACCAGGGGCACAGCATCTGATTTGATACTGTGCCCCTGGTAAGTTCTTGACGACTTTAGAGTTCCGCCAGATTGGTCAGGAAATGCAGTGACGTCTGAATACCCCGGTAGAAATTGCTCACCGAGAATTTCTCATTGGGCGCGTGAAGATTGTCATCCGGCAGCCCAAAACCCATCAGAATGGTATCAATTCCGAGCACTTTCTGGAAGGTCGCCACGACCGGAATAGAGCCACCTTCGCGCACAAAAATCGGTTCCCGCCCAAAAGCCGCAGCGTAAGCACGGAAAGCGGCATTCATCGCCGGGCTATCGCGGCGGACCATCGCCCCCGCACCACCGTGCAGGTCGCGGACCTCCACCGACACGGCAGGCGGAGCAAGCTTCTGGAAGTAATCCGCAATCAGGCGACCGATTTCCTCATGGTTTTGATCGGGTACCAGGCGCATCGAGATTTTAGCGAAAGCCTTGCTCGGCAGCACCGTCTTCGCACCCGGTTGGATATAACCGCCCCAAATGCCGTTCACATCCAGGGTTGGACGTGCAGTCGTGCGCTCGATGACAGTATAGCCCGGTTCGCCCCACTCGCGCATGACACCCGCCTCTGCCAGCCATACCTCGCGGTCAAAAGGAATCTTCGCCATCTCGGCGCGCTCTTCGGGTTCCAGGTCGCGCACCTTATCATAAAAACCGGGGATCAAGATACGACCGTGCTCATCCTGCAGTTTGGAAATCATCGCACAGAGCGCGTTGATAGGGTTTTGCACCGCGCCGCCATAAATACCGGAGTGCAGGTCGCCTGCAGGTCCCGTGACCTCAACCTCAACATAAGCCATGCCACGCAACGCGTAGACAATGGTCGGCAATTCCTTGCCCAAAATGTGCGAATCGGAAATAAGAGCCACGTCCGCCCGCAACAAGTCCTGGTGTTCGCGGATAAAGGGGTCGAGGGAAGGACTTCCAATCTCCTCCTCACCCTCGATGAGCATTTTGATGTTGACCGGGGGCATGCCGTCAGTCTTCTGGAACGCTTCCAGCGCCTTCATGTGGATGAAGACCTGCCCCTTGTCATCGGCAGCGCCGCGTGCAAAAAGGCTGTCATCCACGACCGTAGGCTCAAAGGGCGGCGTGTGCCACAGTTCAAAAGGCTCTGGCGGCTGCACGTCATAATGCCCATAGATGAGTACCGTGGGCTTTTCAGGACCTGCTGCCAACCACTCAGCGTAGATGATGGGGTGTCCGCGCGTGGGCATCACCTCGGCACGCGGAAATCCGGTGTCCAACAGCTGCTCCCGAATCCAGACCGCAGCGCGGATCATATCCGAGCGATGCTCCACCTGCGTGCTAACGCTGGGAATGCGCAGGAAGTCTTTGAGCTCTTCTAGGAACCGGACCTGGTGTGAACGAGCGTAGTCAAAACAGGCTAATGACATTTAAGCCTCCTCACAGCTTCTCCCCTACCATTTACTGACCTTAATTATACCTCAAAAACCGCAAACTTGGCAAGTGATTTTTAGGGGTCAATTACGTTACTACAATGTTGCCAGTGCGGCGCGCATGCGTTCCAACCCCTCGGCAAGCAATGCGCGCGACGTACCGAAGTTAAGACGCACAAACCCTGCGCCTCCAGGACCAAAAGTCTCGCCATCGTTGAGCATAACCCGCGCCCGCGCACGGAAGAAGTCGTAGGGGTTCCCTGGGATCCCCGTCTCGCGACAATCGAGCCACGCCAGATAGGTTCCCTCGGGAGAAGCAACTCGCACGCCGGGTAGATTCTCCCGCACAAAAGTAACCACAAAATCACGGTTGGCTTCGAGGTAAGCCAATACCTTCTCCAACCATGGACCACCATCGCGGTAAGCTGCCAGTGCCGCGGTATAGCCCATGAGATTACCATGCCCGACCACACCACGTTGCCCCGCCTTGAAACGCTCCCGCAGCGCCGGGTTGGGAATCACCGCAAAGGAACATCCCAATCCGGGGATATTGTACGTCTTGCTGGGCGCCATCAAAGTCACAGTGTGCGCGGCAATCTCCGGGTCGAGCGCGGCAATCGGGCGGTGCCGGTAGCCGCTGAAGATTAAGTCGCAGTGAATCTCATCGGAACAGATGAGCACCCGCTTCTCCAGGCACAGCGACGCCATCCGCTCGAGTTCCTCCTGCCGGAATACACGCCCGACCGGGTTGTGGGGATTACACAACAGGAACATGGCGGTATGCTGCGAGAATGCCGCCTCAAAGCGGTCGAAGTCTATTTCGTAGCTGCCATCGGGGAGGCAGGTCAACTCCATGGATTCATGGCGCAGCCCGGCATCCTCCGCCGTGCTAAGAAATGGCGGGTAGACTGGGGTCTGCATCAATAAGCCATCCCCAGGGCGAGTGAGCGCCTGTGCAGCGAGGTTGAAACCCACAACAACGCCCGGCATGAAGACAATCGCCTCGGGGCCCACATGCCAATCATAGAGCGCCGCTAACCGTGCCACCAGCACTTCGCGAAGTTCCGCCGGCGCGCTGCCATAACCGAAAATACCATGCGCCACCCGCTCCTGAAGCGCCGCAATCACGGGTTCAGGACAGCGGAAATCCATATCCGCCACCCACAGGGGGAGTTCCTCCTCCTCACACCACTTCCACTTAATACTGTCAGAAGTACGCCGGTCAATGATTGCATCGAAGTCGTAGGTCATCAGCTCACTCCAGGTGAAAAGTATCGAGCATAACGGTCTTCACGCTGCCCGTTTGCTGCAACGGTCATCATCTGATTTTATGCCCGTTCTGAACGCGACACAAATGCCAATTGTCCTATAAAATTGATGAGTTGGGGGTTTCTTACGTCACTCCTGGTAATGTTGCGCGCGCCGGACATAAGCTGCAGCGACCTCGCGATTGTGCTGAATTTCCTCTTCGGTCAGCGCACGTACAACCCGCGCAGGGCTGCCCATGATCAGGGATCCGGTGGGGTAAGATTTCCCGCGCGGCAACAACGCGCCGGCAGCAACGATACAATCGGCGCAAACCTCCACACCATCGAGCAGCAAAGCCCCCATCCCAATCAGGGTATTGCGCCCCACCCGCGCACCATGAACAATCGCGCGATGCCCTACACTGACACCTTCCTCCAGCAGCAGCGGGTAGCCATAAGAGGTATGTAGCACGCAACCATCCTGAATGTTGACATTAGCTTCCAGGGTCAGTGATTCCACATCGCCGCGCAATACAGCATTGAACCAGATATTGACGCCCTCCGCCAGGTAAACTTCACCGACGACGACGGCGCCCGAGGCAATGAAGACTGTCGGGTGCACCAGTTCCGGTCGAAAAATGATCCTGGACATGCTATCCCCTTTCAGCAATGACACTCGTTGAATGCAGACACGATCTTACTTCATCATATCCGGCAGCTCAGCTCTATAGTGCCATGAAAGGCAGATTTGAGCAAGTTTCAGGCAGGTCAGAATCTGTTCTAGAGAGCATGTAGGTGATCGGGTATCGTGCAAAAACACACAATAAGGTCCTCTAATTGGGGTTTCTCGAGTGCGCGGAGTGTGCCCCAGGAGGGCATTCGTAGCAGTTCAGCGGGCTTCTGCGTACCCTGTGAGGCTCGCTGTGCGAGTTGGTCGCTGCAGCAACTCCGGTACGAATGCCTTGCTTGCGCTTCAAGGGCAGTATGCAGGGCGTAGCGCGGTTTCGGTCAGCGACCTGCTACGAAATCCCCAGAATACCACTTTTGCCGGATTGAGCCTGGCAAGCCGGCTCATTTGTGCTAAACTAAGGCTGCACAACAACATCATGGTGGAGGGTTTTTCAATGTCTGGAACCGGAAAAAACATGCTACTGCTCCTCGGCGGCATCTACCACGATTTCGAGGGTTTCCGCGAATTTGTGGTCCCCTACTTCCAACAGCAGGGCTACACCGTGCGCGTCACTTATGATTTCGACGCACTCACCGAACCCACGCTCTCTGAAGTGGATGTCGTCCTGCTCAACACCTGCCTGGGAGGTCCCCGGAAGACAGGGCCTTGGGCTGCCGACCTCAACGCCGCGCAGACGGCAGCTCTCGTGACCTGGGTGCAGGCAGGCGGTGGTTTGCTGGGCTTGCATGCCGCCTCTGTCATCGGTGAGGAGAGCCAACGCCTGCGGCGACTTCTGGGCGGCTATTTCATCGAACACCCGCCCGAGGCAGAATTCACCGTAGTGCCCTTATACCGCGAGCACCCCATCACGCAGGGCGTCGAAGCTTTCGTGGTGCAGGATGAGCTCTTCATCAACGCCTATGAGAGGGACATCGAGATTCACATGGTGGCGCAACATCGCCGCGTCTGCCACCCTCTGGTATGGACGCGACATGAGGGCGCAGGGCGCGTCGCTTACATTGGCTTGGGTCACAGCGAGAAAGTGTGGGCGTTGCCAGCCTACCGCAAGTTGACGGCACAAGCGCTCATGTGGCTCAATGCCCCGCGCAATTGAAGCCGTGAAACACACGAGAACTCAGCGCTAACACCCATCGGATAACACAGCCAAGAGATCCGGCATGCTGCCGGTCAGCTCAAGTTGGGGGAGGTCCATGATGACCAAAAAACCAGTACGCCAACGCATACGACAGGCGCTATTGCTGCTCTCGTTGTTGCTCTTTCCCATCACCATGAACTATTTCTCCCCCTATGTAATCATTGATGGCGCAGCACAAGGCATCATCAACGGCAGCCTCATTGTCTTTGGAATACAGTTCCTGGCAGCGCTCTTTGTGGGGCGGCTATGGTGTGGTTGGGGTTGCCCGGCGGGAGGTCTGGGAGAAGCCTGTTTCGCCATCAATGATAAACCCTTGCGCGGCAAACAGGGTAACTGGCTCAAGTGGGCAATTTGGGCGCCATGGGTGGGTATTATCGTTTGGGCTGCCATCAGCGCAGGTGGTTACCGTCAGCTAAACTTCTTCCACCTTACCGAAAGTGGCATCTCGATGGATGCGCCGGAACGCTACTTCATCTACTACATCGTACTCGGCGTCTTTCTGGCGCTCTCGGTCTTCGTGGGAAAGCGGGCGGGTTGCCACACCATCTGCTGGATGGCGCCCTTCATGATTCTGGGACGCAAACTACGCAACCTCGGAAATTGGCCCGCCCTGCGTCTCAAAGCCACACCGGAGCACTGCATCAACTGTCAGCGTTGCACGCAGAACTGCCCAATGAGCCTGAATGTAAATGATATGGTGCAGCGTGGCGTGATGGAACACAGCGAGTGCATTCTCTGCGGCAGCTGCGTGGATGTCTGCCCCAAGAAGGTGATTAGCTACACCTTCAGCAAGGGACAATGACAACAGACCTCTCGTAGCACAGCAAAGCCGGGCTTCAAGAAGCACTTTCTACCCCGCACGGATTGCTCCACAGGACTCGCGCACCACAAGCTCTGTACCCATGATGACCTGGCGCGGGGGTTGAGAGCCATGCTTGAGAAGTTCCAGCAGCGCTGTCACTGCCTGAATACCGAAACGCCGAACGGGTTGCCGAATTGTGGTGAGCGTCGGCGTAACCATCAATGCAGGCGGCAGGTCATCATAACCCACCACAGCGATATCACGTGGCACATTCAAACCGTGGTGCTGAATCGCATGAATCGCGCCCACCGCCATGATATCCGAAGCAGTAAACACCGCATCCGGGTGGTACTGCAGCAGATGCTCCATTGCCTGGTAAGCGCTGTTCTCCGTGAAATCACCCTCAACAACGAGCGCCGGGTCGTAGGCTATCCCCATCGCAGTGTGGGCATGTTCATAACCCACTTTGCGATCCAACCCCACTGCGGTGTTCAGCCCACCAGTAATCGTTGCGACCCGCCGTCGCCCCAATTTCAGCAGGTGCAGCACAGCATTACGAGCACCCTCGACATTATCCACGTCAATGAAGCTCACCCCCTCCGTAATCTCAGGGCGCCCGGCGACCACCATCGGCAAACCGGAATCCGCCAGCGTCGCGATGAGATGGTCCTCCCTTTGCCCCACCTGCACGATAACCCCATCCAGAAAACCCCGACTGGTGATTTTGGGCAAGACCTTTGCCTCATCCTGGGGCGTTTGCACGAGGAACAATGATAGCGTGTAATCATATTGATTGCAGGCCTCAGCAATGCCCTGCGTCAGACGCGGGAAATAGGGATCGGAGAAAAAGGAGTGGACGCTGCGCGGAACGACCAGACCGATCATGCGGGACTCCTGCAAAGCCAGAGAGCGCGCCACCGGATTGGGATGATAACGGGTCTCCGCCACCACACGCAACACACGCTCGCGCAATTCCGAGCGCACATGGGGCTGATCGTTCAGCACCCTGGAGGCAGTGGTCCGAGAAACTCCCGCCAATCTGGCAATTTCCTTAAGGGTAAGTTGCGTCATGGATATCCCCCCCTCAATCAAAGCGTATCTGGAAGCGCTCCCATATCTACTATACTCGATTCTGAGGGCTGTGTCAATAGACATGCATGCAGTTCCTGATGCTCAGGCTTGGGAGCGCTACCAGGCACGGCGCCATTCGCAATTTTGGATTTTGGTGCTACGCTCAATTGTGGGGCTGCGGCTCATGTACAGCACTCCAAGGAAAAACATGGGGGTGGTGTACAATCTTAGCCAAACACACAAAGGAGACCTGCCATGAATAAAGAGGCCATCACGGAGGTTATACGTCGGCGCACATCCTGCCGCAGTTATGAAAAAACGCCGATGTCACCGGAAATCCGGGCGCAACTGGCTGATTTCTGTGGGGCGCAAACACACGGACCGCTTGGCGCGCAGCCACACTTTCTGCTTATCAGCGCCACAGAGGAGAATCGCGCTGCGCTCAAAGGTTTGGGGACGTATGGCTTTATCAAAAATCCCACCGCCTTCATCCTCGGTGCGGTGAAGCGAGGACCCAATGCTCTCGAGGATTTCGGCTACTTGCTAGAAACGATTGTGCTGCGAGCCACGGCACTAGGATTAGGGACCTGTTGGCTGGGCGGCAGCTTCACCCGCAGCAGCTTCGCCCACGCGCTGGCGCTCCGCGAGGAGGAACTGCTGCCTGCGGTCATCGCCACGGGATTGCCTGCTGAAAACCCCCGGTTGGTGGACCGCCTCATCCGGGGAGGCGCCGGTTCAGACCGGCGATTGCCGTGGGAACAGCTCTTCTTCAATAGTGACTTTAGCACGCCTCTCACCACAACAGAAGCAGGCGCCTACACCGAGGCACTGGAATTGCTGCGCCTGGGTCCTTCAGCCTCCAACCGGCAACCATGGCGGGTGCTCAAAACTGCGGGCGCCTGGCACTTCTTCGTGCATCACAATCCCAATTATCGCAAACAGATGAAACTGGTAACAGCAATTGATCTGCAACGGGTGGATATCGGCATCGCAATGAGCCACTTTGCGCTCACGGCGACTGCCCTCGGGCTTCGGGGGGTTTGGCAGACACAACCCTTCCCCGCGCCGCCAGACCCCGATACAGAATACATCATCAGTTGGGTAGAGCAGACGTAATCCACTAAGCCCGCACTATCAACGCCTTTCCCCAAAACTGACCTCTGGGAATTCTGGCGATGGGCCTTCCAGCAGGGACGAGGGTATGCCCTTGAGGGTTGCATCGAAGAAAGCAACCAGATAGGCGCGGTTGATAGCAAGCGCCTGCTGCCCAGGCAACGCGCCACGTACCCCCAATGCCTGGCTCAACGGGGAAAATACCGCCACAAGCGTGAAGTCATAGTGTACGCTGCCGTAAATATCCAGCCAATAAGCTGGGCCATCAAGACGCTCGTAGAAGCCCTCCAACACCGCTCGATTGGGACCCGTGAACCAGGCTTCGCTGTTGAGAAAGAGTGCCGGTTGCACCAACCCGGCAGTGAGGGTTGCCTCGTCCACCGGTTCGATCCACGTATCCATACCCAGCACCGCCCTGCAACGCGCGTCCACAGCGCAGACTGCCATCACCGCGCCGCCGCCGGTCGAATGTCCAAATAGCCCTAGCCGTTCGAAGTCGAAAAGCCCTACCAGGGGACCGCTCGCGTTCAGCGCCGGTAGCTGCTCCAGCACAAAGCGCGCGTCGGCGGCGTAGGTCGCCACCAGCGCCTGCGAACTCGCGGTGAATTCAGCCCCGCCACGTTCACCACGCAGCGCCTCGGGATTGTTTTCCGCCACGCGCCCATCGGGATAGACCGAACGCAACGCCCCATAAGCATGATCCGCGCTGACCACCACATAACCCTGTGATGCCAATGCCTCC
Organism: Anaerolineae bacterium; assembly: GCA_026645815.1. Taxonomy (GTDB): domain Bacteria; phylum Chloroflexota; class Anaerolineae; order B4-G1; family SLSP01; genus JAAZNO01. The sequence goes on along the minus strand of JAPKMR010000029.1, from coordinate 16,520 downwards.
AGCTGATCCTGATTGATATTGCGAAAACCGCCCCAACCGTGAACGTAGAGCACCACCGGATAGGGCGCATCGGCTATTACCGCGGGCGCACCGGAATAGCTGTGCGTCCGCACCAATGCCAGCTGGTTCAGGAGCCATTCAGGCATGCCTCCCCAGCGGGCAAGCGCGCGCGCCGTGGGTATGCCGTTCACCAACCAACGCTCCGCCCGTACACCAGTCTGCGGTTCCGCCGGGTACCAGACCTGCACCATCAATTCGCGATTTCCGGAAGGCGATTCACCGTAAGCCTCCAGACGAGAAGCATCAACCCAATGATAGGTGACCGTGCCCACGCGATAGGAACCCTCGGGCTGCGGCAGGCGCGGAACCGGCAAAAGCACTGCCAACAGTGTTCCCATGCCCAAAAGCACCAATGCCCCAATGATAATGGTTTTACGCCAGGGAGAAGGTGCAAATACGTGGCGTCTGGGAAACGCCGCCGGTAGGAAGAGCGCCCCTACCAGAACATAGAATGGCAATAGCTGCCAGCGATAGCCCTCCAGAAGTAACTGTGCAACAGTCAGGAGCACGACAACGCGCGCAGCATCGGCACGCCGGTAGCCGCGAATGCCGCGATGCCACTCCGCGACCAACACTGCCCCCATCACCACAACGAGCAAAATCTCAAAAAGGCGCATGGATACCTCACAAAATCAAGAGCCTTGACCAGTTGCCGGTCATCGGTTGAAATCACCAGCAAGTGTAACACAGTTGACAATTCGCGCGAGTCCGGATATAAAAGGGCATTCGTAGTAGATGAAAGGGCTTCTGCGTACCCTGTGAGGTTCGCTGTGCGAGTTGGTTGCTTCGCCAACCCCGGTACGAATGCCTTGCTTGCGCTTCAAGGGCAGTGTGCGGGGCGTAGCGCGGTTTCGGTCAGCGACCCTACTACGAAAGGCCCAAAAGCCTTGTGTTGGGGTGCGTTTCAACTCTGGGGTAAAGATAAGACGACTATCATACAAATGTCTTTCTTTGATTGATTTTTGGCGGCGGGGCAAGGCCCCGCCGCCAAAAATCAATTTTCTTCTGCGCCCTGTAGGGGCGCCTGAGATTTTCACCCCCGTTTTGGAACGCACCCTTGTGTTAGCGTTACACTTTATATGATGCCGTTTCAACACTTTGGAGGTCCCCCATGAAAAAGCCGTACCTGGCGATTTGCGGTTGGCTATTGCTATCTTTGCTCTTGACCGGCTGTCCGGCGACTGAAACTCCCCCAGCACCAGCGACTCCCACCACGGAAATCCCCGTTGCACTCACAGCCACGCCGACGTCAGCGCCAACTTCTCGACCCACCTCAACGCCTGTACCCACACCCACCGCGCGCCCCACCACCCCTGTCAACTTCGTCCCTGCCGAAACGCGCGCAGCAGAACCCATTTCCCCTGTAGGCTTCGATGGCGTCCCGCTCTCAAATAGGGGTGGTATGCCCTGGTGGAACGATGCCGTCTTCTACGAGGTCTTCGTGCGCAGCTTCTACGATAGCGATGGCGACGGTGTGGGCGACCTCCAGGGGCTTATTCAAAAGCTTGACTATCTCAACGACGGCAATCCCGCCACCGATGATGACCTTGGCATCACCGGCATCTGGCTCATGCCCATCCACCAATCGCCTAGCTACCACGGCTACGACGTCACAGATTACTATAGCGTGGATGATGAATACGGCACCAATGCGGACTTTCAGCAGCTGATGACCGAGGCGCATGCACGCGGTATCCGCGTCATCATTGACCTGGTGCTCAACCACACTTCCACGCAGCATCCCTGGTTCCAGGAATCGCGTGACCCCAACTCCCTGCGACGGGATTGGTATGTCTGGTCCAACGAGCGTCCAACCGGCGAGGGATGGCATCAAGATTTGGGCAACGGCTATTACTACGGTTATTTCTGGGACCAGATGCCCGATCTCAACTACGAAAACCCCGAGGTCACCGCGGCAATGCAAGACGTGATTCGCTTCTGGTTGGAGGATATGGGCGTGGATGGGTTCCGCCTGGATGCCATCAAGCACCTCGTCGAGGAAAACGGCGTGCTGGAGAATACCCCAGGCACACTCGCCTGGTTCGAGGATTTCCACATTTTCTACAAAGACATCAACCCCAACGCACTCACCGTGGGTGAAGTATGGAGCAACACAGAACAAGTTGTAGCCTACATCGGGGACAAAGTGGATCTCGCCTTCGAATTCGATCTGGCAGATGCCATGCTCAAAACGGCTTTCAATGCGCGACCGCTGATGTTGCAAGTGGCTCAGGAGAAAATCATCGCCAGTTACCCACCAGGACAATACGCCACATTCCTTGCCAACCACGATCAATCGCGCACGCGCTCCCAAATGGCAAATGATGGACAAGCCAAAATCGCCGCGACATTGCAACTGACCTTTGGCGGTGTGCCCTTTATTTACTACGGTGAGGAAATCGGCATGTCAGGCACCAAACCCGATGAGAACATTCGCCGCCCCCTGCAATGGACGGCAGATGGAGGATTCACGACGGGGACACCCTGGCATGACTACTACGAGGATTACCGGGAACGGCACATCGCGGGGCAAAGCACCGAACCAGATTCGCTGTTCAATCACTACCGGGCGCTGATTCGCCTGCGCAACCAGCACGAAGCGTTGCGCACCGGCGCATGGCAACCGATCGAATCCGACCGCACGCAAGTTTACAGTATGCTGCGTTCGACTGCGAATGAAATTCTGATCATTGCAGTCAACCTGAGCGGGAAACCGGCAGATGATTACAGCCTGAGCCTGGAAGTAGGGCCTTTCGCACCGGGTGCGCAACCCACATTGCTCCTGGGTGAGGGTGAGCTCTACGCACCGGAAATCAATGTCGCCGGTGGTTTCTTCCCTTACCGCCCCTTGGAAGTCATTCCGCCCTACGGAAGCGTGGTGCTGCAATTCCTGCATGATAACTGATTGCGACCAGGGTCACTGCCCGCGTCAGCAATAGACCTTTGCAAAATCCGGAGCGTACATGAACACGAACTGGCTTGATCTTAATACTGGCGCCCATGTCCTCTTGGGCGGCTCGAACATCGGCGTCATCACCCATGAGGGACGCGCTATCATGGTGGATGCCGGATTGGATCGCAGCGTCTCTAAAAAAGCGTTGCGACAGGTCGAGGCGCTGGGCGCACGCCTGGAAGCGCTGATCATCACCCATGGGCACGCCGACCATTTCGGGGGCGCGGGTTGGTTGGCGGAACGCGGCATTCCCGTTTATGCTCCGGCACTGGAAGGCGTCTTTGCCACACACCCACTGTTGGAGCCACTGTTCCTTTACGGCGGTGCGGCGCCCATCAGAGAATTGCAGGGCAAATTCACCCTCGCGCAAGATAGCGTGTCCCATGTAGAAGCAATGGTATCCGGAGCGCTGACACTTGCCGGGCTGACGCTGAACCTGATTCCACTCCCAGGGCACGCGCCAGCGCAGCTAGGGGTGGGTTACGGTGATGTACTCTACTGTGGGGATGTCGTCTTCCCCGAAGAGACGCTGGCGCGGCATCCCATCCTCTTTTGCGCCGACCTGGATGCGTGGCTGGAGACGCTTGCCGGGTTACCGGCGCTGCCCCACACGCATTTTGTACCAGGACATGGAGAAACAGTCCAGGAAATCGCCCCACTGGCAGAAGCCAATGCAGCGCGACTGCAAGAAATCCGCGACCAGGTGTGGAAAGCGTTGGCAGAACCACACGAGTCAGAGGCTGTGCTGCGCGCTGTTGCTGCACATTTCGACATCACCTTTGCCGCGCCGCAGTTCTACCTGCTGGCGCTCACCACCATCCACGCAGCACTGACCTCACTACAACGGGCAGGAGCAGCTGCGGTCGAGATGGTGGAAAACCGTATGCTGTGGCGGAGAATCTAGCGCCCGCCAAGGGTGACGTGTCAAAGGGCATTCGTAGCAGGTGATAGGGCTTCTGTATCCCCTGTGAGGCTCGCTGCGCGATGGGGCAACCTCGCCAACGGGTTGCTTTGCTACGCAACCGGGTTGTTAACCAACGGGTTGTTAACCAGCCGGGGGCGAATGCCTTGCTCGCGCTTCAGGTGCAGCGGCAGAGGCGTAGGCGTAGGCGCTGAATACAGCGTGCGATTTCGGTCAGCGACCTGCTACGAAATCCCGTCAAAAAGACGCGCAGTTCGTTACTCCCAGGCGCAGAGGGTTTCCAGGTAGGCTGCAGAACCATCGCGAAGCCAACCATCCAGTTGCGCCGGTTCTTTGAGCTGCTGTCCCCGCAAACGCGGCACGACGATATAACGACATGCCATTTCCGGCAGCGCCGTCATATCGCCCCAGAGCTTTTCGAATTGCGCCACGGGAAAAATATCCTCCTGACCGTGTCCCCAACGCTTCTTCACATCTTTGAAGGTAATGTAGGTCGGCATCCGCGCCGCCACCGCTCGCACCGCCGCGGTGACCCGTTGCGTATCCTGTAGGGTATCCCGTGTCAAACCAAAGACCGCCAGCAACCGGTCAATATCCAACCAGAAAGTGTTGGAATTGTAATAGGAGAGGCGGAACTCATCCTCCTCGCGGGGCAACGCCAGGCCCTCGATGAGCCGCAGTTGCCCATCAACCCGCGCCAATCCGCCGCCGCGGTCTTCCACCCGGCGCGTGATGACCTCCACGGTCATAGTAGCTCCAGAGTACAAATGCGCGCCCAGGAGCGCAGGATCCACATCTGCACCAACAGTATCAATATTGTGCAGCATCAACACCCGCAGCTGCGGGCGTTCGGCAAGCAAGCGCGCCAGCACGCCATTCTTGAACAGATTAGGAACCTCATACCAGTGACCCACCGGATGCAGGCACTGCAACGGCAGGTTATCCGTGTAATCGCTACCCTCGCCCACCTGTTGCGCCCACGCAATGAGTGCCGCGTGCAAGCTATCCCGCATTTTCTGCGCCTGTTCATCCAGAAGCTGCTGAGGCATTTCCTCCCAGGCGAAACGCAGATCCCGCGTCATCGGCGCCAGGCGCAACCCCACGGCACGCCCTGGCGAGAGAAGCAAAGAACCAGGATAGCCATGCCCGGCGTTGACCTCCAGATAAGTCTGGATGGGCGCATGCGTCAGGTAACCGGTCGTAATCACGTGCGGCAGCGGGACACTCACTTCAAGACCCACGCGACGGCTCTTTGCCAGGTGAACCTCAACGAAGGAACGATGCCGCCCGCCTAATTTACAGAAAGGGTTGAGCGCCTTGACGACACCAGCGCCCTGCGTCCACCGGCTACCGGCGCCAGCAGCGAGCGTCACTACCGCGACCTCACCATTACGCAGCGCCTGCAAGCCCAGGTCGTGCAGCATCTCGGGCAACCCGCCAGAAGCATCGGTCACGTCGTTGAAAGCCACATCACGGATTTCCGTGCTTGCCGGCAAGCGGTTCTGCGCAAGCCCAATCCTCCCGCCGCGCAAATCGGCGCGAACCTGTTCGTGCTGCACGCGATCAAAACCCCATTCATCCAGAACCGCCTGCAACGACAAACCCTCGCTTGCCTCCTGCCGCGTGCGAGGCAACAGCCGGTCAAAGAGCATTTGTACCACACCCGCGAGCTCCGGGCGCGCGCGGCACGCTGCTCCAAAACGATCGAGCTCGGCACGGCGCATGGGAGAAAGCGTCTGCGGATCACGGTGCAACATCCCGGGCAAGGTCAGCGCATAATAGCCCGAAGGCATCAGCGCCACATCCCCAACCCACAGCTCCGCAAAAGTCCCACGATCATTGATCGCAAAGTCATACACAACCGGTTCCATAGCAAAGGGCAACGCCGATTCCAAGGCATGTTTGGTCGCCAACATGGTCTCATGCAAGCGCGTTTGGGCTTCGACGCGCCGTTCAGGCGCAAAGATGAAGCCCATCCCGCCGCCCGACATGCCGCCGAGCATCCAGAAACCCCAGAAATCGTCAGCAAACGCTGCCCGGGCTTGCTCAATGAGGCGCTCCGTGTAGAAATTTGTGGACCAGGGAATGATGGTGCAAAGCGGACCGAAAAAGTTCTGCGTGGTCGCCTGCCCAATACCTTCAATATCACCGCCTTTCAACAGAGCGACAATCTGGTCGAAAATACCGTAAGCTTCCTGGCGCCCACGCCATTCCGCCTCGGTGCGAAGCAAGTATTTCTCCGTAACCATCTCCAGGATGGGACCCACGTTCTGCGCCATCCCACCGTGCACGAGAACCAGGCTTTCTTGCAAGCGCTGCCGCGTCGCGGCATCAACCTCATCGAGGCCCAGAACGTGATGCCCTGGCAACAACCGTCCCCGACTCACGCCGAATTCCGGATCATCCGAACTGGCAAGCTCACCCGTAATGAGCTTCATGCCGGGCCAAACACCGCCGGAATCCTGCCAACCGCCGCCAGAACCGGCGAGCCATTCGCCCAGAATCGCTCGCGCCGCTACCAGACGCCGCTCATGCTCTTGCAGCGCGCCGGTGAGCGCGCGCGTCTGCCCCGTTGCCCGCATACAAACTGCAATCAAACACGCTAGCAGGCTTGTGGAAACCGCCAAACGCGAGCCTTTGGGGATGCCATTCACGGCGCTGACGATTTCGATGCCACGCCCGGGTCCAACCAGACGGGCAAGCAGTTCCTCTAGAGCTTCCTCAGCCCCCTCCATACCCGGCGGAATCAACCCCGCCGCGATGACCGCCGCCTTGAGCAAGCCCAGGTAATCTTTCGCAAAGTCGAAGATTTCGCGAAGCGTGGTGATTTCGGCAACCGCGCCCAGGTCAACACTCGCCAACCGCAATACAGGGCGGTCAATCACACGGAAATAAGCCTCGACCGGCGGTCGAGGACCGGCATCACGACCGTGAACGCCGAGATCAATGGAGACATTGAGCACGCGGGCGCCTTCAGGGAAATCCATCCCCAAGAAGAAGATATCGCTCCAACCGCTGTGGCTCAGGTCCATGCGCACAGGTGTAACCTCGCGCAATAAAGGGAAAAGCCCATCGGCGGTGGCGGCGCAGAGCTCAGGACGCACCCGTAGAGGATGGTCTGCCGGATGCCCGATACGGAACATCCACTGATTGCCACGCACGGAACGCACACTCCGCCGCACCTGATCCGCCAGCGTTTGAAACCCCAACCGGTGATAGGCTGCCGCCAACGCGCTCGATAGCGCCTCCGAGGGACCTTCCTGCGCTTGCGCCGTGAGGAAACTCTCAATCGCCTCCTCAAAGCGGCGGTTGAGCAAGTGTACATAGCCGTCATACGGGATCAGCCCCCGGCGTCGCAGCACAGTATGTTGGGGCAGGTGAAAACGATGCAGCGCATACAGGAAGAAGAGCGCCCGCACCCGTTCATAAAGGTTCTGACTGCTACGGCGGAAAGTCTCCAGGGCGCCGCACTCTGCGAGTAGAGTCTCCAGGTTCGCTGTACGGCAGAAGTGCTCCAAAGAACGATTACGCTCCTCCGCATCCGTAGCGCGGATAATGGCAACCAGGGCGCCAGACCTTGAAGCGCTATTCATGCGTTCGACTCCACCGTGCGTGTTGCCAGTAGTTCCAACAACCGGGCGAGCACCAATTCACGATCCTTGCCGTTCAGAGCTAGCGCCAGCTGCGCGGTAAACAAACCGTATTTGACGCCGACATCGTAGCGCGCGGCATTTTCCTCAAGGGCAAGGTATTTTTCACGGTGCGCCAGTTCCGCTAACGCCGCCGAAAGCGTGACACCCGCCGTTTGCTGCGCCAGCAATGCACCCAAAATCTCCATCACGGCAGGCGTAAGCACATGCATCCCGAAGAAGCACAAGTAGTGCCCTGCACGCAAACCGGGAACCAACAGCTGCAGCTCCGCCTCGGTTGGGGTGGGTTTTTCGAGGACGGTCTCGATAAGGTAGAGGTCCTTACGACCCGCCACACGCCGCCCGCCAACGGCGCCATAATAGGGGAGGAGCGTCTCACGCGTCGCCTGTACGGCAGAGATGGCGCACGCCTCGACGCGCGCCGCCTCCACCAACTGCTGCGCGCAACCCTGCGCCCCGCCGCTTACGTAGAGATGGTCCCCCACAAGGTGCAGGAAAGGCGCAGAACCCACAAACTCGCGCGCGCAGTAGACGGCATGCCCATACCCCAGCGGCTCAGTCTGAGGGATGAAGGAAAGACATCCAGCATGGTTCCCAGCAGCAGCAGCGTAGGCAACCTCATCACCAGGCGCAACCACAATGGCAATCTCCGTTATTCCGGCGCTGAGGACTTCTTCGATTAGAATGGTCAACACAGACTTCTCGGCACCATCGCGGTCAATCAACGTCTGTAGTGGCAGCTGGCGTTGCGCGCGCGCAGCAGCAGTGATCACAGCTTTGGCAATGTGCATGGTTCCTCCTCAAGGGCTAAGGCTTCGGCAAAGACGCAGAGGCGCAGGGTAAGGTGATGATCAACCTGATAACCTGGTGCGAGAGATTCATCACCATGAGTTGAGCAAAGCGCCATTGAAACGCCTCATAAAACCGCAATGATAGATATAGTATCCAGGAAGTAGGTCTTTGTCAATGCACATGAAACAGGGGGCAGAGGGCAAATCATTGGTCCATAATACTCCATATCAACCGTGGCGCGCCTGTTTGAGGAAAAAGTGTTTTGGGACGCGGCGCCGGGTACGGCGCCGCGTCCCAAAACATAAAAAGGTCCTCTTCGTCTGTTTGCACAACCTCTTCCAGTTTTCCCAAAAACCCACCCCATATCCGAAACAGGGGCATTTATAGCAATTCAGAGAGGCTCTATGCGCCCTCTATAGGGCTTGCTGTGCAAATTGGCTACTCCGCAAAAGATACCCACTTTGCTTCGGTCAACAGGCGATTATAATCATGTATGTAGAGCGCGCGATCAAACGGCGGGGGGCTATCTGCCCTGCCTGCCGTCGCTGGTACAGCGCTTTAGCATTCCAACTCATAGTGAGGGTATTCCATGGATCAATGTTTCTCTCCCCTGACGTTGCGTGAAACCATCTTCCCTAACCGTGTCATGCTTTCCCCGATGTGTATGTACTCCGCGGGAGACGATGGCAAGGTCACCGATTGGCACTTGGCACACTACCTGGCGCGCGCCGTGGGCAGGGTCGGGCTGATCATGCTGGAAGCAACCGCCGTCGAGGCACGAGGGCGCATCAGCCAAAACGACTTAGGGCTCTGGGAAGATGCCCAAATCGCGCCCCTGGCGCGTCTGGTATCCACATTGCACAACGAAGGCGCTATCGCCGGCGTGCAACTGGCACATGCCGGGCGCAAAGCCTGGGGACCGGCTGAGGGGCAGGGACCGGAACCGGCAGTCGCCCCAAGCGCTCTTCCTTTTGACAAACCCTGGGCAACACCCCATGCACTCACCGAGGTGGGTCTTGAGGGCGTCATCACTGCGTGGAAAGCTGCCGCCGCTCGCGCCGCGCAAGCCGGCTTCGATGTCATCGAAATCCATGCCGCCCACGGCTACCTGAACCACCAATTCCTCGCGCCACTGACCAATCAACGCACCGATAGCTACGGGGGTGACCTGCAACAACGCATGACTTTCCTGTTGCGCGTTGTAGATGCCGTGCGCAGCGTGTGGAGTCCCTCGCAACCACTCTTCGTACGCCTCTCTACAACGGATTGGGGCACCCCAGGCGGGTTGACCGTGGAGGATAGCGTTACTATAGCCCGCGCGCTCAGCGCGCACGGCGTTGACCTGGTGGATTGTTCCTCAGGCGGATTAAGCCCTGCGCGACCGCAAGCCGTTTGGCCCGGCTACCAAATTCCCTTCGCCGAACGGCTACGACGCGAGGCCAGTGTACGCACCGCAGCTGTGGGCTTGATCACCACACCAGAAATGGCCGATGAGATCATCCGCAATGGGCGCGCCGATATGGTTGCCCTGGGGCGGGAGTTGCTGCGCCACCCCTATTGGGCGCTGGATGCGGCAAGTGCGCTGCGACAGGAAATTCTCTGGCCCGAACAGTATAATCGCGCGCGACGCGTTTAGCAGCATTGCGACCTCCCACTAGGGTATACGAGGAGAACTATGACCAGGAAATACCACAGGGGTCTGCTGGTTCTGGGCGGGCTGATTATCCTGCTGCCGCTGCTGGGAGTAGGAATCTTTGCACTGGTGAACAAAACCAATGGAGAACTCGTATCTGGGGGGCAATCGCGCACCTACCTCCTGCACGTGCCACCCACCTATGACCCGGCAACTCCAGTGCCGCTCGTGATTAGCATTCATGGTTTTGCTGAATGGCCCGCGCACCAGATGCAAGTCAGCCATTGGAATGATCTCGCCGATGCTGAGAGCTTCATCGTCGTCTATCCTTCAGGGCTGGACTTTCCCAAGCGCTGGAGGGTGGAGGACGTCACCTTTATCGCCGACCTCATCACACATCTGGAAGAGCACTACAACATTGACCCCGCCCGCATCTACGCCAACGGTCTTTCCAACGGTGGCGGGATGTCCTATATACTGGGCTGCCGCCTGGCGGAGCGCATCGCGGCGATTGGGAGTGTGGCGGGCGCCTACATGTTGCCGCTAGAGGAATGCCAACCGGCAAGGCCGGTGCCCATGATCGCTTTTCACGGAACAGCTGACCCGGTTGTACCCTACGAAGGGGGACCCTCCCGTTGGTTTGAGCTACCCTTTCCCGTCATTCCCGATTGGATTTCCCAGCGAGCGCAGCTCAATGGTTGTGATAGCACGCCGTCAGACCTCCTAACTCAGGGCGCAATCACCGGAATTCAGTACACGGCTTGCGACGAAGGGGCTGACGTGAGGTTCTATACCATCGAGGGCGGAGGACATACCTGGCCCGGCGGCGAAGCGCTGCCCGAATGGCTGGTCGGGGTCACGACACAGGAAATCAATGCCACACAGGCAATGTGGGAGTTCTTCGAGCGTCATGTTTTGCCTGCAACTACAGAGAAACCCTGAGTCGCGGCTACAATATGCAGCCCTATGGCCAGAGAAATACTGAGCGCCAGAACCTTTTCTGGCGCTCAGCAGTGATTAATAGAGTAGGCGGTACGCGATCAACCAGACCGGCGTGCCGTCAGCCACTTTTCAAGCTCCACGACGCCAAAACTCATCACGCCGAACAAGATGATGCGCCACCACTCTGCCCACCCCATCGGAGCGCTGCTGAAAATGGTATGCATAAAGGGCAGGTAAGTAAAAGCCATCTGGAGCAACACCATGCCGCCGACCCCCAACCAGAGCCAGCGATTGGAGAATAGCCCGATTTTGAAGGGCGAGTGGGTCAGCGAGCGGCTGTTGAAGAGATAGAAGAGCTCCACAAAGACCACCAGATTGACCGCAACAGTGCGTGCGACCTCCAACGTTGCGCCACGCTGCAGCTCCCACTCAAAAAGCCCAAAGGCGCCAATGAGGATGAGCGTACCGACCAACACAATGCGCCGTATCAAAGCTCCGGTGAGAATAGGCGCATCAGGGTCGCGCGGCGGACGCTGCATAATCCCCGGTTCACGCGGCTCCAGCGCCAGCACCAGTCCCAACACAGCTACCGTCGCCATATTGATCCACAGGATCTGCACCGGCAGAATGGGAAGCACTTCACCAATCAAAAGCGCCGCCAGAATCACCAACCCCTCACCCAGGTTTGTGGGAAGAGTCCAGGTGATGATTTTGGTGAGATTCTCAAAAACCCCGCGACCCTCTTCTACCGCGGCTTCAATCGTAGCAAAGTTATCATCGGTCAACACCATATCGGCAGCTTCTTTGGAGACATCCGTTCCGGTAATACCCATCGCCACCCCAATATTGGCTTGCTTCAGCGCGGGCGCATCATTCACGCCATCGCCAGTCATGGCGACAATATGCCCTCGCGCCTGCAGTGCTTCCACCAGCCGCAATTTCTGTTCTGGCGTGACACGAGCAAAGACACCGGCGTGCTCAACCGCCTCAATCAGCTCATCGTCGCTCAGCGTTGCCAGCTGCTGCCCGGTAAAGACTACCCTCGCTTCAGCAATACCCACCGCCCGTGCGATAGCCGCGGCAGTGAGGGGATGGTCGCCGGTGATCATCTTAACCTTGATGCCAGCTTCCTGACTGGCGCGCACGGCAGCAGTTGCCTCAGCGCGAGGCGGATCCATCATCCCCTGAAGTCCTAAAAAGGTTAGCCCATTGGCAATATCGCTATGCGCCAGTTTCTGTGTGCCCGCAGGGAGACTCTTCTCGGCAAAAGCCAATACACGCAAACCATCCGCCGCCATGCCATCTACCTGTGCGTGAATCGCAGCCTTATCCAAGGGTAGCAATTGCCCATCGGCGGATAACGCCTGTGCGCTCCGCTCTAACAACGCTTCGACTGAGCCTTTAACTAACACACGCCGCGGCGTTCCATCCCCCGTCGAGTGCAAAGTCGCCATATATTGGTGCGCCGACTCGAAGGGGATAGCATCCAACCGTGGGAAACGCCGCAGTAAATCGTTTTCATCCATGGAAGCCTTACGTGCAGCTACGAGTAAAGCGCCCTCGGTAGGATCCCCCTGGATTTCCCAGCGCATCTCCGTGTGGAGTAGACGGCTATCATTGGCAAGGGCGCCCGCCTCCAATGTAGCGAACAACGCCGGGGGTAGATTTTCTGGCGACAGTACAGCGCCATCGCGAAGCATTCGCCCTGTGGGATTATAACCACTCCCCTCCACAACAAATCGCTCCCCGCCAGTGAAAATCCGCTGTACAGTCATCTGATTCTGTGTTAGCGTCCCGGTCTTATCTGAGCCAATTACAGTGGTACTACCAAGCGCCTCTACTGCCGGAAGCTTGCGGATAATGGCGCGGCGTCGCGCCATCCGCGACACGCCAATTGCCAGCGTCACCGTCACAGCTGCCGGTAAGCCCTCGGGAATGGAAGCAACCGCCAGAGCGATACTGGTAGTCAGCGCATCCGCCAACGGTTGCCCACGCAGCAAACCGATGATAAAAGCCAATCCTGCTACACCAAGCAACGCATAAAGTAACAGGCGACTGAATTCGCCAATCTTGCGTGTGAGGGGAGTTTCAAGCTCCGCAGCTTCAGAAATCAGCCGAGAAATGCGCCCGATCTCGGTCCCATCACCGATAGCCACAACTATCCCTGTACCCTGCCCATACGTCACCAACGTTGTAGCATACGCCATATTGCGCCGGTCACCGAGGGAAATCTCTTCCGGCAGAGTATCAGTCGCAGACTTCTCTACCGGGATTGATTCTCCGGTCAACGTTGCCTCAGCGATTTGCAGATCACGGGTCTGTACAAGGCGCAAATCCGCCGGCACCTTGTCTCCAGATTGCAATAACACAATATCTCCAGGCACTAATTGGGGAGCGGGCAAACGCAGCTTTTGTCCGGAGCGCCTGACCGTAGCTTCTGCCACCATGCTCTGCGCGAGTGCTGCAATAGCATTTTCGGCGCGAGATTCCTGAACATAGCCGACAATGGCATTGATGAGGACAACACCCACAATGATGCCTGCGTCCACCAAGCCCTTAACGAGAGCGGTCACAATGCTGGCAACAAGAAGAACATAGATAAGTGGGTTGTTGAACTGCAACAGGAAACGCAGTAGAGGGCTTTTCCCCTTTGACGGCGTCAAAGCATTGGGACCAAAGCGTGCCTGCCGGTGCTGAACCTCGAAGCGATCCAGACCGCGCTCGATATCGGTCTCCAGAATGCCCTGAATTTCATCCATGGGCAAATGGTGCCAATGTTTGCTGAGTAAAGTTTGCATCATTATCCTCCTATGAGAACGGTTGCTTTCCGGTTGACTGCAAAGTACAAGCTAATCATCATGTAATCGGCGGTTGTGCTCCCAAATCTGTCTTCCGAGAAATTTGAAAGACTAATATCTTTATTATACGGAAACACAGATATTTTGTCAAGTATTTGCATAGGAATATTCCGGGCATTTCGAATATCAAGGGATTGAAAGACATCAACGCGGATAGGAAACGACAAAAGCAACGGAGGAAAAGAAGGTTTTGACGAGAGAATATTAGGCAGTACCTGAATAGCTTTGATTCTAAGTGATTTCCGGTGTATGATTAGGAATACAGGATGTACATAGATGTTCCCACGGAGGCTTCACCATGCCCACTGAACTCAAAGGACGAATTCTATTCGCAAATAACAAACCTGCCCCCAATGTGGAGGTGCGGGTCTTTGATGAGGACGCCCCCGGGCGCCAGGATGATGATTTGACGATAACGCCAGGGCTTTCAGACCGCGATGGGCGTTTCACGGTTGTGTATGACCCTAGTCGCTTCCTCGATGACCCAGAGCTAGCACCCTCAAATATAAAAGCCCTTCTGAGTCGCTTGCGCCATCTGTTTAGGCGGCAACACGAGGACGACACAACTGACCTCTACCTGCCCTATCTAGAGTTCCGCTACACTTTTCTGGATAAAGCGCACCGTCACACAACATGGTTACTGCCTCTGGTAACAGAATACCGTCTCCCCACCCTCTTCTCACCGATTGCCAAATTCCGCGCCAGCGAACACGGTTTTCATTTTATCAACAGTTTCCCCGGCTATCCATTGCCCTTCAAGCTCCCTAAACTTTCCAACGCGACCGAAGTCTCCTCGTATTATGGTCTCTGCGGGGGGATGTCTTCCGCCGCGTGTGATTTCTACTATGCCGAAAAATCTGTTCCATCGCTCAATAAGGTCCCGGAACGCGGCACCCCTCTCTACCAATACCTCTATAACCGGCAGCTAGACACCTTCGGAGCGGTGGGACATTACATCATGCGCTTTGCCGAATGGATGGCGTTGCCGGAAGATACCCGCCGCGGCACCTCCGCCCGTACGCTCAAAGAATTCGGTGTAGTGAAGCGTCGTCTCGATGCGCGCATTCCCGTCATCTTAGGGCTGGTCTACGTGGGTTTCAAGGATACCGCGCGCCTGTGGGACAACCATCAAGTACTGGCACACACATGTACCGAGATTGCTCCTGAGGTCTTCGAAATCGGCATCTACGACCCCAATTTCCCCAACCGGGATGACATCACCATTCGTGCGGAGAAACTGACCGTGGGCAACGCTTTCGTCTGGGGCTTCCCGCCGCGCTCCGAACCGATAGAGGGGCTCAAGTGCGTGCAACAGGTCCCCGGACAAGCTGACCGGCCCGTGCGTGGCTTCTTTGCGATGCCCTACAACCCCAGAATGCCGCCAGAACCGGATTGAGATGGCACCCATGTAGGGCACAAAGCCCGGTTCCTTCACAAGGAGGGATTTATGGTCACGAATACGCCACAGACAGCTCCAGACTGGGAAAATCTGCACGAGGAAGCCACGCTCGTTGATCTGCACATTCACCCCTCACTCAAGGTCTCCCTCTTCCATCGCCTTCTGACAACCCGACTCTATTCAGCTCGTGGCTTCGATCCCTTCAGCCTGCGTTCCGATTTCACCAGCCTGCGCGAGGGCAATGTAGATGTGGCGCTCTCGTGCATCTACGCACCGGAGCACGGCATCCTCAATGAATGCCGTCCCCTGCGCCTGCTGCGCTTTATCACCCCCATCGTCTGGCGCAAGGTCTTTTGCCAGACCCCACTCCAGGTTACGCTGCAAATGCTGGATGATCTAGAGAGAGCCATCCCGGCTTCCCGCGACCGGTCAACCGGCGGACCCCAGGCGCAAATCGTGCGGTCTTTAGGAGAGCTCGAGGCGCTGCTCGCACAAGGTGGAAATCACCCTACAGCCTTTATCCACGCTGTAGAAGGGGGACACAGCCTTGAAGGTAAACTCAGCAGCCTGGATACACTCTTTGACCGGGGTGTCGCCTATCTCACACTGGCGCACTTCTTTGAGAACGAGCTCGTCTATCCCTGCTATCCCTGGCCCGAAACCCTCCAGCATTTCGGGTGCTTTCAGGGGCAACGCAATGTAGCTCTCGGACTCAAGCCCTTTGGCGAAGCCGTCGTCGAGCGAATGGTAGAGCTGGGCATGTTGATTGACATTTCCCACTGCACACCCGCTGCCCGCGCGCGCATCTATGATATTGTCGGGAATCGCGCGCCGCTGATTGCCTCACACGTCGGCGCTTACGAGATTAACCCCGACCCTTACAACCTCAAGGATTGGGAGGTCCGCCGCATCGCGGATGGCGGCGGCATTGTTGGCGTGATCTTTATGAACTACTGGCTCATGCCCCGCGAGAGCGCCCGTGGCTTGAACTTCATCACCCGAACACTGGAGCACTTCGTGCGCGTTGGCGGCATTGAGGCCGTCGGGATTGGCAGCGATTTCGACGGCTTCACCGATCCACCCGATGATCTCAAAGATGCTTCCGAAATGCCCAAACTTACCCAACGACTACTCGCCGAGGGCTACAGCCGCGATGCCGTTCACAACATCCTTGGCGGCAATGCACTGCGGGTGTTGCGCCAGGGATGGGGAAAGAGATAGCCCCAAGCCCCAAGGGTGCATTTCACTTCTGGGGAAAATAGAAGATAATAGTCTAAGAAAAAGATCCTGGAGGTGAACCATGACTGAGCA
>JAPKMR010000028.1 GCA_026645815.1 Anaerolineae bacterium | reverse complement strand
CAGCGCAGTCGCCTGCGCCTGGATGGCGGCGAGCTCCGCGAATTCCTCGGCGGTGAGCTCGTGGAGCGCCTCGGCGTGGCGCTTGAGGACGACGACAAGCCAGCCCTTGAGGGCGGTGGGATAAGCGTGTTCGAGGAACCAGTAGCGCCCCTCATAGATGGTGGGTCCGGGGGAAATCCGCCGCACGCCAGCGTTTGAAAGACAGGTCAGGCATTCCATAGGATGATCCTTTCTGAGAATATGGATTGATGCTGGGAATGGAACAGGACGCAGATGAACGCTGATGACGCTGATGGGGGGAGACCCTTCCGTTTCGCTCAGGGTGACGGAGGGCGCTGTGCTCAGGGTGACGCGGCGGGCGACGGCGCGATTGCGGCGCTCATTTGTCGCGGGGGATGTGGAGCCAGATGGCGGCGGATTGCAGCGGCAGGAGGTCGGGGGTGATGAATTCGACGGTCGCTGCCACGACTTGCCCCTGCGCGCCAGGCAGTTCGACGGGAACGCTGAACTTCTCCGACATCCCCGAGCGCACCTGTACCCAGGTTTGACCGACGACCTCACCGTTGGCGCGAACCTCCAGTTGCCCCTGCAGGGCTGAGGGGAAGGGATTATCCACCTCCACGAGCACGCGCCCCACCCCGTCGCTCTGAAGGACGTGAATCGAATCCACGGGATGCCACACTGCCAGGCGCAGGGTGGTTTCCGAATTGCAGAGGAGGATGTAGCGCGGCGCCTGCTCCATCCGCAAGGTCAGCTGCCCCTCATTCACCGGCACGCTGCTGCGCTTGCCGCTCATCTCGATGACGGTGACCTCATTGCAGGGTACGGGCAGCGAGATTGTCCGCGGCGTGGCATTGGTCCACAGCGCCAGGGCTGCCTGCTGCTCGTTGCGGAACAGCAAGCCGAAGTCGGTGGGTCCATCCAGGGGGATGCGGCGCTGGAAGGCGTAGCCGCGCAGCGTTTCGACCAGCACCTTCACGGCGGCATAGGAGGCTTTGGGCGAGAGGTCGCGCCGCACCAGCCCGAAGTTGAATTCCATGTTGGTAGGATCCTCGCCGTCGTTGCGCCAATCGTACCAGATGCTCAAATCCACATCGTAAGCCAGGTGCGCCAACGCCTGACGCGCGACGTATTGCGCCTGCGCCTGCTCGGTGGGACCACCCTCGACGGTGGAGTAGCCCCACTCCCCGGCGATGATGGGAATTTTGCGGTCGGGACTGGCGTGGTCCAGAATGCCCCGCAGACGGGCATAATCCTCCCAAGCGCTCTCCGGTTCGTTGAAGCGGTAGGGATGGACGCTCACCGCATCCAGTTTGTTGAAAAGCCCGAGGTCGGCGAGCGTTTGCAGATATTCCCACGGGAAACCGGCGGTGGCGGGTCCGATAATCAACGCGGTGGGGTCCACGCGGCGGATGGCGGCGATGACCTCAGAGGCGACCCGGTTGTAGTAGGCGGGGTCCGGTGGACCATGCCAGAAATGCTCCAGGTTAGGCTCGTTCCAAATCTCCCAAACAATGCCTTTACCCCGGTAATGCCGGGCGGCGGCGGCGGCAAAGCGGGCGAAGGCGGCGCGCCCCTCATCGAAGTGATGGGCGTTGCCGCCGCCGTAGAGGTCGTTGCCGTAATCCAGGATGAAGACGATGCGGATATTCCGCGCCGCCATGACTTCCACGAGGGTGTCATAGGCGGAGAAATCATAGCGCCCGGGGATTTCGCGCTCGATGGTGTGCCAGAAGAGGTCCATGCGCACGAAGCGGAAGCCTGCCGCCGCAAGCAGGTTAGCCTCGCCGGGGTCGGGTTGGGTGAAGTGGATGTTCACGCCAAAGGGTTCGGGAATCACGCGCCCGGGTAAGGTCTCATGCGAGGGCAAGGTAAAGAGCGCTGCCTCGCTCGCGCCTGCTCCTGCCGGGGTTGGCGTCAAAGTCGGCGTCACGACCTCGCCAACCAGGAAACCCAGGGAGACGGTCGGAACGGGGGTCAGGGTAGGCAAAGGGGTGAGCGTCGCCGCCGGCGTGGAGGTAGGAGAGGGGGTAGCGGTCAGCGTGGGAGAGGGCATGACGGTGGGCGACAGCTCCGGCGCGGTGCTTGCGGCAGACATGCCGCAGCCCGCCAGCACGAATGCCAGCGCCACAAAGCCCAACCACCTGCCGCCGTCACGGCGCATCCCCAGCATCCTTAGTCCGCTCGCTATGGGGCTATTGCTTGGGACGCATGACCGCGCGCAGCCCAACCTCTTGCTTGTTCACGATCTTCTTCACGTTGGAGAAATGTTTGTAGACGCCCAGGAGCATCAAGCCCACCGCCAACGCGACATAGACATCCGGATAGCGAAAGAGCAGCCATGCCAGGAACGGCAGCGCCAGATACAAGCCAATCGAGCCAATCGCGACGAAATCGGAGAGCACGGTGACGACGATGAGGAAGAGCAGGGCAACCAACCCCGCCCAGAAGTTTAGCCCCAACAGCGCGCCAAGCAAAGTAGCGATGCCCTTGCCGCCGCGGAAGCCCAGGGGCGCCGGGAAGATGTGTCCCAGAATCGCTGCGACGCCGGCGACAAAAGCCAGAGGCGGCAGCTCGGGATAGAGTGCGCGCACAATCAACACCGGGAGCAAGCCTTTGACATAGTCGCCCACAGCCACGATGACGCCGTATTTCCAGCCCAGCACGATGACGGCATTGGAGGCGCCGGCATTGGTGGTGCCGTGCTGGCGGATGTCAATGTGACGCACTACCCGGCCCAGAATGTAAGCCATTTGAATGCAGCCAAAGGCATAACCGATCAATACTGCCACGATATAAGGTACCATATTCAGATTACTCCTGGCTTCCAGTTTAAGGAACGGCAGCAGTAGGAGGTAGCAAGTAAGAAGTGAACGTATCTCCCTGCCTGCCGCGCCTGGGCTAATCATACCACGTCCGGTGAGAATTTGTAGGGCACTTGGGGGTATCGGACAAAGTATGGGGAAGTTCAAGCGGTTGAGTACAACCGAGGTCAGATTGGTCAGGACCATGCGTTTGGGGCGCGCTTCACCCACGTGTGACGATCATATTGCCCGATTCGTAGCGCTGCAACCCGCGAAAGAAGACCCATTGCGCCAAAGCCATCGCGACCAGGGCAAAAACGACCAGCAATCCCAGGCTCTGCCAGCGGAATTGTAGCAGCGCTCGCGCCGGCACAGAGCCAACCAGCGCTGCCGGCAACAACGTGTACAGAAGCACCCGCACCACGACAGGGAAGAAGTCTACCGGGTAGAGGCTGAAGGAGAGCGTTGCATTGAACCATTGCGACGCCAGGTCCTGCGCCTGCCCCAGCCAAAACGCCAGCGACCCCGCCAGCACACCCACCGCACAAAAGATCATAGCGACCAGGAGTACCAGCAGCACGTACAAGGGCAAGGTCTGCCAGCCACCGGGCACGACGATGACGTAGAGCAGGATTCCGAAGAGCAAATCCCCCCACCCCGAAAGGTTCATCCTTGAGGCAAGCACATGCCATAGCGGGTTGGCGGGCAACGCCAGGTAGTAATCCAGATCACCGGAGGCAATGACGTGCGCCACTCGCGTCAAATTGCCAAAGAGCGCGACCACCAAGCCAAAGCCCGATGCCGATACCGCATAAATCGTCACCACGCCGGTCAAATCCCAGCCGTTAAGGAGCGGGAAACGCTGAAAGAGCAAGGTCCAGAAAACCAGCAACATCAGGTCATTGAGCAACATGCCAAAGACCTGTAGAACAAAGGCTCCCCGGTAAGCCATCGCCGACATGAGATTGTGACGCAGGTAACGCCAGATAAGCCCTAAGGTCTTCATCTACCCTCCTTGCACCACCAGGCGGCGTTGCGCGGCGCGCCAAACCAGGGCGACCAAAGCCCCAAAGAAGGCGAGGTAAAGCACCTGTCCCAACGCCAGTTGCGCCACTTCGCCAGGCGCGAAGGCGACAAAGGCGCGCGCAGGCGCGTAGGTGATGAAATGAAAGGGTAACCAGCGCGAAATCACCCGCAGCCAATCAGGGAAGAATTCCAGCGGCAGGAACAACCCACCAACGGTGAAGAGCAGCTTCTGATAAATCCAGAAGACCGGTTGCGTCTCCTCCATCCAAAAAGCCAGAAGACCGATGAGCACCGCAATCAGCGCATCGAGCGACAGCGCCAGGGTTGCGAGCATTACAAAAGCGAGCAATCCGGGCAGGCTACCCGCGCCAAAGCCCACACCCAAGCCCACCACCAGCGCGCCCGTCGCCAGATTGAGCGCAAAGCGGGGCGCAGAAGTGCCCAATGAAGTCGCCGCCTGAAAGAGGGGGAAAGACACCGGACGGGCGAGCGTGTACGCTACCGCGCCGGAGCGCACCGCTTCGCCCATATCCAGAAAGATGCGCGAGGACGACATCATCACGGTCTCCGTCATCACCAGATACCAGACGATGTCGCGCAGCGTGTAACCGCTCTCAGTAGCGTTGCCACTGACCGTGTAGACGGTGCTCCACAGCGCCATGAAAATGCCCATGAAGATGAGCATGGCAACGGCGCGCATCAGGAATTCGCCCCGGTAGGCGAGCTGCTGCCGCGCCGCGATACGTCCAATGAACAGACAGCGCCGGAACAGTCCCATGGGTCACGCTACCTGCGCCGCGTTATAGATTTGGGCGATGATGGCTTCCATCTGTGGGTTATCAATGTTGATATCCACGATGCTATAGCGCGAGAGCAACCCGGAGGTTACTTGCTCGATGGGCGCAACAGTGGTATCCACCTCCAGTTTGACCCCATAACCCGTGTGTTTGAGCACGGTCACACCGGGAGCATCGAAACCCTGCCAGGGTACAGCCAGTTTCAGGGAGATGATTTTGCTGCGCAGATACGTGTGCTTGAGCTCGGTGACGCCGCCATCATAGATGACTTCGCCGTGATTGATGACCATCGCGCGTTTACAGAGCACCTCCACATCACCCGCATCGTGCGAAGTGAGGAAGACGGTTACCCCTTCTTGCTGATTCAACTCGAGAATCAGGTCACGGATGCGCTGTTTGACGACCACATCGAGACCGATGGTGGGTTCATCCAGGAAGAGAATCCGCGGGCGATGCAGCAGCGACGCCGCGATTTCGCAGCGCATCCGTTCTCCTAACGAGAGTTTGCGTACGGGTGTCTGCAAGTGCGGACCAATCTCGAAGAGCTCCACGAGCATGGCGCGGCGCTCATGGTAAGCGGCAGGTTCCAAGGCATAGATGTGCGCGAGCAGGTCAAAAGAATCCACCGGCGGAAGGTGGTACCACAGCTGCGATTTTTGCCCAAAGACTGCGCCAATCTGGTACGCCAGCTGCTGGCGTTGTTTCCAGGGCACCAGACCCAGAACGGAAGCGTTGCCGGAAGTTGGATGCAGGATACCCGTGAGTATCTTGATGGTGGTGGATTTGCCCGCGCCGTTGGGACCGATGAAAGCCACCCGCTCCCCTTCATCCACCGCGAAAGTGATGCCCTTAACCGCCAGCACGGTTTGGGTTTCGGGGTGCAGCAAGGCGCGCACGCTGCCGCGCAACCCCGGGCTTTTCACCTGGGAAGTGAAAGCCTTGGTGAGGGCTTCGACCGTGATACTCGCCATGGGCTAGATGGTCCACTGATCGTGGATGATGCCCACCAAAACCCAGCGCCCCTCGAATTCCTGGAACACCAACCGCAGGCTCACCCAATCCATGCCTTCATACTCGGGATTGAAGCCCGGGAAGTGATACTCCACCACCATCGCGCCGGGATAGGTTTCCTGGCTGTTATCTATGCTGTTGCCCTGTCCGAGGCGCTCGTTGACGCTGACCGCCTCCGCGGTCGTGAAGTCCTGGTCGAAGATAAATTCCTGATAATAAGCCGCAAAAGTCAGGTTAATCGGCTCGCCGCTGCCATCGTAGGCGCCCCACGCAACCACAGTGGAATCGGAGAACGCGCCACTCAGCTGCGCCGGCGTGAAAACCACATCCTCATCGCGCACAAAAGCGTAGGGTGAGAAGCGCACGCCTTGAGTGGGATGCGCCAGCGCCGCGAGCGCCGCCATGTCCTGAGCCTTGAGCGCTGCGAGCACCTGTGCGCCCAACGCCAACGCCGTATCCTCAGGGGAGAGTGGTGGGGCTAAAGTCGCCGTTGCTACCGCGGGTAGCTCGGCAGTTGCCGGGATAGAAGTGGGGGCAGGCGTGTTACAGGCTACCAGAGCTAGCAACAAGCCCATCACAGTTACGGATAAGAGCCACTTGATAAGGCCATGCTCATGTAAGCTAAACATATCAACCTCCTCGCAGGAATCTGATTGCAAGCCAGAACACAGAATATTTGGGGATTACCTGCTCTAGAAGACTCTAGCGCTCTGGGAAAAGTTCCCAACGTCAGTATAGTCAAACGACCATCTCTGTCAATTGAAAAACAATCGGTTGTGTTTCAAAACGGGGGTGGGAATTTCAGGCGCCTCTACAGGGCGGAAAAGAAAATTGATTATTGGCGGCGGGGCTTTGCCCCGCCGCCAATAATCAATCAAAGAAGAGCAGCAGAGGTAGAGCTTGTGATTTTCGTGGTGAGGCTGCGCCCCGTTCACGAAAATCACAAGCAGAAAGAAGCGCCAAAGGGTGTGCTGAGCACCCCTACGGCGGCGCGGAGCGTTGCTCGCTGATGCGGGCTGTTTGAGATGCCGCCCCCGGTATGAAGTGCATTCAGGTTCCTTGACGCGGGGTCACTTTGTGCTAGAATTCACCCTCGTTGTGAAGCATTACCGGGTTTTTCGTGAGAGAACCTCGGGCTTACGGCTCGAGGTTTTTTGCTGCCTGGAATCAGGATTCAAGGTTGAAGCAGGGCAAACTATCAAACCCTGAGTGATAACGAGCGATAACTGGCATCTAAATAATAGGGAAGTGATTGAATGAGCAAGAAAAAGGAAGCGCCAATTGAAAATGTGCGCATTATCGGCATTTTCGCCCACGTAGACGCGGGCAAGACGACGACGACGGAATCCATTCTGTACTATACGGGAAAGATTCACCGCCAGGGCAATATTGACCTGGGCGATACGCAGATGGACTTCATGCAGCAGGAACGCGAGCGGGGTATCACGATTATGTCCGCGGCGACCGCCTGTCGCTGGAAGGGAAATCGCATCAATATCATTGATACCCCGGGACACATTGACTTCACGGCTGAGGTCGTCCGTTCAATCCGCGTGATTGATGGGGCAGTGATTATTCTGTGCGGTGTTGGCGGCGTGGAACCTCAGACTGAGGCAGTATGGCTGCACGCCAACAACGAGCATCTGCCGCGGATGATCTTCATCAACAAGCTGGACCGCATCGGCGCGGATTTCCAGCGCGTGCTCGCGGAAGCCAAGGAACGCCTCACGCCCAACGCTATCGCCATCGAATTGCCCATCGGCAATGAAAACGATTTTCGGGGCGTGGTGGACCTGCTCAGTGAGCAAGCCCTGATTTGGGAAACGGATACTGATGAGCCAACCGTCAGCTCTATCCCCGCGGAGATGGCAGAGGAAGTGGCGCAAGCACGCGAGCATCTGCTGGATAGCATCGCCGAAACCGATGAAGACCTGCTCATGCGCCGGTTGGAGGGCGAGGACATAGATCTCGAAACCCTGCAGGTTGCCCTGCGCCAGGCAACCATCAACGGCGACCTCGTGCCGGTGCTCTGCGGCACTTCACGCGGGCGCATCGGCGTCCAACCGCTGCTGGATGCGGTGATCGCCTATCTGCCCGCGCCTGTGGATATGCGCCCCATCCTGGGACACAATCCGCTGGATGAGGAAGAGATCCTGGAGCGCCCAGATGCCTTCGATGCGCCCTTCTGCGCACTGGCGTTCAAGATTGTCACCGATCCCCATGTGGGACACCTTACCTGGGTACGCGTCTTCTCCGGGCAGATCAATGCCGGCGAAGAGCTGCTCAACCCCCGCACGGGCGGCAAGGAACGCGTGGGACGCATTTACCGCATGCACGCGGACCGGCGCGAACAAGTAGACTCGATGGCGGCAAGCGATGTGGTCGCTTTGGTGGGCGTCAAAGAAGCCTTGACCGGCGACACGCTCTGCGACCCTGCGCATCCCATCATCCTGGAGCAATTCAAATTCCCAGAGCCTGTGATTGCCGTAGCGCTGGCGCCGCAATCCACCAAGGACCGGGAAAAGTTGCAGCAGGCGGTGATGCGCCTGAGTGACGAGGACCCCACCCTGATTCAGAAGACAGATTCCGAAACCGGGGAACTGACGTTGGCGGGCATGGGCGAGCTGCACCTCGATGTGACCATTGACCGGCTGAGGACGGAGTTTGGGCTGGTACCGGTAGTCAGCCCGCCGCAGGTCTCGTACCGCGAGACGGTGCGCAAGGCGGTGGAGCTCACCACGACGTATAAGAAGCAATCGGGTGGGCACGGGCACTTCGCCGAAGTAACCATGCGCATCGAACCACTGCTCGACGAAGAAGCCGAACAAGCACTCAATGGCGTGGTTTTCATCAGCCAGGCGCCGCCGGGTGATTTGCCCCGGGATTTCTGGCGTCCCACGGAGATGGGGTTGCGCCGCGCCCTGGAGCAGGGTGTTATCGCGGGTTTCCCCGTGCAGCGGGTGAAAGTCACGCTCACCGGTGGGCGCTACCACGAGGTAGACTCGGCTTCCATGGACTTCGAAATCTGCGGAGGGATGGCGGCGCGGCAGCTGGTGCGGGCAGCCAATCCTGCGCTGTTGGAGCCGGTTATGCGCATTGATATCAATGTGCCGGAGGACTTCATGGGCAGCATCGTCGCCGATATCGGGCGGCGGCGTGGATTGGTGAGTGCGATGCGCGCGCGCGGGCAGCTGCGGAACGTGGATGGAGAGGTACCGTTGGCTGAGGCGCGGGGCTACGCCACGGAGCTGCGCAGCATGACGCAGGGGCGCGGCACCTTCACGTTGGAATTCAAACGCTATGAGGTTACCCCAGACAACATCGCTGAGGGTGTTATCAAAGACCGCAAAGCCGCAGGGAAGATTCCAGAGCGGTAAAAGATGGGCAAGGACCAGGGAGGACGCAGGGGCGTCCTCCCTGGTTTATTGTAGGTGATTGCACAGGTGGAACGCACCCAGTATGTGGTTCGTAAGCAGGCGGTGTGTGCAAAATGAGAGCGCTTGCCGGCGAAGGCGCGGTGCAGGTGCGTCCCACCAGAGCAAGTTGCAGCTCAGCTCGACCTCGCTTGCGTGAAATGGTGTATAATGGCATGGTTAATGCGCCGGGTGAGGATTCCACCCCCATGCTTGCGCATATAAACTTAACTCAGATCATAGGAGGATTGGTATGAGCACGACTTTCATGACGTCACCGAAGTTCTACTTCACTTCGGAATCCGTCACAGAAGGGCACCCGGATAAGATCTGCGATCAGATCTCGGATGCCGTCCTTGACGCGATCATTGCGGATGATCCACAAGCGCGGGTCGCCTGCGAAGTCTCGGTTACCACCGGACTTATCCTTGTCGCCGGTGAGATTACCACCGACACCTATGTGGATATCGGCAATCTTGCGCGTAAGGTCGTGATTGACATCGGCTATGACCGCGCGAAGTACGGTTTCGATGGTGAGACCTGCGGCGTTATCGTCAGCATCAAAGAACAGTCTGCCGATATCGCGCTGGGCGTGAATAAAGCTCTCGAAGCCAAGACCGGCGAGATGTCGGATGCCGAGATTGAAGCCATTGGCGCGGGCGACCAGGGGATGATGATCGGCTTTGCCTGCGATGAGACCCCGGAGTTGATGCCCCTCACGATCTCACTGGCGCATAAGCTCTGCCGCCGGCTGACGGAGGTGCGCAAGAACGGCATGCTGACCTATCTGCGCCCCGATGGCAAGAGCCAGGTCACGGTGGAATATGCCTACGGCAAGCCCAAGCGCGTGGATACGGTGCTGGTCAGCACCCAACACGGACCGGAAGTGAGCCAGGAACAAATCCGCGCGGATATCATCGAGCACGTCATCAAACCCATCATCCCAGCAGAGATGTTCGACGCTGAGACCAAAATCTTCGTCAATCCCACCGGGCGTTTCGTCACCGGCGGTCCGCAGGGTGATGCGGGGCTGACCGGGCGCAAGATCATTGTGGATACCTACGGTGGTGTGGCGCGCCACGGCGGCGGCGCCTTCTCCGGCAAAGATCCGACGAAGGTAGACCGCTCAGCCGCCTATATGGCGCGGTACATTGCCAAGAACCTGGTAGCGGCGGGGATTGCCGACCGGTTGGAGCTGCAAATCAGCTATGCCATCGGCGTAGCGCACCCGCTCTCGCTCTCGGTCGAGACCTTTGGAACCGGGAAAATCGCGGACGACCGCATTATTGAGCTGATCAAGCAGCATTTCGATCTGCGCCCCGCGGCCATCATCCGCGACCTGCGCCTGCGCCGCCCAATCTTCAAGGCGACCGCAGCTTACGGGCACTTTGGGCGCACGGATATTGATGCGCCCTGGGAAATCACCGATAAGGCCGATGACCTGCGCCAGGCCGCCGGTCTCGCATAATCACGTCTTAGCGAAGACCAGGTTCGGGGAAACTCCGAGCCTGGTCTTTTTTATTTTGTAAAGCGTGGCTGCGCCACACCGTACAAAATCACTTTTTTCTGCACCCTTTGAGGGCGCCAGAGATTGTCGCCCTATTTTGAAACACAGCCAGAGGCGAATTTTCCCATCTACGGAAATTCATGCTACAATAGAGTTATAGGTCGCCGGTCTGGTTACCAAGAGAGTTAGCATCACACCAAAGGAAACAGGATAGATGTACAGACTCTTCATCTCTGAGAACAACGCTCTACGAGAAACGCTCATTGCCACCTTGCGTGCCGCCGGAACGACTGTAGAAACACTCTCAGACCTGGGCAGACTTCAGGTAGCGCTGGATGAGGAAGCATCCGAAGCATTGTTGGTAACGCTGCCCCTTGGTGATCAAGAAGCGTTGTTGCTGCCACAGTTGCTGGCAAAGGTTGCACCGCAGTTGCCGGTAATTATCCTGGGCACGACGCCCCCAACGCCAGAATGGTCCCTCTATAGCGCCTATCCATACGTGCAGCTAGATTCAGAATCAATGGCGATGCTGCCAGCACGGCTCGACGTGTTCCAACACAAAGCAGGTCCCTTACCCAGGTCTCGCAAGAAATTGCTGGAAGCCATCACCACGCTCACCCCAACGCTGTTCACCGAATTCGAGCTCGAATCATTGCTGCAACGCATTATCGAGGAAGCCGTAGCCCTTATTTCCGGCGCCACAGCCGGCAGTCTGCTGCTCGATGAAGGGGAGAACTTTGCTTTTCGCGCCTTTGTGGGATACGCTCCCGAACTACGCCAGGTGAAAATCCCCCCTGCCAGCTCCTTTATCCCCAGACTGCGTCAGGGTGAGATCGTACACGTTCACGATATTGCCGATACCAACACGAATGATTTCCCAGAGCAGATATCGGAAGGGCTGATGCGCTATGGACGGGTGCGGGAGATTCGCGAGACGCTGGCGGCGCCATTGCTCCGCGGCGGGGCAATGCTTGGCTATATCACCGTAGATAGTTTTGAGCCGGGAACCCAATTCACGGATGATGACAAGGCGGCACTCAGCTACCTGGCAAGTGTTGCCACCATTGCCATCCACAATGCGCAGTTGCTCAGCGCGGAACGCGCCGCGCGCAGCCTGGCTGAAACGCTGGGCGAACTAGGGCAACAACTTGTGGCTTCGCTCGAAGTCAATGAGGTCCTTTCGCAGGTGCTCGACGCCCTGTTTCGGCTTACCCCGTGCGATGCAGCAGACATTCTCATGGCGCATAATGGGGATGTAATTCTGGTACAACAGCGCACCACGGGCAATTTTCCGCGCCCACCAGCACATTTCCGCCTGGAGCTTGAGCATACCGCAAATCTCCGACAAGCAGCGCAACAACGCAGTCCCTTACTCACCACCGATACCGTAGAGGCGCCGGGGTGGGTCTATTCGCCCGAGACTGCATGGATTCGGTCACATATTGCCGCGCCTTTCTTTCTGGATAAAGAACTTGCCGGGTTTCTCTGCGTATCGGGCGCACGCGTACAGCAATTTAACCAGACCGATAGCGAGACATTAGCCGCCTTGATTCCGCTGGTGACCATCGCTTTGCACAATGCGGGTCTGTTCCAAGAGGCCTTGAGCGCCCGCGAACGCGCCGAAACCGCCTACGAGGACTTGAGGCGGTTGGATGCCATGAAATCCCAATTCATCCAGAATGTCTCGCACGAGTTGCGCACACCGTTGGCCATCGTCAAGGGTTATCTGGATTTGGTTCTCGATGCCAGCTTTGGCTTCAAACTTGAGCCTAATATGGAGCAGGCGCTAAAAGCCATGCAGACGCACACGAACCGGCTGACGAGCCTGGTCGAATCCATCACTACCCTGGAAAATGTCGAAACCGGGCAGCTGGAACGCAACCCGCAACCCATTCTGCCCGTCTTCATGCGCGCCTTGCAGGCAGTGCGACAAAAGGCCGAGCGCAACCATGTAGAGATGATTGTAGATCTGGATCAACAACTGCCCCAGGTCAATCTGGATCCCCAGCAATTGGGATTAGCGCTGTGGCACTTGCTGGATAACGCCATCAAATTCAACCGTCCCGGAGGGCGTATTTGGGTGAACGCCCAACAGCAGGGTGACGAGATCATTTGTAGCATTCAGGATGAAGGCATTGGAATTCCCCTCTCCGAACAGACTCGTATTTTCGAGCGCTTCTACCAGGTGGATGGCAGCACCAAGCGCCGCTATGAGGGAATGGGCTTAGGGCTTTCCATCGCACGCGAGGTCGTGGAGAAACACGGGGGGCGTATCTGGGTATATAGTGAGGGGGTGGACACAGGCGCAATATTCAAGATTACCCTGCCGGTCTGCCACGAGGACTTGCCGGCATGATCCGCCGCCAACCGCGCTATTTCTGGCGTCTGGTCCTCATCTGGGCGTTGTTGCTCCCTGCCTGCGCGCCCTCCCCCACCCCGGCAACGGAAGTAGGTGCTACCACTACAACCTTCAATGATGACTTCTCCGTCACGAACGAGGTCTGGACGACCTTCGATGCTCCCGAAAGCGCCGCCTATGTGCAGCAAGGGGAGCTCTATCTCGAAGACCGCGGCAGGGGCATCGGGGTCTATACGCAACTCCTGGAACAAAAACTTGCGAATGCTGGCATTCAAAATGCCGGCATTCAAAATGCCATCATCCAGGTGACCGTGCGGCATGTCGAAGGTTCACAAGACAACTGGATGGGCGCCATCTGCCGCCAGCAAGACGAAGAAAACTACTATCTGTTCGCCATCAGCGCTGATGGCTACTATCTTATCCTCAAAGTTGAGGCTGGCTTTCCAACCCCCCTGGTCGGACCTGCCGCGGCGGACGCCATCCACACGGGACGTGACCGTAACACCTTAGAAATGCGTTGCGAAGGCGATACGCTCACCTTCAAGATCAACGACACCTTCACGGTGACGCAAACGGACGCCAGCTTCCCAGAAGGCGGCGTGGCGCTCTTCACCGATGCGGTGCGTGGCGGTATGACGACTACCGCCTTCGACGATTTTGCCCTGCTCCAGCCATGAAGGGTTATACAGGCAATCCTGGTAGGAGCGACGCTCCAGGATACGGTATCGAGCTTGCCGCGTGGGGAGTAGCGCTGACCGGCTATTTTGGGCCCTGGGTCGCGCACAATGCCGCCGCGTTAGCCTGGAACGCCTTTGACCTCTTCGACATCCTGCGAATCCTGCCGGAGATTGAAACCTTCGCCTTGAGCGTCAATCTCTATACGCTGCGGTTGCCCGTAGTCGGTCTGGCGGTGCTGCTGCCTATGTTGGCGGCGAAGGCGCACGTGTTCTGGCGTCTGGGCGCGGCGGTGCTGGGCGCCGTTCTGGTGGTCAACACGCTGCCCCCCTATAATGTCCTCCCATCCGCCTGGCATACGCCGGGTTGGCGGGTGCCCTTCTGGTGGGGCGTAGGCGGATTGGTGGCACTCGGTGTGCTCACGGCACGCAATCTGCGCCAGCAGGGCGATCGGCGGTCAAGCACCTGGCAGCACACATGGGTGATGCTATTGTGGTTACTGCTCACCGGCATCCCGGCATTCATCACTTTCCCGCGCTTGTTGCCAGCACTGGGGCGCCTGTACGCCGCACCGGTGGCGCCAGGATGGGGTTTTTGGACCTGCGGTGCAGGATTGCTCATCCTGGGCATACGTTTGTGGACGCGTGGTATTGCAACTGTAGTGCAAAGGCAGAAAGAAGTACCCATGGATACCCAAACAGAAGTGGCAAAGGCAACACCCGAATCAACTCCTCCAGAGGCAGTTGAAGACTATGCAATGGAATATCAGCACGTGCACAGGGTCAAAGAGCGTTACGAGGAAGAGTTACTCGCCAAAGCCAATGTGGTGGGTGTGGGCATTGGCTTGCGCAGCACCCTGAAACGACACGAAGCCATCACTTTGATCGTCAATGTGAGCCAAAAGGTGCCACTCAAGGCCCTGCGCTCTAAAGACCGCATTCCCGACGAATTGGAAGGCGTGCCGGTCAAGGTGGAAGCGATTGGACAACCCGTGGCACAGGCAGCGGAACAGGCTGAGCCAACCCGCTGAAAGTCACGGCTGTGACTTCGCACCTTTACGTGAGGTTAACCTGGTTTTTAAGAAGGAGCGTTGATGAAGAACGGCGAGATTTTAGCGCAAGCACGCGACGTCTATAGTGAAGTCGTGCCCGAGCTCTTTGGGCGGGAGAATGTGGTCGCCTGCGGATTGGGCTACAAAATTCGTGGGGAAGAGCAAACGGATGAGTTGAGCCTCATCGTCTCGGTGGTGCGCAAGATGCCCGCCGCCGAGCTCTCGCCCAAGGATTTGGTCCCCAAAACTGTGGATGGTTTTCCGACCGATGTGGTAGAGACAGGCTTTATTCGGGCGTACCTGCCGTATGATCCCAAGGCACGGCACCGTCCAGCTGCGCCGGGCATTTCCATCGGGCATTACCGCATCACAGCGGGCACCTTTGGACTACTCGTGCAACGCGCAGGGATGCCCTACATCCTGAGCAATAACCACGTTCTGGCGAATAGCAATGATGCGCAAATCGGCGACCCCATCTGGCAACCGGGTCCGCTCGATGGGGGCAGCTCGAGCGACCAGATTGCGACCCTGGCGGAATTTGAGCCACTGGATTTCGGGGAGCAACCGGGGCAATGCTCCGTGGCGAAACGTGTCGCTGAGGCGCTCAACTGGCTCGCCAGCCTCACCGGCTCCAGCCATCGCCTGCAATCGGTACAAAAGACGGCGGGGCAGAATCGCATGGATGCCGCACTGGGATTTGTGGAAGACCTGAGCCAGGTGCAGGCAGCCATTTTCGATATTGGTTTGCCCACAGGCGTCGGAGAACCGCTGCTGGGCTTGCCCATTCAAAAAGCCGGGCGCAGCACGGGGTACACAGAAGGACGGGTCCAGCAAATCAACGTGACGGTAAATGTGGATTATCAGGGGCATGTCGCCCGCTTCACCGATCAGGTGATTGCCGGGCGCATGAGCAGTCCGGGCGATTCCGGCTCTGCAATTCTGGATATGAGCCAACGCGCGGTAGGGTTGCTGTTCGCGGGTTCTGAGCAGGTGACCATCTTCACGCCGCTGCAACGCGTGCTGGATCGCTTTGGTGTGACATTAATGATTTGAGTGTAAAAGCCGCCTTCAAGAAGAGCGCATGGCGCTTTTCTTGAAGGCGGCTTCTGGGATTTCGTAGCGGGGCACTGGGCACCGACCGAAATCCTACGAATGCCCAGTCTCAGCCGAGCGCCACATCAAGCACCATCATCACTGCAAAACCGAGCATCACACCCAGGGTCGCCTGGTGTACATAGCCACCCTGTTGCGCTTCGGGAATCAAATCCTCAGCCACCACAAAAATCATCGCACCTGCCGCAAAAGCCAGGGCATAAGGCAGGATGGGACGCGCCAGCACCACCGCCGCAGCCCCCAGCACGCCCGCAAAAGGTTCCACCACGCCCGAAAGCTGGCCATAGAAGAAGCTCTTGGAACGCGAAATACCTTCGCGGCGCAGGGGCATGGAAACCGCCAGGCCCTCAGGCAAGTTCTGGATGCCAATACCCAAAGCCAGCGCGATGGCGCCAGAAAGCGACGCCGCTGGCAAGCCTGCCGCCAAAGCGCCAAAAGCCACGCCCACCGCCAGGCCTTCGGGGAAATTGTGCAGCGTAATCGCCAGGACCAACAAGGTGGTGCGCTTCCAATGAGATTTTAGCCCTTCAGGCGCGGTTTCGCCGAGATGCAAATGCGGCAACAGCACGTCTACAAGACGGAGAAAAGCGCCGCCAGCCAAAAAACCGATGACAGCGGGGACCCAGGCGGGCAGGGGTCCAGCCTCAGCCATCTCAATCGCCGGCGCCAACAGCGACCAGTAACTCGCAGCAATCATCACTCCCGCCGCAAATCCCAACAACGCATCCAGCAGCTTGCGGCTGACATTGCGCCCCAAGAAGACTGCCGCCGCTCCCGTCGCCGTCATTGCCCAGGTAAACAAAGTACCCAACAAAGCCTGAATGACTGGACTGATACCGCTCAACGCCTGCATTGTACCTCCAAAAGGGGGAAGCAGATTTAAGGGCAAAGCCGTGCTTTGCCCCTAAAAAACCACCTAGATGTCGTCGCTATCTGCGTCGTTGTCTCCAGAAACACCAACCTTGAGGGGAACCTCATCCAGTGTTTGCAAACGTTCGCGAATCAGGCGCTCGACATTGTCGGCAAAGGCGGGGTTTTCGTCAACATACAGCTTCGCATTTTCGCGTCCCTGGGCAAAGCGCTCACCCTCATAGTAGTAATAGGAACCACGCTTGTCCAGGATCCCCAATTCCAGGCTGATATCCAACAAGTCACCCGCCCGGCTGATTCCCGTGCCGAACATGATATCGAACTCCGCCACACGGAAAGGCGGCGCGACCTTGTTCTTGGTCACCCGCACCCGCGTCCGGTGCCCCACAATCTCCCCCTGCTCCTTGATGGAGGTCACCCGCCGCACGTCCATACGCACGGAAGCATAAAACTTAAGCGCCCGTCCACCAGAAGTCGTTTCGGGTGAGCCAAACATCACGCCGATTTTTTCACGAAGCTGGTTGGTGAAGACCATGATAGTGTTACTTTGCTTGATGGCTCCCGAAAGCTTGCGGAGCGCCTGACTCATCAACCGCGCCTGCAAACCCGGGTGGCTATCGCCCATCTCACCCTCAATCTCAGCGCGCGGCACGAGCGCCGCGACCGAGTCAATAATCACTACATCCACGGCTCCACTGCGCACCAGCGCTTCGGCAATCTCCAACGCCTGTTCACCCGTATCAGGCTGCGAGATGTAGAGATTATCCACATCCACACCGCAGCGCGCCGCATAGGTGGGGTCCAGGGCGTGCTCCATATCAATGAAAGCAGCGATACCGCCGCGCCGCTGGCATTCGGCGACCAGGTGCTGGCAAAGCGTGGTCTTGCCGGAGCCTTCAGGACCGTAGATTTCGGCGATGCGCCCGCGAGGTAAGCCTCCAACGCCCAAGGCAATATCCACGGCTAATGCGCCGGTAGGGATGACCTCGACCTGCAAATGCGTCGCCTCACCCAGGCGCATCAAGGCGCCCTCACCAAAACGGCGCTTTACCTGCGCAACGGTTTGGTCCAATACTTTTTGCCGTCCTTCATCAACCATAGTTTCCTCCTGAAGACGATGAATTAACTCTCCTGAAAAAAGTTCCTCTAGTCATAAAGCGCTGAGTACAGCGGGCGCTAGAAAATCCGGGTCAGGCTAGAAATTCCCGATGATTTTGACAGGGTCTCAGAATATGTCCATTATAGCACTGGTGTTCTAAAAACACAACTCACTTGGAGAAAATTGATTTTTGGCGGCGGGGCTTTGCCCCGCCGCCAAAAATCAATCAAAGTAAAGGCATTTGCACAACAATCGTCTTGCTCTTTCCCCAAAGTTGAAACGCACTCCAAAGCTAGCTTTTCTTCCCAGACGGCGCGCGGCGAGGGCGAGAGGTTTTAGGTGTCGCCTTACCGACGCCGCCCAGATATGAGGGCGCGGTAATGCCGAAAATCGTGCTACGGGTGATGTCCAACATGCGCGTGCGCAATTTCGCATCCAGCGCCTCGATGGGCTTGGCCGTGGTAATCACAGTGGGCAGGCGGGATACATAGCGATAGTTGAACAACTGGTACATCTTTTCCTGCGCCCAGGGTGTAGCGCTCTCCGTGCCCAAGTCATCGAGCACCAGAAACGGCGCCCGACGCACTTCATCGAAGCGCTTATCGTAGGGAACCGTACTCTGAGGGTTGAAAGCCGCTCGCAGATGGTCCAACAAATCGGGCACGACGATGAAGAGGGCGGTATGCCCAAGGCGCACCCTTTCATTGGCAATCGCTGCCGCCAAATGTGTCTTGCCGCAGCCATAAGGACCGGTCAGCGTGAGCCAACCGGAGTTCGCGGTGACGAAGCCATGCGCAAGTTCCATCGCCCGGCGCAAGTTCTCAGAGTGCTCGCGCTCCAGCTCCGCCTGCCGCAAATCAAAGCTATCAAAGGTCATATCGGAATAGAGGACCAGCGTATTAAGATCGGAATGCGCCTGCCCCGTGCCTGCCTGCCGGTAATCAGGCGCGAGAATGGTCGCGATCTGCACCAGCGTGATATCTGCCAAACGCGAGCGCAGCCGTGGCTCCAGTTCTTCCAGTTCATGATTGGTGGTGATGACGGTGGGGAGACGGCTCATATAACGGGAGTTGAGCAATTGGAAGAGTTTCTCGAGCGCCCAGGGTGTGCCCTGTTCCGTACCCAGGTCATCCAAAATGAGCAATGGCGCATTTCGAATCTCATCGAAGCGTTCGTCATAACTCTGTGAGGTCGTCGAGCTAAAAGTCGCGCGCAAATGATCCAACAAATCGGGGACCGTAATGAAGAGCACGGGCAAGCCTTGCTCCACACAGGCGTTCGCAATGGCGATGGCGAGGTGCGTTTTACCGCAACCATAACCGCCACGCATTACCAACCAGCCTTCAGGGTGCTGCGCGAAGCCCTGAGCGCGCTCGAAAACCCGGCGCAGATTCGCCTGGCGATCCGGGGCCAATCCCTGCCCCTCAGGACAGAAGGTGGCAAAGGTAAAGCGCTCCAGATGGTCGAGGTTGCTCAGCATTCGCAAAGTCTGTAAGCGACGCGCGCGCAGTGCATCTGCCTGGCAGCTGCAAGGGAAAAGCCGCCCAAAATCGGGATGATCGAGCGGTACATCACGGCGCACGTAGCCAAGACCACCGCAAACAGGGCAATCAGGCGCGCCCAGCTGCGAGGCTGCGTCTTCGGTAGCTTCAGTGCTGGATGAAGTCGGCAAATTCGCCCTCGACGTACCGGCGCCCATCTGCTTCACTATCTCGTCTATCGCTTTCATCTCTTCCCTCGGTATCCCAGCGTTCAAGGATAGCGCGAATATACTTCCAATTGCGTTTGTTCAGGCGAACTGCCTCACGAAAAGCATCCTCGATCCAAGCCGCAGAAAAGGTTGACTCAGCTTCGCGCAAGTCCTCACTAATCAGAGCCGTTAGCGGGCCAATGTTCTGCTCGTAAAGGGCAAAGATATTCGGGCGGGCGGTACTACGTACTTTTTTAGGCAACACGCCGCGCCGCAATGCTTCAACCGCGATGCGCCCGCGAGGGCTGTTCGCCAGATAGCGGATTTCCTCAACCCCATCGGCGCGCTTCCAGCCCACCCGCAACAGAGATCCGCGCGCGACGCTCCGGTCAAGGGCCTGTGTCAGGCGTGCCGCGAGATCTTCACTGCCCAGCGTCTGCTGCACCAAAGCATCGCTCAGCAGCTCGGCTTCGGTAATCCAAGGCGCAATCTCGGCACGCTGTTGCGCCAGGCGCCACAGCACCAGCAGGGTGAGTTGCAGCTCCGCCAAATCAGCAATATGAGGCAAGAGCTCCGTGAGAAAGGCTTCGGGCAAGACCATGACCGGCGCCTTGCCCTCGGGGAAACCGGAGAAGTGCCACATAACGTCTTTAGAATCTACCATGGGCTAAAACTCCGGGGGAGGATTGGAAACAGAGCTCGCATCGGCGAATTGGGTGAGTTTGCGGTTGAAGAACAATTGCACGGTGCCGACGGGACCACTGCGGTGCTTGGCAACCATGACTTCAGCAACATTCTGCAGCTCAGTCTCCGGGTGATACATATCATCACGGTAAATGAACATGACCACATCGGCATCCTGCTCAATGCTGCCGCTTTCACGCAAATCGGAGAGCACGGGGCGGCGATCCTGGCGCTGCTCAACCGCACGGGAGAGTTGTGAAGCGGTCAGTACAGGGGTATCCAGTTCGCGCGCCAATGCTTTGAGCATGCGCGAGAGATAGGAGACTTCTTGAACGCGATTCTCGGTGCGCGAATCGGAGGTCATCAGTTGCAGGTAATCTACGTAAACCATATCCAGCCCGTGCTCCGAGTGCAGGCGCCGGCATTTGGTGCGCAGCTGCAGCGGCGTGAGCGCCGGCGTGTCGTCAATGTAAATCGGCAAATCCGCCAGATGCCCAATGGCCTCTTCAACCTTTGGTAAATCATCTTCCTGCAGGTTGCCGATGCGCAAGCGCTGCGCATCCACACGACTGAGCGCCGAAATCATGCGCTGCACCAGCTGCTCAGCCGACATTTCCAGGCTAAAGACGCTCACCAGTTTTCCCTTTTCGGCAGCTTTCAGCGCCATCGTCAGCATTAAGGAGGTTTTACCCACTCCCGGGCGAGCGGCCAAAATGATCAAATCTGAGCGCTGGAATCCCCCTAACAAGCGATCCATATCCCGGAATCCGGTGGTCACGCCCATCAGCTCGCCGCGATGAGCGTAGAGATTGTAAAGATAGTCCCGGTAGGTGCTGACCACTTCCTGGACCGGGCGCAGGTCGCGCGCAATGCGCTGCTGGCTCACAGCAAATAGAGCGCGCTCGGACTGATCCACCACATCGCCAATGACCTTCTCTTCATCATAGGCAAGCCGTGCAATCTCGCTCGCCACATCAAGAAGGCGCCGTCGCACACTGGCTTGTTCGACCATGCGGGCATAGCTTTCTACATTGATGGCCGAAGGGACTGAAGCAATCAACTGCGAGACATAGGCGCCGCCGCCAACCGCTTCCAACTGCTCTTGCATCTCCAGGGCGGTAGTAAGCGTGAGGAAATCCACCGGGTCGCGCTGCTCATGCAAAGCCAAAATCGCCTCAAAAATCCAGCGATGTTTCTGGAGATAGAAGTGCTCAGCCCGCAAAAAGGGCAATACCCGGAAAATCGCTTCCGGGTCAATCAGAAGTGCGCCAAGCACCGCCTCTTCCGCTTCAACATTTTGAGGAATTGTCTTTTCTACAGCAGTCATCCCAACCATCCAAGAGCCAATATCTC
Organism: Anaerolineae bacterium; assembly: GCA_026645815.1. Lineage (GTDB taxonomy): Bacteria > Chloroflexota > Anaerolineae > B4-G1 > SLSP01 > JAAZNO01. The sequence goes on along the minus strand of JAPKMR010000028.1, from coordinate 25,392 downwards.
GCCACTATAACGTCTTACCGCGAGTGACCATTCAATCCGTCGGCAGGTTATCCAGATCCAGGCGATTGAGAAAATCACGGAAGACATCCAGTTCTTCCGCACCATGTTCCTCAAGCAGGCTCGGCTCCGGCAAGACTCCAGCCTGATCCAGGACACTCTCATCCACAAAGAGGGGCGCTTCCACGCGCACGGCAATGGCCATGGCATCACTGGGGCGCAAATCTACCAGTTGCTCTTGCCCCTCAACATCAAGGACCAGCTGGGCGTAAAAGGTGTCGTCCTTGAGCGCGCTGATCAAGACATGATCCAGTCGGGCATTGAATTGTTTCAACAAGGTCACGATCAAGTCATGTGTCATCGGGCGCGGCGCACGGATATTCTGGAGATGCATCGCAAGCGCCTCCGTCTCACAGGCGCCAATCCAGATTGGAAGGTACCGCTCACCAGCGCGCTCTTTGAGCACCACAATCCGGTGAGGTGAAACCAGACTGACTTGAATTGTCTCAATCTTGACTTCGATCATCATCCTCCTCCAGGAGCAACGCGGGAGCCGGTCAACAACAGGTATTATACACCGACCATGAAAAATACGGAAAACGGGCAATCGGGGAGGTGCGTTTCAAAACGGGGGTAAAAATCTCAAACGCCCCTACGGGGCACAGGAAAAATTGATTTTTGGCGGTGGGGCAAAGCCCCACCGCCAAAAATCAATCAAAGAAAGGCACTTGCGTAATAGCCGTCTTGCTTTTACCCCAAAGTTGAAACACGCCCAATCAGGGGGGCATTTCATGCCGGGGGCGGCAAATCTCACGCGCCCCTACAGGGCGTGCTAGAAAAGTGATTTTTTATGGCCTTTCTGCCATGGTTTTAAGAATTTCCAAAGTTTTAATAACTCTAATAATCACCAATTTTCCCTAAAATAGAGGGAAAGTCATTATTCAACCCTGCCTCAGCGTGGGTAGGTGATTTGCCAGCACATGGGCGCATCGGCTGAAATACAGCATTAAGCCCAAATGGACCCAAAGAAATGGGAGGTTAGCGGTGCTATTGGTCACACGCGCACCCTTACGCCTGGTGTTGAGCGGCGAGGGTAGCCTTGGAGCGCACCATCTGGAACGCCAGGATAGTGCACTTATCATGGCGACTATCGGTTATCACACGTACTCGCTCATCACACCAGGGCCAACAAAAGGTATTCGGGTTATTTCTTCCGACCATGGCGAGGCTTTTGAGCTGCTGTCATGCGAAGCATGTGAAATAGATGCGGCTTTGGGAGTTGCAAAAGCCGCTATCTGTTATCTCAACCTCTGTGATGGAATCACAGTATCCCTGGCTTCGCAGATGCCACCACACCTGGGCGTGGGCAGTTCTAATGCAGTAGCAACGGCAGTCATCAAGGGATTGGCTTTTTGGAGCGGCTTGGACCTGGGCGCGGCAGAGGTTGCAGACCTTGCAGGCAATATCGAAAATCCACAAGGGAGCCTGGGCGTAAACAAGGAAGATACTTACGCCATCGCTCTGGGCGGCTTGAATCTGGTTCGCAAGACGCGCAATCGCATCAATGTTGAACCTCTCTCCCTTCCTGCATCCATCGAGGCAGAACTTCAAGCCAATCTGATGTTGTTTCTTAGCCCAGACTCAAGCAGTGCTTCGAATCGCAAGCGGTTGGCAACAAATAAACTGCAAACCGGTGGTGACCCCCAAAAACTTCAACAGATCAATACCGCCATTCAAATCGCTCTGGAACAGGGAGACATGAAAGAGTATGGGCAGCTGCTGCACCGCGCCCGTTTGATCAATCCGCGTGCGCACCTGCCTCCAACCACGCCGCTGGAGCGCGGATATCGCCTGGCACGCTCGCTGGGCGCCTGGGGAGGTGTGATCTCAACAGATGAGGAGGATACCGGGACGTTGATGCTGCTCTGTCCCCCGCAATCCCAGCAAGAGGTAAGTCAGGCGCTCATTCAAACGGGGCTGACCTATCGTCCGATCACATTGATTCACGAGGGTGTGGAACTTTTCCAGACCCTGCCCTGGCCCACCGCCCAGACATGGCAAGACCTCTACGTAAACCGTCAGGAAGGCCTGAAGTTACGCTAGGGTATACCCTTCAAATTTGTTCCAAATACCTTCAATAGCTTCTATGATTACTAGAGGAGATGTCCATGAGTGAGAAACCGCGGCCCAGAGTCCTGTGTATTGAAGACGAAGGCGACATCCTGGAGTTGCTGAAAATCATCCTCGAACGTGATGGCTTCGAGTGCATCACCGCTCTGGGAGGTGTAGATGGTGTGCAGAAGGCGAGCGACGAGCATCCAGATTTGATCTTGCTGGATCTGATGATGCCAGATATGAATGGTTGGGAAGTGCTCAAGTATCTGCAGGGGCATGAGGCCTTGAGGTACATCCCCGTCATTATCCTAACGGTCAAGGATCGCTATTCTGAACCTGATATTGATCAAAAGGTTGGAGATATGGCGGCGCTTATGACCAAGCCGTTTGAGTTCTCCCAATTGACGCAACGGATTCGAGGCATCCTGGGCCTGGATTCTAGTGAGGTGGATTGGCCTGTTCCTATCTTGTGAGAGCGTAGAACGGGTGTTTTGATATAAAGTCCACAGGTTCAGCGTGTGCGACGGAGGATTGGGCAAAACCAGACAAGGTTCTGCAAAACAGGCGAAGAGGGTCTCTTTTTATGTTTATGGGCGCACTCCGTGCGCCCATAAATATTTTTCCGGAAGGCAAAAGGAGACATGACCAACCTCTGCGGACAGGCATCCTGGGCGCCAAAGGTTTATCCTAAATACCACAGGTTCAGGGTGTTTCGATAAACTCCGGCGCCAGGATACTCATCAGCAACAGGTCATGATAAGCGCCATCAATGAAGACAGCTTCACGCAAGCGTCCCTCGTGCTGGAAGCCACATTTCTCATAGGCGCGAATGGCGCGCGTGTTCTCAGCTACCACGTGCAAAAAGATGCGGTGCAGGTTGAACCAACGGAAACCGACGTCCAGAATGGCACGCAACGCATCGGAGCCAAAACCCTTACCCCAGAAATCCGGTTCACCCACGATGATGCCGAATTCAGCGTTACGATCCCGCCAATTGATGCCATCCAATCCAACTACCCCAATCGGCTGCGCCCCCTCCAGGGTCTCGATAACAAAATGCAGTCGTTCGGGAGCGGCGGCGCCAGTCGCAGGCACCAAGCCCTCGAACCACCGGCGTTCCAAAGCTTCCGAGATATAGCGGATGGTGATGTAATAACGCAGCTCCGGATTCGAGAGCCAACGGGTAAAGAGTGGTATATCGTCTGCCTCGGGAGGTCGTAACCGAATCAGTTTGCCATTGTAGTACATAGGGAGCTCCTGGTTTTAGCTAAGACATTATGAGATAGGCTATCATGCTTGGGATAATCATGCCGGAGAGACCCATGACGGGCACGCGGGTAGGCAGCGCATTAGCCGGCCAAACAATTCTCAAGAGGGATTTTTGAATTGGAGCTTCGCGCCGATTCAAAAATCCCTCTCATTCAGCTATGGTTCTAAAGGAGTCGCCTGGGGCGGATAATTGGGCAAACCAGAAGCGTTCAACAACCAACGCCCCAATTTCGTCCGCGCATGCAGGAGCGCTGCCTGCCCAATATAAGCTTGCATCAAAGCCCACACCACGCCGAGCAATAGACCCGCAATCAAGCCGAAACCGACGTTCATCACCAATCTCGGTTCGCTGGGTTGGGAAGGCGGCAGAGGCTCAAAAGCCACCTGGACCTCTTGACTGGTGACGGCACCCTCAACCTGTACTTCACGCAGTTTCTTGATCAGCGCCTGGTAAGTATCCCAAGCTGCATCACGCGCTGAAGTCAACTGGCGCAATTGGGCATTTTCCTGCTCCAGCTCCATCCGTAACCGGGTGAGCTCTTGCGCCAAGTCGTCAATCTGCGTCGAGCGCGCCTGGGTCATCGCATTATCAGCTAGGGGGGTAGCCAGATCAGCCTCAACCTGCTGAAGCTTGGCCTCAAGAACGCGCATAAGCGCCTCGATATCGGCGACGGTCACCAGCGGTGGTGTGGTAGAAAGATCCAGATACCAGGTACCAGGACTAACGCCACGCGAGGTGAGGTCCATTGACAAGCCAGCAACGTTTTGTCTGTAAGATGATCCCACCAGATGTCCGCTAAAAGTCTGTGTCTGTAGCGTGATAAAGGACATTGCCACGCCCCAACTGTTGTTGGATGAACCGGCATCACGCTGCAGTTGCTGCTTCAGAGCCTCCGCATCGCGCAGCAGCTGGTGCAAAAGCACTTCCTGCTGGTAAGTATTCATTAACTGCAAATCGAGTGCAGACCAATCAATAGAGGTCTCCAGTTTCTGAATCTGTCCCTGGAGTTCAGCCTCACGACTCTGACGCAAAAAGTCCTCCAAAGCAACCTGCGCGCTCTGGTAAATCTCCAGCGCAGATTGTGACTCCGCCTCCAGGTTGTTCTCGATCACGAGATCTGGCGCATAGAGGGTATTGATACGTTTTTCCGTCTCTCGCGCCCAGGCAGAAGCCAGACGCGCCGCCAGGTCAGGATCCCCAGCGCTGGCCTGAATGGAAATCCAATCGTCCTTACCACTAACCTCGACCTTCCCGGCAAGCCCTCCAGGAGCGCGCACATCGAGCGCAGGTGCTAAATCGGGGTCAGCCTCCATCACCCGCTGAGCAATTTCGAGGCTTCGGGCGATTTCCACAAGCGCCGCGTTACGGTAGCGCAAATCCGTCCGTTGGTATCCCTCAGCGCTCAGATCCAACGCCGAGGTCAGGCTCAAGTCTGCGCGTTTAGGGGCCACCACTAAGCCGGTCTTGGACTGGTAAACCGGCGCAGAGAGCAATGAGTAGAGGAGCGCCACCCCCGCCACGAGCGCCGCGAGCAACACAATGACGCGACGGCGACGCAATAGAATATCCACATAGACGCGTAAATCAATGAAATCTTCCTGCATAAATTCCCCCTACACGATAATCTACCGCGACCACAACGGTACCAGCAGTTCCTGCGCCGCCGTTGCGGGATCTTTCTCACGACGCAGCACCGCCTCTACCGCGGCAGCAAGGCGCTGCTCTCCCACCCTTTCCTCCAGCAACAGCATCAAGTGACGCTGCAACCAGGTTTCGACCTCAGCGCGGGCGTGCAGCCGCAACAGCAATTCCCAACGCCCGCTGCTCTCGAGATAACGCCGGTGTGCGGCAATCGCCTCGACCAAAGCGGTAAGCCCTTGATTATCCACCGCGGCGGTCTGCAGAATTGGCGTCTCCCAACCCGCAACGACCTCAAGTGGCTGTTCGGCTGCAGGACCATGATGCCCGGCAGCGATGTTACCCAAAATTGCCGTCTGCAAAGCCCGTACCGTCTGACGCGCCTCGGGGCGGTCAGCCTTGTTAACCACGATGATGTCCGCAATCTCCATCAGTCCGGCTTTGAGCGCCTGCACTTCATCGCCCATTCCGGGCGCCTCGACCAGGATCACTGTATGCGCGATGCGCGCCACCTCGACCTGCGCCTGTCCGGCGCCCACGGTTTCCACCAGGATAACGGGGAAGCCAATCGCATCGAGGAGCAGGACCACATCGCGGGTGGCATGGGCAATGCCTCCCGGGTGCCCTCGGGAAGCCATACTGCGCATGAAAATGCCGGTGTCGGAGACCAGGTCCTGCATTCGCAACCGGTCGCCCAACAACGCCCCCCCGGAGAAAGGGCTGGTGGGATCAACGGCGACAATCGCCAGGCGCGGCTCATGCTGGCGGATTTCTTTGGCCAGTTTGCCGACGAGAGTGCTTTTTCCGGCGCCGGGAGAGCCAGTGATGCCGACCACGTGCGCGTGCCCGGTGCGCGGAAATAACGTAGCCAGCGCCTCCCGCCCTTCAGGGGTGCCATTCTCCACCCAGGTGAGTAAACGCGCCAGCGCACGCCTATCTCCTGCCAGAGCTGCATCGGTCAGCTTCACTTAGGCTCCTACCACCTGGTGGATGAATCCCACCAACGATTGCGTATTGGTGCCGGGACCGAAGACTTCAACCACGCCAAGCGCTTTGAGCGCCGGCACGTCATCCGCGGGAATAATGCCCCCGACAAAGACCGGCAAGGCGCCGATATTGCGCTTTTGCAGCTCTTCTAAAATGCGGGGCACCAGAGCCATGTGCGCCCCCGAAAGTATGGAGAGGCCCACAACATCCACGTCTTCCTGAAGCGCCGCCTCAGCGACCATCACCGGAGTCTGGCGCAAGCCCGTATAGATCACCTCCATGCCGGCATCCCGCAACGCACGCGCTACCACTTTTGCGCCACGGTCATGTCCATCCAGGCCCGGTTTAGCGATCAGCACGCGAATTTTTCTTTCCATCACAGGTCCTCCCAAAGATAGTTGGCTCACAAATGTGATACATCATTCATCAATGCCACATGGTAGGTATCCGCGCTGAGATCCTCAATCTCCACCGCGCAGAGCGAGCAATTCTTCTGCTGCAAGTCCCAGAAACGCTCGCAGTTCCAACCCAAAGCACGCAACATGATCAAACGATTCACCACGGCATGAGCCACCACAACCAAGGTGTCATGCGGATGGGTGGTGATAATCTCCTGTAACGCTTTCAAGACCCGCACCTGCACCGCGGTCAGGGTTTCGCCGCCGGGAATGACGGCATGATGCGGGCGGGTGTTCCATACCATTAGTGTTTTGAACCAGCGCGCGCGAACCTCGTGCATCCGCAATCCCTGCCACACGCCGTAATTGATGTCGGTAAGCCCCTCGTGCACCCGTACAGCAATCCCCAGAGGCGCGGCAATCAATTCAGCGGTCTGCCTGGCGCGCGCGAGCGGGCTGCTATAGACGGCCTGAGGCGTCCAGGTTTTGATAACCCGTTGCGCTGTGGCAGCAGCCTGCGCCAGTCCCACCTCATCGAGAGGGACATCCACCTGCCCACGAAACCAGGCATCTTGCGGTGTATGGGTCTGCCCATGACGAATCAGGACCAAATGGGTCAATTCATGCCCTCATAGCGACGCTTTGCAATTGGCGCAACGGTCAGCCCGTGGCTCATTCATGAAACCACAACGGCCGCAGATCACGGGTTGCGCTTCAGATAATGGCGCCCGGCAGGCTTTGCAGTTAGTCTCCCCCAAAGCATTGGGTGTGCCACAATACACGCACACGACATGCTGCAACATGGATGCGGCGCCAGTGCCAGCCCCCACACTGCGACAATAAATCTCAATAGCGCTCCAAATCTCCTCGCGCAACCGCAGACCACGGACATTGCGCGCCACGTTGTCAATCTCGGCGATCAATGACCAGGGATTGAGCAAGGCCTTCAGACCGGTGCGCGCCAAATCTGCAGCAACCCCTAGCCACTGCTGTTCCGCCATGGAGACCACCGCCCCAGTGGGTGAGGTGGTGATATGCAGCGTCACTGCGGTCTGAGGGTCACTGGATTCCACACGGCGCGCCTGAATCTGCACAATGATGCGACCCTCTTGTCCACGCATCCACTGCGCACGGGTATCGCCCTGATTGAACTGCACCGCCAGCGCCTGCCCCATTTCCTGAATGTCAATCTCGCCATGATAGGCACGCTGCTCCATCTCCGACTTCATATTCATGCTCCTTAATGCCACCTGACCCTAGAAATCCGTCTGAAGATTCGTCTTAGCCCACGATTTGCGCCCAAAGGCGCGGTCTTGAGGGTGTTTTCATATTTCAGGGTTCGTCTGTAGTTTCCTGCGGGTCCGTCGGAGCCGGGGCTTGCCGAGAACGCCACAGCTTGCGCCCTCGCGGCCTGCCCAACGGGTTGATTCCCACAATCAACATCGAGAACGCTATCGCTACCGCCAAACGCCCCACCCCGGAAACCCAAAACATGGGACGGTAACCCCAAGCCTGCGCCAGCACACCCCCAAGCGCTGCACCCACAGCCATGCCAATGCCCACGATAGCCTGATATAGAGCGACAAACCGCGGACGTGACTCGGCAGGTGTCAGCTCCAGGAGCGAGTTGAAGGCCGCCAGATTGTAGCCAGCCCACATAAAACCCGCCAAAATCTGGAGCGGGAAAGCCTGCCAGGGTTGCGTGATGAAGCCCCACAAAGCGGGGACGACGGGAATCCAGAAACCGGTCAGGCGTTGTACCCACACCGAGCCTTTGCGATCATTGAGCGGACCAAAAACACGCTGCCCGGGTAAGGAAGCCAGTGTCGAAGCCGCAGAAGCCAAAGCAATGAGCGATGCGGAAGCGCGCACCTCCTCAGCCAGGAAAACGTTGAAAAACGGACCGGAAATCTGCACGGTCAGGTTCCACAGTGCGGCGACGGCGCAATACGCCACAAAACGTCCCTGCCCCTTGAGCATCTGCCGCAACGGCAGAACAGCCAGGTCGCCTTGAGCCAGCGCAGGACGGGGCGGCTCTTCGATATGCCAGAAAGCATAGATAGAGGCAAGCCCCGCCAACAGAGCTATGCCCAATGCCCATTGGTAGCCGCTGATTCCCGTAATGCGGTCAATGAGCTGCCCTACCAGCAACAGTCCCAGAAAGCCACTGGCGCCCATCAGGATGTTGCGGCTGCTGAAATAGCGTCCGCGCCACTGACCCGGTACAACGTCGCTGATCAAGGTCGTCCAGGCAGGCAACATCAAATTGGCCACCAGCGACCGCGCTACGATCAGTGCGATAGCGACGATAATCAAAGTTCGCCCCGCAGGAAAGAACTGGGGCAACAGTATGAGCAGTAGCAGTAACAGCCGCACCAGAATAGCCGGCACAATCACTAATGGTTTAAGGTGCTGAGCTTTGGCCGCCAGCTTGCCGCCCGGAAGCATGGCAGCAGGCAACGCCAGATTAGCGAGGGAACTGAGCACACCGATTTCGGCGCGCGATGCCCCCAGCTCTAACAGATAAATGGATTGGTAAGCGCCCAGGATGGACTCGCCAATGTTCGCGAACATGCCATCCCAGACGAGCCAACGCAGTGAGCGTCGAGAGCGCGTGCCCAGCTGCATCGTCCAACGACCACCAGCCAAAAACAGGCGCGCAAGCCGCTCCCAGCGAAACAGCGACGTCGTAATCCACCCCAGGCGTGGGCCGCCCGAGGGCAAGCGCCACCATGCTTTCATCCGAGCTGCACGAAGTCCTCAGCCGGCAAGACAAAGACCACGGCACGATGCTGTCCGGGTTCAGGCTCCTGGGTGTATTGGGTAATCAGGTTGAATACCTGAGGCACGCGTTCTGCATCCACGCCGATCAAGAGAGTAACGTTGCCCCGGCGCAGAAATCCGCCCGTGCTGGCAATGCGTGTCACACGGAATTGCTGTTCTACCAGTGCATCCGAAACCGCCAGTGAATCAGCGTCCTTAATGATCGCTACTATTAATTTCATACTCACACCTCACAGCTGCGCAAAGTGTTCGACGGGAACCACAAAAACAGAAGCGCCGCCGACATGAGCCTCAATCATCATTGGGTAACCCGGCGCCATGCCCATCTCCACACCCATCGGCATGAAGCGCGTACGCCGGGGGCAATACTTACGCACTAGAGCAAAGAACTCCTGCAAACGCCCATCAGCCGTCCCCACCAGCAAGGTCACCAGCGAATCGTGCAAGAAACCACCTACGGCATCCAGCGTTGTCGTGTAAAAGCCTTTTGCCCCGAGCGCCTGAATCAGCCTACGCGACTGGCTACCATCCACAATCGTAATCGCCAGACGATTTACCGCTGCTTCGCCCATTCGTGCCTCCCTTATTGTAGGTATGATCTGCTTAAGGCTATGCTCACACCATCAAGTACCCACGAATCACGGTTGCGCAGATACCCTACCTTGATTATAATCAGTTTGGGAGAATGGCAAAGTACAAAGCGCGGGGTATAGGCTAATTATTGGGAAATTCAGAGGCCAGATTGGTGAGGCCATGCGTTTAGACACTTTGACGCGCCCAAGCGACGCAGAGGGTAGTTTTTTGTGATTTTCGTGGACGGGCTTCGCCCGTCCACGAAAATCACGCTTGCAGAAAGAGGCGCCGAAGGGTGTGCTGAGCACCCCTACGGCGGCGCAGAGAGTTGATCGCTGAGGAGGCTCGCATTGAACAACGATAAAGGGAATCCGGCGCGCATTCAGCATGGTGATTTGGTGCTGCTCTCGGGACACGACCGGCGCGAGTTTCTGGTGGTTATGCAGACCGGCGCGCAATTTCAAACTCACCGTGGCTATATCAACCACGACGATATGATCGGCAACCTTTGGGGCAGTGTGGTGAAGACGCATCTGGATTACGCCTATATGTTGCTGCCGCCTTCGCTGGAACAGCTCGTCCGTGGGGTCAAACGCACCACACAGATTGTCTATCCCAAAGATATCGGCTACATTATCATGAAAATGAACATCGGACCCGGAAGCCGTATCGTTGAAGCGGGCACGGGCAGCGGTGGCTTGACCCTGGCATTGGCGCGCATGGTCATGCCTCATGGGCACATCTACACTTACGAGAGCCGCCCGGAGATGCTGGAAACAGCGCAGAAGAATCTCGCGCGTCTGGGTTTAGAATCCTACGTCACCTTCACCCAACGCGACATTGCCGAAGGCTTTGATGAGCGCGATGCTGACGCCGTGTTCCTGGATGTACGCGAGCCCTGCGATTATCTGACGCAGGTTCACGCGGCACTCAAGGGGGGAGGCTTTTTCGGCGCTCTGGTACCGACCACGAATCAGGTTTCCGACTTGCTCGCGGCGCTCGCGCAACATCCCTTTGGCTTCATCCAGGTGGATGAGCTGTTATTGCGCTCCTACAAACCGGTGCCGGCGCGCCTGCGACCCATGGATCGCATGGTGGCGCACACCGGCTACCTGATCTTTGGGCGCGCCTTGCTGGCTGAGGAGAGCAACGACCCATGAAGCGCCAGCTTTCGCCCTGGTTCAGGTTGAGCCAATTAGTGCTCATCATCGCAATGAGCGCTATCAGCTTGACTGCCTGTAATAGCACGGCGCCCCCGCTTCCGCCCGAGGTCTTCGGGAGCACCGCGACGCCAACACCTACAGCGACACCTACCGTCAAACACGTTATCACCATCTGGCATGATTGGCCCGGCGATTACGAGGAAGCCTACAAGATTGTGGCAGAGGAATACCATGCCGCACACCCCGAGATTCACATCGAGTTAGTCAAAACAGAGAAACTGAGCACCGCCCTTAGCACAGAACTACCGCCGGGTGAAGGTCCAGATATTGTGCGGTGGCAGCAAAATGAGATAGCGACGGCGGCGCTGAGGGGCCTCATCATTCCACTGGATGCCTTTATCACCCGTGAAACCCTGGAGCAGACCTTTGAACCAGCTGCGGCGCAGGCAATGCTGTGGCAGGACCAAATCTGGGGTATCCCGGAAATGCAGGATGGCATTGCCCTCATCTACAACCGGAGTATGTTAAGTCTGGAAGAGCTGCCCGCACCCGATGATTTCGAGGGCTTGTTGGCGAAGGCTGTTGAATTCCGCCAGGCGCATCCTGATAAATACTATCTCTGTAATCAGGGCCTGGGACGCGCCGATGCCATTCACATCGCCCCCATTTTCCTGGGTTTTGGTTTGCAGGAGTACGGGGGCTTCATTGATGAGCAGGGTGTAGCCAATCTGAATCTGCCGGCAGCTTATGCCGCTGCGGAATGGCTTACAGCCTTCAGTCTGGTTGAGCCTGCCACCACCGGACCGGGCATTTGCCAGGCAATGTTCATCGAAGGGCAGACGCCCATCTGGTGGACCGGTCCACGCGCGATGCGCTCCTTGCAAGAGGCAGGGATAGATTACGGCATTGCGCCCATGGGCAGTCCATTGGTGGACGTGCGCCTGTTCATGTTGACCAAAACCGCCGCAGAGCGGGGCAACGCAGCGGCGGCTTTTGCAGTGATGCAGCATCTCGGGAGCGCCGAGGTGCAGAAAGAGCTCACGCTGCGCAATGGCACTATCCCCGCCAACAGTGAGGCGCTTGCCTCACCTGAGGTGCGCGCGCTCAGAAGCGTTGCCGGATTTGGCGCGGCTTTGCACCTGGGTACCCCTATGCCCAATCACCCCTACGCCGATTGCCCATGGGGACCCGTGGGCGAGGCCGTGACCCAGGTCTGGAACGGCGTTCTCAACCCAGCGCTAGCGTTGGAACAGGCTCAGGCAAGCCTGGAAGCTTGCATCGCCGCAACCAGGAAATGAGGTATAGGGCAGTTTATTGGGCAGTTCAGAGGTCGGATTGGTGAGGCCATTGATTGATTTTTGGCGGCGGGGCTTTGCCCCGCCGCCAAAAATCAATTTTCCCCAGGAAATGAGCATTGACAGCACTATGAAAGATGCTATGATGATTTTGCTCAAAGAGTTGGGGCAAAAGTATGGATAGCTTGCGCACACAGAAACCCATTTATACGGTCCTGATCACCATCATTCTGGCGACCCTTCCCTGCTATTGCCTGGGATTTATCGCCTTGAGTTTGCGCCCCAACGGACGCCCGGAAATCACACCCCCCGCCACCGCCACCACCGCGCCCTTGCCCACCGAAACGCCGTTTGTGGTGGGTCCGGGCACAACGACACCGCGCCCACTGCCCGCCACGCCTACCCAGTGGTTTCCGCCGACGTTCACGGCGACCGCCACAGCTACGCAGACGCCGACCCCGACCATGACGCCGACCCCAACGGCGACAGCGACGGAGACGGCGACCCCCAGCCCTACACCCACGGACACTGCCACACCCACACCTACCACGACGCCAACTGCCACGCCGACACCCACAATTACGGTTTCACCAACCATTACAGTAACGGAAACAGCGACGCCGACGCTGACAGCCACACCCACTATCACCGCTACCGAGGTGATCACCCCACCCGCGCCATGAAAGATGCTACGCTCAAAACCTGGCTATCCGCTACCAAAATACCCTTGGCACGGAGTCATAGTACTCCCTTGACTACTTCTCAATTCCAGTAACCCTTGCGCTCTACTATTCCGCACTTCGGGTCGGAATTTTCATTATCACAGGCGTGAAAGGAGCCTCTTGAATACCCTCGAACTGATACAACAACTAAGCGAAGCTACAGGACCTTCAGGACGCGAGACGCCCGTCAGCGATGTCATCCGCGGGCTTTGGGAGCCTCTGAGTGACGAGCTACGCAGCGACGCCATGGGCAATCTCATTGCGTTGCAGCGTGGCAGCGGAGCGGAGCCGCGCCCCGCATTGATGGGTGCAGCACACATGGACGAAATCGCTCTCATCGTCACCAGCATTGAGAAAGGTTTCCTGCACATCCACCGCATCGGTGGCTCTGACCGTCGCGTGCTCCTGGGGCTGGAAGTGATGGTACACGGCAAGGAAGACCTGCCCGGCATCATCGGCACGCGCCCGCCCCATGTGCTCAGCTCCGATGAACGCAGGCGCGTGGTTCCCTGGGAACGGCTCTTTGTAGATGTGGGCCTGCCACACGAAGAGGTGGTCGCCCGCGTACCCATCGGTTCACCGATTTCGATTCGCCGCCCGTTGATCAGCCTGAAGAACGGTCTGGTTGCAGGCAAAGCCATGGACAATCGAGCGTCGGTAGCCGTGCTCACCCTGGTGCTGGAGATGTTGCGCCGGCGTGAGCATGCCTGGGATTTCTACGCCGTCGCGACGGTGCAAGAAGAGGTGGGCGCCAAAGGGGCACTCACCAGCGCCTTTGGCCTGGCGCCGGCGCTCGCCGTGGCACTGGACGTTACCTTCGCCAAGCAGGCAGATGACAGCGGTTCCGGCGCGTTTACGTTCGACAGGGGACCGACGGTGGGGTTGGGACCCAACTTTCACCCCCAAGTCGTCCAGAGGTTGAGGGATACCGCTAAGAGTGAGGAAATCCCGACCTATCTGGAACCCATGCCAGGACACAGCGGCACCGATGCCTGGGGAATCCAGGTGGCGCGCGAGGGGATTCCTTGCGGCTTGCTTTCGATTCCTGTACGCTATATGCACCAACCGGTAGAGACTATCGCCCTGCGCGATATCGAACGCACCGCGCGATTATTGGCAGCCTTCACTACCGGGCTTGAGGCTGACTATTGCCCGCGCTGGGAGGATGAGCTATGAATCGCGACACCCTGCTGGAGTTATTGCAAACCCTTTCGAATACCCACGGCACTTCCGGCGATGAGATTGAGGTGCGGCGCGCTCTGCGGCCCTACCTGGAAGGCCATGTAGATAGCTTGCGCGTGGACGCGATGGGCAATCTGATAGCCCACAAAAAGGGCACGGGAACCCAGGCGTTGCGAGTGCTGATCACCGCCCATACGGATGAAGTAGGGATGATGGTGGTAGATCACACGGGCGATGGCGGTCTCAAAGTGGAGACTTCCGGCAGCATTGATGCGCGGCTTCTGCCAGGGCTGGAGGTGCGCGTGGGAAAAGAGGCGCTCCCCGGCATACTGGGGCTGAAGGCCATTCATCGCATAGATGATGATGAGAGCGTCACCACCATTGAGCAGTTGACCGTAGATATCGGCGCACGCGACCGGGACGAGGCAGTGGGCTTAGCCCCCATCGGCACGCGGATGACCTTTGCCACCACAGCGCATCCGCTAGGCAAGCTGTTCGCGGGCAAATCCTTCGACGATCGCGCCGGATGCACCGCCCTGGTGGCGCTGTTGCAGGAGGCGCCGCTGCCCTTCGACCTGTTCGGAGTCTTCACGGTGCAGGAAGAAGTAGGACTGCGGGGCGCTCGGGTTGCCGGCTATACGGTGGCACCGGATGTCGCCTTTGTGCTCGAAGGCACAATCGCCGATGACTTGCCGAAGGAAGAGGAAGGCAGCCCCACCTCACAGGTGGGCAAGGGACCGGTCATCACCGTCATGGATCGCTCTTATATCGCGGACCCACGGCTGGTGCGCTACCTGGTACAAGTCGCCGAAGCCGCGGGTATTCCCTATCAGTTCAAGCAGCCCGGTATCGGCGGGACGGATGCCGGTACCATCCATCTGACCCGCGAGGGTGTGCCCTCAATCACTGTGGCGATTCCCTGCCGGTACATTCACGGCCCGATTTCGCTGCTCGATCCGCAAGACCTGGAACACACCATCGCCTTGCTGCGCGCCGCCCTGGAGCAACTGACGCCGGAGGTCATCCGTCGCAGTTGATGGTCACTACCTATCACACGGGAGCGCGGAGCACGTCAAGCCGCGCCCGGCTCACCGCTAAGCTATCACCCATAATAAGGAGCAAATCGTGGATCTGGAACTGCTAACCCAACTCACTCAGGCTTTTGGCCCTCCGGGGCACGAAGAAGAAATCCGAGCTGTCATTCGGGACATCGTCACCCCACTCGCGGATTCGGTGTGGGTTGATCCCCTCGGCAGCCTGGTGGCGCTCAAGAAAGGGACCGGCGGCGGCAAGAAGATTATCCTCGCCGCCCACATGGATGAAATCGGCGTGATGGTCACCTACGTTGAGGAAAAAGGCTACCTGCGTTTTACACGCATGGGCGGCATCAACCCGCTGACGCATGTGGGCGGGCGAGTACGCTTTGCAGATGGCACGGTAGGTGTGATCTCGGTCGAGCGGCGGGAGGATTTCTCGAAGGTTCCGACCCTGGAGCAGTTATATATTGATGTGGGGGCGACGAGCCGTGAGGATGCCCCCGTCAAGGTGGGGGCGCCGGCAGCCTTCATGCGCCCGCTGGTGCAGCAGGGGCGGCGTATCATCAGCAAAACCCTCGATGACCGGGTGGGCTGCTATGTGCTCATCGAAGTTCTGCGCCAGATACAACCCACCCCCGATGACATCTACTTTGTGTTCAGTGTGCAAGAGGAAGTGACACTGTCCGGCGCGCGCACATCCGCCTACAAGATTGATCCCGACATGGCGATTGCGGTGGACGTGACCAGTACAGGCGACACTCCGAAGGCGCTGCCCATGGCGGTGGAGATGGGTAAAGGTCCGGCTATCAAGGTGCAGGATAGCGGCATGATCGCGCACCCGGCTGTGCGGGAGTGGTTGATCGCTGCAGCCGAACGCGCGGGCATTCCGTATCAGCGGGAGATTCTGCTGGGCGGCTCAACCGATGCGGCGGCGATGCAATTGGTGCGCGGCGGCGTTCCAAGCGGCTGTGTAAGCCTCCCGTGTCGTTATGTCCATTCGCCCTCGGAGATGATTGATGTCGAGGACCTGGAGCAGACGGTACGTTTGCTGGTGGCAGCGTTTAATCCAGCGTAGTGCGCATTTTTGTGCTTGAGGTTTTTCGCGACGCGGTAGAGCCGCGTCGCGAAATGTTATAAGGGGCAAGTGTTCAGATTCCTATCGTAGGGCGTGAATTTCGGGCTGAAGCCCGCAAGAAAAGGTGTTTTTGGCTGCCGCGCTACGCGCGGCAGCCAAAAACACTTTCTAAAATCGCGGCTTTAGCCGCTCTTGTTGGGGCAAGCGGGGGAACGCTGAACAGTTACTATAAGGGGCTTTTTTAGTGTTTTTGGCGTTTTATGTTATGATGGATGTAGCAAAGCAACACGCAGTTAGCATGTGTTGAATAGACCATCAGTGTCGAAGGAGAGATGTTGGATAGCCTAGAACTTGCTCGTCAGATTGTGGATATTCTCGTTGAGAAACAGGCCGAGGACATTCTTATTTTGGATTTACAAGCACTGACCCCTATTGCCGATTACTTTGTGATCTGTACGGGGACCAGTCAGCGGCAATTACGTGCACTCCAACAAGCCATTCTCGAAGGTTTGAAAAAGAGCGAGGCCCACTTGAAAGCCGTTGGTGTTGAGGGGACTCCCGAATCCGGGTGGTTGTTGATGGATTATGCCGACGTCATCGTGCATCTCTTTGAAGCTGAGACGCGCGCGTATTATCGGTTGGAAGAACTCTGGGGAGCCGGACGAATTGTAGCCAAAATCCAGTAGGTTCACTGGATATTCCCTAGACAGGTAAGCCTGAGAAGATCAGCCCAGGGTTTTTATCCCTGGGCTGTTGTATGTAGGGTGCTGGTTGCAGGGTAGGCGACAGAGTGTTGGCGGAGACTGAGAAGGGTTCTGCAAACAGACGAAGAGGATCTTTTCTTTTGTTTTTGGTGCAGCGCCGGGTACGGCGCCGCACAAAAAACACTGTTCAGGAAAGCACCAAAAACACTGTTCAGGAAGACATCAAAAACGCTATTCAGGTTGAAGCGTTGACACTCTATCAGCTAAAGGTATAATAATTAAGATGAAGCGACAGACCAGAGCAACGCCGAAATCCACGTGGCGGAGCCTGATATGGTGGCTTGAGCCCGGACTGGGTATTAAGCGTTGGTTGTTGTTGATGATGCTGGGCCTCGCCATCTTCATCATAGGCAGCGCCTCGTTGTTGCGGACTTTGTATCCGCTGCCGCCGTTCTTTTACTATGCTACCCTACAATTCTTGCCGCGAGCCGTGCGGATTATCAGTTTCCTTAGCTTTGGCCTGGTCAGCCTGGTCGTAGGGCTAAGGGGCTTGAATCGCGCGCTGTTGCGCCCGTTCACCCAGACTACGCCCATCCCTTATGCCGAATTGCTCCACGCATACCGGAGGCGCAGTCGAGGGCCACGAGTGGTGGTATTGGGCGGCGGGCACGGGCAGGCGATGATTCTGCGCGGATTGAAAGCGCACACCGCTAACCTGACCGCTATTGTGACGGTCGCCGATGATGGCGGTTCTTCTGGACGGTTGCGCCGGGAGCTGGATATTCTGCCCCCGGGCGATTTTCGTAACTGTATTGCAGCGCTGGCGGATGATGAATCGCTGATCACCCGGCTCTGGCAATATCGTTTCAGCAGCGCGGCGGGGTTGGATGGGCATAGTTTTGGGAACCTTTACATCAGCGCTATGGCCGGGGTGACCGGCTCTTTTGAAGCGGCGCTCGAGACCTCCAGTCAAGTTCTAGCCGTGCAAGGCAGGGTGCTGCCGAGCACGCTGGAAGCAGTGACTCTGGCTGCGGATGTGCAAGTGGGGAATGCAACACCGGTGCGCATTCGGGGTGAATCGGAGATTCCCAAAGCCAATGGGCGAATCCTGCGGGTGTTGCTGGAGCCGGAGGCGCCCCGCGCTCACCCGCGGTCCATTCGCGCCATCCTGGAAGCCGAGATGATCATCGTGGGACCCGGCAGTCTCTACACCAGTATCCTGCCCAACTTGTTGGTCCCGGAGATTGCGATGGCATTGCGGGCAAGCCGCGCGCTAAAGGTGTATGTATGCAATGTGGCGGTGCAACACGGTGAAACCGATGACTACACAGCCGAGGATCACCTGCACGCGCTGGAAAAGCATCTGGGACCGGGGCTGTTCTCGACGATGGTGGTCAATCTACCTCCGCAGGGAGATGCAGCGCCGGACGAGCCGAGTTGGATCAAGCCAGAGGTCAAGGCACGCGACAATCTGACCATCATCAAGGCAGCGCTGGGCAGTGCAACGACACCCTGGCAACACGATAGCGAGAAATTGACCGATGTCATCATCAGCCTGCTGACGTGAGCCGGCTTGGAGATGAACGATTGGGTACGTAGCCAAGTGTGTGCTAATATCCAATCCATGATTTCCAATCCTGGTTTCCAATCCTATTTCAGAAAGGAGCAAAAGATGGTTACACAAGTAGGGATTAACGGTTTTGGTCGCATCGGGCGGCAGGTATTGAAGGCAATCCGTGACTTCTATCCAGACACCCTGGAAGTGGTGGCTGTCAACGACATCGGCGATACGCCGACCATGGCACACCTGCTCAAGTATGACTCGAACTACGGGCGTTTCGATGGCACGGTGGAAGTCGTCGAGGGGGGATTGATGATTGACGGCAAGCTGGTGCGGGTCTTCAAAGAATCCGATCCGGCAAACCTGCCCTGGGGTGAGATCGGTGTGGATATTGTCATTGAATCCACCGGTCTGTTCACCATCAAACAAGACGGCGTGAACAAGAAGGGTAAGTTCGTCAAGGGCGCCGAGAACCACATCACCAAGGGCGGCGCGAAGAAGGTCATTATCTCCGCGCCGGCACAGGGTGAGGACCTCACCATCGTCATGGGTGTGAACGACGAGATGTACGATCCCGCCACACACCATGTGCTTTCCAATGCGTCCTGCACCACCAACTGTCTGGCGCCGGCGGCAAAGGTTGTGCACGATCGGTACAACATCCTGCGCGGTTTCATGACCACCATTCACTCGTACACGAACGACCAGAAGATTCTGGACCTGCCCCACAGCGACCTGCGCCGCGCGCGCGCCGCTGCCGTGAGCATCATCCCGACCACTACGGGCGCTGCCAAAGCCATCTCGCTGGTGATCCCGGACCTCAAGGGCAAGTTCGATGGGTACGCGCTGCGCGTCCCCACCCCGACGGTTTCGATCGTGGATTTCACGGTGGAAATCGAGAAGCCCACAACGACCGAGGAACTGCGCCAGGCTTTCCGCGACGCCGCCGCCGGTCCGATGAAGGGCATCCTCGCCGCGATTGATGAGCCGCTGGTCAGCGTTGACTTCAAGGGCGACCCGCACAGCTCCTCCGTGGACCTGCCGTTCACGATGGTCTTGGGCAAGGGCGAAAGCACCTTCATCAAGGTCGTCACGTGGTACGACAACGAGTGGGGTTATAGCGTCCGCACCGCCGACCTGGCAGCACTGCTCGCCAGCAAGCTGTAAACAGGGAGACTATCAGACATCTGGAAGCTGGTTGTGGATTTTAGACGACCAGCTTCCTTTTGTGATTTGAGAATTTGCAACCGGCTAATCTGTTTTATGTACTTGCTACTTTTGGAGGATCTATGAATAAGAAAACCATCCGCGATGTGGATTTGCACGGTAAGCGTGTGTTGATGCGCGTGGATTACAATGTACCCATCAAAGAGGGCGTCATCAGCGATGACAAGCGCATCAAAGCTACCCTGCCCACCATCAAGTATATTCTGGAACAGGGCGCGGCGCTCGTGTTGATGTCGCACCTGGGACGCCCCGCGGGGACCGGCTACGAAGCCGAGTTCAGCCTCAAGCCCATCGCCGAACGGCTGACGGAATTGCTCGGTCAGCCCGTGCTGTTTGCGACGGATTGCATCGGCGCTGAGGTTGAAGCCTTGGCGGCGCAGTTGCAGCCCGGCAACGTGATGCTGCTAGAGAATGTCCGCTTCTATAAGGCGGAGACGAAGAATGATATGGGCATCGCCGAGAGCCTGGCAAAATTGGGCGATATCTTCGTCAACGATGCCTTCGGCACCGCGCATCGCGCGCAATCGAGCACCGAAGGGGTGGCACATTTCCTGCCCGCAGTTTCCGGTTTCCTGATGGAGAAGGAGATTGACTTCCTGGGACGGGCGACTGAAGATCCGGAGCGCCCGTATGTGGTCATCCTCGGTGGGGCGAAGATTTCGGACAAAATCGGCGTTATCCGTAACATGCTCAGCCAGGCGGATAAGGTGCTCATCGGCGGCGGCATGGCCAATACCTTCCTCAAGGCGATGGGTCTGGAAGTGGGCGATTCGCTCATGGAAGCCGAGGTTCTGGATGTTGCCAAGGCATTGCTCGAGGAGTCAGCCGATAAGCTGGCGCTGCCGGTGGATGCCGTAGTGGCGAATGCCTTCGATAACGAAGCCCAGAGCAAAATCGTCCCGGTAGATGAGGTGGAGCCCGGGTGGCGCATTCTCGATATTGGACCTGCCACGATCGGCAAATACGAGGGCATTCTGAAGACAGCCAAGACCGTTGCCTGGAACGGACCGATGGGTGTTTTCGAGATGCCCAATTTCGCCAGGGGCACCTTCGCCATCGCCAACATCCTGGCAGAGATTGAAGCCACCACCATCATCGGCGGCGGGGATTCTGCCTCGGCGGTGAAGAAAGCCGGCGTTGCCGACAAGATGAGCCATGTTTCTACCGGCGGCGGCGCAAGCCTGGAATTCCTCGAGGGCAAAGTGCTGCCCGGTGTGGCGATTCTACAGGAGAAATAAAACGGCACGTTGTGCCATGCGTGAGGCGTGACGCCCACGATGCGTGACGCCTCACGTTCAAATCAGTAAAGAGAGGATTGTGCCATGCGGACACCCTTTATTGCGGGTAACTGGAAGATGTATAAAACCGTGGCAGAAGGCGTAGCTCTGGCTGAGAGCCTGCGCGCCGCCTTCGATGGTCTCACGGGGATGGATCTGGCGGTCTGCACGCCGGCAACCGCGCTGATGGCGGTAGGGCAAGCCCTGGCAGGCTCGAACATCGGCGTAGGTGCGCAGAATATGTATTGGGAGAATGAAGGCGCCTTCACCGGGGAGCTCTCGCCGCTCATGGTCAAAGAGCTAGCGCGCTATGTGATCCTGGGCCATTCGGAGCGCCGGCAGTATTTCGGCGAGACGGATGAGACGGTCAATCGCAAGTTCAAGGCAGCGCTGGCGCACGGGATCGTCCCTATCGTCTGCATCGGCGAGAGCCTGGAGCAGAATCGCGGTGGGGAGACCGTGCCGTTCGTCGCCGCGCAGATTCATGGCGCGTTTGCAGGCATTTCGGCTGAGGAAGCGCGCAAGGTGGTGCTAGCCTATGAGCCGATATGGGCGATTGGCACCGGTTTGACCGCCACGCCCGAAGCCGCGAACACAATCATCCGCGAAGCCATCCGCGATGTGCTCACCGAATTGTACGATGCGGAAACGGCTCAGGCGATCCGCGTGCAATACGGCGGCAGCGTCAAACCGGAGAATATGGCGGAGTTCATCGTCATGCCGGAGATTGATGGGGCGCTGGTGGGCGGCGCAAGTCTCAAAGAGGCATCCTTCGGCGCTATCGTGAAGAACGCCCTGGCGGCGTTGGGGAAGGCATAAGTCTGACCTTAGCCACCCCACCCCTTTTCCACGGGGCATGGTGAGATTTCTTTGATGGGATTATGCACTGCGGCGAAACCGCAGTGCATAATCCCATTTTTTCCGGGTAGGCGCGCGCTCAATCACGAATTGTGAGTCAGAGCCTCCGCGCCAGCTGCGTCGCATCCAGGAAGCTCGGGCGCTCGTAGCTGGAGACTTCGAAATCGCTGCCCATCTTGATGGCATCGAAGGGACAAAATTCGGCGCAGAAACCACAGCCCATGCACAGGCTGATATCGAGATGGTATTGCGCCGGACGGCGCAATGGGCGTCCGGTCTCGGCATCCACAGCGCGCTCGATCCAGATGCACTGCACCGGGCAGACCTGAGTGCAGATGCCACAAGCGGTACAACGCAGCGCCCCCGTGGTCGCATCCTCCACCAGGAACGGGAGGTTGCGGCTACGCTCAGGCAACGGCAGTCGTTCGCGCGGGTACTGGACGGTAAAGACGCCCTGCGCTTTGGCGCCCTGCCGTTCGGCAAGCGCCTCAGGGCGATAACGCCGCCCAGGACCGTAGCGCAGATCATCCACATAGGTCATGAAAAAGTGCCGCAGCACGGTCCATAGCGATTTGAGCACTCCCCAACCCGTCATCAGCGATCTACCTCCCCCAAGGTGAGGTCGAGGCTACCCAGGATAGCCACGAGGTCGGCAACCTTTGCGCCGCGACAGATAGCACTCAGAGGCGTGAGGTTGAGCAGCGAGGTAGAGCGCACGTGATAGCGATAAGGGTTGCGCCCGCCATCCGAGACCAGATAGAAGCCCAGTTCACCCTTAGGCGCCTCGATGCGCGTGTAGGTTTCGCCGGCAGGAACGCTCAGCAGCGGCGTGAGCTTGTGCGACTGCACCGGTCCCTCCGGAAGCTGCTCCAACGCTTGCTTCAAAATGCGCAGGCTTTGCCAGATTTCGTCAAAGCGCAGCGCCAGACGGTCATAAGCATCGCCGTGCTGGCGGGTGCAGATATCGAATTCAAAACGGTCGTAAATGCCGTAGGGATCGGCGCGGCGCAGGTCATAGGGCACGTTGCTCGCGCGGAGGACGGGTCCGGTGACGCCACAGGCAACAGCCATCTCCGGGGGCAGCACCCCGATTCCCAAGGTCCGCGCCTGGATGATGTCGTTATCCAGCAAGAAGGTCTGCATGGTTTTTACTTTTTGGGGCAGGCGCTCACGCACCAGTTCCCGTGCGCGTTCCACCCACCCGGAAGGCAAATCCGCCGCTACCCCACCGGGGCGCATATAGTTGAACATCATTCTGCCGCCCGAGACCGTCTCAAAAAGGTCGAGAATGAGTTCGCGCTCCTCCAGAGCATACAATGAACCGGTGAAGTACAGCCCCAGCTCATTGCTGAGGAAACCCGCCGCGAGCATGTGGTTGACGATGCGCGAGAATTCGGACATGATGATGCGGATTACCTCTGCCCGTTCTGGCACTTCCCAGCCGAGCAGTTTTTCCAACGCCAGGCAGTAGCCCAGGTTGTTGGTCATCCCATTAATGTAGTCCAGGCGATCCGTATAGGGGATGTTTTGCAGCCAGGTGTTGCGCTCACCAATTTTCTCGTGGTTGCGGTGGAGGTAACCGAAAACCGGCTCCAGGTGTTGCACCGTCTCACCATCCAGACGCGCCACCATACGGAAGACGCCGTGGGTGCTGGGATGATGTGGTCCAAAGTTCAGGATGAGTTCTTCAGTGCCCAAAGGTCTGGCGGGGTCGCGGTCTGCCGAGAGCATGCGCTCGTAGAGCAGGCGGTCCACTTCCTCGATACCATCCTCGGCGGGCTGCCAGCCCTCAGGCAGGCGCACGTTCGCACGGAAAGGGCTGCGCGATTCAGCGCTGCGCGGCTTGCTGCCGTTGGGAAAACGGCTGCGGTAAGGTTTGTGTTCGGCCTCGAAATAGGCCTCATGCCAGTCTTTGCGCATGGGATGGCCTTCGAAACCTTCCCACATGAGCAAGCGCCGGAGATCGGGATGTCCCTCGAAGCGAACGCCAAAGAGGTCCCAGATCTCGCGCTCCTGGAAGTTGGCTGCCGGGAAGTTGGGGGTGAGCGAAACCAGGCGTGGTTCGGT
Organism: Anaerolineae bacterium; assembly: GCA_026645815.1. Classification (GTDB taxonomy): domain Bacteria; phylum Chloroflexota; class Anaerolineae; order B4-G1; family SLSP01; genus JAAZNO01. The sequence continues at coordinate 1,462 of JAPKMR010000028.1, read as the reverse complement.
GCGATGCACGCGGGTGTGCAGGGCTACAGTTCCACCGCCGCTGAGCCGCGAAAAATGGTAGACCACATCAATACAAGGTTCGGGAATGTCCTCCGGCGGATTGGGATAATCCACCGCGGTGAGATTCGAAAGGATGCGATAACTGAGCTGCTCCCGCAAGAAATCCGCCACTTGCTGAATCTTGCTGGGGGCAACGAGCAAGCCATCCTCCAAGGGTTTGATATCCCGAGGGAAACGGCTCTGGAGGATGAGCACCGTCTTGGCTGTATCGCCGAAGGGCACCGGTTCCAGGGAATGAATACGCCCCGGTTGCGAGGCGGCTTCTTCAGCCACCGGCTCTGGAGCGATCTGCATCTCCGGATGGCTCTGCAACCACAGGGTTTGCCAATCCGCGAAATCCGGACCGAGCAGCGGGACAGGGATGCCCTCATCTGGCGTCTTTTGGAAGGCGCGCATGGTGGCAATGTTCTCGTGATCAAAACGCGCCTGCAAGGCGAGAATGCCCTGGAGCAGAGCCTCGGGGCGCGGGGGGCAACCGGGGATGTAGACATCCACAGGGATAAGCCGATCCACCCCGGAGACCACGTTATAGCCCTCTTTGAAAGGTCCACCGGAGATGGCACAGGCTCCCATGGCGATGACGTACTTCGGTTCAGCCATCTGATCATAAAGCCGGACGACCTGAGGCGCCATCTTTTTGGTCACCGTACCGTTGACGATGAGAAGGTCCGCCTGTCGGGGGCTGGCGCGCATAATCTCCATCCCAAAACGCGCCATATCATAACGTGAGGCAGCGGTCGCGATCATTTCGAAGGCGCAACACGCCAGACCAAAGAGCATGGGCCAGAGGGAGCGTTTGCGCGCCCAGTTGTAGAGCGTATCAAAGGAGATAAGTTTGACGGTACCGCGCAATTCGGGCGGTATTTCTGGCAAGTTGACTGGTGCTTTCATAATGACCTTATGGTAAAAACTCATCGTTCTCGGTTTGCAAAAACGGTAGGCGGCGGTCAGGAACAGGGGAAGTTACCCTTTTCCCAGTCTGCCGTCTACCGTTTTTGTCAACGTTGGGGAAGGCGGGACTTGAACCCGCACGCCTCGCGGCACATGATCCTAAGTCATGCTCGTCTGCCTATTCCGACACTTCCCCTGACAGGGGTATTATACGACAAACGGCGGGAGAGACAAGGGCGCCTGCGCCGCGCCAGGGTGCTTGCGCTTTGGATGTGGGACCGATTTTTTGGGGGAACCGAGAGGGGCTCTGCAAACAGGCGAAGAGGATTCTTTTTTGTGTTTTGTAGGCGGCGTCGAGTACGACGCCGCCTACAAAACACTTTCTCGAAAGGCGAGACCGGGAGGGGTTGTGCGAACAGGCGAAGCGTTTTTTTCTAGAGCGGCAATAGTGGCTAGACTAACGAGCATGTGGGCGATGCAAGAACACAGAGAGGTATCTTTTTTTGTGATT
>JAPKMR010000027.1 GCA_026645815.1 Anaerolineae bacterium | reverse complement strand
GCCCCGTTCACGAAAATCACACCGGCAGAAAGAAGCGCCGAGTACGGCGACGCAGATGTTTGAGCGCTGACAAGGGCTATTTGCAAGATGTCAATCTTGTTTTTCCCAATTTCCTGTCGTATACCCGTTTGCGCGGGGTATAGGACAAATTATTGGGAAGTTCAGAGATCAGATTGGTGAGACCATGCGTTTAGATACTTTGACGCGCCGAAGAGGCGCAGAGGAAGGTTTTTGTGATTTTCGTGGACGGGCGAAGCCCCATCCACGAAAATCACGCTTGCAGAAAGAAGCGCCGAGCACGGCGGCGCAGAGAGGTGCTCACTGACGAAGGCCGTTCATAAGATGACGGTCTTATTTTTCGCCTATTCCCCTCCGGGTTGACACTCGCCGCGATAGAAGGACCACTCCTCGCATTCGCTGCCATCCTCAAAGACACAAATGCCGACCTGCCCGCCATCAGCGCCGGTGCGAATCTCCACCGTGCCTTCGTGTTCCTCGCAGTAGACCGAGGCGGGATTTGCCATTCCGGCAGCGGACGCATTCTGTTCACCAGGCTGACACTCGCCATGATAGAAAGCCCATTCATCACATTCGCTGCCATCCTCGAAGACACAGATACCAACCTGCCCGCCACCCTCACCGGTGCGAATCTCCACCTTGCCGCCATTCTCCTCACAATGCACCGAAGCGGGATTGGGCATCCCCGGTTCGGCAGGTTGAGTTTTCTGCGACCCGCACGCGCTGACCAACAACATCAATACGAACAAAACCCCCAAAACTGCCTTACGGTTATTCATCGCTCGCCTCCTGAACAACTTCAAAACCTCACTCGCACCACATCGGACACTTACCTCACACCCTCACTGTTATGACCTTGCAACGTGTCGAAAAGTTCCCGAAGCATTTCTCATGGGTGATTTTTCGCCGCGATTTGCTCATTGACACCGCAAAAAAGGTCGTATATAATGAAATGGTATTAATTTGTCCTCTTTATAAATTAATTACCATGGTAGGAATATAGGACGCCCTTATTTTTTGCACGACAGATACCTCTCACAGCAACTCAAAGGCAAGTGCTAGCCATGATCAAACAACTCGAATTCACCGGTAGCAGCGGCAGCGATATCAAATCGCACAACCGTCGCGCGGTGCTATTGGCGTTACTCCAACAACAAACCATCTCACGTGTGAGACTGGCACGACTCACGGGACTTTCCGGCACCACCATTACCAATCTGGTCGCCCAATTACTGGCAGAGCGCGTCGTGGAAGAAATCGGGACTGAAGGTTCGTCCCATAGCCCCAGTGTCGGGCGCCCCCGAACGGCACTGCAGCTGGTCTCGAGTGCGCGCTATGCCATCGGCATCCACATCGGCGTGGGCAGCGTGCGGGTGGCTGTGGTGGACCTGCTTGCCCATCCACTCATCACCTTGAGTCTCGAACACCCCCTTGAACGGCGGGCGGAGGATGTGCTGGCACAGACCTTCCCGCTGGTTCAAGAGGCCATCGTGCGGAGCGGAATCCCATGCGAGGCCATTGTGGGGGTAGGGGTGGGCGCCTCAGGGCTGGTTGACCTGGAGCGCGGCATCAATCTGCTCGCACCCAACCTGGGATGGCGCGAGATACCCTTACGCGATTGGGTTTCTAAAGCGCTGGACCTGCCAGTATGTGTGGACAACAATGTACGCGCCATGGCGCTGGCTGAATCCATGTTCGGGAAACGGGACAAGAAAGCACAAGCCTTGGCCTTTGTCTACGCTCGAATTGGTGTGGGAGCTGGGTTTGTAGTAAACGGGCAGCTCTATCACGGCAGCGTCGCCGGCGCGGGAGAAATCGGGCACACCACCCTGATGGCACATGGCGGTGAGGCTTGCCGCTGTGGCAACGTCGGTTGCCTGGAAACCTTGATGTCGGAACCGGTCATCGTACGTCGGGCGCAGGAATTGGCAGCGCAAGCTCCTCACGGGCTGTTGGCAACCACCTTGCGCGAAAAGGAAGGGCCGTTGATTGATCGCGTTTTCTCTGCCGCTCAGCAAGGTGATACAGCAACACGCACCATGCTCGAGGAGCGCGCACACTATATGGGGCTGGCACTTGCCAATCTCGTCAATGTCCTCAATCCCGATTTGATCGTTTTGGGGGGGCTTTTCGTCCAGGGCGAACATTGGTTGGTACCTGCAGCCGAAACTACGATGCGCAGTCGCGCTTTTGGAGGTCTAGGCGAAAGAGTGCGGCTGGAAATCACGCAGTTTGGGCACGAAGTAGGCGTCATTGGCGCGGCTTCGCTGGCGCTCAATACCTTCTTCTATCAGAAAGCATAAGTAAAGGAACAAGGTTCCACGAACCTCTTAGAATTTTGATGCAAAACTCGGGCTTCCAGGAGTAAGCGATGACATCTCAGACATTGACAATAGGCTTTGTAGCGCTTGCCCGTACAACATTCGATATGGAACTGGCACAGAAGGTGACGGAACAGGCGCGCGCGTGCCTGGAAGCAGCAGGGTTTGTGCTCACGGGACCGGGAACACTGGTGACCAACCTGGAAGAGACAGAAAGCGCGGCACAACAGCTGGCGGAATCCCCCCTGGACCTGCTGCTGGCGTTCCAGGCAACCTTCGCCGATAGCACGATGTTGGCGCATTTAGCTGCGAGGGTAGATACGCCGTTGCTCCTTTGGGCGGTGCCGGAACCACTCACCGGGGAGCGCTTGCGGCTCAACTCGTTGTGCGGCATCAACCTGGGAGCGTTCGCGCTCAAGCGACGTGGGACAAGCTATGAGTATATCTATGCCATGCCGGATGACGCGAGCGCCATGGAGAAAGTTCGCAACCTGGCGCAAGCGGGGAGGCTCAGGCGCCTGCTGCGGGGAGCGCGCATTGGACGAGTAGGCGACAATCCTGAAGGCTTTGAGCCGTGCGCCCTGGATGCGCCCATCCTGGAGGCACGCCTGGGCGTGGAGATTGTGCAGTTGACCCTGGAGGAGGTTTTCGCACGCGTGCGCGCAACGGCGCCTGCCGCTGTGGACGCTACGTTGACAACCCTGGGACAACGCCTCGATGCTCTCGAAACGCTCAACCAGGAAGCGTTGCGGGGGACGCTCGCCACCTATCTCACCCTGCGCGAACTCGCCGCACAATTGCAGCTCGACGGACTGGCAGTGCGCTGTTGGCCCCAATTCTTCACAGAACTCGGCTGCGCCGCCTGCGGGGCGATGTCCATGTTGAGCGATGAACAAATCCCGTGCAGCTGCGAAGCAGATATCAACGGCAATATCACGCAACTGCTGCTTCAGTGGCTCAGCGGCGAACCTGCCTTCGGCACGGATATGGTCAGCTTTGACATGAAAGCGGACACGGCGGTGCTGTGGCATTGTGGTCTGGCGCCGTTAGCCATGGCTGATCCGGTGGTACGCCCGCGGGGGACCGTCCATTCCAATCGCAAATTGCCACTGCTCATGGAATTCCCTCTCAAACCGGGGCGGGTGACGCTGGCAAGGCTCACGGATGCGGGACCCAACAACGACCTCAGGTTGATTGTGGGCAGTGGCGAGATGCTCCGCGCGCCGCGCAGCTTCTCCGGGACCTCCGGCGTGCTACGCTTCGATGAACCCGCGCAAGCCGTTCTGGATACCATCATGCACGAGGGATTGGACCATCACATCTGCCTCACCTACGGCGATCACCTGGCGCCGTTATTGAAGCTGGCGGAAATGCTGGCACTCCCGGTGTTATACCTGGGAAAGTCATAGACATTCAATAGCTCAATGCGGAAAGGGGGAATAAACAACAATCACAAACATAGAACCTGAAAACCGAAATGTAGCCAGCGTGTATCGTGATTAATTCAGCAAAAGGAGTGAGATCCATGAAACTGCGAATGAGTTTGGCCCTGTTGCTCATCTTGAGCATGATCTTGACCGCATGTGGCCCAACAGAAACACCCGTTCCCACACAGGCGCCCACCCAAGCCCCTACCGAGGCGCCAACTGAAGCCCCCACTGAGGCACCGACTGAGGCGCCGACTGAAGCCCCGACCCAGGCGCCACCAGCGGAAGTTGTGGAATTACGGATGATGTGGTACAACGACGGCGTCGAGGGGGATGTCATGCGCGAGCTTCTCGACCGCTTCGAAGCAGACAACCCCGATATCCGCGTTGTGATGGACACAGTGGCCTACGCCGACCTGCACACCATCCTTCAGGGTCAGGTTGAAGCCGGCACCGGTCCAGACCTGGCGCGCGTCACCGACGTCAATCGCTTCAAGCCATTCTACCTGGATATGCGACCCTATATGACTGATCCTGATGGCTGGGCGGCGAATTGGCCCGAGGCAGTCCTGGGTTCGATGCGGGGTCCCGGTAATACAGATGGACTGCACGGTTATCCGACACAGTTCACGGTGACCGGACCGTTCATCAACCGCACGCTCTTCGAGCAAGCAGGAGTCCCCGTACCCAGCGACACCTCTGATCAAGTAACCTGGGAGACCTGGTTGGAAGCGGCAAAGCAGGTCGCTACCGCAACGGGCACACCCTATGCCGTGGCGATTGACCGAACCGGGCACCGCTTCTGGGGTCCCTCACTCAGCCGTTGCGCCACCTACATCACCGAAGACGGCTTCGAGATTGACACCCCCGGTTTCCGCAGCACCGCAGAAATGATTATCGGTTGGCACGAGGATGGCATCACCCCGCTGGAAGTATGGGCGGGTAGCGGCGGCGGTTATGCGGCAGCCAATGAATTCTTCGTCAATGGGCAGCTGGTGCTCTATATGTCGGGCAGCTGGCAGGTGGGGCAATTCGCCAACCTCATTGGCGACACCTTCGATTGGGAAGTCATTCCCAACCCCTGCGGCGATTGTGGTTGCACGGGTATCCCCGGCGGCGCACTGTTGGTCACCTTCAATGGCACGAAGCATCCCGCCGAGGTCACCCGGTTAGTGGAATACCTGACGCAAGAGGATGTGCTCGGCGAGTTCTCCGCCAAGTCGCTCTTCATCCCCGGGCATCTGGGCTTGACCTCGAAGGGCGTAGACTTTGTCAGCAACAAAGAGGCCCTCAATGTCTTCGTAAGCCAGATTCCCAAGCTCATGCCCGAAGCCTATGCGCTACAGTACCATCCACTCACCTTCGTTCTCAACCCTGAAATCCGCGATCGTCTGAGTCAGGCCATCGTGGGAGAGTTGACCCTGGATGAAGCCATCCAAAAGATTCAGGAGCGCATGGATCAAGCCGTCGCCGAACAACAATAGGACCCAGGCAGAGAGAAAGTCTCTCAACCAGTGACCTGAACAAATGAAGAAGGGGGGTTTTGCAGCGGCATGCAGCGCCGCTGCAAAACCCCTGCAATTGAAGTGATCCTGTTTTTCTTAACGAAGCCAGGTATTCACCCCTGTTAGTGCTCAGGAGGTAGCGATGGCGATAGTCAATAAATCCCAACCCCACAAGCGCAAGCGGCACTCTCTGGGTAGCATGATATGGCTACCGGTCCACTGGATCGCTGGCATTCTCGATGTACCGTTGACCTTCGTACAACGGCTGATTGGTTTCAAGCGCATGGGGTATTTTTTCGTCCTGCCGAACCTGCTGATATTCGGCATTTTCATTCTCTTCCCCATGCTGCTGAATTTCTATTACGCTTTCACCAGTGGGCAATCCATTCTCCCCGAAAACCGCACCTGGGTAGGCACAGCCAATCTGGAACAACTGCTCACCTGCGAGACCTATGGCAATATCCAAACCTGCCAGGAAGACCTCTTCTGGCGCGCGGCAACGAATACGGCAACCTTCGTGGGCGGGCAAGTCGTGCTGATGGTGGTGATGGCATTGCTCACGGCATTGGCATTGAACCGGAAAGTCAAAGGGCGAGCGCTGTTCCGAAGCGTATTTTTCTATCCGGTATTGCTCTCTCCGGTTGTCGTAGCTTTGATATGGAAATGGATTCTGCAACATCAGTTTGGCTTGCTCAATGCCATTCTCGTCGGCATAGGTCTGGAGAAAATTCCCTTTCTATTACAAGCAGATTGGGCGCGCTTCTGGGTGATTATTGTTAGCGTTTGGGCGCAGATGGGCTTCTACACCCTCATTCTGCTCGCCGGATTGCAATCTATTCCCTACTCACTCTACGAAGCTTCCTCCATTGATGGGGCCAATACCTTCCAGAGCTTTTTCAAAATCACTTTGCCACTATTGATGCCCACGATGGTGGTAGTGCTGGTTCTGGCGCTGATTCGTGCTGTACAGGTCTTCGATCAAGTCTTCGTCTTGACCAACGGAGGTCCCGGAACAGCGACTCTGTATATCGTTCAGTACATCTATCGCACCGGCTTTGACCAGCAACGCTATGGATTGGCCTCAGCCGCATCGCTGGTGCTGGCGGTGATCCTGATGGCGCTCACTTTTGGGCAGTTGCGGTTGGGACGCAACAGCGAAGTAGCATAGGAGGGTACCATGCAACCGATAAAAAAACGCCAAGGCCTTCTGGGATTTCTGCTGCGCCGCAAGGGTAAGCGCTTCTCGCTCGTAGATGGGATCACCTACCTCTATCTGCTCGCCGGGATCGTCGTGATGTTTGGCCCCGTATTGTGGCTGATCATGTCATCATTCAAGTCGGTGGAGGCGTTGTACGAATTTCCGCCAACTTTCCTGCCCTACAAACAGGAGACGGCAATGGTAGAAGGGCACACCAACCCGCTGCCATTGTTCGATGTGACACTTGAGGACGGCACGGTACGCCGTCTGGCACAAGTCTCACGCATTGGATTGATCGCCCGCATGGTAGACCCCGAACAACCCGATGGTGTTGTTGAAGTACGCATCGAGCAACGAGAACCAGTGCGCGCGGTTTCCTTTAGCCTTGAAAACTATACCGGCGCAATCAGCCGCTTCCCCTTTGTCACTTATCTGCGCAACACCGTCCTGGTGACCGTGGTCGCGACGCTGGTCACACTGCTGGTCAACAGCATGGCTGCCTTCGGCTTGAGCAAATATCAGTACAAAGGGCGCGATGCCATCTTCGTGGTAATGCTGAGCACCTTAATGGTGCCCGTATCGGTAATCCTCATCCCGGCGTTCCTGGTCATAGCCAAGGTAGGGTGGAGCAACAACCTCTGGGGCTTGATCATTCCCGGCGCGGCAACGCCCACCGGAGTGTTCCTGCTGCGTCAGTACATGCTCACCATTCCGGAGGAACTGCTGGAATCAGCACGCATTGATGGCGCCAGCGAGTGGCGCATCTACTGGAGAATCGTTTTGCCGTTGGCGGCGCCAGCGCTGGCAGTGCTCGCCATCTTCTCCGTGATGTGGCGTTGGAATGACTTCCTCTGGCCTCTCATCGTCGTCACCAAGTCCGAACTGTTCACCCTGCAAGTGGGGCTTAATGCCTTCCAGGGCGAGCTCAACGTGCAGTGGCAATATATCCTGGCGATGACGGTACTCACGTTACTGCCCATCAGCGTGGTGTTTGCCCTTTTGCAAGACTATATCACTACCGGGATTGCCACAACCGGCATGAAATAATGGTTGCGGCTGAAATCTCAATACAAGGAGGCACGCATGTCTGAACCCAAGAAATTCCTCATCGGGGGTGAATGGCGCTCAGGAGCAAAGACCATCGAAGTAAAATTCCCCTACAACGATGAGGTAGTAGGCAGCGTCTATGCCGCTGATGATAGCGACCTCGAAGCCGCCATTGTCGCAGCAAAGCACGGCTTTGAAATCACACGGAAGTTGCCTGCTCACAAACGCTCGCAGATTTTGTACCGGCTTCTGGAACAGATGGAGCAGCGCACTGAGGCGCTGGTAGAAGCCCTGATCTTGGAAGGCGGAAAAACCCGGCAGGTGGCGGAGGGTGAGACGGCGCGCGCGAAAGAAACCGTGCGCGTCGCCGCAGAAGAGGCCAAACGCATCGGCGGCGAAATCGTCCCGATGGATTGGACCCCCGCCGGTGAGGGGCGCTTCGCCGTAGTCAAACGCTTCCCCTTAGGTATCGTGCTAGGCATTGCGCCCTTCAACTATCCGCTCAATCTGAGCTGCCACAAGCTAGCGCCTGCCATCGCTGCGGGCAATGCCTTTATCCTTAAACCGGCTTCGGCCACGCCGCTTTCAGCGTTGCTGCTGGCGGAGATGGTGTTGGAGGCGGGCTTTCCGCCAAAAGCGCTGAGTGTGGTGCCATGTCGCGGCGCCGCTGCCGAGAAACTGGTCGCCGACCCGCGCATCGCTTTCTTCACCTTCACAGGGAGCTCCGCAGTCGGTTGGCACCTCAAGTCCATCGCGGGACGTAAGCGCATGAGCCTGGAACTAGGGGGCAATGCCGCTGCCATCATCCATGAGGATGGCAATCTGGATTATGCCGTACGCCGCATCACCGTGGGCGGCTTTACCAATGCAGGGCAGAACTGCATTGCAGTGCAACGGGTGCTGGTACACCGTCCGGTCTACACAGAGCTGCTGGAAAAGCTCATCGAAAGAGTGGGGGCGTTACGCTTTGGCGACCCCCGCGACCCACAGACAGATGTCGGACCCATGATTGATGCATGGGCAGCGCAAGAAGCCTACGCGACAGTACAGGAAGCGGTGGCAGAGGGAGCGCAGATTCTCCTCGGCGGGAAGTGCGTGGGCACGATGTTCGAGCCGACCATCCTGATAAACACCACGCCACAGATGAAGGCGAACCGCGAGGAAATTTTCGCACCAGTCATCACCGTCGCCCCCTATGACACCTGGGAGGAAGCGCTAGCATTGGCCAACGATACCGACTATGGGCTGCAATCCGGCATCTTCACCCAGGATATCAACCGGATGATGCAAGCGTTTGAGATTCTGGAGACCGGCGGCGTACAAGTCAACGATGTCTCCACTTTCCGTGTGGATCAAATGCCCTATGGCGGAGTAAAGAGCTCCGGCATAGGGCGTGAAGGCCCTCAATACGCCATCGAGGAAATGACGGAGATGAAACTCATGGTGATCAATATGGCGGGGGGTAAATCGTAAAGCACCGCATGAAAGGACAACCAATGCCCCATTCCTACGCGGGTCAATATCTACGCATTGATCTAACAACCGGCGAGATACAGATTCAGCCCATTGCCGAGGCGGATGTGCGAGAGGTCTTGCTGGGCAGTGGCTACGCGGCAAAACTCTACGCCGAGGAGCTCGACCCCACACTCGATCCGCTGGACCCACGCGCAGCGCTCTACATCTTCAACGGTCTGCTCACGGGCACCTATGCCCCCACGGGTTGCCGCTCCAGCTGGTGCGGGCGCAGTCCACTGACCGGTATCTGGAACGAAGCCAATGTGGGCGGACACATCGGCGCCGAGTTGCGAGCTGCAGGCGTAGATGGCTTAGTGCTCACCGGGCAAGCCCCGCACCCCGTCTATATCTATGTGCACGATTCTGCCGAGGGACCTGTTGCCGAAATTCGCGATGCCGCAGGTATCTGGGGGCTGGACACCTTCGATGCTTACGATGCGCTGCTGGCGCAAACCGACGCCAAAGCGCGCGCCGCCGTCATTGGCCCCGCGGGCGAGGCGTTAATGCCCTTCGCCGCGATATTGCAAGGGGGACGCGAGCACAGCCGCGCCGCAGCACGAGGCGGAATGGGTGCGGTTTTGGGCAGCAAGCGGGTCAAAGCGCTTGTGGCGCGGGGCACACAAAAGCCGGAGTATGCGGATGCGGGGGCATTCCGCGCCACCGTGAAGGAACTCACCCCCATCATCAAAGGGCAGCAGATAGGAGCTTCCCGCTACGGCACCACCGGCGGCATGACCGGCACAGAGCTGCGTGGCGACCTGCCCATCCATAACTGGGCAGGGGGGTCCTTCATCGAGGGCGCGCACGCGCTCTCGGGGCAGGTGCTACGGGAGAAATACGTTATCAAAGACACTTTCTGCCATGCCTGCCCCATCGGCTGCGGCAAACTCATCGAGATCAAAGTAGGTCCTCATGCCGGCGTGCGCGGAGAGGCGGCAGAATACGAGACGGTGGCGGCGCTGGGTTCGATGCTGGATATTGATGACCTGGAAGCCGTAAACCGCGCCAATGAAATCTGTAATCGCATGGGGATAGATACTATCAGCGCCGGCAGCAGCGCCGCCTTCGCTTTCGAGGCTTTCGAGGCAGGGTTGATTTCCCTAGAGGAAACCGATGGCGTTCCACTGGTCTGGGGCAGTGTGGAAGCGCTCTTCAAGGTATTGGAATTGCTACTGGAGCAACGCGGTGCGGGTGCATACCTGGCGCGCGGCGTACGCGCTGCAGCTGCCTATCTAGGAAACGGCTCTGAAGCTTATGCCGTTCACGTCAAAGGGCTGGAAATCGCGTACCACGATCCGCGAGCGTTCTTCTCCATGGCAGCGAACTATGCGACGGCAAACCGGGGCGGTTGCCATCTAGAAGGCTTGACGTATTGGCCCATGTACGGCATCGCGCCAGACGCCTGGTACACCACACCTTATGATCGCTTCGCGGACGACGGTGCAGCAGCACACGCGATTGCTTTTCAGGACTATATGGGGTTATATAACCCGCTGGGCCTCTGCAAATTCGCCGGCAAGGTGGGTGCGCTCTACGAGCACTTACCGGCGCTGATCCAGGCAGCAACAGGGTGGGATATAGATACCGCAGAACTGCGTCTGATCGGGGAGCGGCTCTTCAACCTCAAACGCCTGATCAATCTACGGTTGGGTATCACCGCCGCGGATGATACCCTGCCAAAGCGCCTGCTCAGCCCGCGCCCCTCGGGTGAGGCAGCGGGCAAAGTTCCCGATCTGGCACGGCAATTACGCGACTATTACGCCCTGCGGGGCTGGGACGCAGAGGGGCGCCCCTCAACAGCAAAACTGGCCGAACTGGGGTTGTGAGACAGAAGCCAGACAGAAAACACTGTGTCGAAGTACCGGATTCTTAACTTAGGAGATTCAACCATCTCAGGAGGCACAAACTATGAAATTTTTCCTTGATAGCGCCCACGTTCACGAGATCGAGCACGCGCTCAACATGTGGAATCTTGACGGCGTAACCACCAATCCCAAGCACATTCAGGCTTCCGGAAAGCCGTTCACCAAGGTGATTCAGGAAATCGCCGCGCTCTTTGCGGGCACCGAGAAGACGGTCTCGGTGGAAGTCAACCCCCATCTGGCAACCTACGAAGCAATGGTCGCGGAAGCGGAAAAACTGGCGGCGCTCAGCCCCAACTTCGTCATCAAGCTCCCCGCCACCGAAGCCGGATTCAAGAGCATTGCCGTGCTCAAGGAGATGGGAATCCGCAGCAACCTCACGCTTGTCTTCTCGGCGGCACAGGCGCTCCAGGCAATGCGTATGGGCGCCTTTTATGTCTCCCCCTTCACTGGGTGGAAAGAAGCCAATGGCGAGGAAACACTGGACATGATCCAGGATATCGTCACCATCCGCGACAACTTCGGCTTCGATACTGAGGTGTTGGTTGCGGCTGTTCGCAATGGGCGACAGATCGTGGATGGAGCTACCGCCGGTGCAGATATTATCACGGCGGGTTTTGCCGTCTACCAGGAAGCCTTCGACCACCCCTATACGCACCTGGGCCTGGCACGATTCCAAAGCTTCTGGGATCAGACACCGTATGAATGACCGGTAACCGGGTTTCGACTATCCATAAAGGGCGAATATCTATCCAAATGGAAAATAGATAAGGAGTATTCTTATGAAACATGGCATTCTTGTTCACGCAGCGCACGATGATGTAGGTGTTGCCGTCATGGACCTCAATCCCGATGATGAGGTTGGGGTCGTTACCCTGGAAGGGAACTTTGTGAGCACGCTCAAAGCGGTGGAGGCGGTGCCGTTGGGCCACAAGATTGCCATGCGCGCGATGCCTGCCGGGCATGTACTGCTCAAGTACGAGCGCCCTATCGGTAAGACGACGCAAGCCATCGGGCAGGGTGCGCACGTCCACACGCACAATCTCAAGACCATGCGCTGGGATATGGAAGGCGCAGTCAGCCCAGAAATCACGGTCAAGCCAGCGGAACGGCTCTCGCTCGGGGGGCGCAAACCGGAAACGCTGAAACTTCTGGGCTACCGGCGCGAAAATGGACGCGTGGGCATCCGCAACCACGTCCTCATCCTCCCCGTAGATGACATCTCCAACGCCGCCGCTGAGGGCGTGAGCTATCTGATCCAGGGAACGATGGCATTGCCGCATCCCTACGGACGCCTGCAATTTGGCGCCGACCTCGAGCTCACCTTCCGCACGCTGGCGGGGGTGGGGCGCAATCCGAATGTCGCCGCCGTAATCGTCATCGGCATCGAACCCAAATGGACACAGCGCATCGTGGATAGCATCGCCGAGACGGGCAAGCCGGTCGCCGGTTTCAGCATCGAGCGCTATGGTGATCTGAAAACCATCGAGATGGCAGCGCGCAAGGCCCTGGAATACGTCCAATGGGCAAATGAGCTGCAACGCGAGCCTTTCGCCATCCATGAGCTGTGGATGAGCACGAAGTGCGGTGAATCGGATACCACCTCGGGGCTAGCCTCCAATCCCACGGTTGGGCGCGTCTTCGAACGGCTAGCCGAGGCTGGCGCGACGCTCATCTTCGGTGAGACGACCGAGGTAACCGGCGGCGAGGATATCATCATGGGGCAATGCGCAAGCCCAGAAGTTGCCGCCGAGTTCAAACGCGTCTTCGACGACTATCAGGCGCTTATCGAGAGCCAGGGCGTGGATCTGATGGGCTCACAACCCACTGAAGGCAACATCCGCGGCGGGCTGACCACCATCGAGGAAAAGGCGCTCGGCAATATCCAGAAAATGGGGCGCTGCACGGTGCAATCCATTCTAGAACCCGCAGCCGAACCCCAGGGACCGGGCTTGCACTTCATGGATTCTTCCAGCGCTGCCGCAGAGATGGTCACCCTTTGCGCCGCCGCCGGGTCAGTCGTCCACTTCTTCCCCACCGGGCAGGGCAACATCATCGGCAACCCCATCCTGCCGGTCATCAAGCTCTGTGCGAACCCGCTCACCGTAGCGACGATGTCAGAGCACATTGATGTAGACCTTACCGGGTTGGTGCGCGTGGAAATGAACCTCGATGAAGCCGCCGACAAACTGATGACCATGCTGGAACGCACCATCTGTGGACGCCTCACCGCCGCCGAAGGTTTACGGCATAAGGAATTCGTGCTGACCAAACTCTACCGTAGCGCATAAGGTGGCGCTCAATTTTCCATAGCCGATCGCCCTAAACCATAATCACCACAAACCTATCCAAAAACTATGGTGCGATGCGGTGTTCCGCCGAGCCTTATCGTTAAACCCGCTTTCTGAAGGGTGTTTTTTCGTGGACGGGCTGCGCCTGCCGACGAAAAAACACCCTCAAAACCGCACCTTTGGGCGCAGACCCTGAACCGAGATGAATTCGCGAACAGATTCTAAACATTGCACTTAAGGAGAGTCTCCATGGCTGGAAAAGAATTGCGCACTCGCGCTTTCACGCTGAATCCACATTTCAGTTATTTGCCTGAGCACGATCGCTATTTGATGGCGCGGGAAAAACCCCGCCACCGGTTCAACATCATCGGCCTGGGCGTCAACGGGCAGGAACACATTCGAGTGACGCTGTTGGAAGGACGCGCAACCATTCACGGAATTTACGACCCCAATCCCGGCAGCATCGAGGGGGCACAGCGCGCATACAAGCAATTTGTGCCCCAGGGCGAGCTGGTCGTCTATGATTCGCTGGAAGCTGCATGCAATGACCCGGCAGTGGACGGGCTGATCATCAGCACCCCCAATTATACGCACATTGACCTCATCCGCGTCGCGGCGAAGTCGGGCAAACATATCCTACTGGAAAAGCCCATGGCAACCACCATTCCCGATGCCTACGAGATCATGCAGACTGCCCAGAATTATAGCGCCATCTTCCAGGTGGGCCTGCAATACCGCTACAAGGCTATCTATGTCGAGTCTATCCATGAAACGCTGGTGCGCCGTTCCCTGGGTGAGGTCAAACAGATCAGCATCATGGAACACCGCATCCCCTTCCTGGACAAAGTCAACCAGTGGAACAAATTCGCCAAATATTCCGGCGGCACCCTGGTCGAAAAATGCTGCCACTACTTTGACCTGCTCAACCTGTTCGCGCAATCCAGAGCGACGCAGGTCTTCGCCACAGGCAGTATGGCGGTCAACTTCCGCGAGTTTGAATACAAGGGCGAAAAATCCGACATCCTCGACAACGCTTTCGTGACGGTGCGCTATGCCAACGGCGTGTTGGGCAGCTTCAATCTGTGCATGTTCGCGCCGATGTTCTATGAGGAGCTCGTCATCTGCGGTGATGAGGGGCGGCTGAAAGCCTACGAGAATCAAGATTTCCTCGCCGTAGCGCGCCCCAGCACACATCTGGAAATTCTCCACGGCGAGACTAAGCCCGCGCGCGTCGGTTCACCCGGTTACCCTACCTATATCGAGGAGACCGGGCACAATGGCGGCACCTTCTATGAGCATGTCAATTTCATCGAGAACATCGAGGGACGCCCGACACAGACCGCAACGGCAGCCGAAGGCTTCTGGTCCGTGGTAGTGGGCGTCGCCGCCGAGGAATCCGTCAAGACAGGACAACCCGTGATCATCACAGAACTTCTGGAACGTCATGGGCTAAATATCCGCTGATGGAAAAAGGGCAAGCCACGGTGACGGGCAGGCAGCCCGTCACCGTGGCCTATCTCAGAGGCATTAGTTTTTTCTGTTTGCTATTTTCTCCTTAAAGAGGTACAATCCACCTTACGCGATGGTGCGTTCAAACATGATGTACCAGGAAAGGATTGTGCGATGTTACCGCGAATTGGATTGCCTGAGGTCATTGTAGTGTTGGTCTTGGCGCTGCTCATCTTCGGACCCGGAAGAATCACGAAAGTCGCCGGCGAATTGGGCAGAGGTATTCACGCCTTCCAGGAAGGCCTTAAGAGCGACGATCAAGCCTCAGACCAACAGGCTTAATCGCAGCTGCAAGTCTGACAGCCCAGGAGCGGGCGCAAAGCCCACTTCCGGGCTGCCCCAGGCAGAAAGCTATGGACTTTCTCAACATCGGGACCCCCGAGCTGCTCGTGATTGCACTCGTCGGGCTGCTGTTGTTTGGACCCGAGGACCTGCTGAAAGCCGCGCGCACAGCAAACGGCTATCTACGCTCCGCGCAACGCATGTGGCGCGAGGTAGCCTCGCAGCTGAGCACAGAGTTATCCATCCCCCCCGCCGCCCCTGAGCCAGATAGGTCCGCTATGTCCCCAACGCCGCCTTCAGAATCTACTCCGCCACCAGATGAACCAGCGTATGAAGAGACAGGCTACGGGCCATGAACGGCGAAGCAACACAGAACCAGGAACGGCCCCTGCTGGAGCATATTACCGAGCTACGCCTGCGATTGCTGCGCATCGTTGTGGCGCTCATCCTTGGCGCGACAATCAGCTCGTTCTTCACCCCACGCGCCCTCGAGATTCTCACCGCCCCGGCAGGGGATATTGAGCTCCTCGCCATCAGTCCCACCGCACCGCCGATTATCTTCTTCAAAGTGGCGCTTCTGTTGGGATTGGTGCTGACCCTGCCCTACATCCTCTATCAGGTTTACGCCTTCATCGCGCCCGGGCTGTTTACGCACGAGCGCAAATTTCTGCTCCTGAGCGTGCCCGGTGTCATCGTGCTCTTTGCAGCAGGCATCGCCTTCACCTTGTTGGTGCTGGTGCCCTTCAGCATCCCAGTGCTGCAGGGCTTTTTACCGAACATCGTCACGCACACGTACACCCTGCAAGACTATCTCTCTTTTGTCACCACACTTCTGCTATGGATGGGCCTGTTGTTTCAAACACCGCTAGTAATGTACACCCTGGCGCGGCTCAATGTCATTCAACCTGCCAATCTCAAACGGTTGCGCAAACTGATCATCTTCCTGGCAGCGGTCATGGCAGCTATCATCACCCCCACGACCGACCCCTTCACGATGTTATTGGTGACAGGACCGTTCATCGTGCTCTACGAGCTGGGAATCCTGCTCGCGAGCCTGGCGCTGCGGCAACGCACACGCCAGCGGAGTTAAGCACCCAAACTACAAAAAGAGAGCGCCGGTCCCCAATCTTTCGTCTCCGATCAATAGGGGCGCCGGCGCTCTTAAGACATACGGTTAGACTCTACTTCACCGCATCGGGGAAGAAGAGCGGCAGACCGCTTTGCGGTTCCGTGAAAGCTGCAATCTTTGCCTGCGTCTCTGCCGAAATCAGCCAATCAATGAACTGCTGCGCACCCGCGTTATTGATCTCGGGGTATTTTTCCGGGTTCACGGCAATAACGTGATACGGGTTGAACAGCAGAGAATCCCCCTCCACGAGAATGGGAAGCGCGTAACCCTCAGCAGTGCGCGCCAGATAGGTACCTCGGTCGGTCAACGTGTAGACATCCATCTCCTGCGCCATTTCCAGAACGGCACCCATGCTCTGCCCGGCGGAAACATACCAGATGCCCTCAGGTGTGGCCCCGATCTTCGCCCAAATGCTTTTCTCTTTAGCGTGCGTGCCAGAGTCATCGCCGCGCGAGATAAAAGGCGACTGCGCCTCCATAATCTTGCGGAAGGCTTCAGCTGCATCCGTCATGCCTTTGATACCCGCAGGGTCCGCAGAAGGTCCGACAATCACGTAGTCATTGTGCATCACCGGAATCCGCTCAACACCCCAACCCTCTTCCACAAAGGTTTTCTCCGCAGCGGGGGAGTGAACGAGCAATACATCTGCATCGCCAGCCTTGCCGGTTTCCATCGCCTGCCCACTGCCCACAGCAATGACCTGAACCTCAATGCCGGTCTGCTCCTTGAAACCAGGCAGCAGATAATCCAGCAAACCCGAATCCTGCGTGCTCGTCGTCGTCGCCAGGATCAAACGCCGGGGCGGTTCGGCAGTCGGCTTGGCACATGCCGCCAACATCACCACCAACAACAATAGCCATGACATGCGTTTTACAGAAACATTACGAAACATGAAGCTCCTCCTGAAATAGTGAACTGGATTCAGCAATGTAACCTATATGCCTTACCGGACTAATCACCGAATCCAAACCCCGAATTCGGCGCCCGTCACACGGCACATAGGTCGCACCCTATAGCCTTATTACTTCAAAACACCATCTCACCGCGCACGAAAGCCTGTGTGCGCGGATCAGTGGGCGATTCGAAAAATGTAGCCGTGTCCGCAAGTTCAACAATCTGCCCATTGAGCAAGAGAATCACACGATGCGCCAAACGCCGCGCCTGGAAGATATTGTGCGTTACCACGACCACTGTCGCGCCGCTGCGGCAATTCATGTCCGCCACGACACTCTCGATGAGATTGACATTATAGGGATCGAGATTCGCCGTCGGCTCATCGAGCAACAGAACCTTAGGGCGGATGATCAGGGCACGGGCCAATGCCACACGCTGCGCCTCGCCACCCGAAAGGGTGCATGCACGAGCCTGAGCAAGTTTCGATAGCCCCAATTGCTCCAAGACCGCTCGCAAGTCAGCCTTGCCATCGCGCTGTCCGCGCAAGCGGAGTCCATACGTCACATTCTTCGTCACCGAGGTCGAAAGCAGCGCCGGGCGCTGAAACACAGTGGTGACCTCGCGCCGCAAAGCCAGTGAGGCGCCGCTCTGAGGGACAGGTTGCCCCTGGAAGGTCAGTTGCCCCGTATCCGGGAGCTCCAGGAAGTTCAGCAAGCGCAACAGGGTTGACTTGCCAGCACCGCTTGGCCCCACCACCGCGAGAATCTCTCCCGTGTGGATATCAAGAGCTTCAATATCCAGCACGGTGCGCCCATCGTAGATCTTGCGCACGCCGTTGAGCGTGTAAATGCTCTCGCTCATCCGGACTTCCCCTGAAATTGTGACATGGTGAGATTTACGAGGAAAGATAGCAACAGCAAGACCATGCCCAGGCCAATCGCCAGATCAAAGTTGCCGCGCCGGGTCTCCAACATGATTGCCGTGGTGAGGACGCGGGTATAACCATCAATGTTGCCGCCAACCATCATCACCGCGCCCACCTCAGAGATGACGCTGCCCAATCCACCCACCACCGCTACCAACACTCCCAGGCGTGCTTCTTGCACCAAGGCGGCGGCAATCTGCAACCGGGTCGCCCCCAGGGCCTGCAATTGCCGCCCCAAATCAGGGTCCACGCCTGCTACCGCTGCCATAGTGAAACCCACGATCAATGGCGTAGCGATAATGATTTGTGCCCAGATCATGGCTTGGGGAGTAAAGAGCTCGGGAATGCCTGAAAGCCCCAACGGGGCGAGGATGCCGCTGCGCGAGAGTAACAAATACACGGCTAAACCCACCACAACGGGTGGCAAGCCCATGCCGGTATAGATAAGCGCCTGGATCAAGCGTTTACCAGGAAAGTGCATCAATCCCAACACAACGCCCAGCGGAATTCCAATAAGTGCACTGAACAACAATGCCACACCGCTCACGTGCGCCGTGCGGACAATGACCTGCCAAATGATGGGATCACCGGTGAAGAGCAATTGTATGCCCTGTGTTAAACCGGACCAAAGCGTCTCCAATATATTCCCTCAACCCAATACCACGGCAATAATGTAAACCGCATACATGATACCATACAACTAAACAATTACAAGATAGTTAGGGAAGGTAATCATTCAACGTTCCCCCGCTTGCCGCAACAAGGAGCGGTTGAATCGCCGCTTCAGGCTAAAGCCGCGGTTTTAGAAAGTGTTTTTGGCTGCCGCGCTACGCGCGGCAGCCAAAAACACTCTTTCTCGCGGGCTTCAGCCCGAAATTCACGCCCTGCAGTGGAAATCTGAACACTTACTAGGGAAGGTAACTGTTCAGCAGTTAAAGGGTAAAGCTCATTATTGGGGAGTTCAAAGGTTGGCTTGGTGAGACCATGCGCTTAGACACTTTGACACGCCAAAGAGACGCAGAGGGAGGTTTTTGTGATTTTCGTGGACGGCGAAGCCCACCTGTGGGCTTTTGCCCCGTCCACGAAAATCACGCTTGCAGAAAGAAGCGCCAAGTACGGCGGCGCAGAGAGTTGATCGCTGATGCGGGTTGTTTGCAAGATGCCGGTCTTATTGTTCTCCAATATTCTCTCGTATATCCGGTGTTCGAGGTGCGTTTCAAAACGGGGGTAAAAATCTCAGGCGCCCCACCAGGGTGCGGAAGAGGGTTGATTGTTTGCGGCGGGACTTCACCCGCCGCAAACAATCAATTCAAGAGAACCCATCAAAAGCCGTGTTTTCGATGCCGCGGTGCGCGGCATCGAAAACACGGTGCATAAAGCGCAGCTCTCGCTGCCCTGTGCTCTGGCAAGCAGGGGAATCCAGACAGGTTTATTCCACCGTCACGCTCTTCGCAAGATTGCGTGGCTGATCCACATCTGCCCCACGACGTACCGCAAAAGCATAAGCCAACCACTGCAAGGGGATAACGTTAAGCACGGGGCTGAGGTAAGGCGAGCTAACAGGCACCTCCAGCACGTAATCCGCACGCTCACGCGCCAGAATATCGCCCTGTTGTACCACAGCAATGACGACACCATTTCGCGCATGAACTTGTTCCATCTGGCTCAGCATCTTGTCATAGACCCCATCTTGCGGCGTCAATGTCACTACCGGCATTAGTTGGTCAATCAAGGCAATCGGACCATGCTTCATCTCGCCAGCGGGGTAGCCTTCTGCGTGGATGTAGGAGATTTCTTTGAGTTTGAGCGCCCCTTCCAAAGCGATAGGATAATTGATACCCCGCCCCAAATAGAGGAAATGTTCCCGTTTGTGGAAGATTTCCGCCAGCTGGTGATAGATGGGTAACTCCTCAGCGACCTGCCCCACCAGCTGCGGCAGGCGCGCCAGATCATCTACCGCCTTCCGCAGCGCAGCCCCCGTCAAAACGCCCCGTTTTTCGCCCAGTGCCAACGCCAATAGATAAAGGTCCACCAGGCTGGTCGTGAACGCTTTGGTAGAGGCAACGCCAATCTCCGGACCCGCCTGCATCAAAATATAGCCATCCGAGACACGCTGCGCCTGACTTCCCAAGACATTCACAATTGACCAAAGCCGCGCCCCACGCGCCTGCCCTTCTTCCATCGCTGCCAGCGTGTCCACGGTTTCGCCCGATTGTGTAATTGCCAGCACCGCGCTCTCCGAGCCAATTAATGGGTCGCGATAGCGGAATTCAGAGCCATAATCCACCTCAACGGGCACACGCGCCAGATTCTCCAGCAGGAATTTACCCACCAGTCCCGCATGGTATGAGGTGCCACAAGCGACAAGTGTGATTTTCCGCAACGCGCGCGCCTCTTCCACAGTTAGCGGAAGTGTATCCAGGTAGATGCGTCCGGCATGGAAATCTGCCCGTCCGCGTATCGTATCGGTGATGGCGCGGGGTTGTTCGGCAATCTCTTTCTGCATGAAATGGCGGAATGGACCCTTCTCAGCAGCGACCGGATCCCACGGAATCATATGAACCGCCGGCTGAAGCAGATTCCCCGCAAGATCGAAGATTTCCACGCGTCCGGGCGTTAGCGAAGCCAATTGCCCGCTCTCCAGGAAAATGACCCGCCGTGTATGCTCGAGAATCGCCGGAATATCCGAAGCGATAAAGGTCTCACCTTCACCCAGACCAATGACAATCCCCCCAGCATTGCCCAACCGCGCCGCAATCAGACGCTCAGGCTCATGCGCGCTGAGGAAAACAAAAGCGCTGGCGCCTTCCAGCTCCGGCAAAGCGCGCCGCACCGCCGTAAGTAAATCGCCGCCCTGTAGCCCGGCATCCACCAAATGCGCAATGACCTCCGTATCGGTCTCTGAGGCAAAGGTGATCCCCTCATCCTGCAAGTCTTGACGAAGACGCGCATAATTCTCGATAATGCCGTTGTGGACAACTGCCACACGCCGGTTGAGGCCCAGATGCGGGTGCGCATTCTGCTCGGTAACGCTGCCATGCGTTGCCCAACGCGTGTGCCCGATAGCGATATGCCCCATCAATGGCTCGACTTGCAGACGTTCCACCAATTTCGCCAGCTTGCCCACCGCACGCACCGTCTTGAGCACCCGGTCTTCAGTCAGCAGAGCCAGGCCGGCAGAATCGTAGCCCCGGTACTCCAAACGCTTCAAGCCATTCACAACGATAGACGCCGCCTCACGCGGCCCTACATAGCCAACAATGCCACACATGGGAATTCCTCCTTGTTGAGGGAAATGGATGCGCTCATCGCGTAACACGCCAATGCGGCGCTATTCGCGATTGCGCTGTGGTCCTGCTGCACCGGCTGTCCCGCATGTTGCCATCCGGTTTTGGAATGCAGCTTCTGATTTCAGGAGGGGAAACTAGGGCAGGACCCTGCCCTGGCGGCATCCGCCGACGGGTTCGGCATCAATGCCGAACGCACCTCGATCAACCGCCTCCTCGTCTTCCTGCCATACATAGCAGGAGCTGGCGCTATTTCCCCGGGCCATCACACAGTTACCGGCCTAAACACCTCCTATCACTCAGCAAAAAACCGCCGTCATGGCAGGTATCACATCCCCCAGGCATTATACAAGCAACCCCGCCCTCTGCAAACAGAGGGCGGGGAAGTTGAATGGCTTTAGATGCGTCCCGTTTTAGGGAGCAGCTTCTTCCAGGTACTGGTTACAAGCCTCGACGGCCTTATCCAGCTCAGGCTTGGCATCGGCGCCGCCCAGAACCGCGTTGATCATATTGGAGATCTCCGCGCGGCACTCATCATAACCAGCAACGGGGGATTCCACACCGGAATCGTAGAACAAGAACTGGAAGGCCTTGGCATAAGTGGGATTCTCGTCCATGTATTCCTTCATCATCTCGGCGGCGCTGGCGCGGGTGGGGAAATAGCCCGTGCTGCTCGCCCACTTCGCCTGCTGCTCCGGTTCGCTCATCCACTTGAGGAAAAGCCAGGAAGCCAGCTGCTGTTCCGGCGTGCCGGCGAAGATGGACTGGCTCGCGCCGTAGATGTTCATCCGAGGTTCAGCCGTAGTGTGCGGGGGCGGGTTGACGCTCCACGCAAAGTTCGCACCCTCGGAAACTGCCTGCCCGTAGTATGACAGGCCCGAGATGGAGCTCATGGTGAAGAGCACACGCCCGGCACCAAAGTCCGTCTGATCGCCATATTGCTCAGTGGACTGTGCAGCGCATCCCTTCTCGACCAATCCGCGCAGGTAGGTCAGAGCTTCCGCACCGGCGTCGTCGTTGAAGATGTAGCTGGTGGCGTCCTCATTGAGGATGTTGCCGCCGCGGCTGAAGATGAAGGAAGCGAAGCGGGAGGCATCCACCGAATACTCGTAACCGAGCACCGGGCCCTCGCCCGTCTGCTTGGAGAAGGGCTGTCCAGCGGCTTTGCATGCCATCTCCTCGAACTCTGCCCAGGTCTCGGGAGGACCATCAAAGCCCAATTCCTTGAGCCAGTCCTCATTGTAGTACATCACTTCCATGGACTTGTAGGGAGGCCAACCGTAGCGTCCCTTGAACTGGGGCAGGTAATCTGCGGCGAGCGCGATGGGGAAGAAATCCGCCAGCTCTGCCTCAGTGTAACCCCAAACGGGATCGTTCACATAAGGATCTAGCTCAACCAGCACACCCTGCACAGCGTAGGTCGCTGCCTGGTTCTGATAAGCCACGGACATATTGGGCAGCTGCTTCGCCGGAATACCGGCGATGATCTTGGTATAAAGATCATTGTAGCCACCCTGGCTCTCTTCCACGACAGTAATACCCCACTCATTGCTGCCATTGAAGTCCTCTACCAACGAGGTCATCAACTCAGCCCGAGAACCCGTATTCTGATGCCAGTACACCACGGTCTGCCCGCTGGGATCAACACCCTCGAAAGCAGAAACGGCTTCGGCCGGCTGTGTCGGGACTTCAGCAGTCGGCTCTGCAGTCGGCTCTGCCGTCGGCGTACATGCCGCAATCAGGGGCAGCAGCATTGCAGCAGCGACCAATAGACCAAACATCTTTCGCAACTTCATAGTAATCTCCTCCTAAGAACTAAAGTCAAACACGATACGATGGGCACGTGATTCAACACAAACAGGAGTCACAAATATGCCCAATCTTTATTATACGCCATTTCCAGTTTGCGCAAGTTTAACCCTTCAAACCCGTCGTCGCGATGCCCTCAGTGAAGGTCTTCTGAGTGAAGAAATAGAGTACAAGGATCGGAATCATGGTGATGACCGAACCAGCCATGATTAAATGGGTCTCTGCTGCAGCATCACTGATAAAACTGATCAAGCCCACCGTGACGGGACGCCATTTCTCTGAGCTGGTCACAATCAAGGGCCACTGGAGCTGATTCCACGCCCAAATGCCGTTGAAGATAATCACCGTCATAATGGGCGCCTTAGAGAGCGGCACCACAACTTGCGTAAGGAAACGGAGGTGCCCCGCGCCATCAATCAATGCGGCATCAAACAGGTCATCCGGAATCTGGGCAAAGAATTGCCGCAGTAGAAAGACGCTAAAAGCGTTAATCATAAAGGGTATGGTTTGCGCCGTCCAGCTATCATACCAGGCGTTCTTGATACCAAAGGTCGTCTGAAAGAATTCTTCCAAGCCGACGATGATCAGATAATTAGGAATCAAAGTCACTGCGCCTGGAATCATATAGGTCGCCAGGTAGATCGTAAAAACCAAATTGCGCCCTGGGAACTTCATCCGCGCAAAGGCATAAGCAGCCAATGTGCTGGTCACAACCACCCCGATGATGGTGATGATCGTGATAATGGTGCTATTGCTCATATAGCGGGCAAAGTTAGCATCTTTCCAGGCATAGATGAAGTTATTGAAGAGAATATGCCCCACATCCCAGGATTCACGGACGACAAAATGGTTGGGATTCGGGTCTATCACCTGGTAGTGAGGGCCCCATCGCCCACGGTCAGCCCCTTCGTAATTAGGTCCGCCGATCTGCCGTCCGTCAATGCGCGTGATAAACTGCCCTACCACCTTGGTGCCAACGGTCAGGCGAAAAGAATCGTAATTGGCGGTATCATCATCGGTCAAGTCCACCGCCAGAATGTTAACCTCAAAGGGTATGGAGAAATTCTTGCGTTCCAGCTCCGAGGCAACGTGTCGGGAGACAGCATCAACCGTAATAGATCCCCCCAGTGCCTGACTGTAGGAACGCGGCACATTTCTCCAGTCATCCGCCGGTTGCATGTCAACGACCACCTCGCGCGACGCCGGGCGCTCGGCATAAGGCGCCGCCGTTAATGCAGCGGGCCAGAACTTACGCGCCGAGTGCTCACCATATGTCTTAAAGGCGGTCTGGGTCATCCAGATGAAGGGAATAATGGCGATGATAGCCCCAAGGGTCAGAATCCCATACAGCAAGAAACGCGAAACTCCATAAAGCACTTGATAATGGCGCAACGACTTGATGGGTTTGGAGATCTCAGCCATAGAACACCTTTCCCTCAGAAGCGCGATTCTGTATCCAACTAATACCCAACATTACCGCGGTCAAAATGAAGGCCACGGCTGAAGCGTAGCCAAAACGGTTGCCCTCCCAGAAATGCTTCCAGATCAACATGCTCGCCGTCATCGTGGTGCCCTGTGGTGAGCCTACCGGACCAACCAACCTCGTCATCACATAAATCTGATTGAAAGCGCGGAAGGTTCCCAAGACGCCCATCATCACCAGGAAATACGTGGTTGGCGAAACCAGGGGAATCGTGATTTTTCGCAGAATATCCCAACGACTTGCCCCATCAATCTCGGCAGCTTCGTACAAGGCAATGGGAATATTCCCCAGTCCTGACAAGTAAATCACCGTGTTGTAGCCCACATAGACCCAGATGCTATAGATGACGACCGATATCAATGCCAGACTGGGTCCCCCCATCCACTGCGGCAAGTTGATGCCCAACATCTCAGCCAGCACAAGGTTGATACCTTTGGCTTCAAAGAGCCAGCGTGGCAAACTAGACTCTGGCACCCCCACACTGAGCAAACCGACATTGAGCAGCCCTTTGCTAGGGTCAAAAATGGATTGCCACACTGCGGCTGAAGCGACCGTAACGGTGACGTAGGGCAAGAAGTAGAGCATCCGCCAGGTTGACTTGCCCCTGATATTACGGAAGAGGATATTTGCCAGGAGAAATGAGAGCACAATTTGCATTGGAACTGTGCCGAGTGAGTAGTAGAAGGTGATCAACAACGATTTGAAAATCTCGCTATCGCCGGTTTCAAGCATCTTCGGGAAGCCCAGCACCAATGCCAGTCCCCCAGTGATGAGCATCACGATAGCACCAAACCGCAGCAGCAATTCGCGGGTCGAGGTTTCTGCAGACACCTTGCGCCATAACATCCAGGCGCCTGCAAGAAGTCCCAAACCAGCCAAGACAAAGAAAACGTCTTTGGGATCACCCAGCGCGCGCAAGTAATTATCTAAACCGATAAATTTACCCTTGCGGATGCGCCACTGGTACAAGCTGATATAAAAGGCATATCCCAGGGGGAAAACATTGAAAACAAGGAGCAACAAAGTGCCGGGCAGAAGAAACAAGTAGGATTCAATAGCCTCGCGTACGCGCCGCTTGCGTCGGGAGCGAGACAACTCTGAGAGGTCTTCCAAAGTACCTGAGGTCTCAGTCGCAGGTTTCACAGATAAAACCCTCCTCGTAAGCGGTGCTTAACCACCACACAGAATGAATGAGCAATCAACGATATTCTTGGGAACACACGCTAATGACTTGAGATTACTATGGCACAGCGAAATGTCAAGGCAGATGAAGGGGTACAAGGCATAGCGTAATCTCGATCAATCTGCCGCTGCAGCTCCATGCTACAGAATCCCGATACCAGCCCTCAATCCACGAGTGGCGCCGCGCCCCAAAGGTATACAGGCCGTCCCAGGCGCTCACTCAAGCCGTGTGCCGAGAAGCCGTCCAGCGTTTGCGCTCCGGGACCACGGAAAATCACTTCCGGCACGACAATCACCTCTCCCAAGTCGGCTTCCGCCAGGGCTGCTAGAATATCCACCCCAGAGAGCAATCCCGTCACGGTCACCGTTTCACCAAAGGCGTGATTAGGGACGGCAATCACCTCAGCCGCAATGCCGGTCACCCGCCGAAAATCCTGAGCATAGTTCCGCAACAACGGCGCGAAGAGCGTCCCGGTCACCCAGGTCTGCTTTGCTCCCCCTAAAGCCTCGAGGTTCGCGCACGTGGAAGTCCATTCTTCCATGAAAAGGCGCACCATTCCGACACCGTTTTCCACCAGCGCCGGCAACAGGTCGTCGTAATCAGACAGGGATGGGATAACTTGCCCTGAGCGCAAGAACCATTCATCCGAGGGATAGACAAAACCGGTGCCTAGAGTTCGGCGCAATCTTTCCTGGTGCGCTAACGTTTGTTCAAGTGTTGCTGTCGCCTCAGCCGCGGTAAAAGGGCACAACGCCGGATTGTGCCAACGGGTCAGCCCTACCGGCACCACACACAGCGAGCGTACGCCGGGATAAAGTCCCGCCAGGTCGGCAATTGTGCGATCCAGACAGGCGCCATCGTTGCGTTCAGGCACCACTACCGCCTGAGTGTGAATCTGAATACCAGCCTCCACCAGACGCTGAAGTTGCGTCATAATTTCTCCGGCGTGTGGATTGTGCATCAGGCCTACCCGCACCTCAGGCATGGTGGCGTGAACGGATACATAGAGGGGGCTAAGGAATTGCTCGATGATTCGCTCCCAATCTGAGGGGGCGAGGTTCGTAAGGGAGATGTAATTGCCGTGCAGAAACGACAGCCGGTAATCATCATCCTTCACGTACAACGGGGAACGCAGGCCCGGCGCCATCTGTGCCACAAAACAGAAATCACAGTTGTTGCGACATACGCGCAGGGGCGCGTCGAAAAGATCCTCGACAAATTCAAGCCCTAATGGCTCACCATAGCGCCGTTGTGCTGGCAGGCGTATGCGCCTGCCATTCCGCTCAAGGAGAAAACTCAGTCGCGGCACTGAGGCGAGCAGATGGGCATCAATCACATCGCGCAAAGGCAAACCATTAAGTGCCAGCAACACATCCCCTGGCATGATTCCCGCACGTGCGGCGACGCTATCAGGCGCCACAGATTGAATAGAGGCAGGGAAATAACGTGTCATAACTGAATACCGTTCACGGATTGTCGCTCACCGGCAAAGAAAGTCCTTTATACCACCATCGCAGCACGAGTGCGCGCAATCCGAATTATAGAAGCACTTAGCCTGGACGCAAACAGATCGGGGTATAGGACAAGTTATTGGGAAGTTCAAAGGTCGGCTTGGTGAGACAATGCGTTTAGACAAGTGGGCGCGCCAAAGAGATGCAGAGGTAGGTTTTTTTGTGATTTTCGTGGACGGGCGAAGCCACGTCCACGAAAATCACGCTCGCAAAAAGAAGCGCCGAGTACGGCGGCGCAAAGAGTTGATCGCTGATGCGGGTTGGTTACAAGATGACGGTCTTATCTTCTCCAATATTCTGTCGTATACCCCGATAAGCCTTGCAGTTTTAATAACCCATGGTAAGATATTCTCATACCATCATTTTCTTTTTGAAGAGGAATCAAGCGCCAGATCGTTATCAAACGGTTAAAACCAGCGACGAGCAGCGAACCTGAATCACTTTCGATTCCCGTTCAGCAAGCGTTGCCTGTGATCACCTTTCTCGCCAGGAGGTCAACTGTGGCAGAAGCAAGCACACAACAAACCAGGAAGCGGCAAACACATTTTTGGGACGCCTTCAAGAACATCGCACTCTTGTTCTCTTTCTTTGTCAATCTCATTCTGGTCATCGTTTTGCTATTGATGATCAGACCCCTCTTCGTAGCAAAAACGCAAGTCGCGGAACCGTTGCTTGGGGATTTGGATGCTGCCTTTGCCGCCCTTGGAGAAACCAACATTCAGACCACGGTCGCTATCAATGACGCTTTGCCAGTGGTCTTCGATTTGCCCCTACAGCAAAACACCAACGTTGTCCTCACGCAACCGGTGCCGCTGAGTGTGCCCACGACCTTTAGCCTGGGAAACCAGGGCACCATTTATGGTTGGGTCAGCCTGGAACTGCCTGCCGGCATGGTGCTCCCAGTGGCGCTCAATCTCAACGTGCCCGTTAGTACAACTGTGCCGGTGGTCATGCAGGTACCGGTCACCATCCCCCTGGATGAAGCGGGGATGGGCCCGGCAATCACCCAACTACGCGGCGTTTTCAGCCCGATTCAAGGCGTCCTGCAGCAACTCCCTGACTCACCTGAGGAACTTCTCACCCCACAATG
Organism: Anaerolineae bacterium; assembly: GCA_026645815.1. Lineage (GTDB taxonomy): Bacteria > Chloroflexota > Anaerolineae > B4-G1 > SLSP01 > JAAZNO01. The sequence goes on along the minus strand of JAPKMR010000027.1, from coordinate 18,936 downwards.
AGTGAACGCCCAATCTGCAACTACGAAGGCTCCCGCTACAGCACGGAGTTCTGGGATCACTCGCGCGCCTACGAAGATGGTGCGGAGCGCGCCGCCCTACGCGTGCTGCTCCCGCCCCGCGGGCGGCGCATCATTGAAATCGGCGCCGGCTTCGGCAGGCTAGCCGACCTCTATCGCGGTTACGAAACCGTGGTGCTCTTCGACTATGCCAGCACCCAGTTGGAACAAGCCGTGGAGCGCCTGGGCGAGATGAATGCCACAGGTACGCCACAGTTCGTGTACGTCATGGCGGATTTCTATAAATTACCCTTTGTGCCGGGCTTGTTTGATACCGTCACCATGATTCGCACCTTACATCACGCGGTAGATGCTCCCGCCGTGCTGCAGGGCTTGGCGCGCATCCTCGCCCCCAAAGGTACCTTCGTATTGGAGTTTGCTAACAAACACAATCTCAAAGCGCTGGTTCGCTATCTATTGCGCCGGCAAAACTGGTCCCCCTTCGATTTGGAACCGGTAGAATTCATTGCACTCAACTTCGACTTCCATCCGCGTTGGATTTGGGAAAAACTGGCCCATGCAGGGCTACAGCGTGAAGCCGTGCGTACCGTATCCCACTTTAGAATAGGGCTTCTCAAACGGCTTCTTCCGACCTCATGGCTCGTGGCACTGGATACGCTGGTGCAACCCACCGGACGTTGGTGGCAATGGAGCCCCAGTGTCTTTGTTCGCGCAGCTGCGGGTGAAAAAGATGCCGCGCCCACAGGGATGTTCTTCGCCTGTCCTGAATGCGGCACACCCTTAGGTTCCCCTCCAGAAGCCACCTTTACATGCGCAGGCTGTTCCCGCACCTGGCAACGGCAAGGCTCCATCTACAACTTCCGCGAGCCCGTGTAACGGTTTCGCGCATCCTATAAAGAGCATTTTCCGACGCCGCATGCAGCGCGGCGCCGGAAAACTATAACAACATCCTTTTATAACCAGCGAAAGCACGCTGAACAGCTGCGTCGAGGATTCAAGTCTATGCAATGGGTTCGTGAAATCACACCGGATGCCGGGCGGCAGCGCCTTTACCGCCAGGCCATTCTCATCACGCTACTTGGCAACCTGCTGCTCGTCGCCGGCAAAGGGATTGCTGCTCACTACTCCGACAGCGTCGCCCTCTACGCTGACGCAGCTAATTCAGCCTCGGACGTGCTATATTCTCTGTTTATGATCCTGGGCTTGTGGATGGCCATACAGCCTCCCGACCTCTCACATCCTCAGGGGCACAGCCGTTTCGAACCGCTGGCAGGGCTTGTCATTGCTATCGCCATGGCCTACGCCGGCTACGAAGCCGGACGCGCGGCCATCGAGCGCTTCCTCAGCGGCGGCATCGCCGTAGAACCGGGGCTTCCCACACTGGTGCTCCTATCCAGTGCCGTCCTCAAAGCCGGTATGTACCTCGCCATCCGCCGTATCGCCACATCGGTCACCAGCCCCGCGTTAGCTGCGACCGCCCGCGACAATCTCAGCGATGTTATCACTTCTGGCGCAGCTTTTCTGGGCGTCTACGGTTCGCGTTTTCTGCATCCTCTGCTTGATCCTGGCGCAGGCGCACTGGTCGCGCTCTGGATTTTCCGCGCCGCCTTTGAAGCCGCCCACGAGAATCTGAAATACCTCACCGGCGCAGGTGCGCCGCCCGAGCTGCGGCACGAAATTGCCGAGGTCGCAGGCAAAGTTCCCGGCGTTTTGCGCGTTCACCAGGTCATCACCGAATATGTCGGTCCACAGCTCATCGCCGACCTGCACATCAACGTAGATGGGCGCATCAGCCTCTACGCGGCGCATCACATTGCGGATAGCGTACAAACCGCCGTGGAAAGTGTGGCTGAAGTAGACCGCGCCTATATTCACGTAGAGCCATGCGAGGAAATCACCATGGCAGAATTCCCACCGCCTGCCGAGGAGCACTGAGAACTGCGACGTATTTAGCGACGTGTGGGATTTCGTAGCAGGTCGCTGACCGAAATCGCCCTACGTTTCGAACAATGCTTCTGAAGCGCGAGCAAGGCATTCGCCCCAGGTTGCGTAGCAACCCGTTGGTGAAGCAACTAATTTGCACTGCAAGCCTCACAGGGGACGCAGAAGCCCTTTCATCTGCTACGAATGCCCCGTGTCACTCCCAGTTGTTGATTCCCCGACTTGGCTTATAATGCCCCCGTGATGGAAGAAACAGTTGCAGCCGAACGTACCAACCCCTGGATCGGTCCCTGGGAAGGGGGCTGGCTTTTGGTTCCACTTGCCTCAGTGGTTGGCGGCGCCTGGTCCGCAGCTGGGCATCTGGACCAGGAGAACCTGGCGCAACTGGCTCTTGCAAGCGCGCTGGTGCTGATTGCCTGGGCGCCGCTGTGGCGTGCGCTCACCTACACTGGGTGGAACGTTTACCTGCGCCGCTGGCGGCACTGGGAGCAACGCACACCGCTGCCCCGACTGCCCTTTGTCCAATCCAATGCACCCGGCGCGGCGCTTAGCCGCGCGCTGGAACTGGCACACGCCTGGTGGCAATCTGAAGGCAGCGCTGCCCTCGCTGCCCCACTCGGATCAACCCTGCTGGCACTCATTGCCGGTATCCTCTTGAGCCTGCCCTTAGGACGCACCGCGCTGTTGTTGACGCTGGTATATTTCGCATGGGCCCAATTGATGGCGCTGTGGAGTGAGGGCGCCGGACGTCCCGGAACTCTGGGCGAAGCGGTAGCCTTAGGGGGATTGCCGTGGTTACTGGGCGCCACCCTCAATCAAGGCTCGCTTTCTTTGGGGGGAAGCCTCGCCATCATAGCGTTGCTCGGCTTCTACGCCATGCCCGGATTACCGGCACTCCTGGGACCCCTGATGGCGGCGGGATATCTGCTCTGGCAAGGCGAAGCATTGGCAACCGGGGTGCTGCTGTTGCTGGCGCTCCCCGGACTGTTGTTACTCAGCCAACGTCTGCCGGCGACACATTACCGTCGCGCTATTGCCATCTGGCTCATTGCCATGCTGCTCCTGATGGGGTGGGTGCTGTAACATGAAATGGGTCGCCCTGGTCGCCGGGTTGGCAGTGCTGGCGACATTCCTCTATTGGCAGCTCATCATCGCCGAAGGCGCCTATCTGGGGCGCCGCATGGTAACCTTTCTCTATAATCGCTCGGCACGCATCTATGATAACATCAAACAATACGATCCGGGTTACGAGCAATGGTTTCTCGGATTGCCCCTCAGCCGCGCTATGCAGCTGCATCCCGACCCGCTACTCCTCGATGTAGCGGCAGGTACCGGCAGGTTAGCGCGGACCCTGTTCCAGCAATCGGGCTTTCATGGTCGCATGATCATGCTCGATGCCTCACGCGATATGTTGCGCGAGGGGGTGCGTACGACCCAATCCTGGGCAGAACAGCTCTCCTATCTCTGGCAAGACGCCGCACAATTGCCCTTTGACGATGCCACATTTGATGTGGTGAGCTGCCTGGAAGCGCTGGAATTCATGCCCGATCCCGACGCTGTGCTCAACGAATTGCTGCGCGTGCTGCGCCCGGGAGGATTGTTGCTGATAACCAACCGGATTGGAAAGCTGGCGCAGTTATTGCCGGGTCGCACCACCACACCAGAAGCCTTCGAAGAGCATCTACATTCCCTGGAATTGGAAATGGTACGCACGCAGACCTGGCAAGAGGATTACGACCTCATCTGGGCAGTCAAACCCGGTGTGATGGGACCTACGCCTCCGCGAATGCTGAGCACTATTTTGCGCTGCCCACGCTGCCATTCCGCGATGCAGCAAGAGGGAAACGCCTTCGTCTGTGAGAATGCGCATCGGGCGCCCATTGCAGATGATGGCATCATCGAGCTCGCCCGCGCCTAAGACTTCCGCAAAGCCCAGACGTTGAGGGGAGACAAGGAGCATTTATGGATATCAATGCAATCATTGCTGCAGTAGCGGCAGATCTCCAACTGGCGCTAGAGCGCGTTCGCGCAGCCGCGGCCTTGCTGGATGAGGGCAACACAATTCCCTTCATCGCCCGCTACCGGAAGGAAGTCACCGCTTCACTCGATGAGGAGGAGCTGCGACATGTGGCGGAGCGACTGGGTTACCGCCGCAATATGGAGGAACGCCGCGAGACTATCCTCCGCGGTCTGGAAGAGCAGGGAGTGCTTACCCCGGAGCTGCAAGCAGAGGTCACCGCCGCAGATACACTTCAACGCCTGGAAGATCTTTATCGCCCTTATAAGCCCAAGCGCCGCACACGCGCCATCATTGCACGGGAAAAGGGGTTGCAGCCTTTGGCCGACCTGATTCTAGCACAACCGCTGGAAGGGGATCGGGAATCCATCGCTGCCCCCTTTCTCAAAGATGAGGTGCCCGACATTGAGGAAGCCTATGCCGGCGCACGGGATATCGTTGCTGAAGCCATCGCCGATGCAGCCGAGGTGCGGGGAACACTGCGGGAGCTCGCCCAGCGACGCGGGGTGTTGAGCACCGCTATCACCACTGAGGGTGAGGGCAAGGATGCAGAAGGCATCTACCGCATGTACTACACCTTCTTTGCCGATGTGCGCAACTTACGCCCGCACCAAATCCTAGCGCTCAACCGGGGCGAGCGGGAAGAGATCCTCAGGCTCACCCTGGAAATTCCCGAAGCCGAAAGTCTGGGCATTCTGGCGCGGCATTTCCCCGCCGACTCAGGAAGCCCGCTGAGTGAGGATCTGCGACTGGCCCGCGAGGACGCTTTCACCCGGCTGCTCTTTCCCGCCGTTGAGCGTGACATCCGCCGCGGATTGACCGAGATCGCGGATGAACACGCGATTGGGGTCTTTGCCACCAATCTGCGCTCCCTGCTGCTCCAACCGCCGCTGCGCGGGCAAACCGTCCTGGGCATTGATCCCGGGATCCGCACCGGTTGCAAAGTGGCAGTGGTAGATGCCACGGGCAAGGTGCTGGCGACGACCACGATTTATCCCGACCGTCACCGGACCGAGGCAGAGACAACATTGCGCCGCCTGGCACAACAACATCACGTCAGCGTGGTTGCCATCGGAAACGGCACTGCCGGACGTGAGACCGAGGCGCTGGTGGCGGGGTTGATCGGCACAGGGCTGCCCGTAAAGTACACCATCGTCAACGAGGCAGGCGCCTCCGTCTATTCCGCCTCCAAGCTGGCGCGGCAGGAGCTTCCTGACCTGGATGTCTCGCTACGGGGCGCGGTCTCCATCGCCCGGCGACTCCAGGACCCGCTGGCGGAGCTGGTGAAGATCGAACCCAAAGCCATCGGCGTGGGGCTATATCAGCACGATGTGGATCAAAAAGCCCTGGCAGAGGCGTTGGACACCGTCATCGAGTCTGCCGTCAACAGCGTCGGCGTGGATTTGAATACCGCGTCGCCGGCGTTGCTCGAACACGTTTCCGGCATCGGGCCTAAGATGGCGCAGACCATCGTGGCGCACCGCGATGCACAGGGAGCGTTTGGCTCACGTGAGGCATTGCACAAGGTCAGTGGTTTAGGCCCCAAGACCTTCGAGCAGGCAGCTGGTTTCCTGCGCCTGCCGGATGGAGAATCGTCGCTGGATAATACCCCCATCCACCCAGAGAGTTATACCGTGGCGCACAAGGTCTTGGACCTGCTAGGATTGCCGCTGGGCGACGCGCGACTGCCTCAGGCGTTACGGGATCTCCGCCGGGAGTGGAATCTTGCAACCCTGGCGCAGGAGTTGGGGACAGGCGAACCCACACTCGAGGACATCCTGGACGCGCTGGCACGCCCTGGACGCGACCCCCGCGACGAATTGGAAGGGCCCATCCTGCGCGGAGACGTGCTGCACATCGAAGATTTGCACGAAGGAATGCGTCTGAAGGGCACGGTACGCAATGTGGTGGATTTTGGCGCCTTTGTGGATATCGGCGTCAAACGCGACGGACTCATCCACATCAGCCGGATGGGCACAGGATATGTGCGCAACCCCCACGAAAAAGTTGCAGTGGGCGATGTGATTGAGGTCGAAGTAGTTGAAGTGGACCTCCAACGCGGGCGTATCAGCCTGGCGCTAGTGGATTAAGCAGGCTCTCGCAAAACCAGAAGGCATCACAGCCAGTTTAACTTTACTTGCGACGCGTCTTCAGCACTTGAGCAGCGCCACGGAAACGCGCGGGGTCGGCAATCTGTTTGCGCGCCGGACGCTCCAGCTCAGGCACAATGAGGGTGCGCAGCTTAGACAGCGACTCTGGCGTGACCGCATCGGGGCGAAGCGCCAGTCCCAGAGCATAGTTAGATGCGCCCAGCGCCCAATCCCACTCGCGCCGGAGGTAGTCGGCCTTAACATCATAGGCGCGCTTATCCCAGGCTTTGGCGGATTGCTGCGCGTCATCGTAGATCTCGCGCAGTGCAGTCCCCGCCACTGCGAGGAGATCATGCGCCAGAGCCTGCTCGTTTTGTTTTAGCATCGCGGGCAGATGCACAAGCAGCAGTTCGGCGATTACCCGCAGTTGACGATTGCGATCGGTTAACGGCATAACATTCACCAAATCAGAGATTGGAATCAGAACGACACTGCAAAAATGACAGCGCCAAACTTACCACAAGCCAGTCGAAAGTCAACCGTCGCACGCTGGGGCGCGCGCGGCGCCGTGCTCGCCGTATTGCTCTGGAACCTCTCCGCGGCACTGCCCTTCATTCTGGTTCCCGAAGCCTATGCCGGCGCCTTTGAGCTCTCCGGAACCGTTGGCGCAGTGCTCACCCGCAGCATTGGGGTGCTCTTCGTGATGTGGGTCATCCCCTATTTCCCGGTCCTGAGCGACCCAGAACGCTACCGTGTGTTTCTGGAAGTTATCATCATCCAACAGCTCATTGGATTAGGAGCCGAAACCTGGATGGCACTCACGTTACCGGCAGGGCATGCCGCACTGCTGGCTACCGGAAGGCGTTTCATTGCCTTTGATGCCGCGGGCATGGTCTTGTTGACGGTAGCCTGGATGCTCACTCACCATGCCGCACCGGATGTCGCGAAAGACAAATCAGCGGCGGATTCTTGAGGAAAATTGGCAGGAAATTCTCCTCACGGCGCAACAGACGCCGGATATTGGGACGCAAAGCCCAAAGGGTGAGCAACATTACCGGTAGACCAAATCCCCACACTGGCTCCGGCATCCGCAGCAGACCGAATATCACAGGCAGAGCCACAGCAACCGAAATCGAGGCGACCGAAGCGTGTCCCACCAGCAGTCCCACGACCACTCCCAGGAGCAACAACAGCGGGAACGCCGGGCCCCACAACACAGCGGCAGCCCCCACACTCGTTGCCGTCCCGGCGCCGCCGCGGAAGCCTAGAAAGCACGAGTAATTGTGCCCCACAACAGCGAACGTCCCAGAGAGCGCAGCTCCCCAGACTCCAATCCCCAGCACCTGAGCCAACCACACCGCCAAAGCCCCCTTGAGACCATCGCTCAACGCCGTCATCACTGCCGGTATGAAGCCCACCGTCCGCCAGACATTCGTGCCACCAGTGCGTCCGGTTCCATGACGACGCACGTCAATCTGCCGGAAAATCCAGCCCCAAAACAACCCTGCCGGCAAGGAACCTAATAAGTATCCCACCAGCATAGCTATAACGCCCTTCACCCACATAGATCCCATCCCCATGACAGATTTCGGCTAAGCCCACGCCCATGATGAGCATATGCCCTGAAAACCGGTACTGTTCAGCGCTCTCCCACTCGCTGCGATAAAGAGTGGCTAAAGCCACAATTTTTAAGGAGTGTTTGTCGCACCGTGCGTCGCACGGCCCGCGCTACGCGCGGCAGCGAAAAACACTCCTTCTAGCGAACTTCAGCCCGGAATTTGCGTCTCGCGATGAAAACCTGAACACTCACAAATCCCGAATGTAGCCAGGATTACTGAGCAGTTATTCGCCCTTAAGATTGGGCAAACGCACACCATCCAGCAGCTCTTTTGCCTGCTCCTGCAAACGCGACAGACTACCACGCAAGTTCAATCCTTCAGAGCCGGCAAAACCCGTCTCCACACAATAAGCCACCCCGATAGACCCTGGACCAGCATGAACACCCAACGGCACCGGGACGCGGGTCAGATAAACCTCAACACAGTTCAGTGCCGCCTGCAGCTGCTCTAGCAATTCACGCCCCTCGGCCTCAACCTCGGCGAAGTGAACAGCAAGTCGCACAGGTGAGTTGCCAACTTGCGCTTTGACCCGTTCCACGAGTTGGCCCAAGCCATTTCTACGGCGGCGCACCTGCCCCACCAGGCCCACTTTGTTGTTAGCCACCCGCACAAGCGGCTGAATGTTGAGAATACTGCCCAACAACCGCGCGGCGCCCGCCAGGCGCCCGCCGTGGATGGCATAGCTCACCGTCTCCAACAGCGCCACCAATTCAACTTTCGGCACCAGGGCACGCGCCCGGGCAGCAACTTCGGCGAGCGGAAGCCCGGCTTGAGCAGCACGGGCAGCTTCCAGAACCACGAAACCTTCAGCCATGGCCGTTGTGCCGGTATCAATGACGGTCACCGGTACCGGGCTAGATTCGGCTGCCAGCTCTGCCACACTGCAGGTAGCGCTCTGTGCCCCAGCAAGGTGAATGGAGATGATCGCCTTGGCTTTGGCTGCTGCCCGCCGATAAGCCTCGAGAAAAGCTTCAACTGAGGGCACCCCCGTGCTCACGGCGGGTTCTTCTTGGGCGCGAGCAAGCCGAAAAAACTCCTCTGGGGTGATATCCACCCCATCAAGAAAAGACTGCGCACCCACTTGAACCCAATAGGGAACCACCTCGATTTCATACTCAGCCAGCACGGATGCTGGCAAACCGGTAGCAGAATCAGTCACTACCGCAACAGGACGCAGGTTCTCCATGAATACCTCCGGTTGGCAAATCGCCATTTTCTGATACGATGAACAACAAGGTGAAGTTTACCTTCAATAGGAATTACATGCAAATCAACTTACCGGCATGATGATGAAAGGAGCACTGTAATGGCCCGCACAGCCGTGTTTGAGGGATTAATCTCCGATGAACTGGGACAAGCCATTAAAGTCGGTCATCTCGGCGATCAGGCGTATTACATCGTAGACGATGCAGGATTCGAACGGTATGTTCTTGCCGAGACCGTAGACCGGCAGGTACTCCACATGCTAAACGAGCAAATGCAGGCACAGCGAGACCTCGTGGTTGAAGGTACGCTGAAATTCATCGGGCAGGAAGATCTCTTTGCCAAAGCCATGGTCGAGGCCTCCCTGGACAAGATGGATGAAAACATCGAGCAGCTACTTCAAACAGGGTTGCCGGGAGAAGCCCGGACCTGGTTGGGATTGATGGGATTCTCTCTGGTGATCAATTATCACGGCGACGTGATAGATCTCAATCTGCCCAGTGAGATAGATACCGAAGAGTAGAAACCATCGCGCGAAGCACCTCCCCGCTCCCTCAGCGCAAGGGAATAGATACTACACCTGGCGCAAGCCACGAAAGCCGTGAATCCAGATGAACTTGATCGAAACATCCCCGCTTGCCGACATCAGGACAAAGGCAACGGAAACTCATCCCGCAGCATCAAGCGCATTCAGGCGTCTGCTCAAATATACGGCGGTGCGTTTACTCACGCTGACCAGCATGGTAGTGCTCAGCGTGCTACTCACCACGGTTGTCGCCAATATGGGTGGATATATAGATGAGGTGGTCAAAGCGGATATCGCCCTACGGGTAGGTATGATGATGCGCAACAATCCTGAAGCGCAAGGCTTGAGTGCAGAGGAGCGTTTGCAGCTCATGACGGATACCGCGTTCGCAATAGAGGAAGCGCAAGGACTGCACCAACCCTTCCTGTTGCGGACCGTGCGTTGGGTCACGCGCGCGCTTACCCTCAACTGGGGTAATTCCAAATTGCCACGCATTTTCTTTGGCGGACAGTATACTTTCGAGGTCGCCGCGTACGTGCTAGAGCGCCTGCCGCGCACGCTGCTGCTCTTTGGCTCGGCAAACCTGCTGCTCTTCTTTGCCAGCATTGCTACCGCGCTGGCAGTGACCCACACGCATAGAGGCTGGATAGACCGGCTCATCATCTTGCTCTCACCCCTCTCCACGGCGCCGCCGTGGGTTTATGGCATCCTTTTGACCGTATTGGCTTTCCAGTTCCCTGGAAGAATCATGCACCTCGCCACGGCACGCTTCGACGCCTGGCCCACGGGCCTCGGTTGGGCTGGTGTCCCCCTCGTACTACGGCACATGATCCTTCCCATCCTCTCCATCTTTATGAGCAAATTCCTGCAGAGTGTCTTTGCCTGGCGCGCGTTTTTCCTCCTACATTACGATGAGGATTACGTAGACCTGGCCAAAGCCAAGGGGGTGCCCGCCAGGCTTCTCGAGCGTCGCTACATCCTGCGCCCCACATTACCCAGTGTGCTCACCAATTTCGCGCTGCTCCTGACCAGCTTGTGGCAAGAGGTGATTATCCTCGAGCATTTCTTCAACGTAGAGGGGGTGGGAAAGCTCTTCACCATGGCGCTCAACCGCAATGATATTCCGCTAATCCTCGCGCTGGTAGTTACCTTTGCCTATCTCCTGGCGGTCACAGTCTTTATCCTGGATATCGCTTACGCATGGGTGGATCCCCGCGTCCGCATCGGCGGTGAAGCGCGTTTGAAGGTGAAATCGCAACGCCGCGTGTGGCATCTGCCCCAATGGTCGCCGTCGAGATGGCGCCTTCCGAACGCTAAGGCTCTGATGCAAGCACTAAAGGCCTGGTGGAGCACCAGTTTCGGAAGCCTGAGCTACCTGTGGCGCGAATTGGCCCAGTACCCATCAGCGCTGGTTGGCCTGGCTATCATCATCTGCATGATCGGGGTTGCCGTCTATGCAGTCATCGCGATTCCGTACCCGGAAGCGGTACGGCTCTGGCGCGGCGACCAACAGACCTGGTACCGGAACCCCCAGAACGCACTGCCCACCTGGGTCAATATCTTCCTACGAGAAAAACTTCCTCCGACCCAAGTGTACAACAGTCGAACGGATCAGGTACAGAAAGAGGTCACTATCATCTCGCCGGAGATAACCGAAGTGAAGATGGTCTTTGCATTCGATTATAGCTATGACCGTTTTCCCCAAGCACTAACTACCTTCCTATACACACTGCCGGTCACCAAATCGCCGTACATCGAACTGAGCTGGCACACACCTGATGGGCGTGACATCCGCGTTGGAGAGATAACGGCAGCCAAGGAACAGGAATACCGCTTCGCCCACGATAGTCGCCTGGTCAGGCGGTTGGGCGGTGAAGCCCCAGAACAGGCGCTCTTCGCCGATCCCAATGCGGAAACACCCACACCGCTCAAAGGGCGCTACGAGCTGCACGTTAGCGGGTTGATATTTGAAGGGGCGCCCGAGTTGGATGCCGAATTCATCATTTACGGGCAGGTCCACGGGCTGGCAGGGACTGATGATCGCCGGCGGGACCTTATGGTGGCGGTGCTTTGGGGAACTGCCGTGGCGCTCTCCTTCGGCATATTGGCTGCCATCAGCACCTCCCTGGCAACCATGCTCCTGGCAGCAATTAGCGCCTGGTACGGTGGTTGGGTAGACCAACTTCTGCAACGCCTCACCGAGGTCAATATGGTCCTGCCGTTCTTGCCGGTGAGCCTGATGATCTTCACGCTCTATTCCCACAGCTTCTGGGTCTTGCTCGGTGTCGTGGTGTTATTGAGCATTTTTGGCAGCGGGTTGAAGAACTATCGCGCCATCTTCCTACAGACCAAACAGGCTCCCTATATCGAAGCCGCCCATGCCTATGGCGCCAGTAATCATAGGATTATCCTCAACTATCTGGTTCCACGCATCATGCCCGTTCTGCTCCCCCAACTCATCATTCTCATCCCGAGTTATGTGTTCCTGGAATCTGCTCTAGCCTTTCTCGGGCTGAGCGATCCGATCCTTCCGACTTGGGGCAAGTTAGTGCATTCAGCCTTTTCAACCAACATCTTCAACGGCCCTTACCACTTGGTCCTGATGCCGGCCATAATCCTGCTGGTGACGGGATTGGCTTTCGCCCTGTTGGGGCACGCTCTTGAACGTATCTATAACCCGAGACTGATAGGAGATTTATGACGCAGACACCCTTTACAGAGCAAATCACCTTCCTGTACACGGTTGACCTGGCGCGGACCTCTCACTTTTATGAAAGCGTATTGGAACTTCCGTTGGTGTTGGATCAAGGCAGCTGCCATATCTACCGGGTCAGCAGTGGCGCCTATCTCGGATTTTGCGAACGTACAGGGGCAAAGCCGGAAGGGGTCATTATCACCTTCGTCACCGATGATGTGGATGGGTGGGCGGAGCAGCTTCGCAACAGAGAAGTGACCCTCGAAAAAGACCCTGCCTACAATCCTGCCTATGGCATCTATCACTGCTTCTTCCGCGATCCCAATGGCTATCTTTTGGAAATCCAACGTTTCGAGGATCCCGCCTGGGACCAGAGCAGGTAAGCCCCTGCCCGGGGGCAGGGAAATATAAAGAAATGACCCCGCTCAAAGTGAGCGGGGTCATTTCTTTGTGGACCTGAAGGGATTCGAACCCTTGACCTCTTCAATGCCATTGAAGCGCGCTCCCAACTGCGCCACAGGCCCTTAATTATCACAAGATGTCGCGGAACTTGCTGCCCCGCTGTGGAGATGAGGGGATTCGAACCCCTGGCCTCTACAGTGCGATTGTAGCGCTCTCCCAGCTGAGCTACATCCCCATGCTTTCGCAAGCGGGATTATACCACAATCATTTGAAGTGACAAGCTCACAGCTCTTCACCAAATCGCCCGCGAAAACGCAGGAAGAAGGCATAGCCCAATACCAATATAATCACTGCGGTGACCGCGGTACGCGCCAGAAAATCCCACGTCGTCAACTGCCCGTGATAGACCAGGTCCTGATAGGTGTTAATAATCGAAGCCATGGGGTTCAGCCAAAACAACAAACGCCGCGGTGAGAAATGCACGCCAAGAAGCGTTGCCGTTTCCGCAACCTGTTGCACCGAGTACCAGATAGGCGTGAGAAAGAACCAGGCTAGAATCGCTACGTCCATCACCATGTGCGTATCGCGGTAAAAGACTTCCAGCGTGGAGAGGAAAAACACAAAGCCAATCGTGAAACAAGTCTGCACCAGAATCGGCAGCGGCAGCAATAACACCCATGCGCTGAGCGGCACACCCGAAATCAACGCCAACAAGAACAGCACCGGCAAGCTGATGATGAAATTCACCAACCCGGAAAGCACCGTCGAGATAGGCAGAATCTCACGCGGGAAATAGACCTTCTTGATCAGGTGGCTATTGCCGGTGACGCTGAACAACCCACCCATCACCGCCGCAGAGAAGAAATTCCACGGCAGCAAACCACTCAGTACAAAGATGTGAAAATCGCGCATGGGGGAACGCTGCATCACATTGAAAACAAACGTGAACACCAACATCATGAGCAAGGGATTCAGCCACGACCAGAGCACGCCCAGCACCGAATTCTTGTATCGCACCTTGAGGTCGCGTAGCACGAGATTGTAGACCAGCTCGCGATACTGCCACAACTCCTTGAGCGCCTTAATCATCATCCCGCTTTTGCTCCGCCAGCAGCAGTTCCACTTTCCGCAACCGGTAAAGAGTTTCTTCCATGATCTTACGATTCGCGGAGACCAAATCCGCCAATAGCCCAATCAACCAGATTTGGAAGCCTACGATGAGCAGCACCGCCATGAGAATCAGGGATTGGATATGCCCCACACCACTTTCGGTGAAGTAGAAATAGAGAAAGCGCACGCCCAATCCAAGTCCCAGCGCCAGACACAATGCCCCAAACCACAGGAAGACCCGCAGAGGACGGTACATCGTATAGGCGCGCAAAATCGTGCTAGTGGAATGCGTGAGAAAGTGCGTGAGGTTTTTCATCAAACGCGAAGGACGGGTGACCGCATTGACCTGAATAGGAACATAGGTCACGGCAAGCCGTTCTGCCCCCGCCTGGATCAAGGTTTCCAGGGTGTACGAATAATCGCCCAGTACCAACAACCGCAACGCGGCCTCGCGGCTAAAGGCGCGGAAACCGCTGGTTGCATCGTGCACGGTTACGCCAGATGCCCGTCCCACCACCCAACTTCCCAGTAGCTGCAGACGCCGTTTGATAGGCGAAAAATAGGGGTGCTGCGCTAACTGCCGGTCCCCTATCGCGATATCCGCACGCCGTTCCAGGACGGGTTGTGCCAGCAGGGGAATATCCGCCGCCTGATATTGATTATCGGCATCGGTGTTGATGATCACATCCGCGCCCGCTTCCAACGCCGCCTGCAAGCCGGTGACAAAAGCGCGGGCCAATCCCCGGTTGCGCGTATGGCGCACCACGTGATGTACACCCAATGCTTCAGCGACCTCGGCGGTGCCATCCGTGCTGCCGTCGTCCACAACTAGATACTCGACGCTATCCGCGCCGGGAATCTCGTGCGGCAAAGCGCGCACCGTCTCCGGCAAAGAATCCCGCTCATTGTAGCAAGGAATCTGAATGATGACTTTGATTGCTTTCTCGCTCACAGAGGCCATTATAACATCGGGAAGCAGGATGACAAAAAGCCTTTGACAGGTAACTGTTCAGCGTTTTCCCGCTTGCCGCTACGAAGAGCGGCTGAAGCCGCGGTTTTAGGGGTGATTTTCGATGCCGCGGCGTCGAGTACGACGTTGGCGCGGCATCGAAAATCACCCTTTTTAACGGACTTTGGTCCGCAGTATGCGCCTTGTGATGGAAGTCTGAGCAGTTACTTTGACAAAGGGCATTCGTAGCAGGTGAAAGGGCTTCTGCGCACCCAGCAAGACGCGCTGTGCGATTGGTCTACTTCGTCAACGGGTTGACGCATCAACCCGTCAACCCCGGGCGAATACCTTGCTCGCGCTTCAGGTGCGGTGTAAGGGGCGCAACGCGGTTTCGGTCAGCAACCTGCTACGAAATGCCCAAAGTAGCATTCCCGTTTGTTGGAGCTGCCTTTGAGATTATAATGTCTTTCCAGGTTGGACACTGAGGAAAACCGCGATGAAATCTAGACGACGACAACGGTACCTGTTATACGTGATTCTGCTGGTTGGCTTTGCGCTACGCCTGACCCGCTTGGGAGCGCAAAACATCTGGTGGGATGAAGGCCTATCCGTGGTCGCTTCCCGCATGTCTTTCACGGAGGCGACCCTGTGGACCGCTGCCGACGTACATCCGCCGCTCTATTTTTGGCTGCTGTGGCTTTGGGCGCGGGTCAGCGGTGAAACCGAGTTTGCCCTCCGCTTCATCACCGTCTTGGAAGCCTTCCTTACTCTGCCAGCCATTTATGTACTCGCACGACGACTCTCGCGTTCCACGGCTGTGGGCATTGGTGCGGCAGGGTTACTGGCCCTTTCGCGCTTTCACATCTGGTGGTCGCAAGAAATGCGAATGTACATCCTGGCGGGCCTGTGCGCCACACTATCGCTCTATTTCACCGCTCGGCTCGCCGATGGAGAAGCCACGCGCCGCACAATTGGTGGGTGGATTTTAGCGACCGCAGGGGCGATGTTGACCGTCTACTCCTCCATCGTGCTGGTTCCCATCGAAAATCTCACACTGCTGCTTGCCGGTTGGCGCAGCTTTCGTCGCCGTGAGGAACGCTGGCGCTTCTGGGGACGCTGGATCGCCATCCAGGCGGGGGTGTTACCCTTCGTCATCCCCTGGATGGCGCTGGCACTCCCGCGAATGCGATCCTGGTCGGTGGTCAAAGAACCCACGTCTTTGGGCTTTGTGCTGGAACTCAACGCCGTGCTGGTCGCGCTTGGCATTTCCACCGAGGTCGGGCGCTATCGGGTGCCCGCGCTACTTGTGATGGGCGTGCTCATCGGGGGAATTGTACTGCTACTGCGACGCGGCACATCGCCCACCGGGCGCACACGCTGGTTGTGGACATTAGCCCTCCTCGGCAGCAGTATCCTGCTGATGCCGCTCATTATCTGGGCGCTCTCGCAACCTCGGGCGCTTTTCTATAACCCCCGTGTCGAGGCGCGCTACCTGCTGCCGCTGGCGCCCGCCTTCTATGTGCTCCTGGCGTGGGCGCTAAGCGGTTGGCTGCACACTCCCACCAAGTTGCGGTACCTGGGGTGGGTATTCTGCTTCGGGATAGCTGGACTCATGCTGTGGTCCCTGCCGCAGCACTTTGCTTCACGCTATCTACGCGACAATGACCTGACGCTCAGTCACATTATCTGGAGCCATGCGCAGCCCGGGGATGCGTTAGCGCTCGTCTCTGGTGACCGTTATCCCATTTTCACGCTGAGCTATGACCGTGCCCCGGCACCTGAAACGCGCCCTGCCATCACGCGTCTACCCCAAAGCCCACCACCGCTTACTGAGGCGACAGCAGCGACAGAGTTGAGCGTGCTTGCCACGGAGCATTCCCGCATCTGGTTGGTGCAGTTGGAACGTAGCCTTGAGGATCCAGAAGGGCAGGCGGAAGCCTGGCTGATGGCGCATTTCAAGCGCATCCTACACTATGAATTCGGCTACAATGCACTCAGCCTGTTTGCAGCTACGGATGAAGAAGCCCTGGTAACACTTCAGAATACACCACCACAAACGCTCCTGGCACAGAACCTGGGAGGGAAAGGGACGCTCCTGAGCTATGATTTGCCGGTCACCGAATTCCGCCCCCTGGATGACGTGCGCTTAGGGCTATACCTCGAGGCGCAGCACCCCCTCACCCTGACTATCACTTTGCGCGGCAAGGACGGAGCAGCTGCGGATAGCAGAACCATCGAAACGGCTCCCACGCCAGCAGGAAAAGCGCGCTACCAGCAGGTGCGCTTCACCATCCAGCCCTACACGCCAGCGCAACCCTATACTTTCGAACTGAGCACGCCCGATGGCGTGAAAGTCCACTTCGGACAGTTACACGTCACCCACACGCTCAAACCTCCCATTCTCGCTCGAATTCCCCACCGGTTAGAGGCTAGCGCCGGTGAGGCAACCCTGCTAGGCTACGCCTTGCGTGGCGCTCAAGCAGCAAATCCACCCGTGGCACATCCAGGCGCTACGCTGGAGTTGACGCTCTACTGGCAAGCACAAGCCCCCACAAGCCAAAGCTATACCGTCTTCACGCACCTGCTTGGCACGGCGTACAACCCCGCCACCCAGGGACCGCTTTGGGCACAGGATGACCAGATTCCCCTTGAGGGCGCCTATCCTACCCAAAACTGGCTCGCGGGAGTGCCCTTGGAGGACACCTATATGCTCGCTATTCCTCCGGAAACGCCACCGGGCGACTATCAGATTCTTACCGGCATGTATCAAACAGATACCGGCGACCGTGTTCCGGTCACCGGCCTGGGAGCAGATCCCCTCACCGGCAATATCTTGCTCACGCTGATCCGCATCGAACCATAGGATCTATCTTGAATTATCCCTCATCCGCCCGCTGTAAAGACGATAAGCCGGGGTATAGGATGTAAGTGTTCAGATTTCCATCGCAGGGCGTTAATTCCGGGCTTCACTCGCAAAGCCTCGCGAGTGGGTAGAGCCTGACAAGAATGACAAAGCCCTGTCTGAATTGAGGCCAACAAAAGACGACCGGCAATGCCGGTCGTCTTTTGTTATCAATATGGGGATTACTCAGTCTCTTCCCCTGAGATCACTTCGACATCAGCGACGGGGAAGCGATAATGCTTGCGCTCACGCCGGGGACCATCTGGTGGAATCTCCACAACCAGCTCGGCTTTAAGCGCATCCCAATCAATGACCCGCCCAATCCCCTCAGAGGTACGAACGCGTGATTTACGCTTGGGGAAATCCTTCGCAGAATCCAGGTAGACCTGATGCTCGTAAGCCAGGCAGCAGCGCAAGCGCCCACACATGCCCGTGATATCCGTCGGCGCCATGGAAATGGATTGATCCTTCGCCATACGAATCGAGACGGTGTGGAAATCATCCAGAAAGCGCGCACAGCACAAAGGCTCGCCGCAGACACCATAGCCACCCAGCATCTTGGCATGGTCGCGGGGTCCAATGACGCGGAGATCTACATGACAACGCAGGCGCGGACCCAGGCGTCGTCGCAGGGCATTCTGGTCATTGCCCGAGAGTGTTCCGGTGCAAAACACTATCGCTTTCTCGCCATCCAGGGTGAATTCAACCTCAACTGGCTTTACTTCTTTGAGCCCCAAGGCTTTGATTTCTTCCGCAGCAATCGCCACCGCCCGTTCACCACGTTCCTGCAAGTGCTGGCGTCGCGCCATATCCAGACCACTCGCTCGACGCAAAACCGGACGCAAGGTCTCATCACCGCAGTTCTTGCATGCCTGCGAAGGCAGTAAAGCGGCTACCTGCCCGACCTGTAAACCCTGTGCCGTCTCCACGACCACCCAATCATCCACCGCCAAAGCCAATTCCGAAGCGGCAACAAAGTGATATGCCTTGCCTACCGATTGAAATTGTACAGCAACTACAGTTTCCGAGGGAACGGGTTGCCCCGCAAGTTCCTCAGCTTCAACCTTCATCGTTTCCATCACTATCCAAGAACTCCCATTAAACTATTGTGGAGATCCAAGGCTAAGCCCTTCCACATACTCCACTTCTCAATAGAACTTGAGTCTCTATGTCCAGAGAAATCAGGTTGTGATTTCCCCACAAGTGCTCGAAGATGGGCATGCCCGCTGCTATCAGGGCCTTTCCATCATCAACTAGATTGACTATACTTCACAACCCGGATAAAGCAACCGGGTATAAGAGGATATAGGACAGATTATTGGGAAGTTCAGAGGTCAGATTGGTGAGACCATGCGTTTAGACACTTTGACGCGCCAAAGCGACGCAGAGGTGGGTTTTTTTCTAGAGCGGCAATAGTAACTAGACTAACGAGCATGTAGGCGATGCAAGAGCACAAAGAGGTAG
>JAPKMR010000026.1 GCA_026645815.1 Anaerolineae bacterium | reverse complement strand
GACCAGTTGCGGCAGCTGCTCGCGGACCGGAGTGAGGGGGAGAGCGGGTGAGCGGGAGAGCGGGAGATTCTCAGGGTTTTCTCAGGCTTTACACAGGATTTTCTTACTTTTAACGGCTAGACTGAAGCTGGTAACAGATGCTTCTGTGATTGGGAATCATTCTGTTAATCCTGTAAATCCTGTAAATCCTGTCTAAAAATACCTGGCGACGTCTCGAACGACACCGGCAACAAACCCTTGGCGTCCTTTGTCTGCAAAGCCTTTGTCTGCAAAGCCTTTGTCTGCAAAGCCTTTGCGGCTTTGCGTGGAATCTTTTCACGGATTGGGAATCATTCTGTCAATCCTGTAAATCCTGTAAATCCTGTCTAAAACTGTCAATGGTGATTGCATGGACGTGATCTCACATTTGCTCATCGGCGAGTTGATCGGGGTAGCCGCAAGGGTGGAGACCCGGCGCGAGCGTGCGCTGACGGTGGCCTTTGCGGCGCTGCCGGATTTGCCGATGGCGGTGGTCTACCCGCTGTTGGGCCAGGAAAACGGCCGTCCGTTCTGGTTGCCGCTGCAGGCCGATTGGAGTGGCTTGCGGGAGCTGCACCCGCTCTGGGCGGCGGCGTGGGATGTGCCGCACAGCCTGCTCTTCTGGGCGCTGGTCATCGCGCCGCTGGTGTTGTTGCTCAAACTGCCCCGGGTGACGCTGCTCGCGTATCTCTCACACATCCTGGTGGATGTCTTCACGCATACGGGGGAGTGGTCGCTGCGGTTGCTGTACCCGGTGGATTGGGCGGTGAGCGGTTTTACGGATGGGTGGACATGGTCGCTGGGGGAGAGCGCGCTGGCGTGGGGCGTGCTCGCCGCGGCGATAGCGCTAGCGGTGATTGCCATGCGGAAAGGAGGCGGTGCAGCGCGATTGCGACCCCTGCTCTGAGTCGGCGGTCTTTAGTGAATTGCGTGTGCCTGTCAGCGCATCATGCCGGGGCTATTCCTAAAAGGAATGGCCCCGGCTTTTCCGCGCCCTTGGCGCGCCATCGGCGCGCCATCGGTGGGTTGCACCTCCGCGAGCACCCTCGCCATGCAACCCATCCCCCATGCACACACCCGCCGCCCTGCAACCGCCTCCCTGGGTGCGACCCACCTCTTATGTGGATAACCTTCGGACGGCAACCTCAGCCCCTTATGAACCTTATAAACTTGCTCCCAACCTCGGCTGTCATCCCCCGAGAACAGATTAATACCAGATTAATTTCTGAAAACTCATCAACGCCTGCACAACCGCATAAACCACCAACCAAAAGCTTGACCCATTCTATTACCGGGTCAAATTCCGAAAACTTATGAGCCCGGCGTTCTTACTGTAGTCATCAATTCAAGGAGGTCCAGTATGGAAAAGCAGAATATCGTGGGCGATACCTCGCCCCAAGCGGAAGCCGCTGCAGCGGCGGTTGATGGCGCCCCTGGCGTGCCTGAAACCTTAGCAGCTTGGCTCGAGCGCCTGCCGGAGGCGGAGCGCGCGAGCGTCGCATGGCTCTTCGAAACCGAAACCCAGGGCTTGCGGAGCGCGTTGAAAGCGGAGCGGGAGGCTCGCGGGGGATTGGAGAAGCGGTTGCGGGAGCTCACACGGGAAGTGGAGGCTTCCGCTCCGGCGGCGGCGGCGCAGCTCGAAGCGCTCGCCGGCGACCTGGCGGCGGCGCAGCGGCGGGTGGCGTTCTACGAAGGGGCGCCGGCTGATCTGTGGAACTCGCGGTTGGGGTGGTTGGCGGCGCAAGAGCTGGGCGCCTTCGATGCGGAGGGTCGCGTGGAGTGGGACGCTCTGCGGGAAGCCTTTCCAGAGCTCTTTGGTGGGGTACACGGGCGTGTGTCCCGGGCTGGGGCAGGCGCTGGCGCTGGGAGTGGGGATCACTCCATGGGTGTGGATATGAACGCGGCGATTCGGCGGGCAGCCGGGCGGCGGAAGTGAAGGGCGGTGATTAACGCTGATCAGAAGGTTAACAGGTGAACGGGATTTGCAGGCTGCGCGGCCAAGAGGCAAATGTCTGCGGCGGCCGAGGCTGTAATGGCGTTTTAGGTCTAATGTTACATGGAGGTGTAACATGCCGTACAACAATTTGATAGCGCGTGGTGAGTTGGGTGGGTTGATTCCGGTGGAGCGCTCGCGAGAGATTATTCAGGGCGCGATTGGCAAGAGTATGGTGTTGCGGTTGGGGCGGCGGTTGCGGAACATGCCGACGCAGACCAGGACGCTTCCGGTTATGAGTGTGCTGCCGGTGGCGTACTTCGTGAGCGGGGATACGGGGTTGAAGCAGACCACCGAGGTGAATTGGGAAGGTGTGACGCTGACGGCTGAGGAGGTGGCGGTGATTGTGCCGATTCCACAGGCGGCGCTGGATGATGCGGCCTTCCCCATCTGGGATGAGATTCAACCGAGCCTGGAAGCTGCAGCTGGGAAGGCGATTGATGCGGCGGTGTTGTTCGGGACGAACAAGCCGGCCTCGTGGCCTACGGCGTTGGTGACTGCGGCGGTGGCGGCAGGTAACAACCGGGCTATGGGCGGTGTGGGTACCGACCTGTATGATGATGTCATGGGACCTGGCGGCGTGATCGGGCTAGTAGAGGCTGACGGCTTCATGGCAACGGGGCATGTGGCGCATGTGAGCATGCGGGCGCAGCTGCGGGGGCTGCGCGACACAGCGGGTCAGCCGGTCTTCTTGCGTTCGATGCAGGCTGATGCGCGTTACGAGCTTGACGGTGAGCCGGTGGAATTCGCTATCAACGGGGCCATGGATGCTGCGACCGCTCTGATGATCTCGGGCGATTGGGACAAGCTGGTGTACGCCTGGCGGCAGGATATCAGCTATATGGTGGCTGATCAGGGCGTGATCCAGGATGCAGCGGGGAGCATCGTGTACAACCTCTTCCAGCAGGATATGGTGGCGCTGCGCATGGTGCTGCGGTTGGCGGTGCAGCTGCCCAATCCGGCAACGGCGTTGAACACGAACGCGGCCAGCCGTTATCCCTTCGCGGTGTTGCAGCCTGCACCGTAGCGGGCTTGGGGAGGTGGGGCGGGGTCAAAATGCCAGGCTGGAGCCTGGCGCTCCCAGATTGCCCCCGCCCCATCTGTGTTTAGGGGAGGTGTGGCATGGCATTGGATCCGGATTTGATTGCGCAACTGCGGCGTATGGTGGATGAGCGGACTGCGGAAGTGTACAGCGACGCGCTGCTGACAGCGATTATCGAGGCTCACGCTGTGCCGGATGCGCGGGGGGAGGCGCCCGGCGTGTGGGAGTGCTCGACGGTCCCGCCGACCTGGGAGGTCAATCCGCTGTGGGTGGCGACCTATGATCTGCACGCGGCGGCGGCGGTGGTATGGGAGGAGAAGGCGGCGACGCTGGCGGGGGAATACGATCTCACCTCGGAGGGGATTGTGTATCGCAATTCGCAGCGTTACGAGCACGCGCTGGAGATGGCGCGGCATCATCGCGCGCGGCGGGTGGTGGGGGTCGTGCGGGTGAACGTAGGAACGTGCGAACGTGATAACGTGCGAACGTGATAACGTAAGAACGTGTTCACGTGGCTACGTGTTCACGTGGCTACGGAGGAAGATATAGGAACCACGGAAAACACGGAAGGGGCGGACACATAGAGGGGGCGGACACATAGGTCCGCCCCTACGATATCACGAGGTCGAAGGTTGCCGGTGGGCGCACGTGGGTGAAGTAGAGGTCCTCGACGGGGTCCCAGCGTTGATGCCAGCGGCGCAGGAATTCGGCTTCCTCGCGCGCTGCCAGGCGTTGACGGCGAATCTCGGCGGGCGCCTCGACCAGAATGGTGTAGTCTATCAGGTCGGCGAGCGCTGGGTGGGCGGAATAGGCGCCTTCAAGCAGGATGATCGCTGTACTTGTTGTACCCAACGCCAGCGCCGCGGCAGGGGCGCATTCGATGGGCTGGCTTTGCATGCGGTAGGTGCCATCGGGCTGTAATCCGGAGACGAAATCGAAGGCGTACCAGCGGGCGGGTTGCCCGGCGCGCAGGGGGAGCAGGACGTTTTCGCGCACGCGCTGCCAATCGAAGACCTGCTCCAGGCGCTCGGCGACGGTGAATGTATCCCACCGGTGATCAGGGATATCAGCGGCAAAGAAGTCATCCAGCGGGATGAGGGCAAGGTCAAGTTGGCTGGCGACGCAGGCGGCGAGCGTGGATTTGCCTGTCCCACTCGCGCCATCGAGGGCCACGCAGATGGGCGCGGGGCTACCGGCGCGCCAGCGCTGTAGCGCGGCGACGATGCGTTGACGAGCAATGCCCGTGCAAGCCTGATTCAGGTCGTGTTGAGGGAAGCTCATTGCAAAGGTCTTTTTACCACAAAGGACACAAAGGACTCTAAGAGGGGAGTTTGAAGCGGGCTTTGACGTGCGTGGTGATCTCGGCGAGCGTTTGGCTGCCATCCACCAGGAGTGTGGCATAGCCTTCGGCTTGCGCCTGCCGGAGGATTTCCTGCCCAAAGAGGGCATCCCGCAGCATCCAGTTCTCGAAGGCTTGCTCGGGGTCGGCGCATTCGTTCAGGATGTGCTGGATCCAGGGACGCTGCCGGTAGTGGTGGCGCTGAAATGCCGGAGTTGGCACCAGGAAGAGCACCCTGCGCGGGTCGGCGGAGCTTTGTGCCAACAGCTCGGGTAGGAAGGCTGCGCCTTCCAGCAAGAGCGGGCGCTCGAGGTCAAAGCTTTCCAGGTCCTCGAGAATCAGCTCGAAGCGCTCGCGATAGTAGGCGTATTCCTCTGCTACTTGTTGCTCCACGGGACGCATCCAGATTTCGTTCCAGGTCATTGTGTTGTAGCGGTACATGACGGGGTGGCGCTGGGGGTCACAGCGTTGAATATGATCTTCTTGGTAGTCATCCACTTTGTAGGTTTGCCAGCCCCATTCGCCTACCAGGCGTTCAGCTAGCGTGCTTTTGCCGCTGCACGGCGAGCCTCCAAGGATGAAGGCTTGCGCCAGGGCGGCGTTGTTTTGGGGGTCGGGAATGTCCATGCGGTCTTCCACCAGACGCTTTAGCAGGCGTCTCTAGTGCGCTTCGACCTCGACATCGCTGAGGGGGGCTCTGTAAAGATAGCCGAAGAGGCCCAGGATGGCGGTGTAGATCACGACGCTGTAGACGCTGAAGCGCTCGAAGACGCCGAAGACTTCCTTGGGGAAGATTCCGGTGCCGATGGAGCCGAGGAACATGGACAGCAATGCGATCAGCCCCAGGATGGCGATGAGTCGGGTCTCTTTGTGACGCCGCCCACCGATGAAGATGAGGATGAGGGAGACGATGGAAAGGAGCACGACGCTGATGGTGACCACGTAGACGTGCATGATGTCCTGAAAGGTGCCCTGAAAGCCCTCGCCACTCAGGGGGAAGAGGGTGTAGCCGATGCTGGAAATCCAGTTCATGACGGTGTAGAGGTAGATGCCGAGCCTGAAGGTTTTGCTGGGGTGTTCGGCAACGATCAGGCACAGGATGGTACAGCACAGGACGGAGAAGAGGGAATAGAGCGCGGAGTACCGTGAAGCGATGATAAAGGAGGGCGCGTCTATGGCCGTGAGGTCGCTCACGGCTTGTTGCAGGCTGTTGTAGTTGGGGTAATTCTGCACGCCGAAGATGACGTGTAGAAAGTAGAAGATAGCGGCGATGATTCCGGAAAGGCTGAGAAGGCGGAGAAATGGTGAGTATGCCCTGGTTGTGTTCATGTTTTTCTCCT
Organism: Anaerolineae bacterium; assembly: GCA_026645815.1. Lineage (GTDB taxonomy): Bacteria > Chloroflexota > Anaerolineae > B4-G1 > SLSP01 > JAAZNO01. Next base: position 43,004 of record JAPKMR010000026.1, on the reverse strand, counting down.
TGTTCGGGATGGGACTTAACGGCGCGACCTGAAGTATACGCCAGATTGGCGAGCGCGCCATTGGAGAAGAATTACGGGATTTTGAGGGAGGCGGAAGGCGCTGGGTGCGATGCTGTGCTCTAGCCCGGCGCTCCCAGGGGGGCATGGTTTCTGAGCAACAGCAGGGCGAGGGCAGCGAGGAGGAGCTCGGAGATTGCCTCTGAAGCCCAGATGCCGTTGAGGCCCGCCCAGTGTGAAGCGAGGAGGAGGACGGGGATTTTGATGAGCAGGATGCCGCCGAGGGTGAGGAAGAGGGCGTGGCGGGCTTGCCCGATGGACTGGAAATAGGCGGCGATGAGGAGGGCGATGCCGCTCACGGGGTAGGAGAGGGCGAGCAGGCGCAGGGCGGGTTGCCCGGCGGCGATGATGGCGCTTTCTTTGGAGAGCGTGGCGATGAGGACGCCCGGGATGAGCAGGCAGAGGGCGCAGGCGAGTATGCCGTAGAGGATGGTGGCGCCGAGGGAAAGTCGGATGGTTTCGCGGACGCGGTCGAGGCGCGCCTTGCCGAAGTTGTAGCCCACGAGGGGTTGCATGCCCTGCACGATGCCGGTCTGGGGCAGGCTCAGGGAAGCGTAGAGGCGGTTGACGATGGCAAAGACGCCGAGCGCGCTATCGCCGCCCAGCACTTTGAGCAGGTTGTTGGTGATGATGACGACGAGGCTGGCGCTGAGGCTCTTGAGAAACGAGGGCAACCCGATGAGCAGGACTTCGCCGATGATGGCTTTATCGGGCCTGAAGTATGCGGCTTTGATATGGTAGGCGCGGTTCTTTCTGAAGAAGAAGAAATAGATGCTCATGCCGGCGGAGATGGCTTGCCCGATGACGGTTGCCCAGGCGGCGCCGCCCACGCCGGTGTGGAGGACCATGATGAAGAGCCATCCGAGCACGGTGTTGACGGTGACGGGGATAACCCAGATGGCGGTGGAGAAGCGGATGTTGCCATCGGCGCGGATGATGGTGGAGAAACCGGTGCTGGTGAGCGCTCCGAGGAAGATGATACGCCCGTAGGTGATGGCGTAGGGGGCGATGGTCTCGGTGGCGCCGAGCAGGCTGACGATGGTTTTGATGAAGAGCGCGCCGAAGACGGTGATGGTCAGTGCGACGACCCAGAAGATGAGGAAGGTGTTGGCGACGGTGCGGGAAGCTTTTGCGGCGTCATCCTCGCCAAACGCGCGGGAGACCACGGAAGCGCCGCCGACGCCGACGATGGTGGCGACGCCGCCGAGCGCGATGAGCACTGGGGAGATAATCGAGGCGCCGGCAGCGGCGAGCGAGTTGATGCCGACGGAGAGGAAGTAGGTGTTGGTGAGGCTGTAGATGGCGTAGACCAGGAGCGAGAACGTGGTCTGCGAGGACATCTCCAGCAGCAGCTTCCAGATTTTCTCTGTACTCAGGCGTTCGACTGTTACCGGTTGGGAGTTTGCCGACATAGCTGCTCGTGGCGTTTGGGTCAGTGGCTGAGGGCCAGCCACTGACCCTTTGGGTTAACCGTTAGCCTGTAGCCATCCCATGGTTGCGCCAAGGTAGTGCCTGGAGAAGTTGAAGACGTCATCGGTGTCGTAGTTGCGGTAGAAGCACTCGGTGTGCATGACCAGGGCGAGGTGCAGCGAGTAGAGGGTATTGCGCTGTTGCTCCGCAAAGGTGAAGGCGGTTTTGCCGTAGCCGCGCATACTGTGGGTGATGCCGCCATCCCCAAACTGCCGGAATTGCGCTTCCATCAAAGGTTCGGCCCAGAGTGCGCGTTCGAAATCCACGATGCCGACGATTCTATCCCCGCGGGCGAAGAAGTTGGGGTCCCAGGCGTCCCAGTGTACCAGGCAGGGGGCGGTGATTTCATCGAGCGCGGGCGCGTGTTTGTGGAGCATGGCGCGCAGCTCGTCGTAGCCGAAGTCGCTGTACTCAGCGCCGTCGAAGACGACGTGCTTGCGGGCGGCATCCTCCAGGACGGATTCGACAATCTTGGTGAAGGCCTCTTTCCAGGTGGGGGCGCGCAGGTCGGGGTTGCCGGGGTAGCCGAAGTAGGTGCCGGGAAAGCTGTTAATCTCGCGGATAATCTCGCCGATGTGGGTGTCGAGCGCCGCCTGGGTTTCCGGGGGCAAGCTCGCTTTGACGGTATCGAGGTTGTCGCCGTGAATCTTTTCCATGAAGAAGTAGTCGGCGTCGCAGAGCTCGTGACTGCGGTCGAAGAAGTAGATTTCTGGCACGGGGATGGCGGGGTTGGCGCGGACGAGCTGCATGGATTCGACCTCGGTCGCCATGATGTTGTGCTCGTAGAGCATCACCTCCGCATCCAGGGGTGGGGCGATCTTGAGAATTGTCTCCCTGCCATCGGCAAGCCGGACGTCGTAGGCGGCGTTGAACCAGCCCTGTTTGAGCTCGGTGATGGCGTCGTCTCCGGGGGCGAGTCCCACGCCGTTGAAGGCGCGGCGAGCCATACTTTCGATTTCTGCACGAGACTTTTTGTTTTTGGTTTTGCTTTCCATGGGTTTCTCTGGTTGGTGTGAGTGATCCAGGGAAAGATACCGCGGAACGGGGGAATGTCAATGGCGAGAGAATCTTTGCCACGAATTAGGGGGATTTAACGCAGAGGCGCAGAGACGCGGAGAACGCGGAGAGTTTTGGGACGCAGATGGACGCAGATCACCGCTGATTGGGAAGGGTTTTATGGAGAGGCACGGAGGGGCGGAGAACGCAGAGGGGAATTTTGCGGTATTCGGGCTTGAGATTGCTGCCCCCGGGAAAGTCTGGGGGGTGCGTGAAAGAGGTTCTATGTTAAAATTGAGTCGGATGTTGATTCTGTGATAGGCTGGTGGGGATTGTATGGAAAACATTGAGGAACTGCGCAGGGCGATTGAGGCGCTGAGTACAGCGGCGCTGAGTACAGCGGCGCTGGAGGCATCTGGGGATCAATCCGGAGTGGCGTTGGCGTTGGCGGTGCTCCGGCGGCAACTACAGGCGCTGGAGGCAGCGTCGCCGGCGGCGCTGCCGCAGCGCAAGCAGGTGACCGCGCTTTTTGCGGACCTGGTAGGTTTTACGACCTTAAGTGAGACGCTGGACCCCGAGGTAGCGACGGAGATATTGAACGCGCTCTGGGCGGACCTGGATGCGGTGATTGTGGCGCATGGAGGCTTCATTGATAAGCACATGGGCGATGGGATGATGGCGCTGTGGGGCGTGGCACAGACGCGCGAGGATGATGCAGAACGCGCGGTGCGCGCCGCGCTGGAGATGCAGACTGCGGTGCGCAATTTCAATGCCCGGGCGCGCCAGAATCTGGCGCGCCAGAATCTGCCGCCCTTGCACCTGCGGGTGGGCCTCAATACGGGACCGGCGCTGTTGGGGCAGATTGCCACGGCGGGGGGCGGCGGGGAGTTCTCCGCGATTGGCGATACGATCAACCTGGCAAGCCGGTTGGAGGATGCGGCGCCGGTGGATGGGGTGCTGGTGTCTCAAGATACGTACCATCAGGTGCGGGGGCTGTTTGATTTGTCGGCGCAACCGCCTTTGACGGTGCGCGGGCGACACGAGCCTGTGCAGACGTATGTAGCGCGCCGTGCGCAACCGCGCTCCTTCTGGTTGCGCACCCGCGGGGTGGACGGCGCAGAGACGATGATGGTGGGGCGTGCGGTGGAATTGGAAGCCCTGCAAGCCGCTTTTCACTCGCTCACGGACTCCGGGGGACCGCGGTTAGTCACTGTGATCGGGGAGGCGGGGGTCGGAAAATCACGCCTGCTTTACGAGTTCGAGGCGTGGCTGGATGCGCTGCCCGAGCAGATTACCTATCTCAAGGGGCGGGCTACACCGGAAATGCAGTTGATTCCCTACAGTCTGTTCCGCGATATGTTTTCCTTTCGTTTTGGCATTCGGGATAGCGATCCCCCGGGCGTGGTGTTGGAGAAATTCCGGTTGGGAGCGGCGGATTTGCTCGAACCGGAGCAGGCGGACCTGGTCGGGCAGTTCGTGGGCTTCGATTTCGAGCAAGCGGGCAGCGACGCTGTGTACAGCGCGGCGGTGCGTGCACTTCTGGGCAGCGCCTCTTTTGGGCGATTGGCGCAGAAGGCTTTAAGCACCTTCATGCGGGCGTTCGTTCAGCAGCCAACGGTGTTGTTTTGGGAGGACGTACACTGGGCGGATGAGCGTTCGCTGGACCTTTTGCCGCAATTGCTGGCGGAACTGCCGGGGGCGCCGCTGCTGGTGGTGTGTCTGGCGCGCCCGACGTTGTTCGAGCGCCGACCTGAATGGGGGCACGCGCTTCCCGGCGTGATTTGTGACCGTCTGGAGCTCAAGCCCTTGACCCCGGAAGAGAGTTCGGCGCTGACGGCGCAGATTTTGCACCGGTTGGAGGTGATTCCGCCGGCGCTTTCGGCGCTGATTGTGGAGAACGCCGAGGGGAATCCGTTCTACGTTGAGGAATTGATCAAGGTGCTCATTGATGACGGGGTGATTGTGCAGGGACCGGAGCATTGGACGGTGACGCAGGATACAGCGGGGCTAGAGCGGCTGAAGGCGCTGCGCATCCCTCGGACGTTGACGGGGGTGCTCCAGGCGCGCCTGGATGCGTTGCCGGTGGAGGAGCGCTGTGTGTTGCAGTGCGCTTCGGTGATCGGGCGGATGTTCTGGGATGCGACAGTGGTGGATTTGCTGCGGGCTTCCGCCGAGTGCCTGGGGAGCGCGCCGGAATCGGAGCACGTGCAGGCGCTATTGGATGCTGCTTGCGCGCGCGAGTTGATTTTCCAGCGTTCTCGCTCGGTCTTTGAGGCGGCTGAAGAATACAGTTTCAAGCATGCGATTCTGCGCGATGTGACTTATGAGACGGTGCTATTGCGTCTGCGACGGCTCTATCATGGGCAGGCAGCGCGCTGGTTGGAGGCTCATGCCGGCGAGCGGGTGGGGGAGTATCTCAATCTGATCGCGGGGCATTATGAGCTGGCGGGCGAGGGGGTACCTGCGGCGACCTGTCTCCTGCGTTCCGGTGAGAATGCGCGCGCGGTGAGCGCTTACCGGGATGCCATCAATGCCTTTACGCGCGCGTTGGCGCTGCTGGATGGCCAGGCGGAACCGGAGTCCCCACACGCGGCGGCGCCGTCACACGCGGCAGCGCCGCTAAGGGCGGCATTGGAGGTGCGCCTGGGCTATGCCTACCGGCAGGTGAGCGATTATCCCACCGCGTTGACGCATCTGGAGCTCGGGTTGGCGCTGGCGCGCGGCGCGGGGGACCTGGCGCTGAGTATAGCGGCGTTGATCGGGTTGGGCTGGTCGCTGATGGGGCAGGGGAAATACGAAGCGGCGCTGGAGTGGTTGGAGCCGGCGCTCGTGGCGGCGCGGGAGGGCGGCGATTTGCACGGGGTGGCGCTGGCGCTCTCGCACCTGGGGGATGTGGCTTACCGGCGGGGGGATAGCGCGGCAGCTTCGCGCTACGCCTGGGAATGTCTGACCCTGTATCAGGCGCTCGGGGACCGGCAGGGCATCGCGGGGGCTTTCCGGGTGTTGGGCTTTGTGAGTTATATGCAGGGGGATTACGCGGAGTCGTTGCGGCATCACGAGGCGAGCCGAAGTATGTATGCGGAAATCGGCGACCGGTGGGGCGTGGGGACAGGTTATATCAATCTGGGCGAATCCGCCCGGCGCTCTGGACGTTTTGCGGAGGCGGCGGAGTATTATGCGCGCAGTCTGCCGTATTTCGAGGAGATTGGGAATCGCTTTGGCGCAGCGATTGCGACGCTAAATCTGGGGCATGCAACTCAGGGCTTGGGGGATTCGGAGCGGGCGCGCGAGTATTTTTGCGCCTCGGTGGAGCAGTCGCGGGCTTTGGGTGCGCTGGCGGTGGCACTGGAAGGGGTGGTGGGTCTGGTGCGCCTGCACGCGGAAGCGCCGGAGACGCGTTGCCCGGCAACGGAGGCTGTAGCGGAGGCTGCTGCGGAGTGGTTGGGGTGCGTGCAGAGCCATCCGGCATATAACGCGGAGATTGAGCAGTTTGTGGGGGAGATTATGGCGCTGTTGCGCGCGCGGTTGGATGAGGCGACGCTCGCGGCGGCGCTGGCACGGGGCGCGGCGCGGGATATGGAGGGGGTGTTCGCGGAGGTGTTGGGGGAGGACGTGAGAACGTAGGAACGTGAGAACGTAAGAACGTAGGAACGTAAGAACGTAGGAACGTAAGAACGTGAGAACGTAGAAACGTAAGAACGTGAGAACGTAGAAACGTGAGAACGTGAGAACGTGAGAACGTGAGAACGTGAGAACGTGAGAACGACATGGCCACGCTCCCTCATTGATTAACCGGGTAATAGGGCCACAGACCAACGGCGCGCCAATTTGCGACGGGAGTTTCTCTTCCTTCGGTTTTGGGGGTGCGCTGTGTGCGCAGTAACGCCCAAAAACTGAGAATCTCCCTCTCAGACGTCCCTACGGGACGAGCATTGCGCAACTTGCCAGATGTTCAGGATCAAACTGACCATTACAATTTTCGTGCCGTTTTTGCCCTTTCCTGTTATTCCCCTGTTATTCCCCTTTGTTATACTGCCCTCAATGTTCTGAGAGGACCGCAATGCGACACCTGATTACCTTTGTTGTACGCTTATGGCTGGATGTGCAGACTCCGGCGTCCACCTGGGAGGGGCAGGTGGAATGTGTGGCTAACAGCGATCAGCTGCTCACCCACACCCCGGAGGAACTGCTCGCGTTCATTGCAACGCACACCGTCGCCACGCCGGAGCTACCGGGCGCAGTACCGGAGACGCACGAGCGCGTCGCAGAACGATGCCAGGAGTAGACAGAGCACATGTTATCACTAAGGAGGAAACCCATGGAAAAATACCACCCGTCATATCGTTGGAATCGTTGGCTTCTGTTGGGCGCCGTGCTGGCGCTGCTACTGGGCGGCGGCGCTGCGCTCATCCGCGGCACCGCTGCGCAACAGCTGCTCACCTGTACGCCCGGACCCCACGCCGGCGCCATCACCGCCGACCAGACCTGGTGCGCCGCCGATAACCCGCACCACCTGTCCGGCAGCGTGACCGTGGCGCCCGGCGCCACACTCACCATCGAGGCGGGCGCGCTGGTCCAGGCTGATACCACCAGCGTAGCCCTGATTGTACAGGGTCACCTGGAAGCTACCGGCGCGATTGCTCAGCCCATCACCTTCACCTCACAATTGGATAGTGGACCAGGTCAATGGCGTGGCATCACCTTTGATGGCGGGACGGGCACATTGCGCTACGCCATCGTGCGCTACGCCGGCGAGCGGGTCTACACCTGCCCCTCCGGGGTGAACTCGGCTGCGATCAGCGCCGTCAACGTGCAAACAGGGACAGTGACCATCGAGGATAGCCAGATACTTGACACCGCGCGCTATAATAACGATGATCATGGTCTGTGCGTCAAGGACAGCCGGGTGGTGGTGAGCAACACCCTGTTCTCCGGCATTGGCGACGACCCCAGCCAAAGGGAATTCCCCATCTTTATCGGCGGCGCGACCAGCGATGTGCGCCTGTCGGGACTGCGCCTGGAAAACAACATCTATAACCAGGTGGCACTCACCCCCGATACCATCACCGGGCACGACCTGACCATGAACGCACAGCCCGCGGGCGCCTACCGTCTGCTACGCGCGGGAATGGGGACGTTCACCGTACCCGCCGGGAGAAGCCTGGCAGTCGAACCGGGCGTCACGGTGCACGTCGGCGATGTGGGTGATAGCGCGGCATTTTTGCTCGTGCGGGGGAACCTGCAAGCCATCGGCGCGGTTGCTCAGCCCATCACCTTCACCTCCCCCACCGATACTGGACCCGGGCAATGGTCCGGCATCGCTTTCGATGGCGGCACAGGCGCCCTGCGCCATGCCACCGTGCGTTACACGGGCGATGAGTGCTACAATTGCAGTCTCTATCAGTCAGCTCCCATCCGCGTCCTCAATGTCCTCACCGGCGCCGTGACCATCGAATCCAGCCAGATTATCAGCGCCTCGAAGCCCAGTCATGCGCAGTGGGGCATCTGGATCGAGAACAGTCATGCTGTCGTGAGCGATACGCTTATCAGCAATCTGGGCAGTGAGCCCGCCAGCGCGCCCCTGGTTCTCAGCGGCAATGTGCGAGCAGTGACGTTGGTTGGCAATCGTTTCCAGGTCGCTCCGCGTAACCGGATCGTCTTTGCCGCGCAAGCCACGCTCGTCGAGGACATGACCTGGTATCCGCAGGCGGCATACCAGGCTTATGAGCTGGGTGGAGATGATTTCATCATCGCCCAGGGCGCGACGCTCACCGTTGCGCCAGGAACCACGGTGATGGCGCCCCGCAACGGCGAGCTGTATGTACAGGGACATCTCCAGGCAGTGGGCGCCCCCACCCAACCCATCACCTTCACCTCACTCACCGACACCGGCATGGACCAGTGGTCGGGGCTGTCGTTCGATGGCGGCACCGGACTGTTGCGCTATGTCACCGTGCGCTATGCCGGCTATCCTAATCGTATTCCAGAGGTGGCACTACCGGGTTATTACGAAGCCTGGCATATCGGCGGCAGCGGCGCCATCGCCGCACGGAACGTGTTGACCGGAGAACTGCGACTCGAGCATGTGAACATCATCCAGAACGGCTACGGCTGGAGCTGGCGCCCGGATGTAGCGCTGCGGCTCTATAACAGCCACGTCATCATCGCCGATAGCCTTATTGCCGCTAACGGCAGCGCTGCTGCCCGGGTAGATACGCTGCCGGAGACCAATTTCACCATCTTCGCCTACGGTCCCAACACCCAACTGACCCTGGAGCGGAACACCTTCGAGCACAACCGCGGGCTGAGCGTCCTGGCAGACGGGCGCTTCACCCTGGATAGCAACCTCATCCGCGATAGCCGCAAGGGGCTTAAACTGCATCCCAACACCGGCGCGCAATTCGTCAACACCGCCCTGGTGGATCTCGCCGGTGATGCGCTGCGCCTCGTCCCCAATACACAGCTCGCCGCCTGGCACACCACCCTGGCGCGCAACGCCGGGAACGCGCTCTATGTCGAGAATGGCGCGAGTGTCGTACTCACCAACACCATTCTGGCAGAGAACCTGACCGGCGTGCGCCTGGCAGGCACCGGCGCGGCAAATCTGCGGCAGACCCTCTGGGACCGCAACACCACCCCCACCGTCGGTGCAATCGTGGAGACCGGTCACATTGATGGACCGGCGGGCTTCGATTGGGACGGCGTTCACCTCACCCGCTTCTCGATGGCGGTCGAGCGTGCCCTCCAGGCAGGCGTGCTACACGACCTGGACGGCGACGCGCGTCCCACACCTGCGGGCACCCTCCCTGACCTCGGCGCCGACGAATACCGCTTTACCCCCGAAACCGACCTGATTGCCGAGAAACTGGCGTTTGCGCCCAAGGGAATCGTGAATGTAGACAGTTTTTCCGGCGAAGTAAGTTTTGCGGTATGGCAACATTACCTCCTACGCTTCTTCCACGGCAACGCCGACCCTAACCCCTTGTATCTCACTTTCACCGATGAGTTGCCGGCGCCGTTAGCGCTGGAATATGAGACCCACAACCCGGCGATGATCTTTAGCGCCCAGGGGCAGAGCCTGCACTGGCACACCCCTGACCCGATTGCGGTGAATGATGCGGCGGAGGTGCACATCAGCGCGGTGGGCCATCCGCAACCCGGCGAGGTGCTCGACAACCGGGCTACTGTCATGGCAGGCTCGCATCAATTCAACCTGGGCGTGGAGACCATCACCCCCTTCTACCCCCCGCTGATTACCTCCCTCAGCGATGGCGAGTACTGCTACATCAACGACGTCGTCAATGTGGGCGGGCTTGCCTTGGGCAATGCCCTGATCCGCGTCTTTGAGAACGGCACTGAGGTAATGACCACCACGAGCAGCGCGGGTGGCGTCTTCACCGCTACCTATCAAACCCTGCACGCGCAAGAACTGATTACCATTACCGCCAGCGCCTGCATCCTCTCCAATCCCACTCAGTGCAGCGAAGAAAGCACCGCCGTCCATCTGCTGCCCGTAGCCAGTTTCTGGGATCCGCAGCGCTCCTACTGGGAAGCCTCACCCGTCAGCGGTCCACTGGCGGGCAAGGATTACATCCTGCACTTCCGCAACGCTGCCGGGCAATTAGCCACCAACAACTGGTCTATCCCCTGGGGCGCGGGCAGTTCGTGGGATTCCCGTTTACACCTCTACGTTTGTGAGGATACCCAACCGCGCGTCAAGGTCGAAGGCGAGTGGCACACCGGGCATTGGGAGGAAGACCACTGGGTTTACGAGATTGAGCGCGCACACGCGGTCAACATCTGCGACGTTGACTATCTGCGTTGCACGAGCGGCAGCGTCACAATTGATCCTGATGGCTACATCTTCGACGTGACACAGGGCTTCGAGCCTATCAGCCCCACCTTGCACACCATCTCCGGTATCACCGTAACCTGCATGATCTCTATGTCCAACTGGGGCGGTTGGGTGCCCTGGCCCGCGCACCTCTACGATAATCAGATCAACCCGCAAGTCACCGGAGCGGATGGCTACTTCGCCTTCTTCACTCCGCCGGGCTATTACTACCTGCAGGTAGAGGGTAAGCCGGGCTATCAATCGTGGCGCAGCCCGGTGATCCAGGTCATCAACGAAATCGTACACGTCAACGTGCCGCTCACACCCTGGACGGACGGGGAACTCGCGCAGGTAACGCTGAGCCCCGCCGGTCCCACCCCGGCGACGCTCACCATACCGCTGGGCGGTACGGTAGCCTGGGAGGCTCCCTGGGAGACCATGGTGCCGCCGGAGACACAGCTCGCGCTGCTGGAAAATCCCTTCCTGCACCTGCTCAGCGCGCGCAACCCATTGAGCGACACCCTCGGCTTCGATGGCGGCATGGTAGCGCCGGGGCGCAGCTACCGGCGGCAATTCACCGAACCAGGAACCTATACCTACAATGATGGCGCCGGGCATACCGGGCAGATCATCGTCAGCAGCGAATCGTATTGGGTCTACCTGCCGCTGGTCCTGCGCAACCCATAGCCTCAAACATTGCCGCGATTGCATCGCATTTCCACAAGCGTGATTTTCGTGGACGGGACCTCACCGTCCACGAAAATCACACAAAGCCCCCCTCTCCTTTGATTGATTTTTGGCGGCGGGACTTCACCCGCCGCCAAAAATCAACTCTCTCCCGCGTCCCGTAGGGACGTCTGAGAGTAGGCAGGCACTTGAGTGCCTGTACAACCGTGGTGGTAACCAACCCCGCTCTGTAGGGGCGGCTAAAAAGAAGCTTGTGCCATCTGAGCGCACTCTGTTGCCGGACTAAATCCGGCATTCTCGAAGGCGCCGGCGTTGTCTTCGGGTTGAGGGCGGTGTTGAAGCGCCCGGTATGCAGTGTTATTCCTCAGTGAGGTCGTCAAATCCCTTTGCTATTATCTCTGCTGTGGATAGGACTTTGCCATAGGTGCCGTTGAGGGCGGCGAGGAAGGCCGCATGCACGTCGGGTGCGGGAACGGTCCTGCCGCCGAAGTTTAGGGCGCGGGTGGCGCAGGCGTCGTGCGCGATGAGGCATTCAAAGCCGTGGTCGGTTGCCGCCCGGACGGTGGCATCCACGCACATGTGCGTCATCATTCCGGCGATGGCGAGGCGTTGGACCTGATGTTGTTGGAGTAGTTGCAGCAGTTCAGTTTCTCGGAAGCTGTTGGGGAAGTGTTTTTGAACAACGGTTTCGTTTTCGAGTGGTTGTACCTCAGGGTGGATTTCCGCGCCGGAGGTACCGGGGAGGAAAAAGGTCGCCGGGTTGGGTACAACCGGGTTGGGTACAACCGGGTTGGGTACAACCGGGTTGGGTACAACCCTGGGGCGGGTGGCGAGGTGCTGGATGTGGAAAACGGGTAGGTGGCGCGCGCGGAAGAAGTTCAACAGCTGCCTGGCGGTTTTGGCTGCCTGGTCGCTGCCTTCCAGCTCCATTTTGCCACCTGGGAAGTAGTCGTTTTGAATGTCAATGATGAGAAGGCCTGTGGGCATGCTCGCACTCCTTGTGAGCGGTTTCGGTCAGCGACTTGCTACGAAATCCCGGTAAAGCGCGCATAATTTTGCCACGAATTTCACGAATGGCGCGGAGGGGTGTTTTTGTGGTGAGGCGAAGCTCGCCACAAAAACACCAGAGAAACGCGATTTTGCCTAGAAATTTCTGAGGATGAGCGGCAGATACACTGTGGAGAAGTTCCCCACGCACCAGACGGGACCGGTGTAGTCACAGGTTAAGGATGTGGCATCCCAGGGGCCGATATCGCCAGGCGCCGTCTCCCAGGTTCGGGAGAGGCGCACCGATACCCCGTAGACGGTATTGCTGGTGCTGGTCCAGTTGGTGCAATTGCCGGTGCCGATCGTGCTGCTACTGGAGCTATCGTAGCCGGTGCGCACCCAACCGTACCAATACGCGGGCGGACCATAGCCGCTATCCGCCTTGGTATACGCGGCGGGATGGCTGTAGTCGTAGATCAGGTTGGAGACGTCATAGAGTTCCCAGAGTGAGGCTGTGTGGTAGCCGCTGGCGCAGGCGGTGCGAACTTGATTGGTGTTGTAACTGTTCTTGGTTAGATAGACATGCCGCATACCTCCGCTAGTAGTTTGAATCTCTGCACTGTTTAGAGAAGACATTGATGTTGCTCCGATGGAATCGCGCGGCACCCACTCACCGTTCGTGGTGTATACCAGATTGCCATCCTGTCCCTCTGGTGAGTTGGGTACAGTGACCACTACTGCTTGTGGTTCATCGGCTATTGGCGCCATAGCGGCGTCGTTGGTGGACGGCGGGTTCCCGTTCTGTGCGATAACGCCTGAGTAGGCAAGGATTGATAGTAGCACAACAGCCCCCAAAAAGACTAACATCCGCCAATTTACTGTAAGGTCAATGACCAGGGTGTCTTTGGATTTCATCGTTGCTCCTGCCTTTCGTAAGTCTGAGTCTCGCTTATGCTGTAACCTGAATTTGGTAAGTGCCAGGGTTGGTTTGATGTGCTCTTTGATTTTTTGCCAATTGTAACCTCCTGTGAACCAAAGGGCCTGTGAATGGGAGAGGATTAATTTCATTATAGGGGAATCTCCGATTTTGATCAAGTTTAGGAGTGTGCTGTTGGGCAAAGGGGAGAGTTTAATGTTGAGACGCGGAGAGTTTTAGGACGCAGATGGACGCAGATGCGCTGGGTACAGCGACGCTGATTGGGGAGGGTTTAGTGTAGAAGCCCGTTGAACTGTTGCGAATGCCCTTTTTTCCTGCTCTCTTGACAGATTTGGGGTTTCTTTTAGAATTCTGGGGTTGTACCATCGCCGGATCCGGTTGATCCGGCGAATCTTTTTGTGAGGTGTTAAGTGATGGTAATGAAAAGCACGTTACTGCTGACGGCAGCGGTAACACTGATAACGGGTATTGGGGATATGGGTTCGGATTCGAATGTGGAGCCGGTGGTGTTGACGGGTATCGCAAGCCAGTATGGACGGGGACGGATGGAGGCGACGATCAGGGTGCGGCAGGCGGGGCGCACGGCGTATCCGCTGCCGGATCCGCTGCCACCCTCCGACGTGTTTTTTGCGACGCTGGACTGCCGGGATGTGGGACGCCAGTTCGAGATTCGGCGCACGGGCGTGGATGCGGATGGGAATCCGTATCCGTGGGAGAGTGCGCTGGCGACGGATTGCGCCGGGCTGCGGGATGGCGGGATTGGCTTTATGTTGTTCAATCGCCATACGCCGATGAGCCAGCGCACAGCGGAGGAGTGGCTCCGGCGCGTGCATGTGGGCGAGTATCAGCCGGTGTTCGTGGCGGAGGTGGATTATGAGACCGCGGTGCGCTGGGAGACGGTGGGGCGCGGGCGTGAGGTGGAGCTGCGGCGCCTGGAAACGTCGCCGGTGGAGATGTCTGTGGCGCAGTGAGAGAAGAGTACCACAAAGGACGCTAAGGACACAAAGGACACAAAGGGTTCTTAGATTTAGGTGTAAAGTAACCAAAGAGCGCCAGGGTATGGATTCCCTGGCGCTTTTGCGTTCTGGCGTGAGGCCGGTTTTTACGGGGTTCAGGGACCGCCGCCGGTGGAGTTGATGACCTGCCCGGTGATCCAGCGGGCGTCATCGGTGCAGAGCCAGGCGATGAGGCGCGCGGCGTCGTCGGGTTCGCCCCAGCGTCCTTGCGGTTCGAGCGCGCGCACGGTTTCGTAGAGCTCGGCGTCAGCGTAGCCGGTATCCGTGGCGCCGGGGTTGACGATGTTGACAGTGATGCCCCGAGGCGCGAGGTGGGCTGCCACGCTGGTACACAGGGGGTGCAGTGCGCCTTTGGAGGCGATGTAGGCGAGTTCCGCGGGCATGGGCGCCAGGTGTTGGCCCGAGGTGAGCATCACGATGCGCCCGCCAGGTTGCGCGCAACCGTCGGGTTGCGCGTTGTGCTGGGCGGCAAAGGCTTTGAGCAGCAGCATGGTGGCGCGCACGTTGACGTGCAGGTGCCGGTCAATCTCATCGGCGGTGAGGTCTTCGAGGGCGCCCATGGTGCTGTAGGTGTGGTTGGCGATGAGGATATCAATGTGCCCGAAGTGCTGCACGGCTTGATCCATCAAGCGTTGCGGCGCATCGGGTTCCATGAAGTTAGCCTCGAGCCGCTGCGCGCGACCGCCGTATTGGCGCAATTCTTCCAGCAGGGTGGGCGCGTCCTCGGGGTTGGAGCCCCAGGGCTGTTCGGCGTCGTAGGCGCTGTAGGCGTGAATCAGCAGGTCCGCGCCGAGCGCCCCGAGGCGGTGGGCGATGGCGGCGCCGATGCCGATGCGCCGGCTACAGCCGGTGACGAGGGCGATGCGCCCGCTAAGCGGTTTGGGATCGAGAGTCATTTGAGTCTCCTTGTGTTGGTGTTTGGGGCAGGGGGCTAAGCGCCGGCGCCTGCCCGCGGGAATTGGGTGCAGAAATCACGGTCTTCCTGGTCGCAGAGGTCTTTGATGCCATCGCGCCCGGAGGCGACCGCAAGTTCCACGTTGCCGCCCGGTTCCACCCATTGTCCGATCATCAGGAAGTTATCAAGGTCCGGGAGGGTCTTGCTCATGCCTCCCGTCATCATCATGCTCATCTTGCGGGTACCCAAAGCCCAACCGGCGAAGGCGCCGCGCCAGTTGCCGGTGTAGCGCTCGTAGGTGATGGGGGTGGCGACGTCCACGACCTCGACCTTTTCAGCCAGACCGGGATAGCGTTCCTCCAGGGCGGTGATGACCTGCTGGGCGACGAGGTCTTTGGCGGCGCGGTAGTGTTTGGGGTGGGCGCGCATGCTGCGCCAGTAGTTGTAATCCGCCTCGCACCATACGCTCAGCGCCGAGTGTCCCGGCGGCGCCATGGTGGGGTCGAAGCAGTAGTGCTTGAGCACGAGCCTTTCGTGGCGCACGTTGCCCAGGTAGATGGGTTCCGGTAGGGGGAGGTTCACGGCGGGCGTTTCGGCGGAAAAATCCTGCGCTACGCCGAGCGAGACCTGGAGGATGGATTTGCTGACAGGCAGGTCGCGATAATAGGTGCGCTGCGCGGCGCTGAGGGTGCGCCCCTGGAGCAGGTTGAAGAGGGTGCTGTGCCCATCGGCAGCGGAGATGATGACATCTGCGCGGCGCTCGCTGCCATCCTCGAACTCTACGCCCACAGCGCGGTCATTCTCAACCAGGATGCGGGTGACGCGGGAACGGTAGTGAATCGCGCCGCCGAGCTCCCGGTAGCGCTCTGCCAGGGTGTCGGCGAGGCGCTGCGAACCCCCGATGGGGTATCCGGCTTCGCGGTCGTGCATCATGGCGAGGACGGAGAAGAGCAGCATCATGGGGAAATCCGGCGGCGAGAACTGGAAGAACTCGGGCAGCCCCTCGCGTAGCAAGGGATCCTTGAAGCGCGCGGCAAATTCGCGCACCGGAACGCTGCGCCAGCGCAATGCGGGCCAAAGGATGGGCAGCATGGTCTGTCCGAGCTCCATGGCCTCCAGGGGTGTGGCAGGGGTCAGGTCCAGGGGCATTTCCATCTTGCGGAACTGCTTCGCGGCTTCGATGAATTCGTGGATGACGTCCTCATCTTGCGGGGAGAGCTCGAGCATGTGTTCCTGCAGGCGGTCGAGGTCGGTGTAGAGGGTGAAGGCGCGCCCATCCCGCCCCTCGAAGCGGATGAAGCGGTCGTAATAGTAGATGGGGGCGTCCTGGAGGAGGCCCAGTTCCCGCCAGAGCTCGTGGGTGAGGCTGCTGGGGCTAGCGCCGTTGAGGTAGCGGATGCTGCCATCGAAGGTGTAGCCGCGACGCTGCCAGGAGGTGCAGAGGCCTCCCGGAATAGCGTGGAGTTCGAAGATTTCGGAGTCAAAGCCGTTCGTTTGGGCGTAACAACCGGCGGAGAGTCCCGCCATGCCGGCGCCGATGATGAGCAGTTTTTTGTTTGCCATGGAATGCCTCGATCTCGGATATAAAACCACGGAATACACGGAAAAAAACCACAGTGGCAAAATCGGCTAGATCACTCAAAAAACCCTCCGCTCCGCTCTCCGCAAGCGTGATTTTTGCGGGCGCAGCCCGCAAAAATCACAAAAAAAAGATAGCCTTTGATTGATTTTTGACGGTAGGGCTGCGCCCCACCGTCAAAAATCAATTTTCACAAGATTTTCGCCCCCGGAATGAAACACACCCATACCCACTTGACACTGGCAACCCTCGAAATTGCGAGTATAATAATTGTATGAAACGCGAGTACAACGAGCCTGAAGTCAAAATCGAGTGGCTTTACAGCAACCTGCGCTGGTTCTTTCTGCTGGCAGTAGGTGTCATCACCACCGCCACAGCCCTCTCTTCAGGCACCGAATTCCCCCGTGAGGTCATTGCCATGTTAGTCACCGGGGGAATCGCGAACATGCTCGTCACGCTCCTGCTCATCCTCCGCTCATTCCAGGCCTCCATCGCCCCCTTCACCCTGCTGCTGGATATTGCGCTAACGCTAGGACTCATCATCACCTCCGGCGGCACAGAAAGCCCCCTGCTCTTCATGTCGCTGATTCCCATCATCACCACCTCCCTGCGTTACAACTGGTTGGTCAGCCTGGGGATGGCGCTGTTAACCGTGTTCATCTACTGGTGGAACGCCTGGATTAGCGCCTGGCTCAACAGCGGATTACCGCTCGGCGAGACCATTGCTGACGCAATGCCCCACATCGCCAGCGGCGCGATTCTGCTGCTCGCCGGCGGCGGGGTCAGCTACATCGGCAACCGCATCCGCAAACAGCTCACTGAAGAACGCCGCAAGCAAGAACTGACAGCACAAACAGCCATTGATACCGCACACCAAAAAGTGCGGCTGATCTTCGAGCTGGCTAGCACCCTGAGCGCTACCCTGAACTACGAACGCGTGCTTGATGCGGCGCTGGACGTCACACAAGCGGGGCTTGAGGAATTCGTCGGCGCAAACGTCCGCCAGGTACAGGTCATCATGCTCTTCGGCATGGACCACAAGCTCTATGTCGAAACATCGCGCGGCCTCACCATGCAGGACCGGCGCCTGCGGCTTGCCGGGAGTCAAGGGGTGCTGGGCGAAGCGCTCGAAACCACCGGCACCGCGCTGGTCTCCGACCCGGGGGCAGACCCCGAACTGGGCCAATTCGTCGTCATGCACCAATGTCGCCAGGCGGTGGTGGTGCCCCTGCGCGCCGGTTTTGAAAACTATGGCGTCATGATCATGGCTAACCCCGAAACTGGCGGCTACCCGGAAGATTTCCGCGACCTCCTTGAAGCGGTCTGCAATCAAGCCGTGATGGCGCTGCAAAACGCCCGGCTCTACCAGAACCTGATGGATGAAAAGGAACGGCTTGTAGCCGTGGAAGAAGATGCGCGCAAGAAACTCGCCCGCGACTTGCACGATGGTCCCACGCAGACCATCGCCGCCATCGCCATGCGGCTCAACTACACCCGCCTCCTGTTCGCCAAATCCCCCCAACAAGCCATTGAGGAACTGACACACCTGGAGGACCTGGCGCGGCGCACCACCAAAGAGATCCGCCAAATGCTCTTTACCCTACGCCCGCTCATTCTGGAAACCCAGGGCCTCACCGCAGCGTTGGAACAATACATCGAAAAAATGGCGGAGATAGCTAGCCTTTCCATACACCTCGAGATAGAAACCGGGATAGAAAACTATCTGAGCAAGGACGCCCAGGGGACGTTGTTCTACATCATCGAGGAAGCCATCACCAATGCCCGCAAACACGCAGAAGCCACGGATCTTTGGATCCGGCTATTCAAACGCGGTTTGAGCGCCATCGCGGAAATAGAGGATAACGGCAAGGGCTTTGATGTCGCGGCGATCGAAGAGGGCTATGCACAACGCAGCAGCTTGGGATTGCTCAACCTGCACGAGCGCGCCACGCTCATCAGTGGCAAGACCGTCATCCAATCCACACCCGGCAAAGGCACCAAGGTCATCGTGACCATCCCCCTGCGCGAGAAGTAGACCTTGAGCAACGATCTAGGACCCTGGGAAGAGCGTTGGCTTTGGCTGGCAGGCTCCCTGCTGATAGCCTGCCTGGTATCCTGGATTGGCTGGGCTATCCGCAACATGGGTGGACGCCCCCAGGCATGGTACGGCAAGTGGCGCGCCTGGCGCGGTCGCCCGTGGATCGAACATACAGCTCGCCTGCTCTATGCGGTGGGAATTCCCGCAGCGGTGCTCTTATGGCGCGGCGTGCTCAAGGAAAGCGCCTTAGGTCTCAAGTCCTTCCCCTGGTTGCAAAGCACCAGCCTCACGCACACGCTGCCCTCCACCTGGGCAGATTGGTTCAAAGATAGCCTCTGGGCCGTGGGCTTGGCAGTGGGAGCGGCGATCCTGGTCGCCTTCGCGCAGTCGTACCTGCGCCGCGCGCACAGCGATGTCCGGCGGGGGCGGCGCGATATCACCGTCTCCCTGCGCGAGGCGGTCATCCACGAGGCGCATTGGACCTTCTACCGTGAGCCTTTCATCCTGCTCTGGGGGACAGAGACAGGGGTGTGGGCAGGCATGCTGCTCGTGCTGCTCGAAGCGGCAGTCAACCCCGCGCGCTGGACCGACCTGCGCGAAGTCGCCGCGAGCCGAGGGCTACTGCTGCGCGCAGCCTTAGGCATCAGCAGCGCCCTGATTTTCCTGTTGACCCAAAACTTTTGGCTGATGCTCCTCACCCACACCCTCCTGGGCTGGTGGTGGGGTATCTAACGCACATTCAGGCGCTTTGCCGCTCCCCGCTCAGGTGAGCACCAGCGCCAGCACGACCAGCAATCCCAGCATCGCTACCGCCAGAATCGCAATACGTTTCAAATCCACCAGCACATAGCGATACTCTTCAGCCAGGCTCACCGTCGCCTTCTCATCCACAACCTGCGCGCGGCTTTTCGACGCCGCCATCTTCGTTCTCTGCGCCATTGATCCTCATCCTCCTACAAATAAGAACGTAACTTTTTTTGAATAGCTTCTAAGCGCCCACCCTGCTTGCGGCGCCAGCGCTCACTCCAAAGAGGCAATCACCACAATCCGCTGCGTATCCACGCGATACGGATAGCAAGAAATCAAGGTCAGCACCGGCGTATTCGTCGGCATCATCACACTGACATCCGTCGGTTCAATGATGCGGGTCTGGCGCACCACATAACGGTACACCTGCGACACCGTATGAACCAAAATCTCATCTCCCACCCGCAGCTCGGGCAGATTCCGGAAAATCTCCCCGTAGATATCGTTGTGCGCCGAAATAATGCAATTCCCGCGCTCCCCCGGATTGACGCTGCCAATATGGTGTCCGACGCCTTTCTTGAGCGCCTCCCAATCATCGCCCTCGACCACGGGAGCATCCACACCAATCGTCGTGATCACGATGCGCTGCGCGTGCTCGGGTCCTGGCGTAGGCGGCGGCAAGGGCGTAATCTCTGCCACCAGTTTCTGGAGGTGGATGGGAATCGCCAGCGGTTGCGACTCCCCGCGTACATCCGGCGGCGTGTGCCCGCCGGGCAGCACCGCCACACTGATCACCGGTGTCGGCGTGGGCGTGGGCGCCGCCTGTTGCTCCTGACTCTCCGCATTGAGCGTGCGGATCGTGGAGAGCATCTGCGTCGCCACCAGCACCAGGCCTAGAATGGCCAAAACCTCCACCATCAGCAACAGTTTATCGGTAACCCAGCGCCACTGTATGCTGCGGCGTTCGCCGCGCCCACGCGCCGGTTCCTCCAGCACCACACTGTAGCGCCCCGAGGCAGGTGGCGACACAACCGGCGCTGGCGAAAGCGCCGCAGAGCTTGCCGGCGCCTCGGAATCGACCGCTTCGCCCTGGCGCGCCCGCAAACGCTCCAGACGCGCCTCACGCTTCTTCAGCCGCAAAATCTCTTCGAGCTCCTCAATGGAGAGCTCGTCCACAGGACGCCGGTCTTTCATCGTTCTCCCACGGCAAAGAGCTCGCGCTCAAAGAACCAGCGGAACGGGGGCATGTCGAAGAGCAAAGTCCGCGCGATTCGAAATAGCAGCCCTTCCCGCCGCTGCTGAGGGGGGCTGCTGAGCCACACCCGCAAGCCCTGAAAACCCGCACGGCGCAGCCCACGCCGCAAACTCAACAGCGATTGCTCATTCACGTGGACGTGAACGTTTTCCGGCACCAGAAATTCGCGCGGATTGCGCGGATACGCTGCTCCCTGCCCCATCACCCGGCGCACGGCGCGCACTACAGGATACGCATAACGGTCATACCACACATTGGGCGCGGTGTGCACCACCAGAAGCCCGCCCGGGCGCAGCAGGCGGAAAGCCTCCGCCAACGCAGCGTCCAGCTCCACCGGATAAAGATGCTCCACGATGTCCAGCATCAACACACGCTCGAAGCTGCCATCCGGGAAGGGCAGGCGTTTGGCATCCGCCTGATACACGCCCACCGGGAAATGCTCGGTGGGCGCCGTATCTCCGATGCGGCGCGACATGCGCACCGCTGCCTGCGCATAATCCACGCCATAAGCGCGCGCGCCCAACGAAGCGACGTGCCGCAGAATCTCACCGCGTCCACAACCGATATCGAGGATAGCCATGCCAGGGGCGATGCCCGCCGCACGCCAGGCTTCAGCCAGTCTGCGGGAGAGCTCCGCGCCCTCGGAGGAAATAAACTCCGCATAGCCCTCACAGGCGTGCAGAAAATAGGCCTCGTCATACAGCTCCGAAGCCACTCCGGTATTGCGATCCTCAGGCGTCATCGTCATCTCAAAACCGCTCAATAAGCATTAGGCGAACGGAAGAACTGCAACACCGTCCGCACGATAATTTTGATATCCAGCAACAGCGACCAGTTCTCGATATACCACAAATCATATTTGGTGCGCTCGGTAATCGAGGTATCGCCGCGCAGGCCGTTCACCTGCGCCCAGCCCGTCATGCCGGCTTTCTCGCGGTGACGCTCCATATAACGGGGAATGCTCCGCCGAAACTGCTCCACATAGACGGGGCGCTCGGGGCGCGGCCCTACCAGGCTCATGTGGCCCAACAGCACATTGATAAACTGCGGCAGCTCATCCAGATTCGTCTTGCGCAAAAAGGCGCCTGTGCGAGTCCGGCGGGGATCGTCAGACGTGGTCCAACCCGGACCCGTCTTCTCCGCATCCGAACGCATGGAGCGGAACTTGATCATCGGAAAGGGGCGCGCATCCAACCCCATGCGCTCCTGAGCATAGAATACCCCACCGGGCGATTCCAGGCGAATCAGGGCGGCGATCCCCATCATCAGCGGCGAGAGCAGCACCAGGGCCGCAGTAGACCCCAGCAGGTCTACAAACCGCTTGGCAACACGACGCCACCCCGTCTGGGCGATATCCCGCACGGTCAGCAGGGGTAAGCCCCCCAACTCGCCAATACCCACCGGACCCGCCATAATCTGGAACAGGTCAGGATACACGCGAATCGTCACCCGCCCGCGCTCACATTCGGAAATCAGCCAGAGGATCTCCTGATGTGAGGTCTCCTCCGGCAGTGCGATGATGACCTCATCCGTCACAAGGCTCGCAATAATCTCACCCAGTTGCGCCGCTTTCCCGATAACCGGCACATCCAGCACCGCGGAAGCAGCATCACCGTTATTGGAAATCAACCCCACCACATCGTAGCCCATCGAGGGGGTCCAGAGAATCTTCTGCAGGATCATCTGCGCGATGGGTCCGGTGCCCACGATCAACACGCGGCGCCGTCCCCAACCGCGACGGGTCAGGCTGCGCCGCAACCACCCATTGAACAAGCGTCCCAGGGACAGGAAAATAATCGACAACAGCCAAACGTAAATCAGCATCGCGCGGGAATAATCCCGCCCCACGTTGAAATCCCGCAGCATCAGGGAACCCAGCGCGACCCCCATCAGGGTGCCGATGGTACACGAAGCGACGATGCCGTAGAACTCATCCACCCGCGAGGATAGACCGAGATTATAAAGCCGCGCGAAAAACAGCACGACCAGCACCGAGCCTACGTGCAACGCCAACATGCCCAGGTATTCCGGTAACGGCCCGAGCTCAGCCGGCTGTGGCAAAGGCACGGCGCGCCGCACAAAATACGCCGCCAGAAACGCGCTGCCGAGCATCAGCATATCCGCCAGCAGCAAAAACAGGATGAACACCCGCACTGCACGCTCGTACTTCATGACCTCACCTTGATCCACCAGCGTGTAAAGCACAACGTCACGCGAATCGCCGCCAGAATCAGGTAGTGTACGATTCGCGGGGTCTGCGCCGCATAGTGCTTGCGGTAGAAAATCTCCATCGCGCGCCAGAACTCGATGCGCGCGCGGGGGCTATGCCGGCTCGAAGCCCTTTTGACGTGGAGTACCGTCACCTGCGGGGTATAGAGCACACGCCACCCCGCCTGCTTGATGCGAAACGCCCAATCCAGGTCCTCGCCATACATGAAAAAACTATCGTCGAGCAAGCCCACCCGCGTCACCGCCTCACGGCGCACCAGCATAAAGGCGCCCACGACCGAATCCACTTCCGCTTCCTGATCGGGATCGAGATACGTGAGGTTATACTGCCCAAAGCGGCGGCTCTTGGGGAAGAGGCGGGAAAGGCCCACCATCCGGTAAAAGGAAATTTCCGGTGAGGGGAACGAGCGCCGGCAAGCCAGGTCGAGGGTGCCATCCGGGCGCACCAGCTTAGGTCCCAAAACACCGAACTCCGGGCGCGCGTCCATAAGCTCCACCACCCGCAACAGCGCATCCGGCGGAATCTCCGTATCCGGGTTGAGCAACAACGCATAGCGCGGCGCCGTCTCACAGGCGCCCTCGAAGCCCAACGCGCGCAGCCCTTGATTGTTCGCGGCGGGATAGCCGGAGTTTTCGCTATTGGCAATCAGTACTACCTGCGGAAAAGCCTCCGCCACCATCTCCGCACTGCCATCGCCAGAGGCATTATCTACCACACATACGCGGAAGGTCGCCCCGACACTGGCAAAGACAGTCTCCAGGCAGCGCCGCAGCAGCTCGCAGGTCCGATAATTAACGATGACGATTCCCAGGTCCATCGCTCGTATTCTAACACGAAGGGCATAAGGAGCAAATACAAAACCACCCACTCACCCCACCGGCGCCAACGTATCCGGGTTAGTCTCCACCACCACCGCCTCCAGCATCCCGTGCGAAAGCTCGCGCAGCGCCTCCTGGAAAGCCGTCGTCTGCTCCAACCGGAAGCGCGCCGTCAGCGTCACATCTGCCCCAAAACTCTCATCCAGCATCAACCCCTGGAAACTCGCGACGAGCAGACGCACCCTTTCGAAACTGCTGTAGGGCACTGAGACCATCACCACCTGCGTCGTCAGCTTCTCCGCGCGCGGCGTCACCGCCAGCACTGCGCGCACCGCATCACCATAGGCGCGCACTAACCCGCCGGTGCCAAGTTTGGTCCCGCCAAAATAGCGCGTCACCACGACCACGGCATCCCCCAGACCACTGCCCTGCAATACCGCCAGCGCCGGGCGCCCCGCGGTGCCCGCCGGTTCGCCATCATCATGGCAGTGCGCCGTCACCGAGGCGCCGTGCCCGATGACGAATGCCGGTACATTGTGGGTCGCACCGGCGAACTCAGCTTTGATGCGTGCGATGAAAGCGCGCGCTTCCTCCACGCTAAAAGCCGGCGCCAGCGTGCCAATAAAGCGCGAATTCACCACCAGAATCTCTGCGCGCGTCTCCGCTGCGGGTGTCAATTGCCGCACCATGTCCCTTGCTCCCTGCTTCAGCCTTTACCCTAAGTAGTATAACCGCTTCCAAACAACGGGCAACCGCCGCTGGAGTAATGGTTCGGCCTGATAAAGAGGTTTTTGGGGACGCGCAAAGCGCGTCCCCAAAATACAAAAAAAGGCCCTCTTCGTCTGTTTGCACAACCGATTTTGGTCTTTCCCAAAGCAGGCGCAGACCAGGGCTTCCCCCCATCCGTGAAAATCACCCCGCTGCCCCGTCAGTTGTCAGCCCTGCCAGTGACGAAACGCTGTTGACAGCCCGCTGAACTTGCCTACAATGAAGAATGATGACACACTACAAAGTGCCGGGCTTCCTGCAGCGCACAGCCATGCTGCGCATGCTCCTATGCTCGGGCTGTATTAGCCCGACATGCCGCGTACCAATGCCCCCTGCCCGATGCTTCGCGCAGGGGCGCTTTTTTTCATAATCACACACCAGGGAGGATTGTTATGACCGTGTATGCCAGTTCTGTCGAAGGCACAGTGCATTGGGAACGCTTTTTAGCCGAGCGCACCCAGCACATGCAAAGTTCCGCGATTCGAGAATTGCTCAAAATCACCCAGCAACGCGATGTGATTTCTTTCGCCGGCGGCATGCCTGCGCCCGAGCTCTTCCCCGTGCGCGAGATCGAAGAAGCATGCGGCTACTTGCTACGCGAAGAACCGATGACCGCACTGCAATACAGCGCCACCGAAGGTTATCGCCCGCTCCGCGAATTCCTTGCTGAATCCATGGCTAAATACGGCATCCAGCACAGCCCGGATAACATCCTCATCACTACCGGTTCACAGCAGGCGCTCGACCTGATCGGGAAAATGTTCATTGATCCAGACGCTCCCGTGATTACCGAGATCCCCACCTATCTCGGCGCCATCCAGGCCTGGCGCGCCTACCAGGCCCGCTTCGTGACCGTGCTGCTGGATGAGGGCGGCATGATCGTGGATGAACTGCCCGCGCTGCTCGAAAAAGAAAGCCCGCGCTTCATCTACGTCTTGCCCAATTTCCACAACCCCGCCGGCACCACCCTCGCAGAGGACCGCCGGCACCGTCTGGTCGAACTGGCGCGCAAACACGACCTCATCATCGTCGAGGATGACCCCTACGGCGCCCTCCGCTTCGAGGGTGAGGACATCGTCCCCATCGCCGCCCTCGCTCCCGAACGCACTATCTACCTCGGCACCTTCTCCAAGACCCTGGCGCCGGGCTTGCGCATCGGCTGGATTGTCGCGCCGGCAGAGATTATCTCGCGCCTGGTCCAGGCAAAGCAGGGCGCCGACCTGCACAGCAGTACCTTCGACCAGATGATCGCTAACGACATCGCGCAGCGCGGCATCCTCAAGGTACACGTGCGCAAGATTCGCGCCGTCTACAACGAGCGCCGCAATATCATGCTCGACGCGCTCGAGGAATTCTGGCCCGAGGGCAGTTCCTGGACCCGTCCGGCGGGCGGGCTTTTCCTGTGGGCGCGCGTGCCGAAAGCCATCAACACCTTCGAGTTCATGCGCACTGCATTGTCCAAGAAGGTCGCCTACGTACCCGGCAACAACTTCTACCCGCAAAACGATGGCGGCTTCGACGCCATGCGCCTCAATTTCTCGAACGCCAGGCCCGAAAAAATCGTGGAAGGCATCCGCCGCCTGGGTGAAGCCCTAAAGGAAGAGCTGGTACAGCCGTAGCCCTACCTCGCCCAAACAGGTCCCACACCTGAAAAAAGTGTTTGTGGGACGCGCTTTGCACGTCCCACAAACACAAAAGAAAGACCCCACAAGTCAACTTGACAGCTTTCTGAACCATGGTATACTCCCGCCTGTCTGGAATAATGACACCGTGAGAGGGAATCACGGGATGACGCGTGGATGCGTTACATAATGTGGGTTTCTTCGATGTAGGTCCCTGAGAGTGACGTGTGACAGGCCGTTCAGAGGATCCCCTCGGAGCGGCCTGTTGTTATGCCCAGACACATAGATTTAACCAGTAAGTATGGAGGATTTACCCGAGATGGAAAATATGGAAAGCAGTCAAAATGCCGTTTGGACCGGCACCGTCAAGTGGTTCGACGAGAAAAAGGGTTACGGTTTCATCACCCCCGCAGATGGCGGTAAGGACGTCTTCGTCCACTACTCCGACATCGAGACCGGCGGATTCAAGACCCTGCATGAGGGCGACCAGGTGCAGTTCGCTGTGACCCGCAGCGACCGTGGCCTGAAAGCCGCCAACGTCAGCCGCGTAGCGTAATCAGCGCTTGCTACCGCAACCGGGCTTCCGTATAGGAAGCCCGGTTCTTTTTTCTAGCCTCAGCCTTTGATCACGCCGATGGGGCGCACCCGGGCAACTTTCCGCGCCAACCCTGCCCCCACCACCGAATCCACCACCAGGCTCACATCCTTATAGGCTTGCGGCGCCTCCTCAGCCAACCCCCGCAGGCTTCCGGTCTGCACCAGAATCCCCTGCCGCTGCAACTCCACCCGCACCTGCTCGCCGCGCGTGCTGCGCGTGGCAGCCTTACGGCTCATCACCCGCCCCGCGCCGTGACACACCGAGCCAAAAGTCTCATCCAGCGCCTCCGGTGTGCCCACGAGCACATAAGATGCCGTCCCCATGGACCCCGGAACCAGCACGGGTTGTCCCGTCTTCTGGAAACCCGCCGCCAGGTCAGGGTGACCGGCAGGGAACGCCCGAGTCGCGCCCTTGCGATGCACTAACAGCTTCACCGGCTTGCCCCCCACCCGGTGAGTCTCCATCTTGGCGATATTGTGCGCCACATCGTAGACCTGCCGCAGGTGCCAATCGTGCACCTTGCCCGCCAGAACCCTCTCGAAAGACAGTCGCACGAAGTGCGCCAGCACCTGCCGGTTGGCAAAAGCATAATTCGCCGCGGCGAACATCGCCGCCAGATACTCCCGCCCCTCCGGCGAGCCGATTGGCGCCGCTACCAGCTCCCGATCCGCAATCGGAATCTGGTAACGCTGCGGCGCATCCTGCAAGCGGCGCAGCGTTTGCCCACAAACCTCATGCCCCAGCCCTCGAGAGCCACAATGGATTTGCACCACCACGCAACCCTCAAACAAACCCCAATCGTGCGCGGTCGCCGCATCGTAGATAGCATCCACAACATCAATCTCAAGGAAGTGATTCCCCGCCCCCAGCGAGCCTAATTGAGGCATGCCCCGCTCCCGCGCGCGCTGCGGCACCGCTTCGGCGCGCGCCCCACGGATGCACCCACCATCCTCAGTCGCTTCTAGATCGGCTTGGGTGGCATAGCCGTTGCGTTTCGCCCATTCCGAACCGCCCTCCAATACCTGATCCAGCGTCTTCGCGGTCAGGCGCACCGCCCCGCCCTCACCCACGCCACTCGGGCAATTCTGGTAAATCGCCGCCAGCAAATGCTCCAAGTGCGGCATGAGTTCCGCCTGCTCAAGGGTCGAAGCCAGCATGCGCACGCCGCAGTTGATATCGTAGCCCACGCCACCCGGTGAGACCAGGCCCGACTCGTAAGGGAATGCGGCTACGCCGCCGATGGGAAAGCCATAGCCCTCGTGAATATCCGGCATTGCCATCGCAGCTTTCACAATGCCCGGCAGCATCGCCACATTGCAGAGTTGTTGAGCGGAGCTATCCTGCAAGGCCTGCTCAAAGACCTTGGCGCTGCCGAAAATGCGCGCGGGCGCGCGCATGCGCGAGTCGTAAGCCTGGGGCAGCTCCCAGATATACGGGCTAAGCTGCTGGAAATCGCGCTTATTGACCATGATCCACCTCCATTTCGCCGCATGGCAGAAGGCTTTTGCGCGAGCCTCACATATCGAAGACCAGGGTGGTCTCCAACCCCATCTCGGTCGCCCGAATGGCCAAATCATGGAAGGTAGCAGCCTTCACAGCATTGCGGACCTCGGTCACCCGCGCCCCCATTGCAACAGCGCGCAAGGTCGTCTCGGTGAGCACCTCAAAACGAAAGGCCAGATAGGCGAACTGTTCGCCGCCGCTCTCGCTGAGATAGAGCAATTCGTTGAGCCAATCCACCAGCAGGGATTCGCGGTCCACCGCCTCCAGCGCGATGGTCGCAACCCGGGTCAGCGGCGCCTGCGTCGCCACGGCGGTCAGCGCCGCCATCCCCTGTGCCGCTGCACTGAATAGCCCTGGTCCATCCGGCGCCCACACGCCCAGCGCCAGGTCCGCCGTATGCTCCAGCTCTTCCCAATCCCCCACCCGCGCCTGCGCCGCCGTAATCCACGCCTGAATGTAATCCGCCAACCCGGCGCTATCCGCCAGAGCGAAATGGGGCCAACCTTCCACCTGCCCGGGACCATCGCTCACCATGGCGATGCGCCCCACAAGCCCCTCGAGCGGCTCTGTTGTACACGCAGTCCGCAACACCTCAATTTTGGGCAGCGGGCCGAATTTGTCGCCTTCCACCAGAATCACATCCACATCCCGAATTCCCGCAACGGTCGCCGCGACCGAAGGCTCCACGACCCGCGCGATATGGGTCACGCTGTCCGGCGTGACCAGAAACGTCTGCGTCGCGCCGGCATCCCAGAAACGCCGCGTATCCTTCCCCTGCAGGTCGGTCTCGACCCCCACATGCCGCGTGTGCTTCACCACCGCCACGCGCTGCCCGCGCTGCGTCAAGTGCGCCACAACCGGCTCAATGACCGTGGTTTTGCCCACGCCACTCCGCCCCACAAAACTGATACAAGGAATTACCATAGAAGAAGTCTCCGTACTACTGCGCCTGCTCCCAACTGTGCAGGAAATCCACTACCTGCACCGAAATCTCCTGGGGCGTGAGCTCGCTCGTATCGAGGTAGAAATCGCAATGCTGTCGCGCGTGCGCCAGGCGGAACTCCCGCTCCTCAACCCACCAGGAAGAGGGCGCGTCCAGCCCTTCACGCCGGGCAGCGACATCCATGCGCACATCGAGGTAAATCAAAACATCGGGGTTGGTGATGCGCTTCCACATGGTCGGCGTCACCGAATGCTCCTGACGGATTTCGCGCACCGCATAGCCCAGTGCACGCAGCTGCCGTGCCAAAACCGATTTACCGGCAGAGCACGGGCCTACAATTCCGATCAAAGGCATCGCCCTCACCTTAGCACTCGCGTCGAATTAAATGCCCCCTCAAGCAGGCTATAACGGCATCAGGCTACCCAAACGAGCGCTCACCCATCCGCGAACGGCATCTCCACGTGCAGAAAACGTGGTCCCGAAGCCGTCCCATCCATTACCTGCAAGACCGCCACACTCGTATCATCCACCGGGCGCTGCTCGTCCAGTTCCAGCGCCCGCGAAAGCAAACCGTCGGCAATCGCCTGCGCCTGTGGCGCGCTCTCCCACAGCGCCGCGAGCGCAGCGGGCACGTCCAGCGACTGTCCCCGCCGGCTACCGGCGTGAATTACCCCATCCGTAAAAGCGCACAACAACAATCCCGGCTCCAGGGGCAGCGAATCTACCAGCGGGCGCACATGCCGGTGAAATCCCAGCGCCGGCGCCGAGCCTTCCAGTCGCCGTATTTGCCCCCCAGGCTCCCGCACATAAACCTCGGGATTGCCACAGCGTGTTATCACCAGCGAACGACTCGCCAGGTCCACCGAGAGAATCACCAGCGTGGCAGAAACCTTGCCCTCACGCATCGCGTGCAGCATATCATTGGCCGCACGGGCGGCAGCGCCATCGCGCACCCCCTCGGCGAGCTCGGTCACCACCTTGCGAACCACCCAGATGCTCACCTGCTTGGCTGCCGGTCCCGAGCTCTGCCCGTCGGCTAAAACCAGCGATAGCCCCCCGCGCGGGCGCTCGATCAGCTCCAGCGTATCGCCGCCCTGTTGTACAGCCCATTTGTTAACCTTGGCGACCGCAGCAGAAAGATGCATACTTCACCAAACCTTTAGACAACAGCCGCTAAAACCGCCAGACCGTTACGCTTCCGAAGCTTCATCTTCCTCTTCTGCGTCATCAACACCGGCAATGGCTTCCCAGGCGAAAGCCTCGGGTAGCGGGCGCGCGATAGCATTCAACAAAATATCCACCTCCAGCCCCTCGCTGAGGCGCAGGCGCGCCATATTGTGCTCGCGGTCCACCTTCGTCAGTTCCCCAATGAAACCGCCGATCGTCAGAACCCGCTGCCCCGTCTCCAGCGTCGCCATCTTCTTCGATTCCTTCCGGCGCGCCAACCACTGCGGCAAAAACAGGAAGAGCATCGAACCGCCCAGCAACAGAATCCAAATCGTCATATCGCCACTGCCAGTACCCATGCCTCACACTCCTTCGAAAGTCAGTGAATTGCCATTTGGCCAACCACAAGCTTGACCTGCCGGCGTCCCTTCATTATACCCGCTCCAATCCGTATCACAACCGGTGAGGGTTGCAGCTCTTCCAGCTCATCCTACCTTCTCCACAATCGTCCAAAAAACGTGCAGTTCCGGAGGACAGTGCAGCCTCACAGCCACTCCAGGCGCCCGGAACAACGCCGCCAGCGCCTCCGGCGCAAAAAACCGGCTCCGCATCCATGCCAGCTTCTCCCCCAGCGCCACCAGGCGCACCACAAAACGCCGCACATCAGGCTCCTCAATCACCAGGCGCCCACCCGGAGCCAACACCCTTACCAGCTCCTTAGCCGCCGCGGGTTGGTTCCAGAAATGATGAAAACTATCCACAGCCACAATCCGCTCCAGCGAATTCTCCGCAAAGGGCAGGCGCTCCGCCGTCCCTTGCGCGACCTCACAGCACCCCTTCCGCTGCGCCTGCCGCAACATCCCCCACGAAGGGTCCAGCAGCAACAGATGCGCTCCGCTGCCCTGCAGCAACTGCGTCACGCGACCGGTGCCGCCGCCCACATCCAACAACAACTGCCCGGGCTTCAGGTCCAACAACGCCTCCACCTGTGCCGTCCCCGGCGTCCGGATGACCAACTCATAAATCGGCGATAACAACCCAAAGTGATCCAACACCGGTTTAGGCATACTCACCTCCCTCTTCTACCCCTCTGCGTTCTCCGCATCCCCGCGCCTCTGCGTCAAATTCCGCTCCGCGTCTCTACATTAAATCCCCCTCTGCGTTCTCCGCGCCTCCGCGCCTCTGCGTTAAATCCCCGCTCCGCACATCCGCGCCGCGTCCCCGCGCCGCGTCCCCGACCCCTTCCCTTCATGTTGCGCCCTACCCAAAGCACGCTACAATACATTACACGCAAACAGAATTATAGCCGCTCTCATAAAACATGCCCAACAGGGATGAATTTACATGGAACTAAAACAACTACTCAAACACTTACTGCGCCGCTGGTGGCTTGCGGTCATTCCCGTGCTCGTCGTCATCGCCTACGTGGCCCTGACCACCCACGCGCCCGCGCCCGTCTACCAGGCGGTGATGCGCTTCGCCGCCGGCACCGAACCGGCGGGACTATCCGAGGATTACGACCGCTACTACCCCTGGCTCACGTCAGAATACATCGCCAACGCCCTGGCGGATGTTTCGATAACCCAGGCCTTTGCGCAGGCAGTCGCCGAAAGGCTCGCCGCCCAGGGTCTGAGCGTAGATGCCAATGCGGTGCAAGCCAGCCTCGCCAGCGATAACGTGCAATCCGTCTTCGTCATCTACCTGAATTGGAACGATCCCGCCCAATGCACGCAAATTGCCGAAGCGGTCAGCAGCGAACTGACCGAAAACGCAGCTGCCTACTTCCCCCAGGTCGAAGGCATCGGCGTCCCCGCGCGGCGCCTGGACACTCCCCGCCCCGCGCTGCTGGCGCCCTCGTTGCGCTCGCGCCTGCTGGGACCCGGGCTAAAAATCGCCCTGGCGGCAGCAGCAGGGCTTGGACTCGTGCTGCTGAGCTACTACCTCGACCCCTACATCTACGAGCGGTCCGACCTCGAAGCCCTGGGCATCCACACCCTCGGCGCCGTCCCACGGCTGACCCCGCCCGCCTGGAAACAATACCTGGGCTGAACCCGGCGCCCCTAAATCCCATACACAAACGCCCAGCACCACATTTGCTCCACCGCCCCAGGGCGCAACTGCCCCAGGGCGCAACTGCCCCAGTTGCTTCATCCCGAAAGCATCTTTGCCGGGTGCGTTTCAACTTTGGGGCAAAAGCAAAACGGCTATCTTGCAAATGTCTTTCTTTGATTGATTTTTTGCGGTGTGGCGCCGCCACACCGCAAAAAACCAATTTTCTCCTGCGCCCTGTAACCGCTTCCCGGTTACCAAAATCCCGAACCCCACCTGCACAACCCTGCCTTCAACAAACCCATGAATACCACAACCACCTCCACCGTGCAACCGAGGTAAAAAACTCCCCCTTCCCCCGGTGGGGGAAGGGGGTTGGGGGGTTGGGGGGATAAACCCACCACCCCGATTACCGATCCATCTAGTTGAGCCTCAGGCAGCAGGTTGAGCCTCAACCCGTAGGTTGAGCCTCAACCGGTAGGTTGAGCCTCCTCCGCATCCTCACTGCGCCGCCCCAAACCCAACAACCGATCAATCTTCACGCGGTTGAAACCCACCACCATTCGCCCGTCAATCTCCAATTGCGGCACACCCTGCTCACCCGTCCGCCTCACCATATCGCGCGCCGCCGAAACATCGCGCGACACATCCACATCCACGTAACTGATGCCATGCTGCTCAAGATAACGCTTTGCCGACCGGCAATGGGGGCAGGTAGGCGTTGAAAACACAATCACCCGATGACGTTTCGTATCACTCTTGGCGCCCATCATTCAACTCCTTCGCAAGTTTGATAGCTTTATCATAATCATATCTGCTTATTTGTCAAATATGCAAATGCCTTCTACGCCCTGTAGGGACGCCTGAGATTTTCACCACAAAAAAATCCTCAAACTGGTAGTATCAGGTTGAACGCAATCTGTATTGCGTTCAACCCGCTCTAGCGCCGCTTGCGAACTATCACCCACTTGCGCTAATCCGCCTGCCGTGCTCCTGGCACCCCGCCAAATAGCTACTTGCCAGATATCAGTCCTGTGCTATAATAATCCTTATCCAACCAATAGTAAGTAAACCAGCACAAACCCCTATATATAGGGGTATACTTTTTTAGGGGACCCATGCATGAAATGCCCATATTGCCACTCGCTTTCGACTAAAGTCGTTGATACACGGCAGGATCCGCAAGGAAATATGCGGCGACGCCGGGAATGCCTGGAGTGCGAGCGGCGCTTTTCCACTGTAGAACGTCCCATCCTGCTCAACCCATTGGTCGTGAAACGCGATGGACGGCGAGAAGAATTTGACCGCGAGAAAATCCTCTCCGGTCTGCGCATCGCTTGCGCGCGCCGCCCCATACCGGCAGAGCGCCTGGAAAACCTGATTGACCGCGTGGAATATGCTATTCGCCAAACCGGGCGCGCAGAAGTCGCCAGCCATACGATTGGGGATATGGTGGTGGACGAGCTGCGCCAGATTGATGAGGTGGCATACATTCGCTACGCCATCGTCTACCTGGGCTTAGGCGATTTGGAATCCATCCGGCGCGAGATTGACGTGCTGCGTACCAACCGCAGCTGATTCCCCCAAAACAGCATCTGAATATCCAGCCCGATCAAGAAAGACGTGGGCCGAAGCAATCTTTCTTGTGGAGGCTTCATTGTGTCTCGCATCCAGACATAAGCCGCTTAGCCGCATAGGAGCGTCCGTCTGGTCAGATCTTTATAGTGGAGGCGGAAAACATGAAGAAAGGCGTGAAGACGGCACCAAAGGATGCCGCGGCACCAAAGGATGCCGCCATCGAAGCACAATTTTCGGAGAATGCGCTAGAAGTCCTGCGGCGGCGCTACTTGCGCCGCAACGAGCGTGGTGAACCGGCTGAGACCGTCGCCGGCATGTTCCGGCGGGTAGCCCATCACGTCGCTGCAGCCGAGGCTGATGCAGGCTTCGCAGACGAGGCAGAGGCCATCTTCTTTGACATGCTCGCACACCTGCGTTTTGTGCCCAATTCGCCGACCTTTACCGGCGCGGGCACGCCACTGGGCCAACTTGCAGCATGCTTTGTCCTGCCCATCGAGGATGATATGGGCAAAGAACAAGGCGGCATCTTTCAAGCGCTGCGCGACGCTGCCCTCATCCAGCAGACCGGCGGCGGCAACGGTTTTGCGTTCTCACGCCTGCGCCCGCGCGCCAGCCTGGTGCTCTCCAGCATGGGCAAAGCCACCGGTCCGGTAGGCTTCCTGCGCGTCTATGACCGCGCCTTTGGGGAGATTGCCCAGGGCGGCTCACGCCGCGGCGCCAACATGGGCGTCCTGCGGGTGGACCACCCCGATATCGAGGCCTTCATCACCTGCAAGACCAGCGAAGACGCCATCACCAACTTCAATATCTCGGTGGGAATCACCGACGCCTTTATGGAAGCCGTCGCAGCAGATGGCGAGTGGACCCTGCGTTTTCCGGACATTGAAAGCCCGCTCTACCGCAAATTCCACGGCACCCTCGAGCAGGCACAAGCCGCCGGCATCGAGATCAAGCCCTACCGCACCCTGCGCGCGCGCGATTTGTTCAACCAGATTGTCCGGCAGGCCTGGCAGAACGGCGAACCGGGCATGCTCTTCCTCGACGCCGCCCAGCGCGACAATCCCGTGCCGCACCTCGGGAACTACGAATGCACCAACCCCTGCGGAGAGCAATTCCTGCTCCCCTACGAAAATTGCTGCCTGGGTTCCGTCAACCTGGCGCGCACGCTGAGTTTTGCCGCAGATGGCGCCCCCACCCTCGATTGGGAGAGCCTCGCGCAGACCGTACGCCAGGCCACGCGCTTCCTTGATGATGTCATTTCCGTCAACGCCTTCGTACCGGCGGTCCCGCAGCTGCGCGAAGCCGCCTATCGCACCCGGCGCATCGGCTTAGGGATCATGGGGCTGGCGGATGTGCTGGTCCATCTTCGCATCCCCTACGGCAGCGAAGCCGCACAAAATCTGGCGGCGGGGCTTATGGAATTCGTGCGCTACCACACCATGCAAGCCAGCATCGAACTGGCGCAAAGCCGCGGCGCGTTCCCTGCCATCGCGGGCAGCGCCTATGATCCGCAGGACCCCACCTGGCAACCGCCGGCATGGCCCGCCGGATTGGACCCCGAGGCCTGCCGGGCATGGGGTCGCCCTGAGATTGCCTGGGACGCCATCCTCGAGGGCATTCGCGCCCATGGCATCCGCAACGCCGCGCAGCTCACCATCGCCCCCACGGGCACCATCGCCACCGTCTCCGGCGTCGAAGGCTACGGCTGCGAGCCGGTTTTCGCCCTGGCTTACACGCGCTACGTGCAAGACGAGGGCCAATCCCTCTCACTCCGCTATCTCAGCCCGGCATTCGTCAAAGCCCTCAAAGACGCGGAACTGGATACCGAAACCCAGGAGCGCATCTTCGAGGAAGTGGCGCGCACCGGCAGCTGCCAGCAAGTGGAGCTAATCCCCGAGGCGCTGCGCCAGGTCTTCCTCGTCGCCAGCGACATCCCCGCCGAGGGACACATCCGCATGCAGGCAGCCCTGCAAGCCTTCACCGATGCCAGCATCAGCAAGACCATCAACTTCCCCGCCGGCGCCACCGAGGAAGACATCGCTACCGCCTTCCTCCTGGCATGGCGCCTCGGCTGCAAAGGCTTGACCGTCTATGTCGCCGGTTCTCGCGAAAAAGTTGTGCTGGAGACCGAAGCCACCCGCCAACAGAAGACCGACAGCGCGGCTGTGCCCGCGCCCGCCCCGGCGCCCGCTCCCAAGCCCTGGCAAACGCCGCACATTCGCCCCCGCCCCCAACGCCTCAACGGGCGCACCTATCGCGTCCCGACGCCGGCGGGCACCGCCTTCATCACCGTGAACATGAACGGGGATGTCCAGCCCTTCGAAGTCTTCCTGAACGTCGCCAAAGCCGGCTCCGAGACCGCCGCGGTCGCCGAAGCCATCGGCAGATTGATCTCGCTCAACCTGC
This sequence comes from Anaerolineae bacterium, assembly GCA_026645815.1. Lineage (GTDB taxonomy): Bacteria > Chloroflexota > Anaerolineae > B4-G1 > SLSP01 > JAAZNO01. The sequence goes on along the minus strand of JAPKMR010000026.1, from coordinate 6,824 downwards.
GCTTGCCCTCGGCGCTCGAACCGCGCCGCCGCCTCGAAGAAATGATCGCCCAACTGGGCGGCATCGGCGGCGGGCGCCCCCTGGGCTTTGGACACCAGCGCGTGCTCAGCCTACCCGATGGCGTCGCGCAAGCGCTCAACGACTATCTCACCGAAACCGACGAGGACCGCGAGACGGCAGCCCCCGCAGAACTGCATGAAGCCGTGCAACCAGCCTCGCCCGTAGCGCCCAAAGCACAAGTGGGCGACCTGTGCCCAAGTTGCGGGCAAGCTGCCATGGTCTACACCGAAGGCTGCCGGCGCTGCTACATCTGCGGTCACAGCGAGTGCTAAGCGCTCCAGTCCTTGCTCGTTATAAATCAAACGCGATACGGCGAAGCCGTATCGCGTTTGATTCATAGCCTTCCCCAGCAAGTGTGATTTTTGCGGGCGCAGCCCGCAAAAATCACAAGAAAAGCTACCTCTTTGTGTTCTTGCATCGCCCACATGCCCGTTAGTCTAGTCACTATTGCCGCTCTAGAAAAAAAGAACCGGAGCAAGGTATCCTTGCTCCGGTTGACTTTATCAGCGTTAGCTGCGCTGCTACATCCCTTAAGCCACTTCCTTGATGCGGAACTGAATCGTCCCCGCGGGCGCTTTCACCCGCACCACATCGCCCGCCTTGTGGCCCAGCAGCGCCACGCCCAGCGGCGACTCGTTGGAAATCTTGCCACTGCGTGGATCCGCTTCCGTCGCCCCCACGACGTGATACGTCTCAGGGTCCTCCTCGCCATCCTCGAGCACCGTCACATGCGAACCGATGCGCACATAGCCATCTACGATGCCGCCCGCCTCGATCAAAACCGCGTTGCGGATCGAGGCTTGCACCTCCAGGATTCGGCCCTCCAGAAAGCCCTGCTCCTCTTTGGCCGCGATATAATCCGCATTCTCCGAGAGATCCCCCTGCTTGATTGCCGCGTGCAAACGTTGCGCCAGAGCCGGACGTCGCACCACAACCAGCTCCTCCAGCTCCACCTTGAGCGCCTGCAAACCCTCCGCCGTCAAATAGACAGATTTCTGTTCACCCATACCACTAACTCCTCACCATGATGGTCAACACCCATTCTACCATCAAACCCGCTCCTGACAAAATGGCGGGTTACACCTTGCACCTGCACACGCACTCCCGCCCCAAACAATCATTGACAGCCCCGGCAACCCCATCTATAATTCATTGAGGACCAACCATTACGCGGCCCATTCGTAAAACACTAAGACACAAATAATGATTACTAGACTAATTTGCAGCGCCTTGCTCTTACTCTGCATAAGGCAGTGCAGCATGCGACCGGTAGTACAGTCACCAACGCCGACAACGGGATTCCCGGTGTACGCGACACCCGCAACCTCATTGAGTGAAATTCCCATCTTTGTGGGAAAGATGACACTCAACGAGGGCAACAACAGCGGTTTCACCCAACAATACGCAGTCTCGTGGACTTCTGACGACCTGCGCATAACTACAGACGGCAAGGTAAGCGGGACTTTCCAGGTGACTTGCAACGGTCCAATGGCTGTATATGCGCAATTCAAGGATGTGCTTTTCTTTCAAGTGGATGGCAACTACATTCACCCGCGATTCGGTGACTTCCTGCACCAACCCCTAAGCGCCGTTGTCCCTGTCATTTCCGAGGCATCAGATGAACGCTCTGCCAAGTTTCAGGTAGAAACCACATTTAAGGTGCCGCCACTGATAAATGACATTGATGGCGGTATGCCGCTGTTAAGTTTAGACGTGACCCTCACGTGGGTACGGGTGACCAAATCCGAGCAGCAGCTCTTCGTCCAGGTCTTTGCCGGGGACGCTAACCGGTATCCCAACAAACCCCAGATTGGGTTTGACCAGGAACCACAAACGCTCACGGCAAGATTCGGCTACTATGCAGTGTTGCCGGAAAGCGCCATCAAAGGCGGGCGAGCTTTACAACCCGAAGGGGAATTTGAGTATGCCTCCTGGTTACGAGAAAATATCAAATGGTAATGCAGGAATAGCACTGCCCGACGCGCGCCCCAACCCTGGCATTATGTTCTAGCACGCTTCTGCACATAAGGAAACACTCAACCCATGACCATCTCTTCCGCCGAACGCCAAATCCGGGCAGCCTTGCCCCTGATTCGCTTCATGCAGCCACGCCTGCCACTCCCCATAGCCAACTGGCTTATCCAACAAGGCGTCGCACACGTGCGCTTGGAACCGGGCGTGATACAGCAGCCTGTATCCGCCAATAACGTGCCCTGCCATTGGCTCATCCCCCAGAACAGTCCCGCAAACAGGGCGCTCCTCTACCTTCACGGCGGCGGCTTCGTCTTCGGATTATCACCCCAGCACCTCCAGATGGGAGCATGGTTGGCGCAGAAGATGCACACCCGTATCCTGATGGCCGATTATCGCCTGGCGCCCGACGCGCCATTTCCCGCAGCCCTGGATGACAGCACGGCCGCCTATCACTGGCTATTGCAGCAGGGCATCCCGGCGCAGAACATCGTAGTCGCAGGCGATTCTGCAGGCGGCAACCTGACCCTGACCCTCCTGCTGAAACTACGCGACAGCGGCGAACCGCTACCCGCGGCAGCGGCATGCCTTTCACCCGTGACCGACCTGAGCCGCGACCATGCCCATCCAGAGCACCGTGACCCGCTCCTATCCCCGCGAGCCATGCAGCTCTACACCCGGTCCTACGTGGGAAACCACGACGCCCGCGACCCCTGGATTTCGCCCGTATTCGGCGACCTGCGCGGACTGCCGCCGCTGCTCATCTACGCCGGCGAAGACGAAATCCTGCGCGCCGATGCCCTTCAGATCACCGAAGTCGCCCAAGCCGCCGGCGTTGACGTGCGGCTCGAAATCGCCCCGCGCTTGTGGCATGTCTGGCAGCTCTTCCTGGAGCTGCCGCAAGCCCGCCAATCCCTGGAAGACATCGCCCAATTCCTCAGCTCCCATATCGGCGGACGACAAAAAAATCCTGTTAATCCTGTTAATCCTGTCTAAAAATGTCTTTTTTGACGGTCCAACGAAGATGCCCTATAGGTAATTGAGAAGCATCAACTCTCCCATACATCCCAATGGTGCTCAAGCGTTCGTCAAATAGCAGATCAATTGGAGGAAGTCCATGGCAACAGAAACCAATACACAGCCAACCTTCACCCCCCGTCAGTGGTCGCGTCTGATCAGCACCTACCTCTTCATCCCCCTGATGCTACTGCTCTGGGGCGGGGATTGGGGCTGGTGGCAGGCATGGGTCTATGCCCTGCTGATACTGGCAACGGGCGTCGGCGGACGCCTGTGGGCGGAGCGACGACATCCGGGCTTGCTCGCGGAACGGGCGAATTTCGACGCGGCGGCGGATGTGAAGCCCTGGGATAAAGTCCTCGCCCCCCTGATGGCGCTCGGCACCTCCTTTCCGCTCGTCATCGTCGCCGGATTGGATCACCACTTTGGCTGGTCGCCGGAGTTCCCGCTATGGCTCACCCTCTGCGGGCTTCTCTTGATCGCCGTGGGCTACGCCTTTGGGACCTGGGCTTTGGTCGAAAACCGCTTCTTCTCCGGCGTCGTGCGCATTCAGGCTGATCGTGGGCATGTGGTATGCGATAGCGGTCCCTACCGGATCGTGCGGCACCCGGGCTATGCCGGCAACCTCCCGCCGCTGCCGGGTATGGTGCTCGCGTTCAGCTCCCTATGGACCCTCATCCCCGCCGCCGTCGCGCTCATCATCATCGTGCTCCGAACTTCGCTAGAAGACCGGACCCTGCAAGCCGAGCTGCCGGGATATCGAGACTACGCGCAGCGGGTGCGCTATCGCCTGATTCCGGGTATCTACTAGGAAGAGACAGGGAACCTTGCCCACACTTTTCAAAAACCCGGCAGCGGAAAACCAATACCTGGCAGCCTATGACCGCGTGCTGGCGGATTGGGCCGTTCCCTTTGAAACGGTCGAGGCGCCCACCCGATTCGGCGCCACCCATGCGCTGGTGAGCGGACCGCCGGCAGCACCGCCGCTGGTGCTGCTGCCCGGTAACTTTGCCAGCGCCACAATGTGGCATCCGAACATCGCCGGTCTGAGCCGCTCTCGGCGCGTCTATGCCCTCGATATCATCGGCAATCCCGGCAAGTGCCGCGCCACCCACCCCCCTCGCACGCGCACCGGCTACGCCGGGTGGCTTGTGGACACATTCGAGCAGCTAGACTTGGACCGGGTGGCAGTAGCAGGACTTTCTTATGGGGCGTTTCTTGCCCTCAACCTGGCACTCCACACCCCAGAACGTGTGACGCACCTCATCCTGCTCAGCCCGGATTTGCCGTTAGCTCGCCCTACCCTCAGGGGCATGCGGTTCGCCGCCGCCATGATGCTCTTCCCCACGCGCAAGACCGTGAGCCAATTTCTGCAGCGCACCTCGATCAAGGGCTATGCGGCGAACGATCCCTACTTCGAGCAACGCCTCATCGGCAACACCGGAGTACGTTCCCTGCGGCATCTCCGCCCCCATGTCACCCATCAGGAATTACGGGAGCTCAAAACCCCCACCCTCATCCTATGGGGGCAGGAAGAGCTCCTGGTCAATCCACTCGAGGCCTTGCAGACAGCCCGGCGCTTGATCCCCCATCTCGAAGCGGAGATCATTCCCAACGCAGGACACGCCCTCAATCGAGACCAACCTCAGCAAGTCAATGCGCGGCTACTGGAGTTCATCCAAAGGCGTTAAGCGCCGGAGAACCATCGTGGCTTCAAGACAAATTATCGAGACCACTCCCAGCATGTCTTGCAGCAACTCGGCATGACTTTTGAAACAACCTCTCCCGTGGATGCCCAAGAGCAAATCTGGATCATCGTCGCCCCATCACCCTGAGCGGAACCGGCGGGGCGCCTCCCCCGTAGCCGCGATTTCCAAATCGCGTTGAAGTCGGCAACGCCAGGCTGGAGCCTGGCGCTCCAAGCCGTTGTAACCGCGGTTGCCGAATAGCGTGGAGAAGCCCGGTTCACCGGGCGTTGCCTCGTAGCCCGGCGGCTTCAGCCCCGGGCGCCGCCTGCTGAGCAACCACCTCCGCCACGGATGTGCCGCCCCCAGCCCCCTTGAGGAGGCTTCGCGTGTTCAGCCGACGGCTTTAGCCTCGGCGCACCCCACGCGCCCGGCTTCTGCACCCCACGCACCCTTCCGCACCAGACCCTCTTAAGCCCGGTTATGAACTTTCAAAAATTGACCAGGTAATCACGACCCAGACCAACCCGCGCCAATTTGCGGCGGAAATCTCTCCCTCGTCCCGTAGGGACGTCTGAGAGTAGGCAGGCACTTGAGTGCCTGTACAACCATGGTGGTTACCAACCCCGTCCTGTAGGGACGGCTGAAAAAGCTTGAACCACCCTTGTCTTTCCTTGATTGATTTTGGCAGCAGGGCTTTGCCCCGCCGCCAAAATCAATCATCTCCTGCGACCCTACAGGGCGCCTGAGATTTTCACCCCCGTTTTGAAACACACCCCATTGCATCCTTCACCATTTTCCGCTATACTGAAAATAAGAACCACCCCTGGCACAACAAGGAGGCGCCATGAAACGCAACAGCCCTCATTGGTCAATTGCTGCCCTGCTCGTTGCCGCAGGGCTGAGCGGAGGCATCGCCCTGGCGCGCGCCATACAGAGCAAATACGACCCCGAGCGCGCCATGCTTCAGAAATGGATCAACCACGCGCTCGACCGCGTGCTCCAGCACGAACGCCAACACGAAGCCCGCCCCCTAACCCCCCAGGACCGCTTCGTCATCTTCACCGACCACCACAAAGGCGCGCGCAACGACGCCGATGACTTCATCGCTGCCGAAGCCACCTACCTTGCGGCGCTCGACCACTACCTGGAGCAGAATTTCACCCTCATCATCGCGGGGGATGCTGAAGACCTCTGGGAAGAGCGCCCGCAAGCCATCCTCTCATCCTACCGCCGCGTCTTCGAGAGCGAAGCGCGCTTCTACCCCGAGCGCTATCTGCGCATCCACGGCAACCACGATGACCTCTGGCAATCCGCCTACCAACGCGAGAAATACCTGGGCGAATTCTTCCCCGGCATCGAATTCCACGATGGCATCCTCTTCACGGTGTCGGGAGAAGTGCTGCGGTCCACAACTGCACCGCAGTCCAAAGCCCTGCTGCCGCTGGATGCCGGCGCGCCAGGCGGAGAACTCCTGCTAGTTCACGGGCACCAGGGAACCCTCGATAGCGATACCATGGCCTCGCTGTCCCAATTCCTGGTGCGGAATATCTACCGGCTTTTCCAGATCGTCACCGGGCTAGGACGCAGCAGCCCCGCGAGCGATGCCTGCCTGCGCGCCCTGCACGACACCATGCTCTACCATTGGGTCAGCGGCAAAGAACGGCTCATCCTCATCGCCGGGCACACGCATCGCCCCGTATGGAGCTCGCGCACCCATCTGGAAAAGCTCATGGGCGAATTGCACAGCCTGCTGGAGACCGCACCCGCGGAGCGCCCGCCCGATTTCGGTGTGAAAGTGCAGCAGCTGCGTGAGGATATCAAAATCCGCGCGCGCAAATACCCCCCCTGCAACGACAGCCTCAAAACGCGCCCCTGCTACTTCAACACAGGCTGCTGCCGCTACGCCGATGGCGACATCACCGGCATCGAGCTCGCGGATGGGGAAATGCGGCTGATTAAGTGGAGTTTTACCCAGGGCAAAGCCCTGCGCGCAGTGCTTGAGAGCGCACCGCTGAGCGAAATCTTCTACTTGCTCTAAATACAGACCACGGAAAACACGGAATACACTGAGATACGAAAAAAAAACTA
>JAPKMR010000025.1 GCA_026645815.1 Anaerolineae bacterium | reverse complement strand
TGCTCAGTCATGGTTCACCTCCAGGATCTTTTTCTTAGACTATTATCTTCTATTTTCCCCAGAAGTGAAATGCACCCGGTATACGGGGTACGTTTCAAAACGGGGGTGAAAATCTCAGGCGCCCCTACAGGGCGCAGGAGAAAATTGATTTTTTGCGGTGTGGCTGCGCCACACCGCAAAAAATCAATCAAAGAAAGGTATTTTTAAGATAGTCGTCTTGCTTTTACCCCAAAGTTGAAACGCACCCGGTATACGGGCATTCGTAACAGGTGAAAGGGCTTCTGCGTACCCTGTGAGGCTCACTGTGAAATACGACTGCATCATCAACCCCGGACGAATGCCTTGCTCGCGCTCCAAGGGCAGTGTGCGGAGCATTGCGCGGTTTCGGTCAGCGACCTGCTACGAAATCCCTATACAAGACACATTTCATGCCGGGGCGACAATTTCCGGCGCCCATGCTGGGTGCAGAAGAAAGGTAATTTTGTGCGGTGGGGTGCAAGCCCACCGCACAAAATTACTCAAAAGAAAAAGCATGGGCGTGATAGCCGTCTTACTTTTGCCCCGAAGTTAAAGTGGACCCATATACAACAGATTATTGGAAAAAAGATCCTCTTCACCTGTTTGAGACGCCATTTCCGTGTTATAATGACCGTTTGCAACCAGGAGAGACGTAAACCATGAAGAATGAACTGCTAATCGTGCGCGGCGCACGTGAACACAACCTGAAAAACATCTCGGTGGAGATTCCCAAAAACACTCTGGTAGTCATCACCGGACTGTCCGGCTCTGGGAAATCCTCGCTGGCTTTCGATACGATCTTTGCCGAGGGGCAACGTCGCTATATCGAGTCGTTGAGCGCCTACGCCCGCCAGTTTCTTGGGCAGATGAGCAAACCCGATGTCGAATCTATCGAGGGTCTCAGCCCGGCTATCGCGATTGATCAAAAGGGCGTCTCGCACAACCCCCGTTCAACTGTAGGCACTGTTACTGAAATCTACGATTACCTGCGGTTGTTATACGCACGCATCGGCATACCTCACTGCCCACAATGTGGGCGTGCCGTCACGCGACAGAGCGCCCAGGAAATTGTAGATACCATCCTGACGATGCCCGCAAATACACGCTTGCAGGTACTCGCGCCACTGGTGCGAGGGCGCAAGGGACATCACCGCCCAACCTTCGATGAAGTGCGCAAACTGGGGTTTGTACGGGCGCGTGTAGACGGCGATATTTACGATCTCGATGATGTCCCCGAGCTCGACCGCTACAAGATCCACGATATAGAAGCCGTCGTGGACCGCCTTGTCGTTCCAGATCCCGAAGAGGACCCCGAACAGGCGTACCGCGACTTCGTCAGTCGCGTCACCGACTCCGTTGAAACCTCGTTACGGTTGGGCGATGGGGTGATGATTCTGGAAGTGGTCCGTTCGCCAAACCCCGAAACGAATCCCATCGGTGATGTGCTCTACTCAGAGAAACTAGCCTGTCCTGTGTGCGGTATCAGCCTGCCGGAAATCGAGCCGCGCACGTTCTCTTTCAACAGCCCACACGGCGCCTGTCCTGCCTGTCAGGGTTTAGGCTATAAGCTCGAACTCGATCCGGGGCTCATCGTCCCCAATCCTGATCGCTCGTTGCAGGATGGGGCGATTGCCTTTGGTGTAGCAGAGGATCAGGAAAGCTATACCTACAAACAGATTCAGAGTGTAAGCCGGCACTATCATATTGACATGGACCAACCCTGGCGAGAGCTGCCGGAATCGCAGCGCAATATCATCCTTTACGGCTCAGGATCGGAAACCATCGCCGTGCGCTATGAAAGCGCAAACGGCGTCTGGGAAGGGCGCCGGGCCTATGAGGGCATCATGCCCAATTTGCAGCGCCGCTATGATGAAACCACCTCCGATTACATTCGCGCCAAAATCGAGGAGGTGATGAGCCGTATCCCTTGCAAGGAATGCGGTGGGACACGCCTGCACGAGGTCGCACGTGCGGTAACCATTGCGAGCAAGCCCATTCACGAAATCTCTGCATGGCCTGTGCAGCGGTTGCAGGGTTGGGTCAGCCAACTACTTGAAGAAGGGACGCTCAACCGCAAGGAGGCAGCGATTGCCGAGCGCGCACTGCATGAAATTCACAGCCGCATTACCTTTCTCGTAAATGTGGGGTTGGATTATCTCAGCCTCAACCGCTCCGCCAGCACGCTCTCTGGGGGTGAAGCTCAACGCATTCGGCTGGCGACTCAGGTTGGATCACGGCTCACCGGCGTGCTCTATGTGCTGGATGAGCCGAGCATCGGCTTGCACCAGCGCGACACAGCCCGCCTGATCCACACGCTCAAAGAAATGCGTGATTTGGGCAATACCGTGCTGGTGGTCGAGCATGATGACGAGACGATCCGTGCTGCCGATTGGATCGTGGACCTAGGACCAGGAGCAGGCGAACACGGTGGGGAAGTCATTGTCACAGGTCCCCTGGAGACCATTCTGGCACATCCCACCTCCCAGACCGGCGCCTATCTCTCGGGGCGCAAGTGCGTTCCCGTGCCAGCGCAGCGACGCCAGGGCAATGGCAAAGCACTGGAAATTCGCGGTGCGAAGGCTAACAATCTAAAGAATATCAACGTGCGCATCCCTCTGGGACTGCTCACCTGCGTCACGGGCGTCTCCGGTTCAGGGAAGAGCACACTGGTTGTTGAAACTCTGTACCAACGTCTGGCACAAATCATCAGCGGTGCGCGGGAACCCGCCGGCGAGGTGGACGAGATCACGGGCGTAGAGTACATAGATAGAATCATCAACATTGACCAAAGCCCTATCGGACGGACGCCGCGCTCCAACCCCGCCACTTACGTAGACCTCTTCGGTCCGATTCGAGAGCTCTTTGCAGCCCTGCCGGAATCGAAAATCCGCGGTTACAAAGCCGGGCGCTTCTCCTTCAACGTCAAAGGGGGGCGCTGCGAAGCTTGCCAGGGGCAGGGAAATCTGCGTATCGAAATGCAGTTCCTGCCCGAAGTCTATGTGCCTTGCGACATCTGTCATGGCACACGGTACAACCGTGAGACGCTCCAGGTGCAATACAAGGGACGCAATATCGCCGAGGTGCTGGAATTGACGGTAAGTGAAGCCCTGGAGTTCTTTGGTGCAATCCCTGCCATCGTTAAACGCTTGCAGACGCTTCAGGATGTGGGGTTGGGCTACATACGTCTGGGGCAAGCTGCAACAACACTCTCGGGGGGCGAGGCGCAACGGGTCAAGCTCTCCAAGGAACTCTCCAAACGCGCGACAGGCAAAACGCTCTACATCCTGGATGAGCCAACCGTGGGACTACATGCAGCCGATGTGGACCGCCTGATTCAGGTTCTACAACGGCTAGCGGATGCCGGCAACACTGTGCTGGTCATCGAGCACAATCCCGACGTCATCAAAGTAGCGGATTGGCTCATTGATCTGGGACCAGAAGGCGGCGACGCAGGCGGCAAGGTCATTGCTGAGGGAACACCTGAGGAAATCGCCAGGGTGGAAGCCTCATACACCGGGCACTATGTGCGCCGTTGGCTACACGGTGATTGCTCAGGATAATGGGCATTCGTAGCAGTTCAGGAAGGCTCTCTGCGTACCCTATGAGGCTCACAGCGCAAGTTGGCGACTTTATCAACGGGTTGCGCAGCAACCTTGGGACGAATGCCGGCATTCTGCGAATGCTTGCGCTTCAGAGGCATTATGCAGGGCGTAACGCAGTTTCGGTCAGCGACCTGCTACGAAAGCCCGATAATCCGCACACCAGACTCGAGGTGTTTTTTAAGAGCGTTTTGGGGCGCAACTTATGCGCCCCAAAACGCTCTTTGGGTAGATGCAAAAGAACGCCGCCGCAAGTTTGGCACTAAGGCAGCTACTTTACTTAAGCGGCGTCGGCGCTTCAGTCGGCGTCTCAGTCGGTGTCGAAGTTGGCGTTGGTGTCGAAGTTGACGTCGGTGTCAAAGTCGGCGTTGGCGTTGCTGTCGGCGTCGGCGTTGAGGTCGGCGTAGGGGTTGGGGTGGTAGTCGGCGCCGGTTCCGATGGGGTCGCCGTTGGAGTCGGTGATGGGGTCACCGAAGGTATCGTGGGCGGCGTCGGCGTTGAGGTCGGCGTTGAGGTTGGCGTTGAGGCCGGCGTCTCAGTCGGTGTTGATTCGGGCGGTGTTACCACCGGCGTCGGGGTCGGCGTCGGCAACGGCAGAGTTGCGGTTGGGGTTGGTTCATCTGGCGGCAGCGTTGGCGTGGCTGCCGGGGGCAATACAGTCGGCGTCCACGTGGGCGTTGGCGGGAATGGCGTGGGCGTCATCACCATGACCGGCGGCAGGTAAAGCCTTTGTCCCACGTAAATCGTGAGACCGGGCAAGCAATTGGCAGAACGAATCGCTTCGATGGTGGTTCCATAGAAACGCGCCAGACTGAAAAGCGTATCACCGGGTTTCACGCTAATCCAGACCCAGCCTGATGACGGACCGCAAATATAGGGCAAAGGTGTTGGGGTACGCACCATCCCCAGCGGCAGGTATAACAAATCCCCGGGTTGCACTTCCGTTACCCCAAGACAATTCCCCTGAATCAACAGATAGGCGTTTGTGCCACTACGCGCCGCTAACGAAGCCAGGGTCTCACCGGATTGAACGAAATAGGGCACCCAACCCGCCGGAGTGAGGCATTGGGATACCAACGGAGAACGCGGTGTGAGAGTAAATGACGGGGTCTGGTCCGGCGTCTCCGCCGGTGTAGGTGAGGGAGATGCAGTAGGGTAAAGCGTAAGCGTGGGCGCATAGGCGACGCGCGTGGGCGCCGCCACCCGCAACAACGGGTCAACTCGGGTCAGGCGAATGCTGCCCAGAATCAGGGCAGCTAAAAGCACTCCGACACCCAGCACACTCGCCAGGCGCATCAGTGACTCACGAATTCTCATCGTCACTTCCCTTGTTGAAAAACAGGCAACGTCAAGTTGAAAGTGCTACCGGCGCCGGGTCGCGTATCAACCCAGATTTTTCCACCATTGGCTTCGACCAGTGTCTTTGCTACCGCCATGCCCACGCCAGTCTCCCCCATCCCTGCCACCAACGGCTGTCCGGCGCGATAGAAACGGCGGAACACTTTCGGGAAATCTTCCTCAGCAATGCCGCCTCCGGTATCGGCTACCGAGACACGAATGATAGGCGGTTGCCCCACGCTTGCCGACTGCGCTTCGCCGTTGATGACTACCTCCGTCCCCTCCTCCGAACACAGAGCCGCATTCGAGAGCAAACGCAGCATAATCTGATAGAGACTATCCCGGTCTACACGAATCGGAGGGAGTTGCGGTGGCAAATCCATGTGCACGGACAGACGTCGTTCACGGAAACGCGCCGATAAGCCCATCACCGCTTCCTCAATAATGCCAATCAGGTCCACCGGTTCAGGGGTCAGTTCAAGGGTACGGGCATCCGATGAGGCAATCTGAATCAAATCATTGAGCAGCTGCCCCATCTGCTCCACATTCGCGCGAACCCGCTCCAGGAATTGTTGTTGCATCTCCGTGAGAATGCCCGCTTGCTCGCCTAGTAACAATGCCGTATAACCGGTGATAGACGTCATAGGTGTGCGGAATTCGTTAGCGATGCCGGTAATCGCCTCTTGTCGTTCGGAGAAACTTTCCTCCGTACGCAAAGTGACCACCAGCGCATCAGTATCTGAATCCCGACCTGCCAGCGCAACCAAATCGGCCTCAATGGTATGTGGCTCACCCGGCAGGGTCAGGTGGATGCGCCGCCGCGCATCAGGTCCCCGCGACAGCAATTCACTGACCGCAGCAGCCCACTGAGGGTTAGCATAAGCGCTATCCAAAGGCATACCCGCCACTTCACTCTGGGGCAGATGCAGAAGCTGGCGAGCCAAAGCATCTGCCATCACAATGGCGCCATCCTCATCAGCGACCACCAAACCCAACAACATGCCCGGTGGGGTGGCTTGTGCAGCTTGCAGTTGCGTGTGCAAGGCTTCCAGCTGTCTGAGTAAGCCCCGCCGCTCATCCACCAATTGCTCGAAACGAGAGCGGGTCTTCGCTAATTCCTGTCCCAGACGGTTACGCTCATGAATCAACACATCGCGGTCACGCGCCAGCTCACGCACCTCATTCTGCCAGAAGTCCACCTCGGTCGAGGAAGGTTGCTGTGGTAGCTCTTCCAACCGCACGTGCAAGCGCGCTACCTCACGACCACGGTCTTCCAGTTCCTGTTGAAGCATCAACACCTGCTCGCTCAACCGGGAGAGCTCGGAATTAGCAGCGGTCAGAGCCACCGTATAATCCTCATTGGATTCGCGCAGGCTGAAGATCGAACCGCCCTGTTGCTGGGCACGGTCAATCGCACCGCCCAACAAGGTCGCCGTCAGCTGAGGAACGACGAGAGTCTCCGGCGTCCAGGGTTTTTCGGTATCAGGATTTCCCAGCAACAACATCCCCACGCGCTTCTCGTCATTGTAGAGAGGCAATACCGCCAGAGGTCCCGGTTTACGGAAGCCAAACTCGCTGAACAACGTTCCCAACCACGAAGGCGAACGTCCAGATTGAACAACACGATGCTCGCGTGTCGTCCACGCCTCCTCTAGCGTATCAAATTCCGCAAGGTCAAGTACCGGGTACTCCAAAACTCCCAAGGGTGGGTGTTGCGCAACCACGCGCAGCTGCGGCGGATCAAGCGTTGCCGGTAGGGCCACGACGCAGAGCTCCGCACCGAGCAACCGGGCTAACCGCGAAGAGGCAACCATCAACGCAGGTTCCAGTTCACGGGCAGATTCGATGCCGGAGAATAATGTCTGGAAGCCCTTGAAATCAAGCGACTGAGAAACGGCAACTCCCTGGTTACGCCTGGATTTTTGCCCAGGAGAAGATTCAGCAGGAAACGCGCCAGAAGAGCTACCATATAGCAACCTTTGGACGAATGCGGAGAGCAGCGGCAAAGCAATCAACCCGAAGAGCCGTCCCCACCCCGAGACATGCAGGCTGAGATCAGACCAACCCAGCTGCAGGGCATGTCCAGCCAACCACACCCCCAGCGCTACCAACGCCCATTCCCATTCAAGGGAGCGTAACAGCAACAGTGAAAGTATCGCCAGCGACAATAATCCCAGCGCTGCATATTCCCATATCCATGCTCCAAAGGTAGCGTTGTAGGCACCACCTTGCGCTGCTTGCAGCAACCAAAAGCGGAAATCATAAGCGAAAAAGCCGACCGCAGCTAACAGTAACATGGCGAGAACCCAGGATTGCCAGCGCGAAGCTCGCTCTCCCCACAAAGCCCAGAGCACCAGAATGATAGCAACGGTCTCAACCAGTCGCTCAACGGGAGGCAACCAGATAGCTGGCGCCAGCAGACCGGCCGAGGCTAACAGCCCCAAGACAATGAGTAGTACCCGCCCCGCCAGCATACCACCAAGCGCCCACAGCCAACGGCGCGGCACAGCCGCCTCAGGCGCAGCCCGGTGAGCAATCGCAGCGGGAAGCAGTGCCTGTTGCAAAGCAAACAACGTCACCAGGAAGTAAACAAGGTCGCCAGGTGGATGAACCAGCAGATCAATTGCTTCGGTAAAGATGCTCATTATTGCCTCGCAGCGGGTTCCCGTCGAAAGCCGAAAAATATCGAAACCGTTACAATATGATTATAGAGCAAAGGAACAAAGTGACAAGACCCAACGTCAATAGATATGTCCTGCACATTTAACCAAATTAGTGTATAATATATTACCGCTGTGCGGGTAAAGCTAGAGCACCAGGAGAAAGCAGATGAAGCGTTGGAAAAGTTTATGGCTACTTTTGATACTCATGGGTTTGTCATGGCCACAAACTGTGGGAGCTACACCCTTAAGCCAGCTTTGGGACCATACCTCACTGGCGAATGAAGGCATTGACCTGTGCGGCAAGGATAATACTCTGCGTCGCCCCGATTGGTGTCCTGATTTTATACCTGCCAGCCGCAAAGCACGGGCCGAATTCCTGCGTGCGCAGTTGCCTGACCCTCTGCCCCAGCTCAACGTAGAGGAACTTGAGGCTACTGACAATCGCGTCACTGATTACACATTTGCCTATGTAGCCAACCTTCCCGCTGCCACATACACTCATCCACTGGAAGCCGAAGTCGGACTGGAGCCACGGCGCCAGTTTTTAGCCGGCGATAATTGGGTAAGTGTAATTGGCAAGACAGATTACAATGGAGAAACCTGGTATGAGATCAACCCCGGCGAATACATCCAGGCCAGTCATCTGCGTTTTGCCAGCCCTTCACATTTCAGCGGTGTGAAGTTGCAGGAACAGCCCGCCTATCCCTTCGGTTGGATCAATCGCCAGACTCAGACGGCAGCATTGCCCGGCGGTAAGCCGGATGGAGCCGTAGTGAAGCGGTATCAGATGTTCTCGCTATATGCACAGGATACGGTCGGATCCAGCGTGTGGTACATGATCGGACAGGATCAATGGGTGGAACAATCCTTTGTTTCCCGCGTGGATGTGAACCCGCGACCTGAGGGAGTAAGTCCGCAGGAAAAATGGATTGACATCAATACTTTTGAGCAAACGCTAGCCGCATACGAAGGGGATCGCATGGTCTTTGCCACACTGGTCTCGACAGGGCGGCATGGCACCTGGACCCCCAACGGGCTGAACCGTATCTGGGCCAAATTGCCCGCCACGCCCATGAGCAATCAGGACGTCGGTCCCGACAGCCCAGCCTGGTATTATCTCGAAGACGTCGAGTGGACACAATACTTCTCGGGCGCCTATGCGCTACATACTGCCTACTGGCATGATGCTTTCAGCTTCACGCGGAGTCACGGTTGCGTCAATCTGGCGCCGCTGGATGCCCGGTGGCTCTTTGATTTTACGTCACCACTCACTCCCCAGGATGCCCGTATGGTCATGAGCAACGAAGCCAGCCCGGGAACCTGGGTTTGGGTACACATGACCCCGCCCATTGCAGCCCTGGCCTTGGGACAATAATCGTCGGATGCGCCGCGGGTCAGATCACAGGTCTGACCCGCGTTTTCCTGGGCTGAATATTGACTTCCCCCCCGCCTGTGCTAAGCTCCGCGCCATGGAACTATCTGAAGCAGAAGCCCATCTTCTGGAAACACAGCGCGACTTTGCGCAGAATGCGCTATTATCCTGGTTTGCGAGCCATGCCCGCTGGTTGCCATGGAGAGAGAACCGCTCGCCTTACCAGGTATGGGTTTCTGAAATCATGCTGCAGCAGACTCAGGTTGAAACGGTACAGAGTTATTTCCAACGCTTTATAGAGCGTTTCCCAACTCCGGAAGCGCTGGCGACCGCCCCCTTGGAAGCCGTGCTCAAGGTATGGGAAGGCTTGGGCTACTATAGCCGGGCGCGGGCACTCCACCGGGCTGCGCGGCAAGTACTGGAGCACCATCAAGGGCAACTGCCGACCGACCCAGAAACACTGCGTACCCTACCGGGAATTGGGCCTTATACAGCCGGTGCGATTGCCAGTCTGGCTTTCAATATCCCTGTCCCTGCAGTAGACGGCAACGTCCGCCGCGTTCTGGCACGGGTCCTCGCCCTCGATGCTCCCGCTCCGGGGCAGCTGGAGTCCATCGTGCGCAGCTGGCTCCCGGATCAGAATCCGGGAGCGTTCAATGAGGCGCTCATGGAACTTGGCGCGTTGGTATGCCGCCCGCGACGCCCCCAATGTACCACTTGCCCCTGGCGCGAACTGTGTCGCGCGTATGCGCTGGGGCAACCGGAGAAATTCCCGGCAGCCAAAGCACGCAAAACACTGCCGCATTATGATGTGGTCGCCGCGGTAACTATCCGCGAGGACCGGCGGATACTGGTTGCCCAACGCCGCCCCGAGGATATGCTTGGAGGCTTGTGGGAATTCCCTGGGGGCAAGCGAAAGGAAGGCGAGAGCCTGGAAGCCGCCCTGCGTCGAGAGTTGCAAGAGGAAATGGGCATCACTCTGGAGGTGGGCGCACAAATCGAGGTCGTGCGCCATGCCTATACGCACTTTCGAATCACTCTATATGCTTATCAATGTCGTCTCATTGCCGGCGAACCGCAGTGCATCGAGTGCGCCGACTTCAAATGGGCCACGCTCGAAGATCTGCGCGCGTTGCCGATGGCGGTGACCGACCGTCGCATTGCCCGCACTGTAGAACAGCAACTAGGCGCTCAGGAGGGCTGATGCGCATCGGGATTGACCTGCGATTGCATGCCTATGCCCCGGGAGGTATCGCCAACTATGCCTGGCGGTTGGCAGAACACCTCAGCCCGCTGTTTCCAGCAGGCGCACTACACCTGTTTCAGCACCGCAAAGAGAGCAGCGCCCTCATTGCTCCCGGAGCACGCGCATGGCGGGTGTGGACTCCGCCGCACCACCGTCTGGAACGTTGGGCATTCGGCGTGGAAATCATACCTGCCCGGCTAGATTTGCTGCACAGCACCGACTTTATTCCCCCAGCCTGGGGAGCGTGCCACCGTGTAATTACCGTTCACGATCTCACCTTCTTACACTATCCGCAATACCTCACGGCAGAATCACGGCGCTACTACAATGACCAGATTGCGTGGGCAGTCCAGAAAGCGGATGCCATCATCGCCGATTCGTATGCGACACAACGCGACCTGGAAGCGTGCCTGGGCATAGCCGCAGACCGTGTGACGGTTATCCATCTGGCAGCAGATAGCCGTTTCCGTCCCTTGCCCGTGGCTGAGGTGGAGGCAGGATTACAGCGTTACGGATTGAAACCTGGATACCTGCTCTTTGTAGGCACATGGGAACCACGCAAAAATCTACGCGGCTTGCTAGATGCGCTGGCATCGCTCCATGCGCGGGGCGAAAAGCGCACCCTCGTCATCGCCGGACGCCCCGGATGGCTCTACGATGAGATTTTCGAACATATCAAAGTATTGGGGCTGGAGGCATGGGTACGCTTCATCGAGGGCATTCCTGCCGAAGACCTGGTCCTCTTATATAATGGGGCGCTGCTCCTGGCATTGCCCTCATTTTACGAAGGTTTTGGGCTGCCGGCATTGGAAGCATTGCAGTGTGGAACGCCTGCAGTGGTCGCCAACCGCGCCAGTCTGCCAGAGGTTATCGGCGAAGCCGGGCTGCTCATCAATCCCGAGGAGCCCCAGACATTGGCGGAGGCCTGCCACCAGCTGGCACAAGATGACCAGCTACGCGCACGGCTGCGCACTCTGGGGTTGGAGCGCGCCACGCAGTTCAGTTGGGACAAAATGGCACGCGAGACTCTTGCGTTATACCAGCACGTACTCGGCGAAACAATGCCCTAAGGTAGAGGGCATTCGTAGCAGTTCAACAGGCTTCGGCGTCCCCGTAGGGTTCGCTGCGTGATAGGGCTGCTTCGTCAACTTGGCCAGCGACCTGCCACGAAATCCCGCAGACAACGGCGCCCACAGAAACACGATAGATTATTCACCACTCGAATGCGGTCGTTCAGGCGGGGTGGGTGCGTTTCAAGACGGGGGTGAAAATCTCAGGCGCCCCTACAGGGCGCAGGAGAAAATTGATTTTTGGCTGAAACGCACCCGGTGGGGTCAACGGGATTCGGTGTCTAGGATACCCAACGGGAAAGTTTGTAAGGGTGTGTATTCTGCGCCCGACGATTTGAGCTCGCTTCGAAAGAGAATGAGTTCGCGCGGACATTCTTCACCCAGACGGCCCAGATTAAAGCGACCAACCGCTTCACCCACACGAGAAGCCGCATCACTTCCGGCATTACGATTCACCCGCCCCAAAGTGAGATGGGGCTTGAATGCCCGCTCCTCTGGCTGGAAACCCAGGCTCGCCAACGCTGTATTCACGCCGCGATGCAACGTTGCCAGGTGACCAGTGACATCGCGAATTCCCACCCAGATGACATTAGGGCGATGGAGGTTGGGGAAAGTCCCCACACCTTCTACCGCAAATTCGACCCGGGGACTAGCCTCAGCCACAGGAGTGAGCACTCGCTGGATATCAGCCAACCGAGAGGCGAGCACATCTCCCAGGAAGAACAATGTAAGGTGAATACCATCTGCTTTGACCCAACGCACACTGCCAGCGGGACAGGAACGCTGCAAATCGCGCTGCACAGTCGCCAGCCCTCCATGCAGAGCCGCTGAAAGCGGTAGTGCGACAAAAGTGCGTAGAATGTCTGATGAGCGCATCTGGACCTCCCTCAAAATTAGCCGGATTGGATCCGCAAAAGCCCGTATTGGAGCAATTCAATTGACGATGCCTGCTCGCGCGGAGCAATTCCCTGACAATTGAGCCTCCTCCATTATATGCCGGTTCCAGAATGGGTATAGGACAAATTATCGGCTGTTTTGATTGGTTTTTTGCGGTGTGGCTGCGCCACACCGCAAAAAATCAATTTTCTCCTGCGCCCTGTAGGGGCGCCTGAGATTTTCACCCCCGTTTTGAAACGCACCCCTCCAGAATATGGGCATTGTGCTTTCATCAAGATTGTGCTAAACTTTTAACATAGTGCCTGTATAAAGTTTGGCACACTGGCCAAGCGATCAGAAATCCACCGAAAACGAGCTAGAGAATGGCAGAACAAAAAATCAGTGTACTGCTGTATCTCCAAACACCAGAGCTGCTCTCGAAAGTACCCCCAGCGCTGCAGAAAGCATTTCCCCAGCTCTCACTATATCGCATTACCAGACATCCAACCCTACAGCCCATCCTTATCCGCGAAAACTTCCAGGCGATTGTGCTAGAGGTTGACACACAAGGCAATCCTGACCCCACGAGTTTGCAGACCATCATTCGCTATGCACCAGAATGCCCGGTCTTTCTGATTACTAACAGCGACCCTGCCACGCATGCGGCAGGAACTGCAGCGCCAGAGGGTGCTCTGGTCTTCGGACCTTTAGCTTCCAGGGAACTGCCCAAACAGATTAAGAGATGGCTCACACAGAAAGCGGGACCTGCCACACAAGCGACTCCGCAAGCTGGCGCGCACTACAAACGAATTGCGGAGGCCCTGGCGGAGAGCCGTCGCAATCTGAGTGCAACCATGCGAAATCTGCCAGGCATGGCGTATCGCTGCCGGAACGACCCACAATGGACAATGGAGTTTGTCAGCGAAGGTTGTCGCGAGCTCACCGGTTATCCGCCAGAAGCGCTCCTCTATAACGAGCTTATTTCCTATGCCGACCTCATTCACCCTGAAGACCGCCAACAAGTCTGGCAGAATGTGCAGCTGGCTCTGAATGAGAAGCGCCATTTCCATCTGATCTACCGGATTATCCACGCTTCAGGAGACGTGCATTGGGTCTGGGAACAAGGATGTGGCATCCATACGACCGGGGGTGAACTGCTGGCGATAGAAGGTTTGATGCTAGACTTTACCGCGCAGCAACAAGCCGAGCAGCAAATCCGCCTGCAAGCCATGGCGCTGATGGCCTCCGATTTAGGGATTTCCATCAGCGATCAACAAAACATCGTGACCTGGATCAATCCAGCCTTCACCCGGCTCACAGGTTATACGGCGCAAGATATCATTGGCAGCTCCATTGAGATATTGCGCTCCGGCATACACCCCGAAAGCCTCTATCGGGAGCTCAACGTCAGCGTGCGTGCCGGGCACGTATGGCATGGGGAACTCATCAACCAGCGCAAGGATGGTAGCCTCTACCATGAAGAACAAACCATCACCCCAGTTTCCAATGCCAAGGGTGAAATCAGCCATTTCATCGCTGTGCGGCAGGATATCACCGAACGCAAAAAAGCCCTGCAGGCGCTCCAGGAAAGTGAGGAACGCTACCGGATTCTATTCGATCAGGCCCACGATTCTTTCTTAGTCGTAGATGACCAAGACCGCATTGTAGAGGCAAACCAACGCACCTGTGATATGCTCGGCTACACCAGGGATGAGCTACGCACGCTTTTGATTAGCGATATCCAGGCACCCGAATGCCGTGGGGTCAGAGGAGCAGTGATCCAGGGAGAAATAGCGCGCTACGGCGAACAGTCTTTCGAAACCACCGACCTGCGCAAAGATGGTACCCGGGTGCCGGTGGAAGTGACCAACACACGGGTTATCTACCAGGGGCGCTCACTGACCCTCTCGGTGGTGCGAGACATCTCAGAGCGGAAACGTAGCGAGGAGTTACTGCGACAAGAAAAGGAACGGTTAGAACTCCTCCATCGCCTCAGTATGCACCTCTCCAGCAGTCTGGATATGCACAGCGTGGCACAAATGGCACTACAGGACCTATGTGCAATCTTTGGAGCACAGGAGGGATTGGTGTTTTTACCCGATGCTCCCACGCCGAAGAACCTTGATATCATTGCCGGGACTCAGTGGGACCTGGAAACTTTGCGCAAAAACAATCTTCAAATGCAGATGGAGATTGGATTGGGGCTTGCGGGTTGGGTAGCGCAACACCGGGAAGCGGCATTAGTCGCCGATGTCACTCAGGACCCCCGCTGGCACACTTTCCCGGGGCTAGATGAGTGGGTCAGAGGGGCAATGAGTGTGCCGCTAATGGGTGGGGAGACACTCGTCGGGGTGTTAAGTCTATATAGTTCGCAACCGGATTTCTTCAACGAGGACCATCTATATCTGGCAGAATCTGCAGCAGCGCCAATTGCCGTTGCCATCAACAATGCCCGACTGTTCAAAGCCCTGAGCAATTACTCAAAACAGCTGGAACAGCGTGTAACCGAACGCACGAGTGAGTTACAGGCCCAATATGCGCGCCTGGACGCCGTGTTGCAAAGCATCTCAGATGGCGTCATCGTCACCGATGCACAAGGGGCAATCCTCCAGCTCAATCCAGTAGCGCAAAGCTGGCTGAGCCAGCGGCTCACGCCAGAAGATGCTGAGCGCTTGAAGCAAGCTGTGACTAAGCTAGCTCGGAGCGCCCTGCAACGACCGGAAATTGTGCTGGAATTGCAAGATGTGGATTTGGAGTTGCGCGCTGCACCCATCCTGGAATTCATGATCCCCCCTAGAGCTGAAGGGCAACCACAGGCAAGTGTCGTCGTTGCCGTGCATGATATCAGCCACCTCAAGATGCTGGATCGGTTGAAATCACGCTTTGTTTCCAACGTCTCTCACGAGCTGCGAACGCCAGTCACGACCATTGGCGCATACATCCAGCTCTTACGTCGTGGCGCGCCGGAGAAGATACCCGAGTACCTGGATGCCCTGGAAACCGAGGTCAAACGCCAGACCCGGCTGATTGATGATATCTTGCAGTTCTCGCGTATTGATGCAGGACGATTGGATCTGCACTATCAGCAGATGAACCTCAACATGCTCGTAGAGCTGACTGTGGAGGGTTTTCAAGCATTGGCTGCCGAGAAAGAGGTCATCTTGCACTACACACCGGATACGCAACCCTTGGTAGCCAGGATAGACCAGACCAGAATTCAACAGGTGCTCAATAATCTGATCAACAATGCGCTCCAATACACGCCAACTGGAGGGCAGGTGTGGGTCACCCTTAGCCAGGCTTATATCAAAAATCGCCATGCAGCAGTGATTCAAGTCCAGGATACAGGCGTGGGAATCTCTGAAGAAGATCTGCCGCACATATTTGAGCGCTTTTACCGTGGACGTATACCCCAGGACCTTCAAATCCCGGGAACGGGTTTGGGGCTTGCAATTGTCAAGGAGATTATCCAACAGCACGGTGGTTGGGTGGACGTAGAAAGTACCGTGGGCCACGGCAGTTGGTTCACTATCTACCTACCCCTTGACCCAGGCGCACCATAAGCAGATTGAGCCAGGCAAGCGTGTTACGTCTCGTAAAAGGTGTAATCTAGCCAACAGCTTGTTCTATACCTTGTTTGATCCTTGTTTGATGGTCATAAGTGCATTCTGGGTGTACACTTATGCCATAATAAAGTTGAATTTTGACCTGTCAAACTTTGTCTGCCGGGGAGGGGAAAGCATGTACAAGGGCTACATACTGGTTGTAGAAGATCATCAGCTGCTATTGGAAGCCATCCAAGACCTGCTGCAAGTCGCCGGTTATGAAGTCGCCACAGGTTCGAATGGCTTTGCGGCACTTGAAAGCATCAAGAAACGTGCGCCCGATCTCATTCTCTCCGATATCACCATGCCGCAAATGGATGGTTATGATCTCTACCAAAAAGTGCGAGAGAACCCCAGTTGGGTGCGTATCCCTTTCATCTTTCTCACAGCGCGAGGTGAACGGACCGATGTCTTGCGGGGTAAAGCACTAGGGGTTGAGGATTATATCGTCAAACCCTTCGACACTGAGGACTTGCTCATTGCCATCGAATCGCGTCTGGGACGCGCCCAAGCGATCCAACAAGCCGCCAATACAGAGTTCGAGCAGCTCAAACAACAAATTCTCAATGTACTGAGCCACGAGCTACGAACTCCCCTCACCTATATTTCTGGCTATACTGACCTGGCCCTTGAAGATGCCGGTTCACTTTCACCCGAGGAACTGCAGGAGTTCTTGCTTGGCATCAAACGCGGTTCGGACCGGCTTACGAAGCTGGTCAAAGACATGCTGCTCGTCGTGCAAATAGATACCGGACGTTCAGCAGAAGAGTTTCGCTCCTTCGCGGATGTAAGCCCCCATCTGGAAATCTACTTGCGCCACATCGTCGAGAGTTTCCGCCCAACAGCTCAATCGGCGGGGGTAACCCTGGAGTACGTTTGTCCGGAACCGCTTCCTGCGACCCGCATCCACGAAGAATTCCTGGGTAACGCGCTGGGACGTATAATCGAGAATGCTATCAAATTCTCACATGGACCTAACAAACCGGTGACTGTTGAAGCCCGGGCTGTCTCGAATTGGATTGAAGTCTCCGTGACCGATCAGGGTGTTGGGCTTAGTCCCGAAGCCACCAAAAACATCTTCAAACGCTTTCAGCAGTTCGATCGGGATGTTATGGAGCAACAGGGTGCAGGGTTGGGCATGTTCATCGCCTACAGCCTCATCCAGCTGCATAGCGGAGATATTACCGTCACCAGTCAGATAGGGCAGGGGAGCACCTTCACCCTAAAGATTCCCGTGATCGGAAAATAACCTGGAAAACACAAAGCAGTTGAAGCCACAATCAGAGCAGAGTCCACAGGGGATTCCAGAGCCAACAAACTGCATCGAACGGGTATACGACAGGATAATGGGGGAAACCACAAGGGTTTTTCAAACAGGTGAGGAGGTTTTTGTGGGCATTTTTGGAACGTACCTCCAAAATGCCTTTTTCCAGATTGATTGTAGTATAATCAATGACGGCTTATCAAAGCACATTGAACTGTATGCCTTGACGGCTTGTGATAGGAAACGCACTGCATGCCCATTTTGAATCAAGATACCTTCGAATTCGTCAGCCGAAACGCAGATCAAACGCGTCGCCTGGGGGCGCGCCTGGGAACATTGTTGGAAGGTGGCGATATTATTGCCCTGGAGGGCAATCTGGGCGCCGGCAAGACCGTTCTGGCCCAGGGAATTGGCAGAGGTTGGGGCGCGCAAGATCCCCTGATCAGCCCAACCTTTGTCTTGATGCGCCGCCATACCCGTCTTCACGATCAGCAAAAGCTCTATCATATTGACTTCTACCGCCTGCAACCGGTTGAGATTGCACACCTGGGGCTAGAGGAAATTTTAGGAGCGCCCGGCACTATTGCGGTGGTAGAGTGGGCTGATCGCGCACCTGAGATCATTAGCGGAGACTGCCTGCGGATCACCTTGCACTGCCTGGATGAATACCGGCGCACGCTTACTTTTTATGCCGTGGGTGACAGGCACAATGCCCTGTTGGAAAACTTTCGCAAGGAGATTATTGGACGCTAATGTTATTGGCGATTGACACTGCAACCTTCCGCGCAAGTATCGCGCTACACGACGGCATTGCCCTACGAGGTGAATGCACCTGGGAAGCTGCCAATGCTCACACGGTGACCCTTGCCGCGCACATTGCCGATCTACTACGACAGACTGAAATCACGGTCACCGATCTAAAAGGCATTGCCGTCTGTATAGGCCCAGGCTCCTACACGGGCGTTCGAATCGGTATGGCAATGGCCAAGGGTCTGGCGCTCAGTCAGCAACTTCCCCTGGTGGGGGTTCCCACCCTGGATATTCTGGCAGAAGGTCAGCCCCCAGACGACCGACCACTCTACGCGATTTTCGCCGCGGGACGGCGACGAGTAGGTTACGCACGCTACCAGTTCCGCGAAGGTGGGTGGCATGTTGCCACCGAAATTGCCCTGGCGAGCTGGGAAGAACTACTGCCCAGAATTGAAACCCCCGCACTCGTGGTAGGCGAAATTGATGCTCCTGGACGTAAAGCTTTGGAAAGCCTGGGAGTGACATTAACTTTGCCCCCAGCTGCCTGGCATCTACGTCGGGCCGGATTCCTGGCTGAGATTGCGTGGCGACAGTTGAGAAAACGTGCGCGCCCAGGTCAAACGGAAGTCCCGGCGCAGCTGGTGCCACTCTACGCGAGCGGGCAGGGTGCAGGCTGAAGCTGCGTAAGCACGCTGCTGAGCATGATGCTCAGCAGCATGCTTACGGATTGATTGTGGTGAAGCAAGCCAAGATGAGTGAAGAGCAACAGTGCCAAGATGGCTACACCTACCGCATTCGGCGAATGGAACCGCATGATATCCACGCGGTAATGATGCTGGATCGTTTAGTGTTTTCTGACCCCTGGCCCGAAAGCGCCTACACACAAGAGATTTACTTCAACCCCCTCGCCTGCTACTTTGTTCTGGAATTCACGCAGGCGATGCCCCACCGGCGTTGGCCCTGGAAACCCCGGAACAACACGCTCATCGGTTTTGCCGGCATGAGAATCGAGCAGACTCGCGGGCATATCAGCACGTTGGCCATCCACCAAGATTGGCGCGGAATGGGTTTTGGGGAATTGCTGTTAATCACTGCCCTACAACAGACGATGGCAATGAAAGCGAGCGCCGTTATGTTGGAGGTACGTCCTACCAACACGCCTGCCCGAAATCTGTATGCCAAATATCGCTTCATCCCCATAGGACGACACACACGTTACTATCAGGATGGCGAAGACGCACTCTTATTGGAAGTGCCACATCTCGACGCGGACTATGCACAACAACTGGCAGAATACCGGCAATTGGTTGAGAAACGCATCCAGGAACGCCTGAGCACCCAAGACCCTCTATCTTCATAGTGATATGGGGGTAGGGGCGGTTTTTCTATAAGGAGGATTATTGCATGGACAAAGCCAGAACTGCTGCGCTGGAGGCGCTCTACGCCGATATACATCGCTGTACTCGCTGCCCACTCCACGCCGGGCGCGCCAATGCCGTGCCGGGCGCAGGCCCTCTCGATGCGGATATCATGTTCATCGGGGAAGCCCCCGGATTCCATGAAGATCAACAAGGCATCCCTTTTGTGGGCGCTGCGGGGCAATACCTGAGTGAATTGCTGGCGGGCATTGGCATTGATCGGAAGCGCGTATATATCAGCAACGTCATCAAGTGTCGCCCTCCGGGGAATCGCGATCCGCTGGATGAAGAAGTAACGGCATGTAAACCTTACCTGGATCAGCAAATGGAGCTCATCCGTCCAAAGGTCGTTGTGACGCTCGGACGACACTCCATGACGCGCGCCTTTCCCAACGAGAAAATCTCGCTTGTTCACGGGCAAGCACGGCGCGTAGATACGGTGATCTACTTCCCCATGTACCACCCAGCGGCGGCGCTGCACCGTCCCTCCCTCAAAGCCGATGTGGAAGCAGATTTTCTACGCTTACGTGAACTTCTCGACGGGAAATGGGAGGCAGAAGTCTACCAGGCGCCGCCCGAGGCAGAGCAGCTTTCATTGTTCTGAACCAGTAGAAAGCGCGTTGCGTGCTTTCTACGTACGGTTTTCTGAGGAGGAAATGTTTCATGTTGCAATCCATTCTCAATGAGGCTCAGGCCCTTCTGCTCGATAAAGAGCGGCGGGCGCTGGGAACTTTGCAGACCGTATTGCTGCAATTCGGCGTGACCCCGGAGAACCGGGCTGCTCTCGAACGCTCCATCCACCAGCTCGATGATCTGTTCCTGCTCGTTGCCGCCGGCGAGTTCAACGCGGGCAAGAGCGCCGTGATCAACGCGCTTCTCGGGCAAATGATCTTGGAAGAAGGCGTCACCCCCACTACAGTGCGAATACAACGGCTCACCTACGGTCCAGAGATTGGGCGCACCACCCGTGAGGTCGCCATTGATGATCTCACCGCGCCCATGGAGTTGCTGCGCCAAATTAGCATCGTGGATACGCCGGGCACCAATGCCATCAACCGCGAACACGAAGCCATAACCGAGGAATTTGTGCCGCGCTCCGATATGGTGCTATTCATCACCTCTGCGGATCGTCCTTTCACCGAGAGCGAACGTCGTTTTCTGCAACAGATCCGTAGTTGGGGCAAAAAAGTAGTGCTGGTCATCAACAAGATTGACATTCTCGAGACCCTCGATGAAGTCGCCCGAGTTGAAGCCTTTGTCACAGAGAATGCACAGCGACTGCTCGACTTCCGCCCGCCCGTATTTCCGGTCTCGGCGCGGCGTGCGTTGCGCGCGAAACTGAACCAGGATGGCGCCGGGGACGCCCTGGCGCTGCTCGCCTCCAGCCGCTTCGAGTCACTAGAGCGCTACATCCATGAAACCCTCGACCAGACCGAGCGCATTCGGTTGAAGTTGCACAATCCCATCGGCGTAGGCCTGCGGTTGATAGTGGAGACGACCAGCTCGGTCGAAGCGCGTCAGGCACTCCTGGCAGATGATGTCACAACACTTGAAAACCTGGAACGCCAGACTGACCTTTACCGCGATGATGTAAAGCGTGATTTCCATTATCGGTTGGCAGAAATAGACAATGTACTACATGCCTTTGAGAATCGAGGGGTGGCCTTTTTCGATGAAACCCTGCGCCTGGGACGGGTTCTGGACCTGCTCAACCGGGAGAGAATTGAGGCCGAATTCGCGCACAACGTCGTCGGCAACGTACCCCGGCTAATCGCGCAACAAGTCAACGATATGATTGACTGGTTGGTCGCGAACAATCTGCGGCAGTGGCAGGCGGTGATGGAACATCTCAGCACCCGACGGGCGGTACATGCCGAACACCTCGTCGGGCAAGTCAATAGCACCTTTGAATACGATCGGGATCGCCTGCTTGAAACGGTAGGCCGCGCAGCGAAACATGCTATCGAGACCTATGATCGTTCTGCGGAAGCGGAGCAGATGTCGGGCGCGCTGCAGCTCGCCGTTGCTGAGACCGCGCTAATCGAAGTCGGGGCTATCGGCCTGGGCGCAATCCTCACTGCACTTTTCACCACCAGCGCACTGGATTTCACCGGTGTCATCGCTGCCGGTACGGTTGCTGCTCTGGGCTTGTTTGTGATCCCGGCGCACCGTCGCAAAGCCAAGGAGGATTTGCGCGAGAAAATCGCCCAGTTGCGGCAGCAGTTGATGGGAACCCTGATCGAGCAATTTGAACATGAGCTGGAAAACAGTCTGCGCAACATCGAGACCGCTATCGCACCCTATACCCGCTTTATCCGCTCCGAAACTGGCCATTTAGGCGAAATTCAGGCTTCGTTGCAAGACCTGCGCAACACCTTCGCCTCTCTGGATTCCGAAATTGAACGTCTCTGATAGGGTCAAATCCGCATGAAACACAAATTCTTCCAGCGTTGGTCGCTCGGGCTTCACCCAGAACGCTATCATGGCGCCGGGAAACGCGCCCCCTTTTTCGAGGGGTGGTATTTCAAGATCATTGACGCAGCGGAACAACGACGCTACGCCATTATTCCGGGCATCTCCTTGTCAGAGTCTGGCAAAGAAACGTCAGACAAGGGCTTAGGACCACATGCCTTTGTCCAGATCTTCGATGGCGACCGTGGTGAGGCCCATTACATCATCTACCCCTTGAGCGAATTTAGAGCGGTTGATGATACTTTCACCCTGCACATCGGTCCCAACCGTTTTGCACTCGATGCCATAAGCCTGGATATCGCGGAAGGCTCACTGACTGCCCAAGGGGATTTACACTTCAGTGGGGGTGTGGGTTGGCCCATCACCCCGATAGCTCCTGGCATCATGGGCTGGTATGCCTGGGTACCTTTCATGGAATGCTATCATGGTGTGCTCAGCTTCGACCATCACATCGAGGGGAAACTGACCCTCAACAACGTTGTTCACGACTTCACCGGAGGGCGAGGTTACATCGAGAAAGATTGGGGGAAAGCCTTCCCTTCAGCCTGGGTCTGGCAGCAGAGCAACCACTTCGATGAGGCTGGCGTGCCGGCAGATGGCGTGCTGGCAGATGGCGTGCCAGCAGCGGGTGTCTCCCTCACCGCGTCTATCGCCATGATCCCCTGGTTACGCAGGAGTTTCCGGGGCTTTATCGTGGGTCTATGGCGACGTGGCACGCTCTATCGCTTTGCGACCTACACCGGCGCCATCACCGAAAAGCTTGAGATTACCGCCAATCATATCCATTGGGTTGTGAGCGACCGGCTTTACCGGTTGGAAATGTGCGCCCACCGGTCGCAAGCGACCGATTTACGTGGTCCCACGGTCAAAGATATGGAGAAACGTGTTCCAGAAACGTTGACGGGGACTATCGAGGTGCGGTTGACCGCGCGCATAAACGGCGCAGTCATCTTCGAGGGATTGGGGCGCAACGCCGGAATAGAGGCTGTTGGCGCTTTGGATGTGCTGATGGAATAAACAGCGAGACGCCATCAGGATAGACCCAACCAGAACTCCAGCGAGGCAGAGCCTCGGGAGCAGGCAGCGGTATCCTGGGGTGAGCTCGAATTCTTCAGATAAGAAGGGGCAACATCATGCAGATTGCACATGTCGAGATCATTCCTCATGATCTGCACTTGCGTGTTCCTTATCACACCCTTTATCAACGCGAGCACGAAGTTCAGCAGGTCACCGTGATTTTTGTGCACCTGGAGACCCAGCAAGGCGAAAATGCCTGGGGCTGTGCCGCCTTCGACCCGTTGCTCACCGGAGAGAGCTACGAGACGGTACTAAACGCCTGTCAGGCCTGCGCTACCCGTGCCCGCGATCTCAATCCACTCAATCTGGAATACGCGTTGGCAGAGCTGGAACGCCTGTGCGTGGGGGCGCCCTCGGCCCTCTGTGCTTTCGACATGGCCTTTCACGATCTGCTGGGGCTGGCTGCAGGTCTACCGCTGCATCGCCTGCTGGGGGGCTACCGCGACCGTATCCAGACCTCGGTGACCATCAATCTCTGCGATGTCAATGAGACTGTGGAACACGCCAGGAATCGCGCACGGCAGGGATTTCAGATTCTAAAGATCAAAGGCGGGCGCGACCCCGAAGAGGATGTTGCCCGTGTACGCGCTGTTCATCGCGCCTTGCCCCATTTCACCCTACGACTGGATGCGGACCAGGGTTATACCATCCCCCAAGCCCTCGAGGTTGCACAGGCCCTCGCCGGGCAATTGGAGATGCTAGAAGAACCCATAGCGGCAAGCCTGGGAATAGCCAGCCTTGTTGAGGTCACCCGTCACAGCCCGGTGCCCATTCTGGCAGATCAAAGCGTGCGAGGAGCAGTGGCAGCTCTGGAAATTGCTGCGCAGCACGCCGCCAATGGTGTGAGTGTCAAGCTCAGCACTTGTGGCGGTTTTCGCTGTGCGCGGCAGGTCGAAGCCATCGCACGGGCGGCACAGCTCATCACCATGGTCAGTTGTCTCAACGAGCCCGCATTGCTTACCGCCGCGGGGTTGGCTTTTGCGCTTAGCAGCCCTGGCGTGCGTTATGGTGACCTGGATGGGCACTTTGATCTCGCAGATGACCCATCGCGCCCACGATTTATCCTGGAAGATGGTTGGTTTATTGCCTCCGAGACTCCAGGGTTGGGATGTACCGTAGATTTGTAATGCAGGGTGCGTTGCACGACTGCAGCAAAGTCCGGCTTGTTGGCGGTGGTTGGAAGTGGCGCTATACAGTGCGCCCCCAAGCCACCCCTGGGCGTCAACCAGTTTTTGCGGATTCATATTCCAGATAAAGAGGAGAATATCACTTGAACGTCAAATCAGCTGCTGAACTTCAATACCGGAAAATGGTCAATGCCTGGTGCATGTACGACTGGGGTAGTTCCGCGTTTTCCACTACTGCCGAAGCTGCCGTGCTACCGGTCTATTTCAGCGCCATTGCTGCCAGCAGCCTGGCGCCCAACCAGGCGACCGCCTACTGGGGTTATACGAACTCCATCGCCCTATTTGTAGCGGCAATTATCGCGCCCATCTTGGGCAGCATCGCCGATTATACGGGCGCCAAGAAGAAACTCCTGGCAATCTTTGCCGGCATCGGCATCCTGTCTACAGCTCTAATGTTCACGCTCAATACCGGCGACTGGGTTTTTGCGCTGGTGTTATTCTTCTTTGGCTCAATCGGCCTGGGCGCCTCATATATCTTCTATGATGCGCTGTTGGGACATGTTGCTAAGGAAGAAGATTCAGATTTTGTCTCCTCCAAAGGCTATGCGATGGGCTATCTGGGCGGCGGCATCCTGCTCGCCATCAACATCGCGATGATCTGGTTTCTGGAAACCAACAATCTAGGCTACCGGCTCTCGCTGCTCTCAGTCGCGCTCTGGTGGGGGCTTTTCACGATTCCCTTGATGCGCCACGTGCCAGAACCGCCCGCAAACAGGACCGGCATCGAAGCGGGTCTGAGTCCTGTCAAAGCCAGTTTTAGCCGTCTGGCGATGACGTTTAAGGAAATCCGTAAATATCGCGAGCTCTTCAAATTCCTTATCGCCTTCTGGCTTTACAACGATGGCATTGGTACCATTATCAAGATGGCGACTATCTACGGCGCCGAAATTGGCATCGGGACGTTGGACCTGGTAGGCGCCTTGCTCCTGACGCAATTTGTCGGCATTCCCTTCTCGCTACTCTTTGGTAAGTTCAGCAAACGGGTGGGAACCAAGCGCGCCGTGATGATTGGATTGGGGTGGTACGCGCTGCTCACGATTGCAGGATATTTCATGAGCGAAGCCTGGCATTTCTGGGCGCTGGCTTTCTCCGTAGGGATGGTACAGGGCGGCACACAAGCACTCAGCCGAAGCCTCTACAGCCAGATGGCGCCCAAGGCCCGCAGCGCCGAGTTCTTCGGTTTCTACGATGTTTCGAGTAAGTTCGCCGGCATTATCGGACCCTTCCTTTTCGCTGTGGTCTCCCAGATTGCCGGGCAAAGCCGGCTGAGCATCGTCGCCCTCATCATCTTCTTCCTGGGCGGCATCTTCCTGCTCACCCGCGTGGATGAGGCAGAAGGCATTCGCGTGGCAACCGTAGAGAACGCGCGGGCAGCAAGATTGGAAGCGGAAACGCTAGCGTCTTGAGATATCGCTATTCAGCAGCTCAGCGCAAGTGAGCAAACTGCTGCTGAAGCTGCACTTCGGGCGAGAACTGCGCCTTCTTTCTGCTTATAATTTTCGTGGATGGGGGTAGCCCCGTCCACGAAAATTAAAAATCACTCCCCCCCGGCATGAGATTCACCCACCTTGCAAGTGCTCTAAAAGCGGGTAGAATGCCTCATTACGATGGAGGAGCAAAGCATTATTCCAGGGGAAGCCGAACGGGTCATGCGCGCAGCTGCGCTGATTTCCGTCGGCAACGTCACAAGCCGGATACTGGGACTGGCCCGCGACGTAGTCAAATCCTACTACTTTGGCGCAGGAGGCGCGGTCAGCGCTTTCGATGTCGGAGCGCAGGTACCCACCATGCTCTTCGACCTGCTCGCGGGGGGAATGCTCAGCTCCTCCCTGGTGCCAATCTTCTCAGATTATGCCCGCCCTCACAAACGCGCCGAGCTCTGGCGCCTGCTGAGCCTTCTCCTCTCGATGCTGGTGGTCTTCCTGGGTGGACTGGTTATCATCATCGAAATCGCCGCCCCATGGGTCGCGCGGTTGCTCAGTGGCGGTCTCCCACCTGAATACCTGCAATTGGCCACACAAATGATTCGCATCACGACGCCTGCCATCATCTTCCTGAATCTGGCAGGGCTGCTCACTGGTGCGCTCTATGCCCTGCAACGCTTTGACCGTCCCGCGTTTCTGGGAACCGTCGCCAATGCGGTCATGGTCCTCACGGTCATTCTGCTGGGACGCAGCCGTCTGGGCGCGCTCAGCCTGGCCCTGGGATTACTGGCTTCCAGCATCGCGCAGGTGATTTTCCAAAGGCCCGCCTTACGCGATGCCCCCCTGCGCTGGCTGAACCCGCTGCATGGACACCCTGCGCTTCCGAATATTGGGCGCCTTTACCTACCCATCGGCCTGGGTCTCATCGTAGATCAGGCCGCGGTGGCGTTGAGTTTTAACCTCGCCTCACACATCAACGTCAGCGGTATCGCGTGGATGAAATACGCCGCGACCATCATCCAGTTCCCCTTAGGCATGGTCGTCACTGCCGTTTCAGTCGCGATCCTGCCCACCCTTTCGCGCCTCGCTGCTGACGCAGATGACCGACGCTTCGGGGCAACCCTGGCACAAGGAATACGGTTGGTTCTCGTGCTGGTTTTGCCATCAGCAGCATTGCTGTTCGTCCTGGCAGAGCCAACCGTAGCCGTCCTGTTCCAACGCGGCAACTTCATGCCCGAAGACACAGTGGCGGTAGCAAACGCCCTACGTTACAATCTTTTGGGATTGATCTTCGCTGCATTGGATCAACCGCTCATCTTCGCCTTCTACGCCCGCAAGAGCACCTGGACACCGGCACTCGTTGGCGTTGGCACAACGCTCTTTTTTACTGCGCTGGTGTTCTCCCTATCCAGTTTGGGGTGGCTTACCCTGGAGAATCTCATTCTGGCAAACTCCCTCAAGTTCACGGCTCATGCGCTGCTGATGTTTTTCCTCTTTAACCGCTCAGCCGGTACGCTAGTGGCAGATGCAGTCAAACGCACGACCGTGACTGCCGCACTCGCCTCTCTGGTCATTATTCCGCCCGCACTGTTACTTGTGCAGGTCGTGCGCCGCATCGGCCCGGAGGGATTCATGGGCGTGCTCAGCCAGCTGATTTTCTCCGGCGGGCTTAACGTGATCATCTATTTATGGCTCCTGCGCAAGGCCAAAGTCGAAGAACTTTATCTGCTGGAGCAGGCGCTGGCACGGTTTGTGGGACGCCGTAGTGAAACCCCGGCCAATCCTGATACACCAGCCGATACACCGGAAACAGAAACAGAGGCAGATGTATGAACGCCAATACCAGATTCAGCCGCAAAATAACCCGCCTATTGGGATGCTGGCTTTTGATCAGCTTGCTCAGCGGGTGCGCTGCGCCCGCAACCGAAAGTCCCTCCGCATCCCAGGGTGGGTTAGTCATTCTATGGCACTCCTTTACCGGTACACGGCAGGACGCACTACTACAGTTGGGCGATAGATTTAACGCCGAACGTCCCAACAACCTTACGCTGATTATCGAATACCATAAGGACCTGCCGGCGCTATTGCCAACGCTCTCCCCCGAACAGCGCCCAGACCTCGTGATTGCCACACCCCAAGACACACAAATCTATGCGGCGCACGATTTGTCATCCCTGGCTCCGGGAACCATCCCGGATGATCTGCTGCCGATGGGTAGGGAACTCTTTACCATGAAAGGCACCTTACAGGCGCTCCCCCTGGGCCTGGCAACCTATGTTCTTTATACCAATGATGATTGGCTGCGCGACATCGGTTATGCACCCAACACCGCCATTCTGGAAGATCTACGGCTGAGCACCTGCCGCGCCACCGATTTTACCAGCGGGCAGGTTGGCTTGGGACTTCCAAGCCAACCGGGAGTATTTCTGGCTTTACTTGCTGCGGGAGAATCCGCCATCGTCGGTGATGATGGCGCCATTCACTTCGATGATCCCGCCGGCACACGGTTGGGAGCCATCGTCAAAGAGGGGGTACGTGCAGCCTGTATTCGCACCTTTGCCATCCCCGCCGATGGTGTTGAGCAGTTCAGCGATAGCACCATGGCAATGCTGGTTGAGTCCAGCCTCAACCGGCAAGATATTGCAGTCGCTGTCGCTGCCGAAAGCAATTTCACACTGAAGTTGGCAAGCCTGCCGGGACCTACCGGACCTGGAGTTACCCTCTGGTATGGCATTGGGATCCTTCCAACACAACCTTCAGGCCAACGCTATGAGGCGGCGCAAACCGTGCTAACCTGGCTGTTGCAACCCGAAACACAGGTCGAATGGGCGATGCAGACACAGTACTTGCCGGTCAGCATGAGTGGGCTTGAAGCCCAACGCGCTACGCTCTCTGCAGAGGATAGCGCTCTCGAAGGCGACTTGCTGGAATTCACCCGCCAGGCTGCAGAAAGTGGCAGTTGGGTTATATGGCCCCCACAAGCACAAGGTAAAGACTGCCGCACCGCCCTGGTGTATGCGCTAACCGCTCTCAACAGCGAACTGCCCGCTCATGAAGCTCTGCAGAACGCTGCCGCAGTCTGCAACGCGGAGATAACCCCATGATCAACGCACCGGAAACCTATACCACCTGGCTGATGGTTGCTACAGATATCGCTTATGAGGCAGGCGCACTGCTCAAAACGCACTGGCGCAGCGGCGATGCTGTGCATAGCAAAGGCTATCGCAATATCGTCACAGCCGCCGATTTGGCCGCCGAAGAGCTCATCCTCACACGATTGCGCGCCGCCTTCCCCAATCACACCATTACCTCCGAGGAAGCAGGCGCCGACATCGAAGACACGCCAGCGCGTTGGTACGTTGATCCTCTTGATGGCACGACGAACTTTGCACACAACAACCCCAACTTCTGTGTATCCATTGCGGCAACGCGAGAGGGTATCCCGGTTGTTGGTGTCATCTACGATCCCCTACGGGATTTTCTGTTTGCAGCAACACGTAACGGCGGAGCCACGCTGAACAATGCTCCCATTCACTGTTCCGGCATCACAGCACTCTCTGAAGCGACTTTCGCCGCGGACTGGCCCCGAGATCCTCAGCCGCGCCTGGAATTGTGGGCGCGCGCCAGCAGACTCATGGTTGAAGCGCGCACTTTACGGGTCCTGGGTGCAGCAGCGTTAAACATGGCCTATGTTGCCGCCGGTTGGTTTGATCTCTATCTGGCACGTACACTTTCGCCATGGGATATGGCAGCCGGTGTGCTCATCGCGCAAGAAGCAGGAGCGGTCGCCAGCACGCTCAACGGCGCTCCATGGACTCTGGAACACTCCGACCTGGTGCTTGCCGCTACGCCGGCGCTACTACAAACCTGGCTACAATTAGAGGACTGAATGGTGAAAACACTCCCTGCATCAAATGGCTGGCTATGGCGAGCGTTGGGCAGTTTGCTGCTCCTGGCAATGCTCATGGCTACGCCCCAGCAGGCAAACTTGCAGAGCACAGCCGCGCACGATTTAGCCGTGATCCTCAATCAGGAGCGACAAGCCGGGGGCATCGCGCCGCTGAGCTGGTCAACGCTGCTCGCGCAAGCCGCACAACGACATGCGGATGATCTCGCCGCTCACAATCTCATAGACACAACAGGCTCCGATGGCTCCACCTACCGGCAACGCATTCGAGAGACCGGCTATCGCGCCTGGGATGACGGTCTCCTGGTTTATGAAACTCTTTGGGTAGGCCTGGGAAACGCCGAAAATGCAATGAGCTGGTTTCGCAATACAGCCCAGGAATGGGAGAATTTCATAGACCCGCGTTTCCGTGAGATAGGGGTAGGCTATGCCGAAAGCAAAAATATCCATTACTTCGTCATCAACTTTGGCTCGCGCCCCGGGGTATTGCCAGTGTTCATCAACGAGGGCGCAGAATCCACAAATCTGCCCCAAGTCGTGATCCGCCTGACCAACGAAGAAGCCGTACCTCTAGGTGAAGGGCGCTGGATTGGTGAAGCGATCGAGGTTCGACTTGGTGAAACTCCCAACCTGGAAGATACGCCATGGCAACCATGGGAAGATCTGATGCCCTGGGTGCTCTCCACGGACGTCCCCGGCGATTATGAAGTTTATGTCGAATTCCGAGATGGGGCCGGTCGTACCACAATAAGCCAGGACACTATCCGGTTGACGGCGCCCGGAGAGGGCGATGCTTTTCCCACGGTGCCACGAGTAGAGCCAACCCTGCCTGCCGTAGACCCCAACAACAATAGCAACATTGGGGGAGAGGGCGCCGAGACCCCCACCAGTGAAGCACCGCCCGTCGTTATCGAGACACCCGCTACCACAGAGACGCCATCTGCGCCAACCGTCGTAGCCACACCGCCGTCACCAACTCCAGACATCGCGCCGACACCCACCATGGCTAAAGCCACCCCAGCGCCCCAAGTTCTGGTCAGCGAGCGCCAACCTGCTGATTGGACTCTGATCAGTGTGATTCTGCTCCAGGGCGTCGCCTTGCTGCTAGGCGGTGCAGCTTTCTTGCGCCGAAAATAGACAGAATTCTACCAGCGCCTGTTGGAATCAAAGCACGGAAGCTGCTCAGAAAAGGCTAACCACAAGATTATCACGACCCGTTGACGCAATGTGAGCCAGAACCATGAAGCAAACATCTAAGATATCGCCAAAAACGCTTAAAACATTGAGATTAATCCAGGATTACGGCATGATCACCATCGGCGCCGTGATTGTCGCCGCCAACGTGCCGTTGTTCTTGGTGCCTAACGATGTCATTTCTACCGGCATCACCGGAATTGGCATGCTGGCACACTATTTGTGGCGCTGGCCTATCGGGCTGGTGACCCTGCTGATCAATATACCACTGATTCTCGCCGGTATTCGCTGGGGGGGCGGTTGGCGCTTTTTCACCCGCACGATTTATGCCGTACTGGTACTCACCATTGGCATTGACGTATTGAGCAAATTCCTGCCGCCCATTCAAACCGAGCCTCTGCTTTACACCCTTTTCGGTGGCTTGCTCGACGGCATTGGCATCGGATTGGTTCTGCGTGGGAGCGGCACGACGGGCGGCACAGATATCATCGCCCAACTTCTCAGCCGCTATCGTAGCATTCCTTTTGGCACCGTCTTCATCACCATCAACACCGCCATTCTCCTGGCAGCTACGATAGTGGTTGGCATTGTCCCCGTGCTCTACGCGCTCATCGTCAATTATGTCTCTGGGAAAGTGGTAGATACGGTTCAGGAAGGGGTAGGTTATGCCCGCGCGGCGATGATCATATCCCCGCAGCGCAATAAGGAAATTAGCCTGGCAATATTCGAGCAGCTGGGGCGAGGTGTGACGATTCTCGAAGCCCGCGGAGGCTATACGCAGAATCCCCAACCGGCTCTCTATGTTGTTGTAACACGTTCTCAGGTAACCCTGCTCAAGCGGCTGATTTCGGAAATTGATCCGCAAGCCTTCGTGGTGGTATCTGAAGCACACGAGGTGTTGGGCGAGGGCTTCAACCCAGTGGCGACAGCTTGATCCCAGCAAAAGGGACAGTGACAAAAAACAGACCAGGGGCCGAAGGGTTGTGATAACCAATAGGCCCCTGGTCTTGTTTAGCTTTATTGCCGCAGACTCAAGCGCGCCGTGCCCGCTCCCAAGCGGAAAGTACAGCGCGACGCGTCAGCACCTGCGTCATCTCCAGACGGTACTTTGCCGTCGCCAGAAAATCTGCTACCGGATGGAGCTCCGCAAGCACCGGGGCGAGCGCCGACTCAATCCGCGAAGCGGTAAGCAACTGTCCCTTGAGCAAATGCTCCGTTTTGAGCAAGCGCATTGGATGGGCGTCTGCACCACCGACAGCAATGCGCACTTCGACCGGCAGGCCCTCATCCACAGCCACATATGCCGCAACGCAGACAATGGGCTTATCCTTGGGTGAGCGCCCTACACCTTCGAAAGCTGCCGCACTGCGTGTGGGGGGGCGTTTCACCAGTAATTCTGTCAACAACACCCGCGTGCGAATAAGCCGGTCGCGGTAAGCCACAAAGCTGGTGAAAGGCGCCGTGTGCAATATGGGGTCAGCGTAGCGCACATCGGCATCCAGCACCAGGAGAGCTGTGGTCAGCGGGTCAGCAGACCCAGCAACGATCAATGTGCCCCCCACTGTACCCTGCTCGCGCAGCGTGCGCGATTGGGTATAAGCCGCAGCTGTTGCCAGCAAACCACCCGCCAACGCACCTGCAGCCGGGTTGCTGCCCAAACTATCATCAATGAGCTGCTGCAAGGTCACCAACGCGCCTATCCGCACTCCCTCGATATCACTCTCGATCTTTCCCAGGTCCAAACCCTGCAAATCCACCACCGCTTCGAGCTGTGGGTCGCCTTGCGCGACCACCCAGGCGCCCCCGCCCAAATAGCAAGCATGCGGATTGGTCTGCGCCATAGTCACAGCTTCTTCAATCGTGGTTGGATGAAAAACCTGCCGTACATTTCGTAACATAGACACCTCCTCAAGTTGCCGGCGTGGCGTCCTCAGCCACACCTGGCGCTACGCCCGCCATCAACAAACCCAGGCGCTCCGGCGTAGCTTCCGCGCGATCCAGAATACCCATGATATGTCCCTCATAC
The DNA here is from genome assembly GCA_026645815.1 of Anaerolineae bacterium. Taxonomy (GTDB): domain Bacteria; phylum Chloroflexota; class Anaerolineae; order B4-G1; family SLSP01; genus JAAZNO01. The sequence goes on along the minus strand of JAPKMR010000025.1, from coordinate 17,937 downwards.
ATCACTGCAATCCGGTCTGAAAGCGCCAGGATCTCATCGAGATCCTCCGAAATCAACAGAATCGCAGCACCTTCCTCCTTCTTCGCCTCCAGAATGCGAGCACGCTCCTCCAACAAGCGTTGGTGAACATACTCCATTGCGCCGATATCCAAACCACGAGTAGGCTGAGCCGCGATGATAACATGAGGGTCGCGCGAGAGCTCCCGCGCCAGGATAATCTTCTGGATGTTGCCACCCGAGAGATTCTTAGCCAGGGTTTCCTGCGATGGCGTTTTGATGCGAAAAGCTCGGATGCGCTCCGCAGCGACCGCCGCAATGGCTTTGAAGTCAAAGAAACCGGCCCGCGCATAGGGAGGGCGGTGATGGTCACGAAGTATCAAATTCTCCGCAACGGTAAAGTCCTTGATCATGCCATCGCGCATCCGTTCTTCAGGGATATAAGCCGAACCTAACGGAATCAATTCAGCCGTCGAGGTAGTCGTGATATCCTTGCCATCGAGCAGGACTTGACCTTTGGTAGCCGGGCGCAAACCATTGATGACCTGTGCGAGTTCACGTTGTCCGTTGCCGGAAACGCCCGCCAGCCCCAGGATCTCGCCGGTATGCACTGACAGACTCACGCCTTGCAGGGCCGCAACCCCCATGTCGTTCAGCGCCCAGAGATCGTGCACCTCCAGACGTGCTCTGCCCGGTGTGATAGCGGGCTTCTCCGGCTGTAGGCTCACCTCACGCCCCACCATCATCCGCGCCAGGTCGGCTTTAGTCATCACACCGCGAGGCTGCGAGCCGACTACCATGCCGTCGCGCAGCACCGTCACCCGGTCGCTGATTGCCAGCACTTCGTGCAGCTTATGAGAGATGAAGATAACGGCATGACCATCACGTACCATCTGTTTGAGGATCACAAAGAACTCATCCACCTCTTGGGGCGTAAGTACTGCGGTTGGTTCATCCAGAATCAACAGTGCTGCGCCACGGTAGAGCGCCTTGATGATTTCTACCCGCTGCTGCTGCCCCACAGAAAGCTGCCAAACACGCGCTTGCGGATCCACATGTAAGCCGTAGATCTTGCCCAGTTCCACCACACGCTCCGAGACGCGATCCAAATCGGTAAGCGGTCCGCGCGAAGAAGGTAATCCCAAAGCCACATTTTCCGCCACCGTAAGGGAGGGGACCAGCATGAAGTGCTGGTGAATCATGCCAATCCCCAACCGAATGGCATCTACAGGCGAGTTGATCTGAACGGGCCGACCGTTGATGCGAATTTCACCCTCATCAGGGCGGTACAGGCCATAGAGCACCTTCATCAATGTGCTCTTGCCTGCACCGTTTTCACCCAGGAGCGCGTGAACTTCTCCAGCGCCAACATCAAAGCTCACACATTCATTGGCGCGCACCCCGGGGAAACATTTGGTGATGCCGAGCATCTCCAAACGTTCGATCCGAGGCTTTCCGGACGGCAACACGTCAGGGCTCATCATTGCTGTCTCAGGGCGCGACGTTGATAGCGCCAGTTACAATGGCATCAACCGTTGCTTCAGCCAAATCTTTGACCTCAGCAGGCAGGTTATAAGCCGTGTTATATTCGATGTACAAGCCCTTATTTGCCAGGGTGATCTGGAACGCCTGACCGCCCAGGGTGCCCTTACCGATCAGGTCTATAATCTCGGTGATGACACCCGACCAATCATAGATCTGATTTGCGACCACCACATCTGGTGCTAATGACGTCTGACTGGCCTGCGTCCCGAACCAGAGCGCGTTGTTTTCCTTCGCCACGCCGATAGCGCCGACCACCATCTGAGCTGTGCCCGCCATCACGTCCGCGCCAGCCTTGACATGTGTCTGTGCAGCCTCAGAAGCCAGGGCCACATCACTGAAGGAGCCAATCCAGTTGACGTTGACCTGGGCATTGGGGTTCTGCGATTTAGCGCCCGCGACGAAGCCATCCACATAGAGCTTGGCATCACCGGTCTCGATAGGGCCTACCACGCCGATAACATTGCTCTTGGTCAACGCACCAGCTATCACACCGTTGACATAACCACCTTGCTCGGAGCGCGCCTCATAGGCGAAGACGTTGGTGATACCCTTATCCACGAAAGTATCCACCGTAGTCCCATGGGCGAAGCTGGTCTTGGGGAAATCAGGTGCGATCTCCTGCAAAACGCCGCCATACTGCGAGCCATGGCCAATGACCAAGTCATAGCCCTGACTGGCGTAGTCACGAATTGCGGCGCCGGCATCATCCACCACGAACATGTTCTCAGAGATGACGAATTCGAGTTTCTCGGGACCACCCATCGCTTGCTGCACCTTGAGCAAGGATTCATAGATGCTCTGGCTGAACGCCAGGTCATTCTTGGCACTCGGCGTCACCACGGCAATACGGAAGGGCTTATCGCCACCGCTATCGCCACCAGCGCCGCAAGCACTGGTCAAAATAGCCACCAACAACACTATACTTGCAATACGAGCCAGCTTACGCATCAGAACTCTCCTTTTGAACTAAGATTGGGCACTCAGGCCATAGAGATATCAAACAGTCGAAACACAGTCAGGCAAGAACGCGCGGGATGATATTCAACCCGCCCACGCTCAGCCCTCGCGTATGAAGGGCTTGGTTAACGCCGTGGGGGGGCGTACACGCTGCACCGCCACGACCAACGCCACAATGGTCAATACGTAAGGCATCATCACGGCAAACTCGGATGGAATGGGCAGTCCCAGCACCTGCACCCAAAGCTGCAACGCATTGACCATACTGAACAACAAGGCCCCTGCCAGCACACCCCAGGGGCGCCAACCACCGAAATAGACCAGGGCGACCGCAATGAAGCCCAGACCGCTGGTCAGGTTCTGCTGAAAGACGTTGAGAAGCGCAATAGAAAGCGAAGCGCCGGCCAAACCTGATAGCATCCCCCCGATAGTCACGGTAATATAACGCACCAGGCTCACATTGACACCCAAGGAATCCGCCGCCTCTGGATTCTCGCCCACGGCACGAATCTTCAAACCAAACGTTGTTTTGTCCATCACAAACGCCGCGAGAGGTACCAACAGATAGGCGCCGTAGACCAGCAAATTCTGGTTGAAGAAAACCTCTCCCAGCACGGGAATCTTGCTCAGCAACGGAATTGCCAATGGCCGAAAACCGCTCACAGTCTGCACGCTGCCCAGCAGGGTCTGAAACAGCAAATCGCTTAATCCCAAACCGAAGAGGAAGAAGCCAATACCACTGATGCCTTGTTTAGCCCGCAAGGTGATACTGACGAAAGCCATTGCCAGTCCCATCAATGCGCCTACGAACAAGGCAGCCAACAAGCCCAACCCAAGATTTCCAGTGATTCGCGCCACATAGAAGGCCGCGAACGCGCCAACGAGCATTTGCCCTTCAACCCCCAGGTTGAGCACACCGCTGCGCTGGCCAAAAGTCTCGCCAATACCGGCATAGAGATAGGGGGTAGCCAAGCGGATTCCGGAAGTAAGGATCCCCAACAAAACCTGTGCAGTAAACAGTTCACTGATCATGCTTCCCCCTCCAGACCTGCTGCGGTTGGCGAGCTCGCCGGCGCCGGCGCACCAGCCATTGGCGTCTCATCCTGATCGGAAGACCTTTCAACCACACGCCGCCGGGCGCGCTGTTGGCGCCACAGTTCAGTACCGACCACGAAAACGACCACCAAACCGTTCAGGGTGACGATCAGCGCTGCCGGAACCTGTACTGCACGTTGCAGTCTGTTAGCGCCCACCAGCAATCCGCCGAAGAAGAAAGAGGCTGGGATCGTCCCCAGGGGGTGCAATTGCCCAAAGAGCGCCGCGACAATGCCGTGGAAACCCGCGCTACCGGTGAAACCCGTCGCGGAGCCATCGGTGAACATGCGGAAGTTCACGCCGAAAATCTGCACGGCGCCAGCCAAACCCGCCATCGCGCCACTCAGCGCCAGAGAAAGCGCGATATGTCGCGGCACATTGATGCCGGCGTAGCGCGCAGCTTCCCGGTTCAGCCCCACCGCCCGGATACGATAGCCCAGAGTGGTACGCCACAGCAGGATGTAGACCAATACCGCCATGATGATAGCGATGAGCGTTCCCAAGTGCAAACGGGTGGGCGCCAACCGTGGCAAGTCGAAGGCGGCAGAGATCCGCGCCGTCTGGGGAATGCGCGAAGCCCGCTGCAACTGCACCGGGTCAATCAAAGGGCCAATGAGCAGGAAGTTCATTCCCTGCACGGCGATCTGGTTCATCATGACCGTGCTCAGGATTTCGTTGACGTTGAAGTGCGCCTTGAGCAAACCCGGGATACCGCCCCAAACAGCGCCGCCCAGAAAACCGGCTAACAGGGCCAGGGGCACCACCACCAGAGCAGGACCATCAGGGAAAGCAAGGCCCACCATCGTCGCGCAGAGCGCCCCAACCACCAACTGCCCTTCACCGCCAATATTGGTCACACCACCACGAAATGCGATACAAATTCCTACACCTACAAAGAGCAATGGGGTCGCACGTACCAGGGTATCAGCAATCGAGTTCAAACTACCAAAGGCGCCATTCAGCAACGCCCCATAGGCGACCAGTGGATTAGCTCCCAGTGCCAGCAACATCAGCGCGCCCACCATCAATGCTGCCAACGTTGCCAACACAGGCAATAAGGCATCAATCACTGGTGAATTCCAAAACGCAATAAGCCGTTGTTTCATAAAGTCATTCCTGTTCCACGCGCCAGAAAGCCCGTTCTGCCCCCCATTGCTCGAGGGTTGCTTCAGAAGGGCAAACGACAACGGCCTTCGCTTCAGCCGTCACCGTACCATCGGCAAGCCGCAGCTCGCCGGCAACCTCCGCCGCGCGGCTGCGTCGCTCAACCACCCAACCTACCGCCGTCAACGGCGTCTCTGTGGGTGTGGGCAACCGATAACGCAGCTCCAGCTTCGCTGTAACCCAGAATGCAGTCTCGTCCTGTCCCAGATTGATGGCACGCCCGGTCACCTCATCGAGAATAGCAGCTAACACGCCACCATGTGCGATACCTGGATAACCTTGATAAGCATCAGGAATCACCACTGATGAGGTCACCTGGGATTCAGCCTCGTCACTATAAAAACATAAATGCAGCCCATGAGGGTTATCACGACCACACACAAAACACATACGCGATGTCGGTTGGAGTTTCAAATTTGAAGGTTCTTCACTCAACGCTATAATCCCTCCTGAACACGAGGTGGATGTACCTGCATCATTTCTCTTCCCGCATGTAAGCCTTGCCCAGCGCCGCCGGGGCGCCAATGCGCTTGCTCAATGCCTCCCACCAAGTCATCACGACCAAAACCAAAATCGTAGTCAAATAAGGCAGCATGTTGAGAAAAGCTGCGGGAATTGCCGTGCCAGCAGCCTGGAGCCGAAACTGCACAGCATTAATACCGCCGAATAGCACCGCCCCCAACACAGCCCGTCCAGGATTCCACATGGCAAAGATGACCAACGCGATCACGATCCAGCCGCGTCCGCCGGTCAGATTCTCGGTCCATCCCGGAGTGTAAGCCAGCGAGAGGTGCGCCCCGCCCAGACCGGTCAACATACCCCCCAGGATAGTGTAAAGGTAACGCGTGCGCACCACATCAATGCCCATCGCATCAGCCGTTTGGGGACTTTCACCCACAGCACGCAAGCTCAGTCCAGCACGGGTCTTGTAAAGATAGAACCATGCCAGCGGCATCAATAAATACACGACATAGGTGAGAAGATCCTGGTTGAATAAAGCACCTATCAATGGCAAGGTGCTCAGGACAGGAATGGGAACCGGAGAGAACTTAGGTCCGACCATACCCACCAGGAAATAGTTATTCGAAGCCGGACCCAAACGCTGCCCCAGGAAACTCGCCAGACCGGAGCCGAATAAGGTGATGCTCAGTCCACTGACCACCTGATTAGCGCGCATGGTGACGCAGAGAAATGCGTGCAACGCCGCCAACAAGCCACCGACAATCACCGCCACAAGCAGCGCAAGCCACAAGCTACCGGTATAAAAAGCGGTGGCAAAAGCCGTCACAGCGCCCATCAGCATCATGCCTTCCAGCCCCAGATTGAGGATGCCGGAACGTTCTGTGTAAATCTCCCCCACCGTCGCGTAAATCAATGAGGTGCCAGCGCGCAAAGTGATGGCGAGAATCGAGGAAATTAAGGCAAAGACACTCATGACTGCACCTCCGCGCCCGGCACAGATGTCGCCGGTGACGTCTCAGCTGCAGGTTCGCGGTGAATGAGACGTAGACGATATTCGGTGAACAAACTACCGGCCAACATCGGGAAGAGAATCATGCCCTGCAGCACCAATCCCATCGAGGCTGGCAATCGCATCATCATCTGCACCTGATCCCCGCCTACCAGAAGCGCCCCCATCAACACCGCCACGAACAACACCGCAAAGGGGTTGAGCTGTGCCATCCAGGCGACAATGATGGCCGTATAACCATAACCAATCGAAAGTCCTTGTTGCAGACGGCGGGAGATGCCTGTCACCTCACATGCGCCAGCCAAACCACTCAACGCACCGGAGAGCAACAAAGCCAATAGGACATTCCGCGCGATATTGATGCCCAGGTAATGCGCGGCGGTTTTGTTTTCCCCAATAATCTTCAGTTCAAAACCCCAGCGGGTGCGATTGAGAATGAACCACAACAACGCCGCTGCAATTACGGCAAAAATCAACCCCCAATGGGCGCGTCCCCACAGGCGAGGCAACCACGCTATGACGGGAAACTGCGCCGTCCCCGGGAAACCATAGCCCTGTGGATCGCGCCATGGTCCATAATACAGATGCGAAGCCAGCAAAATCGCCACATAATTCAACATCAACGAAGTCAGCGTCTCATCCACACCCAAATACGCCTTCAACCCTGCCGGAACACCGGCCCAGAAAGCCCCTGCTAACATGCCGGCAAGAATCGCCACGGGCAGCAATAGCACATCCGGAATCACCCCATTGAGAAATAATGCGGCCCACGCTGCAGCGACGCCCCCTAGAACCAGCTGCCCCTCGGCGCCGATATTCCAGAATTGCATCCTAAAAGCGATCGAGACGCCTAGCCCCGTCAACATCAACGGAATGGCTTTGACCAGCGTTTCCGAGAGGCTATAAACCGAGCCGAAAGTCCCCCGTGCCATGGCCGCATAGGTCGTCAAAGGATTGGCCCCTGAGACCAACAACAAAATAGCGCCCAGCAGCAATGAAACCAGGAAAGAAATCACTGGGACCAAGATAATGGCCTGGCGCGAGACAGATTGCCGTTTTTCAAAGACGATGCGCATCAGAACCTCCTAGTCGGTGGCCTCAGCAGGTGTAAGGGCAGTAGAATCTGCCGAGGCAGGAATATCTGCCAGCGGCACACCAGCCATCATCAAACCCAGCATTTCAACGGTAGCCTGTGCAGAGGGCACAATTCCCATCACCTGACCGGCGAACAACACCACAATACGATCAGCGATGGTGAGCAGCTCCTCCAGGTCTTCCGAAATCAACAACACTGCTAAACCCTGCTCGCGCTCCGACAACAACATTTTGCGCACCGCCTCGGTCGCACCCACGTCCAACCCGCGCGCCGGATAAACGGCTACCATCAGCCCATCACAGGCATCAATCTCGCGGGCCAGGATAGCTTTCTGGATATTGCCGCCGGAGAGAAACTTGATACGCGTTTGAGGCGTAGGCGTGGCAATGCGAAAGGTCTCGATCATACGTTTGGCAAACTCCAGAATATTGCGAGGTTGCAGGACTCCCCGCTCGCTAATCGGCGAACCGCGATAGCCCTTCATAGCCAGGTTGTCTGCCACTGCCATATTTCCCACCGCCCCCATGCCAATACGGTCGGCTGGAATGTGGCTCACGCCCGCGCGAATCATCTCCAAGGGGGAGGCATGGGTCAAATCCTTGCCACGGATCAGAATCCGGCCCTGCGTAGTGCGGCGCAATCCAGTGACTACTTCTGCCAGTTGCGATTGCCCATTGCCCGCTACACCCGCAATCCCCAGAATTTCCCCACCATGAATGTCGAAGGTGGCTTCTCGCAGCGCCGGTAATCCCCGGTCATCGGTTGCGGAGATACCACGCAGTTCCAGGATTTTCTCGCCCAAGACACAGTCTTTCCGATCAAGGCGAAACAGGACCTCGCGCCCCACCATCAGCCGTGCCAGTTCCTGAGGCGAAGTTTCCGCTGTTCTACGCACGGCCGTCAACCGCCCCTGCTGCAACACCCGCACCCAATCGGAGAAAGTCATCACCTCCTCCATCTTATGGGTGATGAAAATCGCAGACTTGCCCTCGGCGGTCATGATCCGCAACACGCCCTGCAATTCCCGCGCTTCCTGGGGTGTCAACACGGCGGTAGGTTCATCCAGGATAAGGACCTCTGCCCCGCGATAGACGAGTTTGAGGATTTCCACCCGCTGCTGCTCACCCACACCCAGCTGCCAGATATAGGCATCTGGGTCCACTTGCAGCCGGTAGCGTTGTGAGAGTTCACGAATGCGTTGGCTTACGTCGCGGAGATCAGGCACAAACGGCAAATCACTCAAACCCAGAATGATATTCTCGGCAACGGTCATGGTTTTGACGAGCATGAAATTCTGATGCACCATGCCAATACCTAAAGCTGCCGCATCGCGGGGCGAATGAATCTCCACCCGCTGTCCGCGCATGCGAATTTCTCCTTCATCCGGACGATAAAGCCCGACCAATATATTCATCAATGTGCTCTTGCCCGCCCCATTTTCGCCCAAGAGGGCCAATACTTCACCGGGGTAGAGCTCGAGATCTACACGGTCATTGGCGAGCACGCCAGGGAACCGCTTGGTGATTCCCAACATTTCGAGAATTGGCTTTGGTTGATCGTTCATTGAAACCTGCGCCGTAAATACTCCTAAAAGCAAACTGCCACAAACATTGCGGGATGAAATTACGCCCAACAGTCTGTAGCAAGGTCGAGGTGAGATTTCTCGGTGGGGGTATCCCCCCCACCGAGAAATCAACTCCAATTACTCCGAGATAGTGCCGATCACACCCTCAACGAGCCAATCGAGACCGAGCATATCAGCATCCGTCATGCACTGCCCGGCTGCAACTCGTTCCTGACCGTTCTGATCCTTGATGGGGCCACAGAATACGTCATTCCCATCGTAGATTTTCTGACGCGCGGCTTCTACCTCATCGCGCACATCCTGCGGCACTTTGGGGCTATACTCAGCCAGGCCCGTCACACCATCTTCCATGGGTCCCCAGTATTGATGGGTCGCCCACGTGCCATCCATCGCGGCGCCTATGGTCTGAATGTAATACGGACCCCAGTTCCACATGGGGCTGGTGAGCACGGTATCGCCGACGAAAGCACGCATGTCAGAGTCATAGCCGATGCTCAACATGCCGCGTTCCTGAGCAGCCTTCTGAGGTTCGGTGGTGTCCTGGTGCTGGGTGATGATATCAGCGCCCTCATCCAACAGAGCCACGGCGGCCTCGCGCTCGATCACCGGATCGAACCAGGTGTTCGTCCACACCACGTAGACCTGAGCCTCCGGGTTAACTGAGCGCACACCCAGTGTGAAGGCATCAATACCACGCACCACCTCAGGGATAGCAAAAGCGGCAACATAACCGATGATATTGTTCTTCGTCATCCGACCCGCCACGATACCGGCGAGGTAGCGCGCCTGGTACATGCGCCCGAAGTATGTAGCAAGGTTATCCGCAGTCTTGTAGCCGGAGCAATGTTCGAATTTAACGTCGGGGAATTCCTGCGCCACCTCCACCATGGGGTCCATGTAACCAAAGGATGTGGCAAAAACCATATCGTAGCCCTGTTGGGCAAATTCGCGGATCACACGCGCCGCGTCGGGGCCTTCGGGGACGTTTTCGATGTACTTGGTCTCGATGCGATCGCCATACTCAGCCTCCAGGGCCTTGCGACCGCGGTCGTGCTCGTAAGTCCACCCCAGGTCACCAGGAGGGCCAATGTAGATGAAGGCAACTTTGTAAGGGTCTTCGGGCGTGCCACCAGGTGTGGCCTTCTTGGCGCAACCAGAAAGGAGCATCGCCGCAATCAAAACAAGGGACAGTGTCATCCAGACATAGCGTTTCATAGATACAATCCTCCTCCACAGAAAATTCGGTGTATAGATCTGATACCCTACGCAAACGCAAATCATTCGATGGTCGAGCCTGTCTTGCACCTCCTTTCGACCGTGGGTGACTATCACGGAGCACTTGTCTGATGTCAGTCAACTACGCCGAATTATTATACAGATAAAACCGTTTTCATGTCAAGTGATTCATGACGTATAATCACTCAGCATCAATCCATTGGTATCTCAGGTTCCGCATTGAGTTCAAGCAGAATATCATCGCTGTCCAGGGATTCATTGTGAACCTCGATCCGCTCACGTGTTACCTGGAAATGATCAAAGTCGCGCGCCACAATCACCTCAGGGAAAATCGGGCGCACCTCTTCCAGAATCTGTTGTACCCGGTAGCGCTGCGACAAATGGTTGAGCACCAATAGCCGCGCTCCAGCTTCACGCGCCAACCAGGCAGCCTGACCGGCTGTTAGATGTCCGAAGCGCCGTGCCATGTCCGCGTCCTGTTGCAAATACGTGGATTCACAGACCAGCAAATCCACACCCTGCACGGCATCCACAAGATCATCCACGCGCGCCGCGTCGCCGGTAATCGCTACTGAAACTCCAGGGCGGTCAAGGCCCAGCACATCCTCTGGCAGTATCACGCGCCCGTCAGCTAGCGTTACAGCTTCACCATTCACCAGACGGCGCCTCTCCGGACCTGCCGGCACGCCCAACGCCGCAGCTCGCTCTGGAAGGAAAGGACGGCGTGACCGTTCACGAAAGAGATACCCAAAACAACCTGGACCACGATGGGTCACCGGGAAAGCGCTTATCTCCAACACCTCGCGGTTCAAGAGCACCCCCGGGCGCACTTCGAGCATTTCAACGGGCACAGGGGGGCGTGCCCCACGCAATACCACTCGGAACAACAAATCGTTGACCCGTTCCAGCGTCCAACGCCCTCCCCATACCTCGATATGGTCCACAGCTTCCCACCGGGCGAAGGTAGAAATCAATCCTCCCAAACCGAGAATGTGATCGAGATGTCCGTGTGTAAGCAGGACGCGCTCCAACCGCCGAAAGCCCAGACCGCTGCGGAGAATTTGCCGCTGTGTGCCTTCCCCACAATCAATGAGGAAACGCTCGCCGTTGTAGAGAACCATCTGAGAGGGAAGTCCACGCTGAATAGAGGGTGCCGATGCCGCGGTTCCGAGTAACACAAGTTCAATCATACCTGTTCTCCAAGGCAAACTGTTCCGGAAAATACAGCGACTGGCACATCAATTCTGACATCATAGCTTAATTATACTCAGCGCCAACAGATTGACAAATACCCACTTACTCTTATAGTTAGCATTGCAAACTATCAATGAGATGAGACTATGCACGTACTACATGATTACCTGGAAAATATACGCCGCTTTTCACCGGATGCGCGGCGCTTCCTGTGGGTCTCGGCGCTACAAGGTACCGGACATGGGGTATTTCAGCTTTTCTTCAACTTCTACATCCTGAGCCTGGGACATCAGGAAGGTTTCCTAGGTTTTCTCATCAGTCTACCCTCGATGACGGCGTTGTTCTTCGTGCTTTACGCAGGATACATCAGCGACAGAATTGGGCGTCGCTCCGCATTCTTCCTGGGAGGAATCCTCAGCGGGATAGCGCAGCTGATTATGTTGTTGTTTCCCACACCGGCGGTGCTGATCATCTCCGGTATTCTGAGGGGCATCGGTATGAGCCTCTTTGGAGCAGCAACGGCGCCTTTTTTGATGGAAAACAGCACTGCTTCTGAACGTACACACCTGTTCAGCTTCAATTCGGGTATCAGTACGATGTCCTCCTTCATCGGCAATTTCGCCGGTGGCGCCTTGCCAGCAGCCTTTGCCTGGTTGCTGCATGTGGATGCGCAATCCAGTAGAGCTTACGGTTGGTCCTTAGCAATGACCACGCTGCTGAGCCTGTTAGCGCTGCTGCCCATCCGAAAATTGCGTCACGACAAACCGAATGCGCAACGGAAAATCGTATCACCTTTTGCCGCATTGCAGGAACACCGGGGCACCATGATCAAATTGCTTCTGCCTTCGCTCATCATTTCCATGGGCGCAGGGTTATTGATTCCCTTCCTGAACCTCTTTTTCCGCAGTCGCTATCAACTCGGGGATGGCACCATTGGGATGCTCTTTGGCTTTGGGTCGCTGGGGATGGGTCTGGCGATTCTCATTGCGCCGATACTGGCTGAACGCTGGGGCAAAGCCATGACCGTTGTGGTCACTCAGGGGCTTTCCATCCCCTTCATGATCGTTATGGGTTTCGTTTACAATCTACCGCTGGCGATCGTCTCTTTCTTCATGCGCATGGCGCTGATGAATCTCTCTGGACCCGTTTACCAGACGATGGTCATGGAAGAATCCGATGAATCCACCCGGACCACAGCTGCAAGCCTATATAACATGATTTGGAGCATGGGACGCGCCATCAGTCCCAGCGTCAGCGGACCCATTCAACAAGCCTACGGCTTTGATCCAGTTTTCGGACTGACCATCGGCAGCTATGCCATCTCGGTGTATATGATTTACCGCTGGTTTGTCTGGCGACATCCCAAACCGGCCCCTGCAGTGTAAGAGATAGTTCCGGACGGTTTCTTTTGCTTTTCCCTATTGACACAGAACAAATGTTCGATTATAATTGGGATAGATTGGGATAACGAATTTGGGAAAAGCGAGGCTACTATGAAACGGCAATCCGGGGAACGACAGGATCGCATTTTGAAGTTTCTGGAAATCTATAGCCAGGAAAACGGCTATCCCCCTACCGTGCGGGAAATCGGCAAGGAATTGGGCATTGAGTCCACCTCACTGATCACTTTCTACCTGACGCAGTTGGAGAAAAAAGGATACATCAGCCGCGATCCCGCAATCTCGCGGGGCATCCGGCTCACCCAATCCGATAGCCCTCACGAATCCCGTGCGCCGCGGGGGGACATCGTCGCCATCCCATTCCTGGGTACGATTGTTGCCAGCGAACCTATCAATTCCGAGGCCTTGCCCGGTGATGAAACCGTTGAGCTCAACCAGGCATTCTTTGGCCGTGACTCGAATTCACTCTTTGCGCTCAAGGTAAAAGGCAACTCCATGATTGACGCGCTGGTTCACGATGGCGACCTGGTCATCCTGCGCCAGCAGGAGCGCGTCGAGAATGGGGAGATGGCGGCAGTCTGGTTGATGGACCGCGAAGAGACTACGCTCAAAAAAGTGTATTATGAAGACCACGAGGTGCGGCTACAGCCCGCCAACCCAACTATGGAACCCTTCAGAGTTCCGGCAAATCAGGTGCTTGTGCAGGGCAAAGTCGTCCTGGTCATCCGGCAGCTGTCATAGACGCTGCTCAAGTCCAGGTCTGCCTCAAGGCGCTTGCCGGAACACCAACGGCAGGTAGATTTCTCGCGGTAACACCTGAAGCCACAAGCCGCGTTCCCACGTAGCGCCGTTGCCATCATCCAACAGGGCATCTATACGCGCGGGAATACCACTAAGCCAGGGCAGCACATCTACCGTCACCGTGATAGTTTCGCCGGAACTCAAGGCTCCCCGCCATGGCTGCAACGCCATACCCCGCGTGGGAGCCACAGTTGCGGTGAGCGGCGCCACTCCCGGTCTGAGCCATAATCGCAAGACGCCTTCGGTGACCGGTGCAATCCCAGTATTCCGCAACACAAAGGAGAGCTCTGCCGGTTCATCCTCCTCCAATGGTAGTATTGCGCTCCAGTTACTCGTCCCCAGGTCACTGCTCCCAACCCGGACTACCGCTTCACGGGAGAAGCCCAGCTTAAGCGCGGGCGTTTCCAGCATTACCGCAGGCGTGAATACCACAGACACTTCCGGCGTCAGGGCTGTCCAGGTATAGGTCAACGGTACTCCCGGCGTCACCACACCTGACCAAGTCACCTCCCGGGTGCTCGCATCGAAAGCCAGACCGGCGGGAAGTGTGGACGCCAGCAGTGTGAGTGACGGCGGCACGGTGTGGGTAAAAACAACTGCGGTCGCTGTGGAAGCATCGTTCCGCAATGCAAGAGTGAGGGTAACGGGTGCGCCAGGCTGCGGCGCCGCCGGATCCACGCGCCAATGGCTCGCGCCCAGGGGGGAGAGCCAGCCCACACCCCGCTCCAGGGCTTTGACGCGCGTCGAAGCCGGCAGGGTCTCCAAAGGAAAAGCGTAGAAGAGCGTGCGCCAGGTTCCGGATGCTACCCCGGTTGCGCTCAAAGCCACAGGTTGACCCGACTGCCCGCGCGCCGCAATACTCGCAGCTCGTGATGGCTCAAGTGCATCACTCCAATTAGGGAAGGAATAGAGCAATTGCGCCGGTCCCCAGGCACCCGATGCCGGATGAGACGCAACCCCAGTCGCCTGCTCGATCTTATAATCCACATTCGGAAAATCAACCCCGAAGCGTGCGCCTAGAAGCCGCGTGGAACCATTGAAAAGAAAATCCTGGGAAGATAACAACAGCCTGCCGCCTTGATCCAGATAGTCCACTAGCTGCTGTTCTTCAATATCAGTGACTGGCGCATACCAATCATAGCCGGTAAACCAGAGCACCACAGGATAGCGTGCTAACAACTCCGGAGTCACGGCAGGTTCAGAGGGATTCCCCGTATTGGAGAGCGAGGTATCCCACACATCAAAACGGATTCCGGCAGATTGCAGAGCGCTGGTGTAGAAATGTTCCATCGGGTACCAACGATCATCATCAACCAGCAATAGCGAAGCCGCGGTCTTGGTACGCAAGACAACGTTGACTGGCGAAGCGCCCAGGGACGAACGCGCCGTCAACGTGATTGTATCGCCCACATCCACACTCGCGGTGATGGGAACAGTCACCCGGAGGGAGACCGTGATCGCCGCGCAAGGTTCCAGAATCACCTCGGTTGGTGTCAGCACCGTCGCCCATGAGGCAGGCGACAGTGTCAACGCGACCGCGTCCGGCGTGCCAGCCACACCGATGTGGCGAAGGCGCAAGGTGTGCGTAACCGTCTCCCCTGGCGAAGCGATCAGCAAAGGCGAACCAGGATCACGACCACCCAGGGTGGTAAAACGTAGCCCCCTGGCAGGTTGGGGCGTATCCAGCCACGAAAGCGCGCGCTGTAATGACGTGGTCCGCGCATCCATCGAAGCCAAGCCCTCGAAGCCAAAAGCCCAGAACAGCGCCCGATACTCCGTGCAAAGGTGCGCCATGAGTCCTGCAGTGCTGCCGTTAGCATACTGCCAGGACACCTCAGACAGCTCAGGCTCCCTGATAGCGATCACATCTGGCGAAATCTGGTTATTCGCGCCATCACCCCCGGCGATATTTGCGGAGAGACCGGCAAAGGGTCCTGCACCGATCACCGTGCGGGAGGCGGTATCGTCAGCCACAAAACTCACGCCAAGAAACTGTGTGAGATAGGATTGTGGAGAAATACTCATACCGCTGCCGCTATCGAAATACGCCACATCCTGACCACTCAAGAGCAACCGTCCGCCGTCATCCAAATAGGTCTCCAGCATTTCCCCAGCAGCGACCAGCCCTGGTGAGCCTATCGGAGCCGACCACAGGATTGCATCATAGGGCGCCAGCAGGCCCTCAGGCAGCGACCAGGCGGTAATAGACCACAAATCATAGGCATAGCCAAGTGCATCCAGCGCCTCAGTCCAAAAGCCAATTTCGCTATTATAGTAGAGCGCGCCTTGGTCCACCAGCAACAGGGTAGGAGCGCTCTCCAGAAGGAAATCCTGATAAGCAACTTCCTCTAGCGTCACCGTTACAGAAGCGGTTGCCAGGCGATAGCCATTGCCACGAGCCTCAAGCGTGTAAACGCCGGTTGGTAGATGCAGGCTGTACGCGCCGCTCGCAGCTACCGTCGTCGTGACAGGGGTATTCAAAGCACGGATAGTCACAGGTCGGGTAGGGGGAGCACCGCTAGAAAGCACGGTGACCTGCCCCTGCACCTCTCCCGCAGGCAAAGGCGGCAGTTGGAAATCCACCTGAGTAATCGTATCGGTAAAAACACGTACCCCCAGCTGTGACTGTGAATGATACCCAAAAGCCGTTGCGGTAAGGTTGTAAAGCGAGGGTGGCAGCAACAATTGATAGCTCCCGGCAGCATCGGTAGACACTGTCGCGGAGGTACCTGATGACTCACGTGGCGTCACTTGTATCGTCGCGCCACGCACGGGCACTCCCGAGGAACTGCGCACGGTTCCAACGATCTTGCCAGGCTGAAGCACCATCCTCACCGCGGCGAGCGCATCTACGCGTCCGTAACCACTATCATTGTTCGGTAAGGTGGTTGTATAAGGCACGGCTGTTGCCGTGATAACGTAGGTAAGCAAAGGAACGGAGATTGTTGGCGTAATGCTGCGCAGCAAGGCGCCGATGCCAGCGACGTGAGGTGTCGCCATCGAACTGCCGTTCATCTCTGCATAGACGCCACCCGGCGCCGCAGAACGAACGGTGACGCCCGGCGCCACAACATTGGGCTTGATCTCTCCCCAGGGTGAGGGCCCGCGACTGGAAAATGACGCCACTGCCTCATATTGATCACTGGCGCCAACAGCGAAAACTCCGGGTAGACTTGCCGGGGAGCGGAGGCTTCCCGCCACAGGACCCTCGTTGCCTGCAGCAAAGACCACCAGAATGCCCGCCGCTTTCAGCGCAGCCAAATCGGGTGCGAGGGTTTCATCCCCGGCGTTCGCGGAGCCCCACGAGCAGACAACCACATCGGGCGCCAGCAAGGGGTCGCCCCCGGGCGCCAGAAGCCATTGCAGACCCGCATGAATCCAGGAATCCTGCCCGTAACCGCTACTACTGAGCATCTTGACGGCAATCCAGCGCGCATCTGGAGCCACACCAATTCCGCCCTGTCCTACGGCTGTCCCAAGTGTGTGGCTACCATGTCCATGGTCATCATAAGGGTAGGCGCCGCCACTGACCGCGTCGAACCACGCATGGCTATGTTCAAAAGCACCATAGCCTAGATTCCCGCGATAGTTGCCATTCAAAGCCGGATGCTGGTAATCCACACCGGTATCCACACCCGCGACCACAGCCCCAGCTCCCGTAACACCCAACGCAGTCCACACCTCCGGGGCGCGAATCCGCTCCACCCCCCACTCCACGGCAGCAGAGGTAGAAGACGCGTCAGGCGCAGCTGCAAGGGCGGGGTCAAGATAAAGGCGGCGTTGATCCAAACGCACTGCCGCCACGGCAGGTTGTAGCGCCAGCTGCCAAATCAACGCAGGGTTGGCGGTGAGCGCCAGGCCATTGATGATCCACAAATCCTGAACGCCCCAGAGCTCGCCAGAGCGTTGAGCTTGCAGAAAAAACGATTCCAGAGGAGCACGGGAGATGGCGAAACGCGCTTTGAGGGCTGCGGTTAGAGCCAGGCGCGCAGCTTGAGGCTCCACGGGTAGGGCACTAAGACTGGAATTGCCTGGCGCGCGCAGGGTGACAATGATGGAGAGTGGCAGAGTGCCCGCATCAGCCAATGCCCGCAGTAGTGCGGGGTCGAGCCATGGAAGATCAGGGGTGGAGACGGCGACATTGGGCACATGCGGCATCATCGCGGCGGATACAGGCGCGGGCTGAGAGGGCAAAACGATCGAAACCACTAAGAGAGCTAGCAGGATACTCTTGCAGGCCCAACGGCAACGCCATATCATTATCGAGGCTCCCCAATCCATCATCGGTATTCGCCTTTCTCCAACCCATTAACAATTATTAGCTTTCATTTTAGCACCAAAAACATTCCTTATACAATGCCCTGATCAAGGGGGGGAGGGCGCCCCTACAGTGCGC
>JAPKMR010000024.1 GCA_026645815.1 Anaerolineae bacterium | reverse complement strand
TCGTATTTGGACTGTTAAAGAACTATTGACAATGCTACCTGTACCAAACATCAACAACGCTTAACAGGGAGACTATCGCTTTTTTCAAGTGATTTTTGTGGTGAGGCGAAGCCTCACCACAAAAATCACCTTTTTCTCCGCGCCCTGTAGGGGCGCCTGAGGTTCTCACCCCCGTCGTGAAATGCCCTCCCTGTCTCACAATCATCGCCGCTCCAGAAGAAACGGTGCTACAATAAAAGTGCTATCGCATCAAAATCGCCGGTCGTCAGCAACCAACCCGTCGGTCAACCATCAGCATCATCGGGCGCTCCTTCCGGTTCACTCCAATGGAGGACATCATTACCATGAACACACAACGCCACGCGACCAACCACCTGCTCGCGCGCATCGGACCGGTCTACACCTCGGCGTGACCTACACGCGCGACCAGTTGCTTTTCCTTGCGGTCGTTGTACCATTGGCATTGGCTTGGGGTGCCATCATGCAGAAGACAGAAAGCATTTGGGGTTCCATCCTGTTCCACGCCGGAATGGATATCCCCGTCTTCCTCAGCATCTTCTCAACACGTTTCTAGGAAGCCTAAAGGAGCTCACATGAAAACCATCGGACTGATTGGCGGCATGAGTTGGGAATCGTCCCTCGAGTATTACCGGATCCTCAGTGAGGAAATCAAAGCTCGGCTTGGAGGACTGCACTCCGCCAGCTGCATCATGCTTTCCGTGGATTTCGCGGAAATCGAAGTCCTACAACGCGAGGGCAAGTGGGAGGAATCCGGTCGCGTCCTTGCTGATGCCGCACAACGCCTGGAAGCAGCGGGCGCCGACCTCATCATCCTCTGCACCAACACCATGCACAAGGTCGCTGATGCCATCGAAGCGCAGATTCACAGCCCCTTCCTGCACATCGCCGATGCCGCGGCGCACGCCATTCAGGCTGCGGGCTTGCACACCGTTGGGCTGCTGGGCACACGCTTCACCATGGAGGAGGATTTCTACCGTACCCGGCTTGTCGAGCAGCATGGACTCACCGTCCTTATCCCCGACGACGCCGGGCGTGAAATTGTACACCAGGTGATTTACAATGAATTGGTCCTCGGGAAAATCAACCCCGAATCCAAACAACATTACCTTGACATCATCGCTCAGCTGGTGGCAGAGGGCGCCGAGGGCATCATCCTCGGTTGCACCGAAATCGGTTTGCTCATCCATCCCGAGGACACCTCCGTCCCCCTCTTCGATACCACCCGCATCCACGCCATCGCCGCGGTCGAGGCGGCGCTGATAGATACTCACTAACATGGAAACCCGCCTCATGGAAAACTCGAATGACCTCACGGCAGATTTCCCTTCTCCGCACCTGCTCGTCACCGGTGGTTGCGGCAAAATCGGCGCGACCTTCGCCCGCTTTGCCGCGCCTGCCTATGCCATCCGCATCGTGGACCGCGTGCCCTGGGATGCCGCCCGGTTAGGACCACCTCCCGGCGAGAGCCTCGTCCTCAACCTGCACGACCTCGAGGCCTGCCGCCAGGCATGCGCGGGCATGGATTTTGTCCTCCACCTGGCGGCGGATGCCTCACCCGAAGCCGATTTCGCCACCTCCCTGCTGCCCAACAACATCATCGCCACCGCCAACATGTTCCGCGCCGCTAAAGATGCGGGCTGCCGCCGCTTCATCTTCGCCAGCAGCGCGCATGTCGTCTCCGCCTACCCGCCCGATGTCCAGATTCACGCAGCCATGCCGGTCAGGCCAGGGAACCTCTACGGCGCCTCGAAAGCCTTCGGCGAAGCACTGGCAGCTCACTTCGCCTTCAACGAAGGCTTGCCCACCATCGCCCTGCGCATCGGCGCCTACGTCCTTCCCGAAGAACTCGCCACCTGGGACGCTCCCGACGAGCTCAATGCTTTCCTGAGCGCCGCCGACCTCAACGCCCTGCTGCTCAAATGTCTCGAGACGCCCAACATCACCTTCGCCATCGCCCATGCCATCTCCGACAACCGCTTCAAGCGCCTCGACCTCACCGAAACACGTGCGCTGTTCGGCTACGAACCGCAGGCAGATGCCTTCGACCTCTTCCACATTGCTCCAGTAAGCCGCAATAAACCATGACTGACCCGAAGCAGCATTCTGCAGAGGTCGCCCGAAGAGACAACGTGACAATAGGGTTATCAATTAAAGGAGTTGAGCCATGACTTTTTTCATTGCCAACATTGCCGCCATCATCGTGCTATTCATCATCGTTTTGCGCCTAGGACCTGATCTACGTATCCAGACTAGCCCGCCCGCGCAGCGACTACGCATTGCCGCATGCATCTTTCTGGCTATCCCGCTCGCCATCTTCCTCCTCTTTGGCATCGGCGAGATGGTGGGCGGCGATATCAGCGGTGGGATGCACCTGGTGGAAGCGCTGATCGTCGTGCTGGTTGGGATTCTCTCCTGGAAGCGTCCGTTCGAAGCCGGCATCATCCTATGCCTCAGTAGCCTGGCGCTTACCGTATTCTTCCTCAGCATCCTCCTCTCAAATCCCATCCATGAGGGTCCCATCAATTTCTTCTCATTGCTTATCCTGGTTTTTCCAACCCTCATCGCCGGCAGCCTGTTGCTCAGCGCCGGTATCCTGGTCCGTCGCACGCAATAGGTGCTTTCATGAAATCTGAGTTTCTCGACCTCTACCCTCTCTTTGGGATTATGGGCAGTATCAGCATCATCGTGACGACCTTCGTCGCCGCACTCTTCTATGTCGGACGCAAGCAAGAGCGCTTCTCGATGCTCAACCACTTTATCTCCGAACTGGGCGAGCAAGGTGTCTCACAGCTTGCACCCCTCTTCAATGGCGGCTTGATATTCGGCGGATTCGCCCTGGTACCCTTTATCGTGGGTTTGGGCTTGAGCCTCGATAGCGTCTGGGCGAAACTCGGCTTGATTGCTGGCGTTGGCGCCGCACTTGCCTGCGCCGCTGTTGGCGTCTTCCCCATGAACCGCCTGGCCCCGCACGCCAAAGCCGCCTTCACCTTCTTCCGCCTGGGGCTGGTTACCATCGTGTTATTCAGCATCGCAATCTTCGCCCAACCTGCCGGCAACCGCATCGTGCCACTCGCTGCAAACATCTTCGGCGCACTGGCGACGCTATCGTATGCCGCATTCCTGGGGCTGGTGACGCAGAAAACACGCTCGCGGGAGAGCTCCGAAGCGCTGAACCCTGAAGCCATCACAGAACGCCCGAGAGTCTGGCACCTCGTCATCCTCGAGTGGGCGATTTACACGACCACCCAGCTGTGGTTCCTGGGCGTTGCCCTCACCCTGCCCACGTGAAAAGGTCCTAATAACCGCTTTCTTGGAGAGTATCTGAAATAAGGAACGTTTGAGCCATGAACCAACGTAGCTTATCCTGGGAAGGTTGTGTCAACACCCGCGACCTCGGCGGTCTACGGACTATTGATAACCACATCACCCGCTCGGGCGCCATCATCCGCTCGGATACCCCAGCCCGCCTCACCGAGGCAGGTTGGTCCGCGCTACACGCCTATGGCATTCGCACCATCGTCTCCCTGTACACGCTCGGCATAGAGGAAGAGGGGCTGACGGTTACGCCCCCCTTTCCCGATATCGCCGCGGTTCGAGTCGCCATCGAGGATTTCACCGATAAGGTCTTCGTACAGCAATGGGTAGATACCAGTCTTTGGGGAACACCGCTCTACTATCGGGATGCACTAGAACGTTGGCCCCAACGCCATGCCGCCGCCATCTCCGCCATCGCGCGGGCTTGTCCAGGCGGCGTCCTTTTCCATTGCGGTCGTGGCTATGACCGTACCGGCATCATCTCCCTGCTCCTGCTCTCACTGATTGGGGTCGTACCCGAAGATATCGTCGTGGATTATGTCCTCAGCGTGGACCCCATCCGGGAAAAGCTCCTGGCGCACGAGCACTCATCTGTTCCCGAAGCACTACTCGGCGCAGTTGCCGGTCTGGACGTGGCTAACTACCTCAGATCCGGCGGCACCACCCAGGAGGATCTGGACGCCATTCGCTGGCAGCTCTTGGGATAACAGACTGCGCACTCAGGTAACAGGCTCAGGCGTAAAACGCTTCCAACTACAATTGACAGCAACGGTAAAAAGCGTATTCTTAGCATCAGAGAATTACTGCAGCCTTACAGCAAGGAGAAATAATGATGTCTACACAAACGCCATATGAGACCGATGCCATTGCCACCTCATCCGGCGCCCTGAGTATCACCTTCCTGGGGCATGGCAGCCTGCTCTTCACCTTCCTGGGCAAAGAAATCTACATTGATCCCTTCAGCCGGGTCGCCGACTACACCCAGATGCCGGCAGCGGATGTCATCCTGCTCACCCATGAACACGCCGACCACCTTGACTTAGCCGCCATCGCCGCCATCCGCACCCCTGCAACGCAAATCGTGCTCACCGAAACCTGCGCTGCGCAGATTCCAGAAGGAATAGTAATGCACAACGGTGATATCCTCACCATTGGTGATCTGTACATCGAAGCGGTTCCCGCCTATAACATTCAACACAAACGCGACAATGGTCAACCCTTCCATCCACAGGGGCGGGGAAATGGCTACATCCTGACATTTGGGGACCAGCGCGTGTACATCGCGGGCGACACCGAGAATATCCCAGAAATGCGCCGGCTCCAGGATATCGCCATCGCCTTTCTGCCGATGAACCTGCCTTACACCATGACGCCGGCAATGGCTGCGGATGCCGCAAAAACCTTCAAACCCCGCGTGCTCTATCCTTACCACTACGGCAACACCAACGTCACCGAGCTGGTCGAATTGCTCAGCGCCGAGAAGGATATCGAGGTTCGCATCCGTAAACTGGCGTAGTTTGGCATGTAATGGGGCAGAAGAAAACTGATGATCAAACCATCCATGAAACTTCCGCGACAGGAAGCCGCCCCCATTCCCCGGTTAGCACGTGGAGTAAGCTGGTTCTTTTTCGGCGCCGCCGGGGCAATGCTCCTGCTCCTCCTGTACCTCACTTTTCGAAGTGCACAACAGGGAAAACCTATGTCCTGGGTTGCGGTCGCGGGCTGGCTTCTCATCTTTGTTGCCTGGCCTGCAGGGCTGGGCGCTCGGGAGTGGCAACGTTACCAGCAAGCCCGCCATTTAGGGCAGGCCTATACCGTGCAAGCAGGAAAGGTGCTGGGCTTCGCTCACGAGGTAATCGGCAGCCTTGAAGCGACACCAGATAGCGATGTGTATTGGATCATCTTCATGGTAAACAACGGCGCTCCCATCAAGCAACAGGTCAGCCTGGAAAGCTACCAACGCCTGAATGTGGGTGATAGCATCGAGGTAGAAATATCTCGTGGTAATCACAATCTCTGCCGAGCTAGAGTGCCGTAAACAATCTTTCACACACTTCGCACGTTTTATCTAATCGAATCAGAACCCAAGAAATACCACCCAAGACGCAGCCCAAGGAGATATACGATGGTCGGTTTGGTGCCCCGCGATTTAGAGTGCTTCCTGTGCCAACAGCACTTTGAAGCTGTCCACGGTGATTTCATCATCCCGGAGGAGGTCATTTGTGATACCTGCCGGGCGGAGTTGGCATCATTGACGGAAGATGAGCTCCGGCAAACCCTAAGCGCGCGTCTGGCGCAGCGCGGCATCACCCATTCTGAGTGCATTGAGCGCGTCATACAAACCTTACGCCATCAGCACATTGCATTTGCGTTCTAGATTCTGAATTTCCGCAGCCATGTCCACAAAGATTTGCCAATCAAGGAGGTAACCCATGAATCATTACATTGAGGATCGAACCTGGATTAAGGAATTCTACGATGCCGCAGCAGAATGGTGGGGATTTAGTTGGTATGAAGGCGAGAATCTCCAACCCCGGCTCGAACGCGTCGAGCGTTTCGCCGGATCTCCACCCAAACGCCTGCTCGAACTCGCTGCCGGGACGGGAGAGACTGCAGCCTTCCTTGCCGCAGCAGGCTACGCCGTTACCGCGCTCGACCTCAGCGCGAAAAACTACGAGCTCATGTCGCAAGTTGCC
Source organism: Anaerolineae bacterium (assembly GCA_026645815.1). GTDB lineage: Bacteria > Chloroflexota > Anaerolineae > B4-G1 > SLSP01 > JAAZNO01. The sequence goes on along the minus strand of JAPKMR010000024.1, from coordinate 45,916 downwards.
GCGAAATACCCCCTCCTCACCGCGCTCCAGGGCGACTACCTCACCGCCGCCATACCCGGAACCTTCGACGCGGTCTGCCTCTTCGAATCCTTCGGCTTAGGCTCCGACCGGGAGCAGCGCCAGCTGCTTCAACGCATCGCCGCCGAATGGCTCGCCCCTGGTGGCGTCATCATCATGGATGTCTATCACCCCTTCGGACCCATACGGCTTGCCGGCACTGCCCAATCGCTGGACCGTCTCGAGGATGTCCCTGGCTCAGTGGATATGACCGAACGCTCCTATTACGACGCCGTCCTCGGGCGCTGGATAGACGAATGGGAACCGGTAGAAAACATCGCCGCCGCGCGCCGGCAATCCATCCGCTGCTACACCCCAGCAGACCTGCTCCTCCTCCTAGAGGGCACCGGGTTTGAAATCAGCCATGCAGAATTCGCCGGGCAAGCCTTCGACCCTGCACCTGCGCAGGTCTCAGTCGCCGAACTCCTCCAAGATTTTCAAACCGACTATACCTATACCGTTATCTTGCGACGCAAATAAGGTGGTTAGTATTCAGCAGAAAAGGAGCATAAGATGGGCAACCTCCTGATCAATGGCGATTTTGAAGGCGGCTATCGCCCTCTCTGGGATGAAAGCACCCACACCAAACCGCATCACACCGCCTATGTCTATGAAGTAGACCGCACCGGGGGACCAATTACCAAACGCTACACCGTCGAACGCGGCGAAATCCACAACCCCACCGGTTGGTGGGCCTGGTACGCGCACCAACGCAACGATGAGACGCCGGTCCCGTGGGACCCCTACAACCGCATCGGTTGGGCTGAGCCGGAAATCCGCCTCACCGAAACCGTACACCGGCGACACCGTTCGGGATTGACCGCCGCCTATCTCTTTACCTGGCGACGCATTCACGAAGGCGGGTTGTTGCAACAAGTCGCGGTACCGGCGGGTGCACGCCTGCGCTTCAGCGCGTATACGCATGCCTGGATTGGCGACGATGCCCACCCGCCCACCTGGTCACTCCCTGGCTACGGCGCACTGGCATGGCCAGCGGGTACGCCAGGGCTAAATGATGACCGGCGCAGCGTGATGCAGAGCGTTGGCATAGACCCCACCGGTGGTACTGACCCCTATGCACCTACGGTACTGTGGTCCAGCGGATGGTATATCTTCAACGTTTATCGCGTAGAGCCTCTCGCTATCGAGGCAGTCGCCTCTGCCGAGGTGGTCACCGTCTTCCTGCGGTCCTCAACGCTCTGGCCTGTAGTGCACAACGATGTCGCCTGGGATGATTGCGAGCTTGTTGTGGTCGGGGCTGAAAACCAGCCCCCACAGGAACCGCAGGAACCACCAGAAAAGCCGCCGCACGAGGAACAGGTAGAGGAACCACCACACCATGTTCCCACAGGACCTCAACTCCACATCCCCCGGGGAACCAAAGCCGGTTACCACTGTATCGCCCCGCGTCGCGTGCCCGAGCAGATCAAGAAACTGGCGCAACAAGGCGTAACCGTGCCACTGGTCAAATTCGTGGACGATTGGTCAGCCCTGACCGCAATCAAAGCGACTTCACCCCAAACCCTGACCCTGGCGCGCAAGACCTTTGGCTTCGCGATTGAACATGCGCCGGGCATTGTAGACCTCTCTCACGCGCAACTCGAGGAGCGCGCAGCGCAGCTCATGGCATTGCTGCACCAAAAATGCCTTGAAGAAGCGCCTTACGATAACGGGAAGCGCCTGGAAGCCATTGACTACCTGGAAACACCCGTCAACGAAGCGGATTTCAAAACGGCAGATGGCTCTGGCTATCGCCAAATGGCGCTGCTCATGCTGTACATGCTCGATATCGCCGAGAAGTGGGATCTGCCCTGCAAACGTCTGGCGCTGTTCTCCCTCAACTGCGGCACTCCAGAATGGGCAGACTACGTCGCAATGGTAGAGACTGGCGTCTTCGAGCGCATGGCTGCGGGCGGACACATTCTGAGCCTGCACGAAGGGGCGCTCAACATCGCGGGCTATACCTGGGAGAACGCGCCCATTGATCTATGGTGGGGACCAGAACACACGCTCCCTGGCGCACCCAAGATTGCCGGCACCGGGTCGCTCTCTTTCCGGTATCGCTATCTGCTGCACCTGCTGCGCGAACGGGGCATCTATGTGCCCATCGTCATCTCCGAATGGTATGGCGGCAGCGGCGGCTACAACCCTGCCAACCTCGCCCGCGTGATGCAGGCGGTGAGCTGGTATGACACTCTCGCCGCGCAGGATCCCGAATTGTTGGCTTTTACGCCCTTTACTTTTGGCGGGGCGGGCGTGGGTTGGGATGCCCAAGACTACGACTTCCTTTTGGATTCCCTCGCCACCTACACCCTGGAGACCAAAGACCGCGAGAACACCAGGCCCAACGGGGAACATGCCACCTTGATCACAGAGCCAGTGGACCCGGTAGTGCCGGATTGACCGCACACACCGCCACACGCCTGAGCAGCGTCCGTCAAATCTACATCAAAAATCCGAGGGAATTTCGATGCCGCCCAAATATCAGATGCAATCTCTGACCTGCGCCAAGTGTGGCGCACCGCTCAATCCTGGACCTGGAGAGATCGTCTGTCCCTACTGCGGAACTCCGCAAATCCTGGTTGACGCAGAGAAACCCGCGCCTTCACCCATAGATGAATCAGGGGATGGATACGCCTATCGGGGTATTCAGGCTTACGAAGCCGGCGAATATCTCACCGCCGTACGCGAATTGGAGAAAGCGCTAACGCTCCAAACCCAGCGCTACAGCACGGCTACAATGTTCACGGTTCTTGGCAATGCCCACGATCAGCTCGCTAACTACGCCGCGGCGATTTCCTGCTATCAACGCGCCCTTGACGCAGATGCGCGCTTCTATCGCGCATGGGTAGGGCTTGGAATCGTCTACCGGCATCAGGGTAACTACGAAGCCGCCGAAAGCAGCTACCAGAAAGCCCTGACTCTGAATCCTGGTTATGCGGAACTCCACGCCAGCCTGGGGGCGCTCTATATCTTCAGGAACGAGGTCGCACGCGCCATACAAAGCCTGGAACAGGCGATTAGGCTCAACCCGACCGTAGCGATTGCGCACGCCAACCTGGCACTAGCATACGCGATGGCCAAACGCTTCGACGAAGCGGAGAGTTCCCTCCGGCAAGCCGTCGCATTGGGTTACAAGAACCACAAGACCATAAGCGATCGTATCGCTGCATTGAGAGCTCTGGGCTAGAACGACCAGGCACATCACACGCTCACTTTGTGAGACACTGGGTACGTTTCAACTCTCTAGTGACATAAGGAGACGAAAATTGGACCTGCTCGCGCTCATTCACCGCAAAAGCATCCCCCAGCCCTGGGAAGAAGGGGAGAAAATCCCCTGGAACGATCCCGAATTCAGCCAACGCATGCTTTCAGAGCACCTCTCGCAGGCGCACGATGCCGCTAGCCGGCGCTTCGACATCATTGACCGGCAAGTGCAATGGATCCATGCCAACGTCCTGCAGCGGCAACCCACCCACATCCTCGACCTCGGCTGCGGTCCCGGTTTGTATTCACAGCGCCTCGCCAAGCTGGGACATACCTGCACCGGCATTGATTTCTCTCCCGCCTCCATCGCCTACGCCCAGGCACAAGCCGCAGAAGCAGGGCTGTCATGCCGCTATACCCTGGGCGATATCCGCACCACCGATTTCGGCTGCCCTGAAAGCAACTGGGGTGAGGGCTATGGCTTAGCGATGCTCATCTTCGGGGAATTCAACGTCTTCCGCCCCGAAGATGCCCGAACCATCCTGAAGAAAGCCCATGCTGCGCTTGCCCCAGGTGGCATCCTGCTACTGGAACCCCACACCTTTGACATGGTTAAGGAGCTAGGTCACCAGCCCTCTACCTGGTACACCAGCCCCAGCGGACTTTTCTCCGAGCAACCGCACCTCGCCCTGCAGGAGAGTTTCTGGGATGAAGAACGCCGGGTCGCTACCGACCGTTTCTACATCCTTGAAGCCACACCCGGTGCCCCCACCTCTCACACCATCCTCAGCGTTGCTTCCAGCATGCAAGCCTACACCAATGAGGAATACCTCTCGCTCCTCGGGAGCTGCGGCTTCGGTGCGGTGACCATCTACCCTTCTATGGGCCAGGGCACCGGCGTGCTCCAGCGTGGCTTGATGGTGCTCCAGGCGCGGCGCTATTGACCCATGACCAATACCGAACCCTCTAACCGTAACATCATCGGCGACCTCGGACGCATCGTCGCCCCCGAAGGTATCCAGGAGAGCTTCAAGGTTCCTATCGGCGGCGTTGACCAATGGGTCAACACCCGCGGACAGGACCGCGCCAACCCCCTCCTGTTCTTCATCCACGGCGGTCCCGCCTCGCCGGCAACGCCCACCCTATGGATGTACCAACGCCCCATCGAGGAGGTCTTCACCGTCGTCAACTGGGACCAGCGCGGCGCCGGACGCACCTATCTTGAGGCCGATCCCGAAGCGGTGCAGGATACCCTCCATATTGACCAGTACGTCAGCGATGCCCTGGAACTTGCGGAGCTCCTGCTGCACCGCTATGCCGCTCCCAAAGCGATCCTGATGGGGCACAGCTGGGGCACCATTATCGGCGTGCGCGCCGTGCTGGAGCGCCCCGAGCTCTTCAGCGCCTACATCGGCATCGGACAAGTTATCAATACCCGCGAGAATGAACGCTTGAGTTACGACTACGCGATAAGCGAAGCCACCCGCAACGGCAATACCGCTGCCCTGGAAGAGCTTGCCGCTATCGCCCCCTACCCTGGGTTGACCCCGATCACCCGCGAGCGTATCATCATCGCCAGAAAATGGGCGCAATACTACGGCGGCTTGAGCGCCTTCAGGCATGAATCGCAGTATTACTTCAACGCTCCGTTGCTCTCTCCCGAATACGACGACCGTGCCGTCGCCGCCATTGACCAGGGCAGCCTTCTCACCCTCGAGCGCATCCTGCCGGAATTCCTGGAAGTGGATCTGAATCCCATCACCGCATTCCCCATCCCCCTCTTCCTCTTCATGGGACGCCACGACTACACTACTCCATCGGTGCTGGCAGAAGCCTGGTTACAACAGGTCAGTGCCCCCTACAAACAGGGCATTTGGTTCGAGCGCTCCGCCCACCTCATTCCCTTTGAGGAACCGGGAAAACTGCTGTTGAGCCTCGTACAACAGGTACTGCCCGTGGCACAAGCACATAAGGAAAGCCTATGACCATCATCAAAGAACAACCTGACCTCAGCCGATCCCGCGATATACCTTCGAGCTTCGAAACTGTTCGGCTGTTGGTGCGACGTTACCAGCCCGATGATGCCTCCTGGTACGCGCCCATGAGCGTGCAGAACCGGGAACACCTGGAGCGTTATGAATCCGGAAATGCCGCAATGGGCATCAAAACCGAGGCAGACGCTGCAGCGGTCATTCAGGGCTTCATCGAAAGTTGGGAGACTTGCCGCGCTTTCTTTTTAGGGGCCTTCCACAAGGAGTCGGGAGTCTTCGTTGCCCAAATCTACATCGGCGTCGCCAACTGGGACCTGCCGGAACTGGAGCTGGGCTATTTCGCCGATGCCACGCACACCGGGCAGGGCTTCGTCACCGAAGCAGCTCGGGGCGCCCTGCGTTTCTGCTTTCGAGAGCTGGGCGCCCACCGCGTGCGATTGGAATGCGACGATACCAATGTCCCTAGTTATCGCGTCGCCGAGCGCTGTGGTATGATCAGGGAAGGTCATCTCCGCGAAAACCACCGGCACGCCGATGGGTCGCTCACCGGCACGTTCCTGTATGGCATTCTGCGCCACGAATTGAATCTCTAAACCAGGGACACAATCTCTCACTATGCCCAGGAAAGATTCCACTTTTATTAATTTCTAGCGGCGGGACTTCGTCCCGCCGCTAGAAATTACCTGGCACGCCCTGTAGGGGCGTTTGAGATTGCCGCCCCCGTCGTGAAATACACCCGGACCGAGTGCTATAGCGACGATGGGGATGCTCGCAACACCCCTAAAACAAAATCGGGAGCGCAATGAGCAAAAAGAGCCCCCACACCGCATAAGCGTTCGTCGCCCGGCTGAAGATGGTGTGCAGCGTCTCGATCCAGCCCTCACGCCCCTTGCGTACCCGCGTCACCAACACCGCCACCAGAATGCCAATGTTGATTCCGTTCCACCCAATAACCGTCAACCGGTTTGGCGTCAGCACACCCTGGAACGTGCGGTAGACCACCGCCGAGAGCGCATAGACACTCACCAACACCGCCAACCCTGCCACCAGCAATATACCGAGGCGCAGGATCTTCTGCAGCTCCGGAGACAATTCCGCCCCGGTGATGGGGGTAGCGCCCATTAACAGGGCGATGATGGCGAAAAGCATCACATTGTAGACCATCAGAAGGTCGCGGTTCTCGAAGGGCGCGAAGAAGTTGAACGGGATGACCAGCACATAGATCGCCAACACCACCAGCGTCAGCGGCAGCAGCAGGCGCATCATCGTCGCGATGAACTTGCTCAACCCCTGCTCGAAGTCTTGCGCTGCAGGCGCGACCCGCGGGTCGTAAATCGTCGCCAGCGCCAGCACGGGCAACAGACCAAACCCGCCCGCCACAATCAGCCGCGCCACGATTTCGGGCAGCGCAATTCCCAAAGCCGCGAACATCCCCACCGTTATACCGCCAAAAGCCACCCCTGCGCCCAGATACAATCCGGCAACAATGAGCACCTCGAGAGACTTGATCAGAAAGGCAAAACGGTCGGTCGCGCTCGAACCGAAACCCAAGGTATGCACCCCCAAAGCCACCCAGCACAACAACGGAATGTGGATAGCCGCGAGAATCACATACTGTTCGCTCGCCCAATCCGCGCGGAAAGTAGGCGCCAACAACACCACATAGGCTCCCGCCGCCAGCAGGGATAAGCCCAGCGCCAACGCCCGCGTCGCGCCCCGTTTGGCGGTAACCGCCATAAAAATCAGCGCACTGAAAGCGGCAATGGGCGACCACCACAAGAAGACCTGTGGCACTGCGTTGCGAACCATGAAATTCTGGTCGCTGAGCGCCCACAGGACTAATCCGGTGATGATGCTCAGTGGGACGGCGGCGCCCCAGTTGATCGAACGCCTCGGCTTACTTGTCTCCTCCGCAAGGCTCTGCAGGCGATAAACCCACGCGGTCAACAACACATTTTCGGGCTTCGCCTCATGCAGCGCCTGCACCGCCGCCCGGAAATCCTGAACCTGGTCATTGCGACGAGCAACCTGAAACAGCTGCTCTAGCTGCTGCGGGTCCGATTCCGCCGCCTGAATTCCTACATCGTATGACATCTTTCCCTCCTCAAAACGCTTAACCATCAACCCTAGTATAGCAGCTCCAAACGCTCCGTCTACTGTAGGAATTACCAGTAGCTTGCCCCTTTCACCCAGTCCGTGTAAAATGAACAGCGTCAACCTGGATGGACTCTTGCATAGCACCAACATCATCAACCAGTCGCCACACTATATTTGAACGATGGACACACTCTCATTCTATACCCAACAGCTCCACCAACACTGCCCGAACCTGCAGCTCCAGACCCTCACCCTCAACCAGACCGGGCAATACAATGATGTCCTCATCGTCAACGGGGACCTCATCTTCCGCTTCGCCCGGGTCTCGGCAGCGGCAAGCACGCTGCAGCGCGAACTCGCGCTTCTGCGGTACCTGCAAGGGCGTCTTCCCCTTGCCATCCCCAACCCCATCATCCCCTGTGCACAGCCAGGCGCTACGGATGTGGCATTCATGGGCTACCGGATGCTCCCCGGTAAACCGCTCTGGCGTGAGGATTTCGCAACCATCGCTACCCAGCATGGCGACACTATCGCCTGCCAGCTCGCCGGTTTCCTGTACGCGCTGCACCATACCCCCGCGCCCTCAATCACATTGCCGCTTGCCGATACCCGACAGGAATGGGCTGAGCTCTACGCCCGCATCCAGGCGCAGCTCTTCGGCTACCTGCACCCCAAGGCGCGCCGGCAGGTCGCCCAACACTTCGAAAGCTTCCTCGCGAATCCCAATCAAAGCACCTTCCAGCCCACGCTGCGACATGGCGACTTCGGTACGAGCAACATCCTCTATGACCCGGAGAGCGCCTCGGTCACCGGAATCATAGACTTCTCCAGTGCAGGCTTAGGGGACCCTGCGGTGGATTTCGCCGCCCTCCTCGCCTCTTACGGCGAAGCCTTCTACGCACAATGCTGCCCCCATTATCCCGAGATGGAGCACGCCCTGAACCGGGTGCGCTTCTACCGCGGCACCTTTGCCCTGCAAGAAGCCCTCTTCGGTATCGAAAACGACGATCCCGTCGCCCTCCGCAACGGTCTCGCTTCGGTCATTTGAGTGATTTTTGTGGTGAGGCTTCGCCTCACCACAAAAATCACCTTATACAAACACCTTTCCTTTGATTGATTTTTTGCGGCGGGACTTCACCCGCCGCAAAAAATCAAATCTCCCCCACGCCCTGCAGGGGTGCCTGTAATTATCACCCTCATTTTCAGTCCCTTTTCTTGTTGCATTTTATGCAATACTGTTGTATAATACTCAACATGAGCGAAATCCAATCCCTTGCCCGTGGACTCAAAATCCTTGACCTGCTTAGCCGCGCGCCCGAAGGCGTCACCATCACCGAACTGGCAGAAACGCTCGGCGTGGATAAAGGCAGCGCCTCACGGCTCGTCGCTACCCTCGCCCGTTACGGCTACGCCGAAAAAGACGAGATCAGCCGGCGCTACCACCTCGGTCCGCAGGTGGTCAGCCTCAGCCGCAGCGTCCTGGCGCGCCTTCCCTTGCGCGAGGCAGCCAAACCCTACCTCCGCCAGCTCATGGAAACCACCGGCGAGTGCGCGCACCTCGCCGTGCCGGCGCAGGGCAAAGCGCTCTACATTGACCAGGTCGAATCACCCGCCACCCTACGCGTCAATGCCGCCGTGGGGACCATGAATCCCCTGCACTGCACCGCACTCGGCAAAGTGCTGCTCGCTTTCAGCGATGCCCCGCTCCCCACCACCCTCGAAACCTACACACCTCACACCATCACCGATCCGCAAACGCTGCGTCGCCACCTGGAAGAAGTGCGTCGCCTGGGCTATGCCGTAGATGATGGCGAATTCGACTCCGGCGTGCGCTGCATCGCCGTGCCCATTCTCGATTTTCGCGGCAAAACCGTCGGCTCCATCGGCATCTCCGGTCCTGCCACCCGGGTCACGCTCGAGCGACTGCCCGAACTCACCGCCGCGGTGCTCGAAATCGGTCATGCACTCTCAGAGCGCATGGCCTTCAGCCGTTAAAAATCGCCCGCACTGCATGTGGGGTATAGGACAAAGGGTGTGCTGAACACCCCTTATTGGGAAGTTCAGATCTCAGATTGGTGAGACCATGCGTTTAGACACTTTGACGCGCCAAAGAGACGCAGAGGGTGTTTCTTTTGTGATTTTCGTGGACGGGGCTTCGCCCGTCCACGAAAATCACGCTTGCAGAAAGAAGCGCCAAACAGCATTGCGTTTCACGCGATATCAGGAGGTCCTATGGAACACAGACCCACCCATGAGGAGCTGACCCGCCAACGGGCGGAACACGCTGCCGCCTGGAAAGCCGGAACACTCCCTGGCAAACTCAATCTTACCCTCTCCGAAGCCCTGGTCTTGGGCTTGCTGCGCCAGGAAGTGCGCGTCTTCTTTGCCGTATTAGGGCACGGCTCTACAGAATTGGGCGAAGTCTTGCGCATCTACCAGGAAGCAGGCGCCTTACGAGTTTACGGGGTGCGCAGCGAAATCGAAGCCTCACATGCTGCCGCAGCCCTGCGCTGGGTTACCGGCGAAAAAGCCGCCGTGCTCACCTCCATCGGGCCCGGCGCGCTGCAAGCCCTCGCCGCCTCCCTCGTACCGGCATCGGATGGCATCGGCGTCTGGTACCTCTTCGGCGATGAGACCACCGAGGATGAGGGTTTCAACATGCAACAGATTCCCCGCCACGAACAGGGACTCTTCCTGCAGCTCGCGGCGACCATGGGGCGCGCCTATAGCCTGCACACACCACTGGCGCTGCCCACCGCCTTACAGCGCGGTGCAGCAATCGTGGACCATCCCTACCATCGCGGTCCCTTCTATCTGCTGCTGCCGATGAATACCCAGGCGACGTGGTTGCCCAATTTCAATCTCGCCGAGCTGCCTGCCGTACACGCACTCACGTTGAACGCCGCGGAAGGCGATTACACTGAGGCGGCGCGGTGGATTGCCGAAGCGGAGCGCATCGTCGTCAAGGTCGGCGGTGGCGGGCGCCATGCCGGTCCGGAACTGCGCCTGCTGCTCGAACGGTCGGGCGGGTCCCTGGTTCACACCCCTATCGCGAGCGGCTGTATCCCGTATGCACACCCGCAAAACATGGGCGTGGGTGGCTCCAAAGGCTCGCTCCCGGGCAACTACGCGATGGAGCACGCAGACCTCCTTATCGCAGTGGGCACGCGCGCAGTCTGCCAATCCGATTCCTCGCGCACCGGTTACCCGCAAGTGCAGCGGGTGATCAATATCAACGCCGATATAGATGACGCCATTCACTACAACGCCACCCTGGCGCTGCTTGGAGATGTGCGCCGCACGCTGGCACGGCTCAACGCGCTATTGCCACCGGCAGGAGCGCAAAAAGCCCCTTGGCTCGCTGCCTGCGCGGAGCAGAAAGCCCAGTGGCAAACCTTCAAACAAGAGCGGATGCACCATCCCGTCTTGCCAGATACTTACTGGGGCGGTCCCGTGCTCACACAGCCCGCCGCTATCAAGATCGCTACCGATTGGGCGAAATCACGCGACGCCATCTGTTTCTTCGACGCTGGCGACGTGCAGGCAAATGGCTTCCAAATCGTCGAAGACGAACGCCCCAACCAGACCTTTACTGAGACCGGCGCTTCCTACATGGGCTTTGCCGTCTCAGCGCTGTTGGCGACCGCCGTCGCCTCACAGCCCCTCTACGGCGTGGCGTTCACCGGCGATGGCTCCTTTACTATGAATCCCCAGATTCTCATTGATGGCGCCGAACACGGCGCGCACGGCTGTATCCTGCTCCTGGATAACGGGCGCATGGCCGCCATCACAGGGTTGCAACAGGACCAGTATGGAGCCGGCTTTGCTACCTGGAACACCCTCCACGTGGATTACCTGACTTGGGCGCGGGCAATCCCCGGTCTGCTTGCCCTGGATGGAGGTCGCAGCCCTGAGACATTGCAGGCAGCACTGGAGCAGGCAGCGCGCCATCCGGGACTCACGCTGATCCACGTCCCGGTCTACTATGGTCCCCACCCTCTCGGTGGAATGGGCGTTTATGGACGCTGGAACGTCGGCAACTGGTGTGAAGACGTCCAGGCCCTACGCCACAAAATCGGTCTTTAGGAGATGGTATGAGTAATAATGGAGACTACATGAGATCACTAACCGCTGAGAAGATTACCGAATTGGAGGAGATTGCCCGCCGTCTCCGCGCCGATAGCCTGCGCCTCATCGCTCGCCGCGGCGCGGGGCATCCCGGCGGAGCGCTCTCTGCAGCGGAAATCATCGCGGTGCTCTACTTCCATGCCCTGCGCCTCGATCCCGCTCGGCCCGATTGGGAGGAGCGCGACCGCTTTATCCTCAGCAAAGGACACGCCTCCGCAGTCCTCTACGCCGCTCTCACCCGCCGCGGTTTCTTCCCGTTCTCCGAGCTGGACCGCTGGGGCGAGATAGATTGCCCGCACCAGGGGCACCCGGACCGCCTCAAGACCCCCGGCGTGGATATGAGCAGCGGTTTATTGGGTCACGGTATCGCCGTCGGCGCCGGGCTAGCGCTCGCAGCTCGGATTAAAAACCTGCGCTACCGCACCTGCGTCCTCCTCGGTGATGGCGAAATCCAGGGAGGTATTGTATGGGAAGGTGCGATGACTGCCGCCAAGTACCGCCTCTCCAATCTCACCGCGATCCTCGATTACAACAATGTCCAGCTCGATGGTCCCGTCTTCGAGGTGATGCCGCTTGAGCCGCTTGCAGATAAGTGGCGCGCCTGCGGTTGGTATGTCATCGAGGTCAACGGACATGCGGTTGGAGAAATCGCGGGGGCGCTCGACCTGGCAACACAGATCCATGACCGCCCCACCATGATCATCGCGCACACCACCAAAGGCAAGGGGGTCTCATTTATGGAGAATCGCTCGCAGTGGCACGGTAACGTGCCCAATGCTGCGCAACTGGCGCAGGCTCTGGCGGAACTTGGGGAGGTGAACCATGACTGAACTCTCCATGCGCGAAGCTTACGGACAGGCTCTTGCCGCCTATGGCGCGCTCAACGCACGGGTGGTCGCGCTAGATGTAGATACCTCCGCCTCGACCCTCTCCAGTTTCTTCGCCGCCAGATTCCCCGAACGCTTCTTCAACACCGGCATCGCCGAGCCTTGTATGGTGGATGTTGCTGCCGGGCTGGCGCTCGGCGGCTTCGTGCCCTTTATCAATGGTTTCGCCTCCATCCTCTCCCTGCGGGCGCTCGAACAGATTCGCAGCTGCCTCTGTTACGCCCGCACCAACGTAAAAATCGCCGCCAGTTACGCGGGCATCTCCGATTTCAAGGACGGCGCCACCCATTATTCGATCAGCGATCTCGCCAACCTGCGCGCCCTTCCCGGCATGACCGTCATCGTCCCGGCGGATGCGGCTGAGGCAGCTGCCTGGGTGCCACTCGTCGCAGAATTCGAGGGACCCGTCTATTTAAGAATCAGCCGGGCAGGAGCGCTGCCAGTGTATGAACCCGGAACGGCGCTGGAAATCGGCAAGGGACGCCTTCTTCGACCGGGCAGTGACCTCACCCTGGTAGCCACCGGCGCCATGGTCGGACGCTGCGCCCTTGCTGCGGAGCAGCTCGCCGCGGAGGGCATTACCGCCCGCCTGCTGGAAATTCACACGCTCAAACCGCTCGACCGCGACCTGTTGCTCGGCGCCGCCACGGAAACCGGCGCGTTCGTCACCGCCGAAGAACACAATATCATCGGCGGTCTGGGCAGCGCCGTAGCCGAGCTGCTCGCCGAGATACGACCCACCCCCATCGAGCGAATCGGTATTCGGGACCGATTCTGTCCCACCGGGCGCGATCTCGATACCCTCATGGACGCCTGCGGACTTTCCATCGCGGAAATCGTCTCCGCCGCCAACCGCGTGCTCATGAGGAAGCATTCCCACACACCCTGACCCACCCGAGCGCTTTCTCACTCAAGGAGGCTCAAACATGAAAATCGCCGTCATTAACGAAATCAGCGCCGCCGACAGAAACGCCGATATCCTTCGAGCACTCGAAGGACGCGGGCACGAAATTCTCAACCTCGGCAACACCGGCGGGAACGATAGCCCCGCGCTTCTCTATACGCACACGGGCTTGATGTCCGCGCTACTGCTGCACCTGCATGCCGTTGATTTCGTCGTCGGAGGCTGCGGCACCGGCATCGGCTATCTCAACTCGGTCATGCAATATCCCGGCGTCTTCTGCGCGCACCTGCTCACGCCGCTGGATGCCTTTCTCTTTGCCCGCATCAATGCCGGCAACTGTATCTCACTCGCGCTGAACCAGGGCTATGGTTGGGCTGGCGACGTCAACCTGCGTTTGATTTTCGACGCCCTCTTCACACCCGAGACGGGAACCGGTTACCCGCCGCACCGCGCCGAGCCGCAACGCCAGGGACGCGAAACGCTCGCGCAAATTTCGTGCGCCACCCACCGACCCATGGCGAAGATTTTACCTGCCCTGCCCGCCGGGATGAGCCATGTTGCGCTGAGCTACCCGAGATTCCGCCCGCTACTGGAAGACGCCATCGAAGCCGTCAGCGACCCTGCACTAAGCACAGCCATCAAATCGGCGCTCAAAACACTGCCCTGAAGAACAGCCCTACAAACACGACATCACGTAGCAAGGAGACACCCATGTCCCAAACAACTGGCAGGCTCAGTAAACGCACCAAAATCATCTACGGCATCGGCGACCTCGGCAATGCCGTGGTCAACTCGGCGGTCCAGTTCTTCCTGATGAAGTTCTACACCGATGGCGCGCTGGTCTCGCCCGCGCTGGCAGGCAACGCCCTGCTGCTCGGCAAACTCTGGGATGCCATCAACGACCCGCTCTTCGGCTGGATTACCGACAAGACGCACTCGCGCTTTGGTAAACGGCGCGTCTTCATGCTTTTCGGCGCCCTCCCTCTCGCCATCGCCGTCGCCCTGCTGTGGTTCGTCCCCACGCAGGATCGTGTCTGGACCTTCGTCTGGATTGCGCTGACCTTCATCCTCTTCGATACCGCCTGGACGCTCACCAACGTCCCCTACTACGCGCTGACCTCCGAGCTGACCGATGATTACGACGAACGCTCCAGCCTGACCACTTACCGGATGGTGATGGCGGTGCCCGCCTATCTGGTCGGGGCGGCGCTGACGCCCGCCATCGTCGGTCTCTTCGCCCTGCAGCGCACGGGCTACGCCTTCATCGGTATCGCCTACGGCATACTCGCCGGGGTGGCGTTGCTGATTTCCGCTGCGGGCTTGCGCGAACGAACCGGGCTTGCGGTCGCACAGCCCGAACCCTCACCCATCAAATCCCTCTTCCAGGCGCTTAAGAACAAGCCCTTTGTCCTCTTGTGCGTCATCTACTTCGTCATCAACATCTCCTTCGCCCTGGTCAAAACCCTGATGGCCTACTACATCGAATACCAGCTGCTGATGAAGGCGCAAACCTCGGCAGTCATGGGATTGATGCTCATCTGCGTCACCATCTCGCTACCTTTCTGGCAATGGGTTAGCCGTAAAATGGATAAGGGTCCCGCCTACGCGCTCGGCATGCTCGTCGGCGGCGCAGCCATCATTCTCACCTTCTTTCTGCCGCACCAGACCACTGTGCTCATCTACCCCATCGCCATGCTGGCAGGTTTTGGCTTCGCCTCCCAATGGATTTTCCCCTGGGCCATGGTCGCCGATGTCGCCGATTATGACCGCGCCAAGACCGGTCAGCAGCGCAGCGGCATGTACTATGGCATCTGGGGCCTGGCGACCAAAATCTCCGAAGCCTTGGCCCTGGCAAGCGTAGGCTGGATTCTGTCGGGCTTCGGTTACGTGCCAAACGTTGAGCAGGCGCCCCAAGCCTTGCTCGGTATCCGTCTCTTCTTTGCCCTGATCCCGGCAGCGATCATTTTCGTTGCCCTGCCGTTATTGTTCAAATACCCAATCACACGGAAAAATCACGCTCTGATCCGCGCCCAGCTGGAAACGTTGGATTCCGCCGCCACCAGCGGCGCCGATTCCGGCGTCACCGGTTGAGGGACTAACTCTGCTCGCAAATCAATGACCGGATAGCACATCCAGGAGGCATCTATGAAACCAATCCGTGCCGCTATCGTCGGCTGTGGACGCATCTCCGACCTGCACCAGCTCGGCTACCGCAACTGCGAGGATGCGGAAATCATCGCTGTGTGCGATACCAACAAAGCTCGCGCCAAAAAGAAAGCCCAGGAATGGGGCGTCGCCAGGGTCTACACGGATTACCAGCAGGTGCTGGACGACCCGGAAGTGGACCTTGTAGAACTGCTCACCCCCCACCACCTGCACTGCTCCATGACGGTGCAGGCATCGCGGGCGGGCAAGCACATCTCCGTCCAGAAGCCCATGGCGCTCTCCGCCGCTGAGGCAGATCAGATGATCGCTGCGGCGAACCAGGCGGGCGTGCTCCTGCGCGTTTACGAGACCTTCGTCTACTACGCCCCGGCAGTCCGCGCCAAAGCGATGCTGGAGGCGGGCGAAATCGGCGAAATCCGCGCTGTGCGCATGCACGTGAGCACCGGCACAGGCGATACCGCCTGGGAAGTGCCCCTCTCCGCCTGGTTGTGGCGCTTCAACGAGAAACAATGCGGCGGCGGTCCGCTGGTCTTCGACCACGGCTACCACCTCTTCTCGCTCGGCCATTACCTGGGCGGACCTGTGGAGAAAGTCTTCGCCTGGATCGAACAAACACCGGTCAAGGAAGCTGGCGGCATCGTCAAAATTGACGCCCCGGCAATGATCATGTTCAAATACAAGGCGCCCCGCTGCTACGGCGAATTCGATGTCGAATACACCCCCAAGATGCGTATCTACTCGGACTACTATGCCGACGACGACCGCATCGAGATCATCGGCGAAAAGGGCATGCTCTTCATCAACCGCTATACCGCCAAGACTGTGGACCTGCCCCCACTGATGCTCTTCAAGGATGGTAAAACCACCCCCATTCCCGTCGAAGGCATCGAATGGCACGATAGCTTCATCGCCGCCACCCGGGATCTCATCGAAGTCCTGAAAACGGGGGGTAAACAGGCACGCCTGGATGGACCCGCCGGCAAAGCCGTGCTGCAATTCACCCTCGCCGCACTCCAATCCGCCGCCACCGGGCGCGAGGTCCGTCCCGATGATGTGAAATAACGGGCTGCCTCACACAAATACCTTCTCTGATTTTTGATATTTCGCGGCGGGGCTTTAACCGCCGCGAAATATCAATCCCCGACTTACATTTGCGCACTCGTCCAAAATAGAGTAAACTAAGACCAAGCAGCCCATTAATCCACCATGAGGAATTATGCGGCGCATAGCACCAACTCTACAGCGGTCATTCTGGAGCCTCTATTGATTTCGCCCTAGGTATGCTGGCTTCCACCCGGGAAAAGATGCCGCCGGAGCTGGCTAAAAGCGTCTCGGTGCAGCAGAAGGAGTAAAGCATGTCAAATCTTGTTCTCGTAGGCTACGCGACCCGTTATGGCTCAACGCAAGAAGTTGCCGAAGCCATCGCAGCCACGCTGCGCGACTGTGAGTTTGAGGTGGAAGTCCACCCCCTGCGCGAGGTAAAATCGCTCGCCCCCTACAAGGGCATCGTCATGGGCGCACCGTTGATGATGTTCCGATGGCACAAGGACGCGCAGCGCTTCCTCTCACGCCATCGCCGCGAGTTGAGCGAGCGCCCCGTCGCAGTATTCGCGCTCGGTCCCGTCCACGAACCCCACGATGAAAAAGAATGGGCCGATTCGCGTGCGCAGTTGGACAAGGAGCTCGCCAAGGTTCCGTGGTTCAAACCGCTCGCGCTCGAAATCCTCGGCGGCGTCTTCGATCCCACGAAATTTCGTTTTCCCATCAACAAGCTCGCAGGAGCGGAACCGGCAAGCGACATCCGGGATTGGGATGCCATTCGCGCCTATGCGCGCGATGTGGCTCAAAAGCTGGGTTCCGCTGCAGCATGATGGTTGCGCGCATCACACCTTTCTATTGACAGTATCCGGGGAATCAGAGTAAGGGGATCGCCAGGATCCAACCTGGCTCTTAGTGGACTCACAAAACAACGAAACATGAAAGCAATTCAGGGATTTCTGGCCCTACTGCTGCCCCACAGGCGTCCACTGCGGTGGCTTGGCCCAGTGCTAGCCCTGGTCAGCCTGATGGTCTTGCAGCTCGCTTATCCTCCATGGAGCGCGCGCCTCGAAGCCTGGACGGTGGACGCGCGCTTCCACCTGCGCGGCGCACAGCCCCCCACACAGCGCATCGTGATTATCGCCGTGGATGAAGCATCCTTTCAACTTCTCGGCAATCTACAAGGCGAGAACATCCGCAGCTGGCCCCGCGCCCGTTGGGCAGAGCTGGTGACCCACCTCACCGCTGCCGGGGCGCGCTTCATCGGACTGGATATCGTCTTCGATACGCCTGGGTGGGATCCGAATGGCGACGAAGCCCTGACTCAGGCGCTTATAGCTGCCGGGAATGTGGTTCTGCCGGCGCATCGCATCGAAAGCCAAACAGGAGAATATACCCTGGCGACCACCAGCCCACCCCTGAAGCCGCTAACGCAAGCGGCAGCTGGCGTCGGGATTGCCAATTTCCCCACCGACGCAGATGGCGCTATCCGCCGTCTCACCTTGCTCTACCCGGAGGAAGCAAACCCGCAGCCCGCTTTTGCCCTGGTGTTGGCGACACTGGCGCGCGGCAGCCCCATCAATATCCCGGCAGCAGATTTGGCTCCCGACATCTCCCTGCCGCTGAATTTCCGTGGTCCCGAAGGCGCCTTCACCACGCTCTCCCTCTTCGACGTGCTAGCGGGCGCCGTGCCAGAAGACACCTTTCAGGGCGCACTGGTGCTGGTGGGCTATACCACGCTGCTGGAGCAGGACCGGCACCCCACCCCCTTCGGCGGGGAGTTGGGCATGCCGGGCATCGAGATTCAGGCGAATGCCCTCGATAATCTGCTCACAGGCGATTGGTTGCGCACGCCGCCCCGCTGGTTTCCCCTTGCCGCGCTCAGCATCGCCGGGGTGCTGGCGCTATTGCTGATAAACATCCCACGTCCAGGTTGGGGTTTGGCGGGCGTAGCGGGTCTGTTGTTGGCGACTATCGCACTCGGTGCGCTTGTCTTCGCCCGTGCGAACCTGCTCCTACCCCTTATTCCCAGCAGCGCCTCAGCCTTGCTGGTCGCTGGAACAGCCGTCGCCGAGCGGCTTATCTTTGCGGAACGCGATAAGCGGCGCCTACACGCCCGCTTTTCCGGCATCATGTCCGCCGAGCGCCTCCATGCCGTGATGGAACACTGGGAAGACCTCATGCGTCCCGACCGCCCCGCGACGCCCGCCGCCGTCATCTTCGCCGATGTGCGCGGTTTTACCCATGCTACCGAATATCTTAGCCGCGAAGGTCGCACCGCCGACATGTTTCGCTTTCTCTCCCACTATCTCGACGTGATGTCAGGAGCCGTCTTTGCCGAAGGCGGCGTCATCTACCGCGTCTTCGGCGATGGCTTACTCGTGCTTTTCGGCTTACCCGAAGCCCTTCCGGACTACCCTCAACGCGCGGTGCGTGCGGCTGTGCGCATGGCAATAGCCGCTGAAGCATTGCAGGAACAGTGGCCCCTGCGGGATGAGGCGCCCTTTGGGGCGGCGCCCTTTGGTATGGGCATCGGCATCCACTGCGGTCCTATCGTAGATGCAGTAGTAGGGCGCGGGCGCCAGATGGATTACTCCGTTATCGGCGACTGCGTCAATGCTGCTTCCCGCATTGAATCGCACTGCAAGGTCGCCATGGAAATACCCCGCCCATCGGGCGGACAGGTTCCGGAAAGCACAACCATCCTTATCAGTGCAGATTTGCACGCCCTGGTGGCAGACCAAATCCTGGCAGATTCCACAATCCCGCCCTTTGAAGCCCGTGGAAAATCCGAACCGTTGCAGGTACTGCGAGTGCTCGGGTGGCGCGAGCCGTTATGACGGAGGGAGAAAAACATGAAACGCTTGTTCTTTCCATTGATTGTGATTCTGAGTCTTCTGCTGTCAGCCTGTAACAACGCTGGCACACCAACTGTTGCCATGCCAACCGCTGCGGCTACGACGGTCACCACTGCACCAGCTACCCCCACACCACAACCAACAGGTCCGCCCGCCAGCCTTGTGGATTGGATTAATCTGGTGGATGCCCACCCTCTTCCCGCCGAAGATTGGGAAGCCCCGCAAACCAATATGCTCATCTATGAGGGTGGCGAAGTGCGGGCACAAGAGGCTTCAACCGCACGGGTGGATCTGTCGAAGAATCTGATCCGCGTCGCACCTAACACCATCTTCACCTATGCCCAAGCCGATGCAGACCACACGCGCTTGCAGCTTGAGGAAGGGCAGGTCTGGATCAACGTCGAGGGGCTGACTCCCGGGCAAAGCTTTGAGGTCGAGACGCCAGGAGCGGTCGCCGCTGTGCGCGGCACGCGCTTCAGCGTACGCGTCATGCCGGATGGACGCACCGTCATCTCTGCCCGGGAAGGCGCCGTTTCCGTCATCGCCGGCGCCAAAGTCGTCACATTAACCGCAGGAAGCGAAACTCGTCTACCGGTAGGCGGTGAACCCTCCGCCCCACACCCGCTCTCCCCTGAGGAACAAGTGCGGTGGGGGATGGCGAGCGATGCGGAGATCAACGTTATCTTTCCTGCCTTTGGAGAGGCACAAGTCGTCACCCAGACCGGCTTTCTCTCAAATCCGGCTCTTTCGCCGGATGGGTGTTATTTGGGGAGTTTTCATTATGTACCCGGCAGCACCTCTACCGAGAAGGACCTCCATGGTCCAGTCTATAAGAACCTGTGTACGGGGCAAGACCTGATAGATACTCTACCGCCTGGCGCTGAAGCGCCTGCGTTCAGTCCCAAAGGAGACCGGTTGGCCTACACAGATTATGGCGGAGATAGACCGCAGATTTGCACACAGGCGCTGGATGGTTCAGCACAAGCATGCTTTGGCGGCGACCGCTATTATGGTTGGCCCTTTTGGTCGCCCGATGGAGAGTGGCTCGCCTTCTATGCTGCAGATTCGGACGGCGGTATACAACTTTACCGGGCGCGCCCAGATGGCAGTGAAATGCAGGTGCTCACTGCCGGACAAAGTGGAAATCACCACGCACAGAGCTGGTCACCCGATGGAGAATGGCTCGCCTACATCTACGATATCAATTATGACCAACCCGGGGAGCTCTGGATTGTGCGCGCCGATGGCTCCGAGACCCGCAAACTAAGTGACAATGCCTCAGCCTCATCGCAAACTACCTGGAGCTTGGATGGCAAATATCTGGCCTTTGCAGGTTTTGACAAACAAATCTGGCTAGTGACGCTTGAAGACGATAGCCTGACTCCTGTAACTCCACCGGAAAATCATAGCTGTTCACAACCGGCATGGACGCCGACGGCTTCTGGTTGGCCCCTCTCACTCTTCTGCAAAGACACCACCCAGGGCAGAGCGGGACAATGGCTGCTCACCGAGATGGGACAGCCCCCACAGCCGTTGAGCGACTTCTCTTGGGGACCGGTTTGGTCAGGAGACGGAAAACGCGTGGCGTTTGGCCGTAACTGGATGGCGCAGGATAAAAAGCCCTACACAGAAGTATATCTCCTAGAAAGTGCACCTGGACTACTACCCTAATCGCCATGCCAAACAGAAAACAGCGAGCGGGGCCGATAAGCCTCAATGGTATTGGACTTATCGTGGCACTCGCCACGGCTAGCCGGTTCTTCGTAAACCTCATCGCGCTTCTCATCGGGGCATTCTGGGTAGTATGTAGCCGAGAAACTCGCTGGAAAGTGCACGGCGCGGTCATCGCTTTTATCTCGGGCCTTGCCCCGGTAGTCGCGTTGCACTTCTCTGCCGCGCCCCCTCTAGGCATCATTACCGGCACCGTTTTTGGTGGATTGACAGCGTATGCCCTCGTCTTGGGAACCCTGGCGACCCTTGAAAAGCGTGACCATGCATCTCACCCGCTTTACCGGAAAATCATCGCGGCGCTGAATCGAATCAGACTTCACCGTCGCGCGGTGCAATGGACGCTCATCGGTTGGGGAATCATCCTCCCATTGGGGTTCTGGAGCAGTGTACACCTCGACCTGACAGTAGCGCTCGATAACCACCCCCGGATGCTATGGGTCCACGCGCCAACGACACCCACCCTCGGCATGCCCTTTGAGGCGACAGTGCAGGCATGGGACAATTACGAACGCCTGAGCGCTTCCTACCGGGGAACAGTGGCCTTCACTCTCGAATCCTATGATCTGAACTCGTTGTCGTTGATGAATCCAGAAACGGTGGCAGCTCGACTGCCCACACCCTACACCTTCACAGGACAAGGGCGCTTTGCCAGCGCGCAAATGGCTTATGCGCGTCACAACGGCAAGTATAACGGCAATCGAACCTTCGCTATCACCATCTCCACACCCGGCATTCACTATCTGATAGCCAGAGAGGTCTCAAATTCCAAAGCGAGTGAAGGAACAACGCTTCCCTTTGAGAACTGTCTTTTCTACAGCAACCCCATCATTGTCTATCCACCCAACACAGACCAGCCTAAAATCTACTGGGGTGATATCCACACGCATTCAGCCTATTCTGATGGATCAGGTTCGCCAGCGCACAATGCCGACTATGCCCGCCATGTGGCGCGACTGGATTTTTATGCGCTTACCGATCACGCGGAAATTCTGTTCTTTACACCATGGAAATATCAGACCCTGGAGCGTCTCACCAACACCCTTAACGACCCTGGGGCGTTTATCGCTTTCCAAGGCGTTGAATGGACCAACGTCAGGGCAGGACATTACACATTGGTGTTCAGCGGCGATAGCCTACCGGGACCACTCGATCTTATGCCCGGACGTTTCGGCCCTTTATCCACGCCTGAACGACTGTGGCAAGACCTGGAGGCCTTTACTCAAGCCACCGGCTCCGAAGCGTTGGCGCTGCCACACCACACCACCAAAATCTTCTATCCCCAGGATTGGTCCTACCTGAACCCGCAATACGTGCGCCTGGCAGAAGTGACTTCGACTCATGGCAACAGTCTCTACGCCCAGCAAGATCCGCTAAACTATGCCGGAGGCACGGGCGCGCCCAAGACTCCCGTAGACGGCTTAGCCATCACCGATGCACTGATGATGGGACACCATCTCGTGCTCTATGCGGCAAGCGACGAACACGGCGGGCACCCAGGGCACAGCCTGACACATACCAAAGCAACTATCGGGCAGCAACGCCCCTGGACGTCCTGGCCCACGCGCAGCAATAAACCCTACCCCGGCGGGCTTACTGCGGTATATGCCGAGAATCTGAGTCGTGAATCCATCTTCGAAGCTCTACTTCACACACGTGTCTACGCCAATTCCGACCACGGTCGTCCTTTCCTTGAATTCGATATCAACGGCACCACCGTGGGCGATGGCGCCTATGACCACATACCAACCGCAACAGCGCCACGCATCCTCACCATCAAGATTGCGCAAGAGGGCGCCCCTGCTGCCTCAGGTAATACTTCAGCAGCCACGCTCATCACGGAGAATTGGCGCCCTGACTGGAATGCCGCTGTCGAAATCTTGAAAAACGGGCAACTCCTGCACACCTTTCCCCTGAATGTGCCAGTCGCTGCTTTCACCTATATTGACGAAACGCCAGTAACAGGCACGGCCTATACCAGTGCAATCGAGCGTAATGGCTCTACCTATCTCAATACTGAAAGTGATAATCCGATAGATCCCGCTACGCTCAACACCAATGGTGTAGATTTTTATATTGTTCGAGTAGTGGGTGCTAACGCGCGCATTACCTATATCGGCGCTATTTGGGTCGGCACCGAATAAGAAGAGACTACTGTGCCTTTCAGCAAAACTTGCGATGCCACAACCTCGCAAACACAAAGGGGGAAACGATGCCCACAACCACACGTGTGTCCTTTGAAGAAGATGGCGATATCGAATACGTGAAACACCAATCTATTGCCGTTATCGGCTACGGCAACCAGGGACGCGCACAGGCACTGAATCTACGCGATAGCGGGCTATCCGTCATCATTGGCAACCGGGATGACAAATTCAAAGCGCGCGCCATTAGTGATGGCTTTGCAGTGTTGGAACCACAGGATGCAGTGCAAAAAGCAGATATCGTATTTCTGCTGATACCAGACGAAGCGCTGCTCAAACTTTTCAACACAACCATTGCCCCGATCCTACGATTTGGGCAGACACTGGTGTTTGCCAGTGGTTACAATATTGGCTTTGGCCTGCTGCAAGTTACAGCAGGCACAGATGTCATTATGATTGCCCCTCGGATGATTGGCGCAGGCGTGCGAGAACGCTACCTCACCGGTGAAGGCTTTTATTCCTTTGTCGGAGTACATCAAGATGCGACGGGTCATGCGAGTGAAACTCTTCTGGCATTGACAAAAGCCTTGGGCGGTCTGCGAGCCGCGGTCTGGATGAACCTGAAGGACGAGGCTGTGCTTGACCTCTTCAACGAACAAGCTTTTGGCCCAGCCTTTGGGCGTGTGCTGCTTGATGCCATCGACGTGCTTATCGCCAATGGCATGCCCCCCGAAGCTGTGTTGATCGAGATGATACTGAGTGAGGAGATGGCAACTACCTACAGGAAGATGGCGCAAATCGGCTTGATCAGACAGACCCAGCTACACAGCCACACTTCACAATATGGCGCGATGTCACGAGGAATGCGCTACATAGGGCTGGGCATCAAAAGCAAAATGCAGACGACATTTGAGGAAATCGCCGGCGGCCAATTTGCCCGGGAATGGCAGGGAAAAACCGCAAAACTGAAGTTTAGGGTCATCCGCTACTTTGCCACACGGCAGAAAATCAACCGCATCGAACGTCAAGTACGGCAATCACTGCGGTTAAAAATCTGGGAAGAAGATGTATTTCCAGAAGACATCGAAGCGCTACTACAGTCTCCCGAATTGAAAGATGATGAGGAATTACATCGCCTGAAGGAAATGTCCGAACTCTAGCGGCAGAGCCAGGGCCTCAGCGGTACTGCATCGCAATTCCGACAACGCGGGTTCAGTTCCCCCAGCGTTGAATCCAACGCACGATAGTTCGCCGGCGTTCCTGAGGTTGCAGGATGGCATTTAACCCATCCCCGAGGATATTCCATCCCAGGCTGAAAACGATCAATGTCAGCGTCGCCGGTAAAAATACCCACCAATAGGTCAGGGGATTTCCACCTGGACCAACAATCCAATCGCGCGCCAACACCAAGAGGGCGCCCCACGGCAAGCTGGCGCCCATTCCAACAAAGGTGAATGCCGCCTCCAATAGCACCATCCCTCCCACATCCCGCGCCGCTAGCACAATTATCGAGCTGAGCGCATTAGGCAACAGATGGCGCAGGATGATTCGCGCCGGACGCGCCCCCACCGAACGCGCCGCCAGCACAAACTCGGTCTGCATCAGGCGCGAGACCGCGACATACATCAGGCGCGTGTACGGCATCCAGGAAAACATGATCAACGCCAGCATCGTGGGATCAAGGTGCAACAGCGCCACCATTTCTCGCACCAGTGAGGACGTTATCTGCGAATTGATGATCTGCATCCACAGCGTCCGGAATATGAAGATTGCTGCGATTGCCGGAAAAGTCAGAAAAGCATCCGCAACCCGCAGGATGATACGGGCAACACCACCCCCCGCATACCCCGCTATCGCTCCAAGAAAACTCCCCCACAAACCGGTGAGCGCCATCGTTATCAGACCAAAGCGCAACGCCGGGAGTACACCGCGCACCAGCGAATAGGCGATATCATACCCACCCGGCGCAGTCCCCAACGGTATCCCTGATCCCGGAGGCAGCGGCACCCGCCCAGAGATGCCTGCCGGTCGCGCGACTGAGCTTGGCGCAAGTTTGAGTGGGGGCGCCGGGTCAACCTCAGTTGGCGCCAACACAGGCGCGAAAGCTGCCACAATCAAGAAGCCCAACACCAGCAACACGCCCAGCGTGATTTGCCAGAACATCAGCCCGTGTCGTAGGTGTAGCATCAGAATAGCAACCCTTCCCGCAGGCGCGGGTCCACCAGCGCCTGCAGCATGTCGAGAACCAACATCAGAGGTAGAATCATCAGCACACTGTACACCGCCGCCCCCATCGCCATCGGCAAATCTGGCGCCACCCGCACCGATCCCACGATGAACTCAGAAATGCCGGGAAGCGCAAAAATCTTCTCTACCAAATAGACGCCGGTGAGCAATGCCGCTGCAGAGAGCGCCACACTGCTCAGCGCCGGAGCCATAGCATTCTTCAGAATGTGACGCCACACAATCCAGCGCTGGGGTAAACCGCGCCCATTCGCAGCCATGATATAATCTTGATCCAATTCCTCCATGACTGCGGCGCGGGTGATGCGCGCCAGAGTTGCCCAATGCAACAGACTCAACGTGAAGGCGGGCAAAGCCAAATGCCACAACGCCCGCAAACTCAGCGCCGGCATGCCATTAAGCAAACCATCAATGGTCAACAGCCCCGTCACCACCTTAAAGTCCGCCCCCTGGATCAGATATTGATCCGCCATGCCAATGCGCCCGACTGGAAACCAATGCAATCCGGCATAGAAAACCGTCAACAGCACAATCCCCAGAACGAACGGCGGAATCGCGGTCGCTACGAACGCTCCCATGCGGAAGAGATGGTCCTGCCAGCGCCCGTTGCGGATACCTGCCAACAGCCCGCTCACCACCCCCAACGGCAGAAACAGCACCACCGAATACAGAGCTAATTCCGCGGTCGCGGGCGTACGCGCAACCAGCCCTTCCAGAACATCGCCGCGCAACGATGGACTCCAACCCCAATCCCCCTGCAGCAGACTCCCTGCCCAACGCGCATACTGCAACGGGAAAGGATCCCTGAGTCCGTTCGCGACAATAATCTGCTCGAGCAACACCTCTGGGCGCAAGTTGGGATTATGGGACTCCCCACGGGGCATATAGAGCTGCGCGCGCGCCGTTGCCGGCGAGAACATCAGCAACCCATACAGCACTGCGGTGATCAACAGCAGCGTGACAGGAATAGCCGCTAACCGGCGCAACATAAACTTGATTATTGAGGGCATCGCCCAACCCCCGAGATCCGGAATGCACAACTGAGGTAAATCCCACATCCGCCCATCGCCGGTGTACCCATAGTTAGCGGTTTACCCGGAACGACCACCGCTATTCTATGCCACTCCCAAAGAGTGTCAACCGGGTATAGGACAGTCAGTGTTCAGATTCCCACCGCAGGACGTGAGTTTCGGGCTGAAGCCCACGAGAAAGAGTGTTTTTGGCTGCCGCGCTACGCGCGGCAGCCAAAAACACTCTCTAAAACCGCGGCTTTAGCCCGAAGCGGCGATTCAGGCATTCCTTGTTGTGGCAAGCAGGGGAACGATGAACAGTTACAGTGGTTATTTCGTTATTTTCGTGGACGGGCGAAGCCTCACCACGAAAATCACGCTCAGATTTTGAAACACACCCATTCGTTCACTCCCGATTGCGCTTTCCCTAGAATCAAAGTAGAATTCCCGAGTCAGCACGATTGATACAGGAGAACATAATCATGACCTCTGAAACTATCGAAGCACCCCAGGCCTCTAAATTCCGCCCCACCCTGCGGGATATGGTGATGTTGGATATCCCCTTCTCCGCCAAAGCTGCACCCGAGGGCAATCAGGTCGCGCTACTTACTCGTACCACCAACTGGAACGACAACCAATACGAGCGCCTCTGCTACATTCACGATTCAACCGGTGGCGTAACCACCCCCCTCACCCGTACAGGCTACGTCTCCCAGATGGAATGGCTCGACAAAGACACCCTCATCCTCCTTTGGACCGGACCAGATTATGATGATAAGCCCCAGGTCTGGTTACACGAAAGGCTCCTCGGTCAAGCCTGGCAGGTCACACATCATAAAACCGGTGTGGACTGGTTCGCACCTTTTGCCGGAGGAGTGCTTTTCCTCGCCTCCCATCCCGAACGCGAAAAACGCAAACCACGGACCAGTCGTTTCGGCAGATACACGCACTTCGAACATGACGACAGCGCGAGCGCGCTCTACTACATCGGATTTGAAGAGCTGCGCCAATTCCAGGCACAGATCAGAGCCGCTACCGAAGACGAGGCAGAAAAACTGACGTTGCCCGTCATCGAACTCAGCCGCTTGCTTCCTCAGCCCCTCTCTATCAGAAAAGTCATTCCCTCACCTGCCGGTGACGTTATCTATCTCAACTGTTGGCCCCGCGATGACCTCGTCTACTATCACGAGACCAGCTCCTATGCCATCCGCCTCGATGCCCCGGCGGCGCTCGCCGAATACCTGCGCCGCGAGCGGGAAAAGCAGGCGGCTAAAGCCCCCACAGCCAAAGCAACCGATGAGGACCAGGAAGAAAACGACAAGGACGAGGGTGAGGAAACGAAGGCGGACGTCTCCTACATGGGTGAGCTTATCAAGCTGCCGCTTCCTCGTGACGCCACCATCACGGAGGTCTCTCCGGATGGATGCCAGCTGCTCTTGAGCTATCAGGCGCGCGACAACAAGATGTATACCCAAACCGACCTCTGGACCGTGGATGCCGCCACAGCCTGTCAGGCACCGGACGTAGAAACGTTCCTCGCTGCCATGCACAACATCTCCGCCGCTCTGGATGAGGAAGTCATGGATGTTTACTGGACATCCGCCGGTATCATCGGTTCCTACGTGGATAGCACGCGCATCCGTCTGGCACGCTTTGACGCCGGTGGGCAGGTTAG
Source organism: Anaerolineae bacterium (assembly GCA_026645815.1). Taxonomy (GTDB): domain Bacteria; phylum Chloroflexota; class Anaerolineae; order B4-G1; family SLSP01; genus JAAZNO01. The sequence continues at coordinate 17,782 of JAPKMR010000024.1, read as the reverse complement.
CCCCCTGGATCTGGGCGACCTCTATGCTGCCTGGGCCGGGTTCAACGTCTCCAAAAGTGGGCGCCTGGCTTTCATAGGCGCCAACACCCACGCTTATCCCGATGCCTATATCATGGACCTCAGCCCGGATGGGCTGCCGGGCCAAATTCGCAAAATCAGCGATTTCGGGCGCACTGTGGCAGACTGGGATTTGGGAACCGCCGAGACTATCCGCTGGACCAGCAAAGACGGCGTCGAAATTGAAGGTGTGCTGCGCAAACCATCTAACTTCGATCCGCAGAAGAAATACCCGCTCGTCTTCATCGTACACGGAGGTCCATCCTGGTTCTCTCCGGAGTATTTGTTCTGCGATGATAATTGGGGTTACTACCCCGCTGCACAATTCCTGCACAAGGAGTTCCTGGTCGTCGAGCCGAATTACCGCGGGTCGGTCGGGCGAGGGCAGGCTTTCATGGAACTGAACGTGGACAACCTGGGCGTCGGAGATCTGTGGGACGTCGAAAGCGCCATTGATCATCTCGACCAGCTCGGCTGGATAGACACAGAGCGGGTTGGCTGCATGGGCTGGTCGCAGGGTGGCTATATCTCCGCCTTCGCCGGGCTGCACTCCAAACGCTTCAAAGCCGTCTCGGTGGGAGCTGGCATCTCCGATTGGTACACCTATCACATCAGCAACGACATTCCCAGTTTCACCCTGGATTACCTCTCCAGCTCGCCCTTCCGCGACCGTGAGCGGTACCTCAAAACCTCCCCCATCAGCAATCTAGCGGACGCATCCACCCCTATGCTCATCCAACACGGCTCAGAAGACCACCGCGTGCCGCTATCCAATGCCCTGGAATTGTACCGGGGCTTGCAGGAAATGGGCGTGCCCGTGGAGCTCTTCATCTTCCCCGGCATGGGACATCCCATCACGCGCCCGCGCGAGAACCACGCCATCCTGCACCAAAACCTCACCTGGTTCAGCCACTACTTGCTGGGAGAGGAACTGCAGCTAGAATAGCAACCCGAAAGTGAGGGACGCATGCGACAGCTAACGATTCGGGACATGCAATCTGAAGATGAAGCCTTTGTCGCCACCTGTAGCCACGTCAACGAATCACTGGAGAATGATGCGGCAGGCATTCCCAGGCTTGCGTGGCTGCGCGAGCACCACGCCGAAGGCGTTCGCATTAAGGTTGCCCTGTTGGGAGACCGGCCTGTGGGTTTTGCCCATCTCGTGCCGGTAGAACTTAGCCCGTGGGGACCCTTGGGGCATGAACTGGCAGTGCTCCCGTGCCTTTTCGTCAAATTCGATTCACAGAAAGAGGGGGCAGGAGCGCAGCTCGTGCAGGCTTGCGAAGCTGAGGCGCGGGCACACCCGTACAAGGCACTGGTGGTACCCGCTTACTATTGGAAAGATGATTTCTGGTTCATGCCCGCGCGATTCTTCGAACATCTAGGCTACGAGGCGGTACAGCGCCGTGGCATGGAGGCGCTACTCTGGAAACGATTTGGGCCCGATGCTGTCCCCCCGCAGCTGCTAGAGCCACAGTCAAGCTTCGAAGCCGTGCCCGGAAAAGTCGTCATCACCCTGTTCTGGAACGCCTTTTGCCCGACGAGTAGCATCGAGGCGCAGCGGGTGCGCAAAGTGGTGAGGGAATTCGGCGACGCCGCCATCCTGCGTGAATATCAGGCAGAAAATCGAGAGACCTTTCTCACCTGCCAGTGCGCACGCGCGATTACCATCAATGGCAAGGAAATCGGCTGGGGCTACGAGGCGCCCGAGGAAGGCATTCGCGCAGCAATTTCAGCCGCCATGGGTTCAACACCTTGCACCTGTACTCAAACCGATCTCTACATCACCGGAAAGGACGAACTATGAAATGCATTGCTACCTTTTCCATCGTCGCCTTTGACCCGCAACGCCAGGAATGGGGCGTTGCCGTGCAATCCAAATTCCTCGCTGCCGCGGCAGTGGTCTCCTGGGCGCAGGCTGGCGCCGGCGCCGTGGCAACACAGTCGCATGCCAACGTGACGTACGGGGCGCGCGGACTGGCGCTGATGGCGGCAGACGTGTCGGCGGAAGAAGCCATCGCGCAGCTCATCACCGCCGACCCCCAGCGAGCGCGGCGCCAGGTTGGCATGGTGGACAAAAATGGACATGCGGCAGCCTACACGGGCGAGGAGTGCTACGCCTGGGCGGGGCACCATGTCGGCGCGGGCTTCGCCTGCCAGGGAAACATCCTGGTACCCGGAACGGTCGAGGCGATGGCGGCGCGCTTTGAAGCGGCCCGCAACGGTCCCGGAGAGCTCGCCGATTGGCTGGTCGAGGCGCTCGCAGCAGGGCAGGCAGCAGGGGGCGACAAACGCGGGCGTCAGGCAGCGGGCGTGCTGGTCGTGCGTGCAGGCGGCGGTTACGGCGGCGATAACGACCGCAATAGCGGTCGCCGCTACCTCGACCTGCGTGTAGATGACGACCCCGAACCCATCAACCGGCTTCGCGCCCTGGTCGAACTGCACCATCTCTACTTTGGCGCTGTAGACCCTGCCAACGGCATCCCCCTCGCAGAGGTTGCCGCCGAACTGCAGGCGCTGCTGTTGCGCACCGGGCACTACACAGGTCCGCTCAACGGGCATTTTGATGCCGCGACGCGCCAGGCATTGCGCGCCCTGGTGGGGACGGAGAATCTCGAAGAGCGCTGGGATGGCGAAACTGACTGGATTGATGGGCAGGTCGTGGCCTACCTCCGCCAGCGCTTTGGCGCCTGAACCCCATTCCCCCAAAACAACAACGGTGGCAGGTGCTGAGAAGCGCTCTGCCACCGCTGCGGTTTCAACGAATTCTACACCAACCAGAGCGCCTCTTGTGGAGTGCTGAGGTATTCCGCGCCGCTGCCGGTCACAACCACATTTTCCTCACAACCGATGTAGCCATATCCAGGCACACTCACGCCCAACTCGATCGCAAAGACATTCCCTTCCTGTATCACGCCGTTGATGGACTCCCCGTAGCGCTCCCACTGCGGTCCCAGGACCGTGGCGCCGTCGTGCGCGGTACGCCCAACGTGATGCCCAAAGGCATGCAAATACTCAGGATAGCCCGCCGCCACTAACACAGCCCGCGCTGCGGCATCCACTTCCCAGCCTTTGGCGCCCGGTTTGAGCGCCGCCCGTCCCGCCTCAAGCGCGGCGCGCGCTGCCGCCCAGGCGCGCTGCACCGGTTCCGGCGCCGCCGTCTCTCCCGGACGTCGCAAATACCACGTCCGCTGCAAATCCGCCACAAAACCCTGCCGCGCCAGCCCAAAATCCACCTGGATCAGTGACCCGGCTTCTGCACGCAGCCCTGCGGGCATGGCATGTCCCACCGCCGACCCTGGACCGACCGTCACCACAGGGCAATACTCCCGCTCCCACGCAAAACCAAATCCGCGCTCTGCGGCATAACCGTGCAGAAAATCAGCCACCTCAATATCGCTCACCCCCAGACGCAACCGCGGCGCGAGCTCCTGGAACGCTTCCTCGGTGCTTTCAATAGCCCCGCGGATGAGCGCCAGCTCCGATGCCGTTTTTCGCCCGCGCAACTCGCCGATCAGGTGTCCTGCCGAGACCAGTCGCGTCCCATACGGGGTCCCCGCCAGCATCCGTGAAAGCACCTGGAACATCCCATGCGTAAGCCCATCCGCAGCTGGATCGTGCTCCGACATATTGACGCCAATCGCACGCGGATCGAGGCGCGCCAGCGTCTCCAGCAACTGCGGTTGGATGGACTGATCATAACCCAGCACCCGCGTGTATGCCCCCAGGCGTTCCACATTGGCAACATCATAGCGTCCCACGATGGCGATACGCTCCCCGCTTCGACTGACCAGCAAGGCTGAGGTCCACGTCAGGTGAAAGCCCAGAATCAAATCCAGCACCGGGTCCTTTACCTGCGTTGTCTCCCGCACAAAGGTAAGCCAGAGATCCAGACCCTGCGCCTGAAGCAAATCCACCGCCTGTGAGGTCTTTTCTTGCACGATATGAGCCGCTTCATTGGAAGTCATTCTTCTTCCTCCGATCGTTGTCTTCATTCTTCAGAACAGCCATGGTATAGCATCTAGCGTCGAAAACTCCCGAGATATTTCTATTGTACATCAAAACTACATGGTAGCATCATCGCCGGGTGCGTTTCAAAACGTGCCCGACCCTTCACGGCTGCTCAGGTCACTATCGAAGGCTTGAGGAATTCGCTGCGCGATTCCTTTCGGTCACACTGTCAGCGGAAACAGCCGCCGGTAAAACCCGTCTGTGCGTTTACAACCATTGTGCCGCAATCCCCCGCCGCTGGAACTCTTCAAGAATCCGCCTATCTTGATCATAAAACAACGTCACCGATTTGAGATTTGGGAGCAGGGCGGCATCCTCTGCCGATTGGATGTTGAACACATCATCCTCACCATCCCAGAACGGATAAAGTTGCCCGTAAATGATGTCGCCGCCATCCATATTGATCTCTTCGATGAGGGGCAGCAGCTCCGCAGGAATCTCCAATTGCTCAAAATACGCCCGCACTTCAGGGATGATATCGTAGCCCTCTTCTTCGATGTCTATCTTGCGCGCTGCATAGCCCTCTACAAACTCGTAGACATCGAAAGGCGGCTTAAGGACGCCCTGCTCGTACATAAGCCTCTCAATCACAGCCAACTTGAAGTTGAAATCTTGGAATTGCACACCATCTGACATCGGTTCACGCTCCTTTTCGCTTTATGGAAACTGCACCTGGATGACCTCAGCCGGGCTGAGGCTCTGCCACTCCAGCAGCTGAGTGATATTCTGCACGCTCTGCTCCTCATGCGGGGGAAGAATAGGCGTGTAACCCCAGCCCACCGCGCATTGCACCATAACCGCACCGTGACGCGTCACCACCGAATTGCGCTCACGCGGCAGGCTGTAATGGTCACCCAGGCGCAAAGGCGTGAGGCTGACCGTATCTTCCACCCGCTCACCCGGCGGCAGCGCCTTCGTAGTCGGGATTTCAATCATGTAGTATTCCAAGTTGGGATCGGGCGGATTGACGCCGTAGAGGATCAACAAGCCACCGTCTTCTTCCAATACATAGGGCATCCGGTGGCTATCGAAGAGGTGCAGTGTATCATCCGAAATGTTTTCGATGACCACACGCACCACAATCTCGCCATCCTCGCCCGTCGCGGGTGTGCAACTAACCCGAAGCGGCTCTGCCGCCGCGGATGGCGTCTCCGTTGGCGTACAAGCGGTCAACAAGGGCGCAAGAAGTAGTAAATATATCCAACCACGACTTCTCATTTAATACCAACCCCAGAGCATTTCGCGGAGATCGTCATCGCTCAACACTTCGATAGATGGCCCCTGCGCCAGAATCTCCGCGACCTGCGGCGTGGGCGTCCCCTGCTGATAGGCGGCATATTCCTCAGCACCCAACACCAATTGGGTCAATGCCGGGGCAGGTGTGTCTAGCACATCGCCGCCGAGCTGGGTCAGTACATGCCGGGCTTTCCCCGTATTGAAGTGCGGGAACTCCCCGATGAACAAGAATTGCTCCCCGGCATACGGCCCGCGTCCATCGCGCAACTGCCGCAGATAATCTGAGCTACCGTCGCCGACTGCGTTGAAGTACATGCTATGATCGCCGTAGCGCGCGCTGGAAAGGCCCAGATCGGTCAGCTGCGGGAGATCGCCCTTGAATTTTGCCATCCACCCACCGCAGACGTGAATACCCACCTCCGCCAGCTGCGGGCAACCCTCGAAGGTGAATGTCTCCGGGTAAATCTCCATGTTGTCCTCGTCGCCGTAATACACGAACGAACACAGCGGCGAGGCCGGGCCAAACGCTACCGAGCTGAGACAATCCTCATCGGGATTGCCCCAGTTTACCTCCAATAAGCGCAGGTTGGCGACCTGCGACGCTGGGCTATCCGGATAGCCCAGGCGGAATGGATCGGACGTGAAGAGCCAGCTCTCTTCCAGCGTGACCGCTTGCAACGTTGGGTGGCACAACACCGTTGCGTTGACCCGGCAACGGCCCAGATACAGCGTCGTCAGGTGCGGGCAGGCTGCAGCGAAGTCGAAATCGCGCAGGTCGTGGGTGAAGGGATGGTGCGGGAAGGCCAGCGACGCCTCCAGCGCGCCCACCGCCGCGCCGTGCTCGCGCAACGCGGCAGCGAGCGCGTCCAGGCCAGGGTGATCATGCTCCCTGGCGATGAGCTGGACAGAACCGGGCGCTTTGCCGGCCAACTGCGCCAGGGTTTCCAGACCGTGATTACGCACAACGATTTTCTCCATAAGTCTATCCTCGCATTGTATGATTTTTGCATCCTGCTCAAAACAGCGACATTGCCGGCAAGCGCAAATTTGCCAGGAATTGCCGATCTTCAGCAACTTCTACCAGCGCCAGCGCCGCCTCACGAGGCAACCAGAGAGCCTCGGTGTGATGATCAGAGCAGAACTCAAACGCTGCGCTATCTTCCACGCGAGCATAGAAGAACAGGGTGAGATACTTGCCGAATCCCGGGTAATTTCCGCCCGGCAGCACTTGCGCCAGCACTAAATCCAGGGCGATCAGATTGGTGAACTGTTGGATAACCGCGTGCGCCGTTTCCAGCACATCAGCATCCAACATATCACAGGCATAATAGCTATCCGACAGAATCTGCCAACATTCGCCGAACATTTGCACCGGGAAACTGTCCGTTTCTGCTTTGACCAGCAGAAACCAGTCAGCAGCATCGTGGAGCAGGTAGACGTAACGCACGAACGCCACATCGGCCATGCCGTGTTGCGCCAGATAGGCTTCAAGTCGCGTATTGAAATTGCTCATGGATAATTTTCTCCATCCCCGGCGTTACGCAAGTGCGACCGCACCTCCATCAAAATCACGCCCAGGCGGTTCAGGCCGCTACCGTTGCCACCATCGGCCCAGTAGCTATCCTTGGCGGTGTGCTCTAAATAGCGCATCGCCCGTCTCCAGTAGCAGAGCGCGCAAATCGGCGTGTTGGCTGAACTTTGCCAGCACCGCTGCGCGCATGATAGATTCCTTCACGTCCTCCCAATCGGCGCGAAGTGGATGCTGGCGGCTGCGGCCCATCCGCGCAGCAATCATGGGCGAGCGTTGCTGCCGGATCGCCTCCGCATGATCCAAGCCGGGGAATTTGCTGGCCTGAAAGTAGTGTTCGCTAGTGGGCCAGATTTTGCCCTCCAGTTCGATAGGATACGGCGCGAAATTGGACATCCAGCCGTAAGGGGCGCTGACCTTATAAAAGTTGATGGTTTGCATCGTTCAGTTTCTACCCCAACATCTCATCCAATACCGCCAGTTCCTCGTCATGGAGGCCGAGAAATTCCAGCGCCAAATCGTGCGTATCCAACCGGTGGCGCAATTGCTTGAGCGTCCAGCCGAAGGCAGCAGCGGCGCGGGTGAGATAGTCGCGCTCATCCAGGCGGGAGAGTTCGCCCGTGTCTTTCACATCCGCGAAGGCCTGTTGGAAGCGCACGAGTTGCGCAATATCCAGCGCGCTGCCCGCCGCCGGGAACTGTTGCGCAAAGGCGCGCTCGCGTTGCTCGACTGCGTTCCACACGTCGGAAGCGACTTCGGAGAAGCTGGCGTCGTGGTGCAGGGAGATGACCTGCCCGCTATCCCACATCACATAGAACTCGACGCCGCCAAACTCACCCGCGATGAGCACGCCGGGGAAGAACTGCTCCTCCGGGCCGAAGCCGAAGAGGTCGGCGTAGAAGAAGAAGCCCCGATGCAGCTCGGCCAGCGGCGTGAAGTTGAGCGGGCCGCGGTCGAGCTCGCCGGCTTTGAGCGCCTTGAGGTATGCCTTGACCTTCTGATGCGTCTGATCAATCCGCGTGATCTGCCGCACGCTCTTGGCGAGCGTATCCACACTGCCGCGCCCGGTCGCCTTGCCGAAGGCGGTCTCCAACTCGTCGCGGGGATCGGTGAGCAGGTCGGGCAGCAGCTCGCGCAGTTTGGTCTCCGGGCAGGTCAACTCGCCAACGGTGGGGGAATCGGACGCCGCCGCGCAAGTGTACAGGCGGGAGCCATCCCATGATTTCGAGGTGAAGAGGTAATCGTCCACGACAAACGCCCCATCCACCCGGCTGCCGCTCAGCCCCACATCGTTGCGCGCACCTGTGACGAGATCGAGTCCCTCCACGCCTTGATCGGCATGGAGCAACGTCCCGCGCGAGGTGTGGAACAAGGCTTGCACGTCCGTGGAAAAGGGGAAGGTATACTCCCACAAGATTTCAGCGGTGCGCCAATTCCATGCCCAGAGCCGGGTATCGTGTCGGAGAACGACGTGTTCAGGTCGTTCCGGGTCTACAGCCAGCAGGTGCGGCCAATAGCCTTTGTCGTCCCATTGCCAAACGTAAGAACAGCGTGTCGCCAAAGTATGGGCATCCAAACAGGCAAAAGTCCAATCCTGGCGGTTGGTGGTCGAGTAGATGGCGTAGATGTTGCCAGCGGTGATGGCGAAGGATGAAACTTGCCCTTCGAGCAAGCGTTCCGCAACCGTAGCACCGGGCGCGGCGGGGATGCGATAAAGGCCGCTCTGCTCGCGCCCCTCGCCGGAAAAGTAGAGGTACCCATTAGCCACCAGCGCGCGCTCTTTGGTGACGCACGCAGGACACTCGTGGACGGTCTCGCCGGTAGCTGGATCGAGCCAGAGCAGAAACGGCGTCTCGCCCTGCGCTGCGCGGTTCTCCATCGCGACGAGGTGCGCGCCGGTGTTAACAAGGCCAATGTATTGCGCCTCGAAGCGCTTGTTGCTGCTCGTGCAGCGCGTCCAGGCCAGCGGTTTGCGCCAGACCAGGTCGCCCGTGCGCGGGTCGAGTGCGAGCAGCCAGACACGCTCGCGGTTGCGACCCACATAGGTGGCGACCACAGCCAGATCGCCGTGCTGCGCCAGGAAGGGGATGCGCTTATAGCTCCAACCTAATCCCTCCGGCGGCGCAATATCCGTAAGCGCCCAGACCAATCGCTGGCGTGCGATATCGAAACCATAGAGAGTGTGGCCGCGCACAGAGGAACCGCCGCGCATGACCCAAACATCGGGCCAGGCGGCGAGTTCTTTGATGTCGTTCAAATTGGTGATGTGCTGTAATGTCTGCCAATTCATGGTAACCTCCGGGTCAGGTCTTGCGCGCCGGCGTTATCCCAAACATCGGGAGCGTCATAAGCACCAGAGGCGAGATTGTCCCAATAAGCCTGCAAGAAATCCGCCAGCGCGGGGATGCCATCGTTATCCACCAGCGGGCCTTCGGCAGTTTCCCACCAGACGATCTGCCCAACGCTCCCCTGCGGGCCGGGGTCGAGGTCAATGCAGATGAGATTGCCGCAACTATCCTCGGCAAAGGGCAGGTAGCCGGGATGCCACCAATCCGCACGGATTAGCCCCCGGTCATCCGGGTAGACCTCGCGGTTGGCAAAGCGACCCTCAGCCGCCAGCCGATTGAGCAGCGCCCAATTGCGATACACATCAGCGGCAGAGAGGGTTTTGTACTCGCCAATAGCGAGCTCGCCATCGGCGGCGTGGAGCAAATCCCGCAATATGGGCGGCAATTCGCGGCCCAATTGGGCCTCCAACTGCGCGAGAGCAGCCTCAGATGCACCAGGATTGGGCGGGGAAAGCCACTCCGGGCCGTGTTCAGCCAGCCATGCGACGATATGAGTTACAAGCCGGGGTATCGCAGTTTCGCACATCAGCAATACTCCTTTACAGAAGAATGCATGATCCCAAAATCAGGTTTCTCTCACTAAAGTTCATGTGCAACCCCGGTCAACAACGCGAGCATCGCTTGATCGCCCTGCTCCTGCGCCATCGAAAGTGGGCTGGTGCCATCGCGCGCGCACCGGTTGACATCCGCCCCACCAGCGACCAGTATCCGCGCCGCTTCGTGCCGCCGGTTCAAGACAGCTTCGGCTAAAGGAGTGATGCCATCACTATCGCCCACATCGCATTTGGCTTTGGCTGCCAACAGGAGCTGGATCACCTCTCCGTGACCGTGCGTGGCGGCAGCGTGCAACGCACGGCGCCCGAAGTACGCGACGGCGTTCACCGGAATCTTGGCTGTCAGCAACAAGCGCACCACCGGCACGTGTCCATTCTGGCTTGCCAGATACAGCGCTTCGATCAGTTCTTTAGACTTGCGATTCCTCGCCGCACCACCCGCGAGCAAATAGGCCACCAGCTCGCTGTGCCCGGCCTGCGCCGCCAGGCATAAGCCCCGCTCCAAATTGAGATCGTGATCCTCCACAATGCAACTTTCCACCGCTGGCAAATCTCCCGCCATACAAGCCTCAAAGAATTGCTTGCTCACAGCCCCCCCTTCTCATCCAGGAATATCTACGCTGATGAAATCACCCACCGCGCCCATCCTCAATTCGATGATATGCGCCCAGAACAGCTCGAGTATCTTCTCCAACCCACAGATCCCAACCCTCATCGCAAAACCTCCTCAGCGATCGGTGAGCGCAACCGCGCCGCAACTTCCAACAGCAACAGGCCGAGGAGATTAACCTGCGCCGTCACGACCTCGGGTGCGACATCCATAACCAGGTGCAAAAACAAGGTCATGCCCGCAACATAAGCCAGGATAAGCAAAGACTTCAACACGCCGGGCGCGCCACTCAATCGCGGGGTCACAGCCCAACGGCTTTGCGGAGCCTGTGACAAGAGCAAAATCAACAACGTCAGAGAGAGCGCCGCTTGCAGCACATAGGTCACCTGCGCCAACAACTCCGTCCAGTCAGCCGTGGCGCCCTGCATCCAAAAAGACGCCATATAGACCATAGAGACCCAGACGCTGCCAATGAAGACCATAAACGTCCGGAGCTCCTGCCAATCCGCAGGGGCCTGTACCAGACTCGCCAACAGGACAACCGCGCCGTATAGCGTGGTGACGAGCAAAACCCCGCCGCCAAGCTCCAAAAATGGCGCTGCCACAAAGTCCGCGCCAAAGTAGTAGTGATGGAAAATGAACGTGGCAAAAAGCAGCAGCACATTCTCCAGGTTCACCAACGGCGCAAGCCAGGTCTTAAGAAGAGTGCGGGCGAAGTGCATACGTTACCTTATCTTCCTATCAACGCGATTCAGATCCCAACCCGAGCGCCGAATGGCGGCTATGCCGATAAAACACTATCTACCTTGATACAGATTCTGCAAGATAAGATATAGCTGCTCGGGCGTGCTGCCGAACTGCACCACGGTCCGCTGCGCGATACGCAGTCGTTCACCATCACGGAAGGTCACGACGGTATCATACATGTCCAAATTGATCTGCGGCAGTGAAGAAGCAAAGCGCCGTCTGGCGGTATGAATCGTTTCCAACTCTATCCGCGCGATATCCTGCTTCGGGCGCTCACGCCAACCCTCATCCTTGCGCTGATAGCGAAACTCCAAGGGCGACAGTTCCAGAGCTACCAGAGCCTGCGACGGCACCAACCAGCGCTCCAGCGCATTGAGCAGCGCCCCATGCTGCGGAAGCGTAAAACGTTGGAGTGCAGGAGGGGCCTGCCACCAGAGCGCCGGAGCACGCTCCAACAACAGGGCATACACCCGCGGCAGATTATGCACTGTGCGTGGAAGGCGCAGCTTACGCCCTCCCCCGCGCAGGACCATGTTTGGAGGGACACCAAATACCATGGGATGGATGCTTTCAATCACATCATAGCGCATGGCGCGCTCCCGCGCCCACAGGCGGCGCACGGCAACTTTTTCGGGACTTAGCAACACTAATCCCGTACTATGCCTGAAGAAAGCCAGCATTCCAACGCCCATCGCGACGAACATGCCCGGAACAAAGAGCAGTTCCAGCAGACTGCGGTCATCCACCCGCCCCAAGATAAAGAGAAATACCCCAATTGCCAGCATTCCAAATGCGCTTAGAAGCACGCCCCAACGGTTAAGAGGCTGTATCACAAAGACCTCCCCCTCTTGCTGTGCCACTTTCTGCAGCGCACGCCCTCGATGCTCCCACCAGCGTATCATGCCCCAAGTCAATAAAAGGGGCAGCACAAACAAAGTGAGGATCACGAAAATCGAGGCCCAATCCGGTAGACCAAAGTCAGCGCCTCTCCGCAACAGACGCATCTCATCCGCAAGCCCACCACTAAAAAGCGTGAAACCCGCCCACGACGCCAATCCTAACGCGAACAAGCCACAAAGCGCCAGTAGCCACCGAAGCGCCGCAGATTCGCCTTGCGTCACCTTAGGGGCCATGGCGCCATAGAGCAAATAACCGCCAGCGCCCAATCCAAGTATGGTCGCGCTCACCAGCATCCGCGTTGAATTCGAGAGGAGGAAGTACAACAATCCAAACGCCGCCGCTCCATAGAGAATGACAAAGACAACGGCGAGGATATTCTGCTGCCAGGCTGGCAATCTGGCGAGCAGAGGTTTCCGCTGTGATTTAGAGGCGCCAGATTGTAGCTTGGGCTGATCCAGCGCAGTCACCATGGCGAGGCTGGGCCTCTCGCCAGACAGTGTGCGTTGGATGATCGCCGCGCACAATGGGCGGTTATACCACAAGCGTTCATAGAACTCGAATGTACCCGCCAGCTGGCACAGTGCGACAATTTTACCTGAAGTGTAATACTCGTCGTTGAGCTCGGTGGTAGGCGCAGTCAGAAAATCCAGCATCACCTTTTCGCCACCGGTGCTCAGATGATCCGAGAAAAGCTGCATCAACCCGGCTTTATCATCCCAGCTGGGCAGTGGCCAATAAGCCTCAAGCAACCCCGGCAGCAGCTCCGGGCGAACCGAATCCCGCGCCGCCTCAATCTCCTCAGCTTCTCCGCGTTTGACGGTAGCCAATAAGGCCTGTACTTGTGGATGCATCATGCTCAGAATTCCTATATTCCAATAGCGCTCATTCGACTAGACAAGGATATCACAGTTTTCGGAATTAGATGAACAGGAGGCGTGTCCCATTATTCGGGAGAAACAAGACGGCAATTTACCTATTAAGGGTTGTCATTACAGCCCAGCGCAAAGGCAGCAATCGCATCCAGGCACATCGCGCGACCACGGCGCCGTGCAATCTCAAACTCGGATCTGGTGAGCTGGCTGCGCAGCGTCTGTAGAACGCCATCGCGCGCCACTACCGCATCTACGCCAGGCAGGGCGGAATGTCGCAGCCCATCGCGGATTGCCTCAGCCGCACCGGCGAGCTGCGCGGCGCGGAGCATGGCACCCTCGTCAACAGCGGCAGCGATCAACAGCTCCAAACCCTCTAGCATGAGCTCCCTCTCCCCCAGTAAATGACACAGGCGCACACTATCCTGCGCTAATGCGGTAGCGCGAGCAACATCCCCCTCCACCAGAGCGATGCGCCCCAGGTTGACCAACGACACCGCCAGTCCCTGAGTGTGGTTGAGTCGTTGTGCCAGCTGATAAGCATCCCGGAAAAGCGCTGCCGCACGGTCATGGCGTCCCAGAAACAGCTGCGCCTGCCCAATCTGGGTCAGCGCCCTATACTCTACCCAGGGATCAGCCGCCTTTTCCGCCAATCGCAGGCTTTCCTCATTGAAACCCAGGGCAACCTGCCAATCCGCGCCATCCAGCGCGATTCGCCCCAGATCATACAACACCTCAGCCTCACCCAGCACATCGGCAGCGGCATGGAACAGGTCTCGACTCTCTTCGAGCGCCGCGAGCGCGGCAGCTTTGTCGCCCTGTCTATAGCGCAGCATAGCCGCCGTCTGCAGAGTGCGAGCACGCAACCCCTCGGATACCGGGTTCGTGGACATATGCTCCAGCACCCCCTCGAGACACTCACGCCCTTCACTGGTGTAACCGTGCCGCTGCCAAAAGGCACCGAGAGCACAGCCCATGCGCGCAGCGAGGTCCAACTGCCGCGTCGCCAGCAACCAGTCGAGCGCCGCACGCACGTTATCCATCTCACGCTCCAGTTGTGCCAGCCAAAGCCCCTGTTCAGAACCCAGCAGTTGCGCAGCAGCGCGTTCCACCCACGCCGCAAAATACTCCGCGTGGCGTTGCTGAAACACGGATAATTCACCGGAGGCGTGCAGCTGTGCCAGTGCAAAATCCCGAATCGTCTCCAACATCGAGAAACGCGGCTCAGCCTCCACCGTCTGACGCAACAAGCGGGTTGGGCAACGTGGGCAACACGGTCCCCCCGCTGCCTGCACTGCGCTTTCAGAAGTCACGGCGCGCACCAGCAAGCTCTGGTCGAGCAAAACCTCAATGCTATCGGCAACATCCCGCAGCGCCAACAGCGCCAGCTTCTCTGCTGCGGATCGTTGCTCGGCGAAGGGCGATGCACAAATCGCTTCAGCAGCAGGCAACGTGAAGCCACCCACAAAGACGCCCAACCGCGCCAGCAGGGTGCGCTGCGAAGCCGACAGAAGTTCGTAGCTCCAGACGATGGCTTTCTCGAGACCCCGCAGGCGCACCGAAGGCCCCACTGAATCCTGATCCAAGTGGGGTAGACCCCGCTCCAGGCGCTGCTTGAGCTCGTTGGGGGCAAAGAGCTTGCTGCGCGCTGCCGCCAGTTCGATCGCCAGAGGCAAGCCATCCATGCGGCGACAGATCTCCGCCACCGCCGGCGTCAGCGACGGGGTGAGACGGAAATCCGCCCTCACCGCCCGGGCGCGTTCGCAAAAAAGCCGCACGCTGGGTGACTCCGCTGCCGCCGCCGGGTCTTGAGGATCTGGCAACGCTAGAGGCGCCACCGCAATCTCGGATTCTCCATACAGGCGCAGGCGCGCCCTGCTGGTAACCAAAATCTGCAAATCGGAGCACGCAACCAACAAGGTGGAGAGCCACGGCGCTGCCGGCAGCAGGTGCTCGAAATTATCAAAGATCAGCAACACAGCCCGGGTTCCCAAAGCATCCAGCACCGAGCGCGCCAGATCATGGTCACGCGCTTCTCGAACGCCGAGTGCCATCGCCGTCGCCATTGCCACCAGCCCTGGATCGCGGACCGGCGCCAGCGGCACCCAATAGACGCCGTTCCGGTAATCCGCCTGCAGCTGCCGTCCCACCTCCAGCGCCAACCGCGTCTTCCCCACACCCACAGGTCCTGTCAACGTCAACAACCGCGATTCCCTACCGCGCAGATGCGCCGTGATTGTGGCGACCTCGGCACTGCGCCCAATCAATGCCGTCATAGGAACGGGAAGATTTCCCTGAGGGGCGGCAACCATGGGATCCCTGGGGAGTGATTGGCGCGCCACGCCCTGTTCGCCCAGAGCTGCAGCGATGAACCAGGGGCACTCCGCGGCGGGGAGCACCAGACATTGCGCCAGGCGTTCCGCCATCTGTTGGGAGGGGCGGCGCTCGTCCGCCTCAATCTTGCGCAGCGTGACCACAGCGCAGCCCACGCATTCCGCTAACGCATCTTGGGTTAAATCGAGAGCTTTGCGCCTGCGCCGCACCCAATAACCAAAGGAGTCCGTCGTCTCCATCTGTCTTTGGTCTCCCATTGTTGAAGCAAAACAAAGAGACTCGGTTGTGATTGATGGTGTGCTTGTATCACAAAACGATACCTCGTAGCGCGCATTGTAGGCTAATATGAAATGAATGTCAAGGGAGATCATTCGATGAATTTCAAAACGCTTCTTGATATAGCAACGTTGCTTTAGCCCATCAGAGTTACTATTGGAGGAGATGTAGAAATGCAAAAGGTGATATTCATCATCGGCTTGTTTTTGAGCCTGGCTCTATCCGCCTGCAGTGCTGCCGTGCCAGTGCCTGCGGCGACCGAAGCCGCTCAACCGCCAGTGCAAACTGAAGAAGCAGCGCCGCAACCGGCCGCAGTGCTGACCCAAGCACCGACCGAGACGCCTGCCCCAACCCCAATTCCCCCCACCCCAACAGCTGAGCCTTCCGAAGCGCCGGCGGCGACTGTGGCCAACACTCCAGATCCTGACCTGCCCTCGATTGGCGATGCCTTGTGGTCGCCCAACTCGATATCAGCAGCTGAGAACATCCAACAATTCGCGGAACAGTTGATGTTATCACGGTTTCTGTTTGCCTTCCACGATGATGGACCCTTTACCATCTTTGCCCCCACAAACGGCTTTGCAACCGGCGAAGGGTTCAAAGAGGTGATGGAAGCTCATGTCGTCCCAGGCAGTTATCGGCAAGCCGATTTGCTGGCGATGGATGGACAGAGTCTGATCACCTCGGTGGAAGGAAGGAGCATTGCCGTCACGGTCAAGGATGAGGTTGTGTACTTGAACGATCTCGCTGTGATCACCAAAACTGATATCCTGGCACGCAACGGCGTCATCCACGTGATTGACCAGTTGCTTTTGCCACTCACCGATTAGCCGTCACAAATGTACCGCAAGGAGAAAAGAGGCTCGATCATGAAAGACGGATGGATTCCAAAGTTCGTGCAACTTGTTCTGGTAGCATTGTTCATTGGCATTGGGTTTGTGGCAGGGAACGACGCCGGTCATCCCACCGTTACCGTTGCCCAACAACCCATGAGTAGTGGTCTGTTACCTCGTTTCATCAGCCTAGCGCCGGAGTTTGCTACGTTGCTCAACGGGGCCGTTTACGAGCTCAACGGCGGTGGTGATCTTAGCGGACTGGTTCTACCCGGAAACCAGGTCATTCCCCGGTTTGCTGTTGGTTTTTCCTTGCCCCCTGACTATGCCCCAGGTACCGATGTCGTACTGCGTGTGATGTGGGGGAACAGCCGGTTCAACGCTGTCACCTGCGGTTACCGCGTTTGGGTGAATGGCGTTTCGCGCTTTCGACCCGGTGGACCGCCAGCCTATCCTTACACTCTCGCCACCTTCCCCAATGGGCAGGATGAAATGACCTTGGTGGCTCCCGACATTAGCGAGCAGGTGCGGGCCACTACCGTCACCATAGCCGGGAAAGACTTTGGCGGCAATAATTATTTCCAGCCGGGTGACGCCATCTCTGTGCTACTGGCACGTCGCGCCGATAATGTTAATGACACCTGTGCCGGAAAGATGTATGTCCTGGGACTCGATGTAACCTATCAGGGCTTGACCGCTTATCTACCCCTGGTGATGAAACCGTAGTTTCACAGACACCCAATATAGACGCTGCGAGAGGCAATATGGTTGGCGCGCCACTGTATCACAAACCGATACCCGTGGTGATACATGAGGGTGTTTAATGAGCAATGTGATAAGGCGAAGCATTGACATTGAAAAGATCGGCTAACTTCGGATTATCAAGCCTGTGAGCGGAGACCCATGGCAGCAAAATCTATCAAGCAGATGGCGATGGAAGCGTTGAAGATTGTGCCGAGCATAAGCCCAGTCGAAGCACAACGCCGCCTGGAGCAAAATCCCTACACACTCGTCATTGACGTTCGCGACGCATCGGATATCGCTGTAGCCGGCACCATACCTGGAGCGCTCAACATCTCACTGGGCGCGCTCGCCTATCAGGCAGATATCGAGGCGCCTGAATTGTGGCGTGCGCCAGAGCTTGCCGACCGCGAGCGCCCCATCATCGTCACCTGCATGCTCGGACCGCTGGGCGCGTTGGGCGGAAGGCTGCTTCATGAAATGGGCTTCGGCAATATAGCGGTTCTTGACGGCGGCGTGCAGGCGTGGATCGCAGCAGGATTACCAGTGACGCTGAGCAAGTCTCAGAATCGCAGCTTAGTTGAGGGAGGCAAGGAATGAAATTCTATCGTTTGATAACACCCATACTCGTGTTGTCGTTGGTCCTTTCGGGCTGTGGTCCAGCCAAAGACCCTGACGTGCCCGTGGATACCCCCGTCAACACGACCACCACGGATCTGGAGGTGCTCAATGTGACCT
>JAPKMR010000023.1 GCA_026645815.1 Anaerolineae bacterium | reverse complement strand
GCAAAAATCACACTTGCTGGGAAAGGCACAGAGGTTTTTTCGAGCTATCTAGCCAGTTTTGCCACTGTAGAAAAAAAGGGGATGGAGAAGCGCTGATGAAAACCCTCTTTATTCTTAAAACGGGCAGCACGCTGCCCAAACTCGCAGCTCGGAGGGGCGACTTCGAGGATTGGATTCTCGCCGGGCTGGGGCTTCCGCCCGAGGCGACGCGCGTCCTGGATATGCGCGAGGTTCCCCCACCCGCGTATGAAGCGCTGAGCGCCGCGGTCATCACGGGTTCGCACGCGATGGTGACCGACCATGCCTCCTGGAGCGAACGATTGGCGGATTGGCTCCCGGAGTTGATTGCCCGGCGCATTCCGGTGCTGGGCATCTGCTACGGGCATCAACTGCTCGCGTATGCGCTGGGAGGGGCTGTCGGCGCAGCGCCTGCGGGACCGGAGTACGGGACGGTAGCACTGACGTTGGAAACCGCAGCGCGCACGGACCCGTTGCTAGGCGATTTGCCGGAGCCGCTCTACGCGCACGTGAGCCACTTTCAATCGGTGCTGGCTTTGCCACAAGGCGCCACACGCCTGGCATCCAGCGCACAGGAGCCTCAGCAGGCATTTGTGGTCGCGGGGTGCGCCTGGGGTGTGCAATTCCACCCGGAATTCGATGAGGATATCGTGGCGACCTATATCCGCGTGTATGCAGCCCAGCTGCAAGAACGGGGGGTAGAGCCTGAGGCGCGCCTGGAGACCTGTCGTAGCGCGCCCGCCGCTACGCAGATTCTCAGGCGTTTTGGCAGGTTGGCACAGTCAGGGAATAGGGAGTAGAAAGTAAAAAGTAGAGCGTGTTTTTCGGGGCTGTGCTGCGCACGGCGCCGAAAAACACGCTCTTTGTGTTGTGTCAGAGCAGAGACAGTCTAGCTGCGAGAGCGCCCCGGGCGATACGACAGCAGCATCTTCTGCAGTTCTGCCACGACCGAGGGGATCAAGACCAGCGGCAGAATCAGGAACCACTCTTCGGGATCATCCAGCGGCACGGTGCCAAAGATGGGCTGGAAGAAGGGCACAAAGACCACCATCAACAGCAGAATGACGGAGAAGCCGATAGCGTACTGCATCCACTTGTTGGTGAAGATACCGAGCTTGAGCAGCGGGTAGCGCTCCGAACGGGCGGTGTAAGCACGGAAGAGCTCGGAAAGCACCAGCGTCACGAAAGCCATCGTCTGCGCCATCATCGTGGCATCCTGCCCGGTTTTGGCGGCGTAATAGCCACCGCGGTGATAAGCCCACAAGACGGTGCCCGCAATGGCGACGGTCTGCACAGCCACCCCCGCGACCATCTCGCGGTTGATGACGGGTTCTTTGGGGGGGCGGGGCGGGCGGGTCATGATATCAGGATCGCCCTTTTCAAGGCCCAGCGCCAGCGCCGGCGCACCATCGCTGAGCAGGTTGAGCCACAGCAGCTGAATCGCGGTCAGCGGCACGGGCCAACCCAACAGCGTCGCAATGAAGATGATGGCGATTTCCGCCATGTTGCAGGAGAGCAAGAAATAGACGAACTTGCGGATATTGGAGTAGATGATGCGTCCCTGCTCGATGGCGCTGACGATGGAGACGTAGTTGTCATCGGTGAGCACCATGTCCGCAGTCTGCTTGGAGACATCCGTACCGGTGATGCCCATGGCGATGCCGATATCGGCACGTTTGAGGGCGGGCGCATCGTTGACGCCGTCACCGGTCATGGCGGCGACGTGCCCACGGTTCCGCAGAGCCTGGACGATACGCACCTTATGGTTGGGGGCAACGCGGGCGAAGACATCCACATGCTCGATGGCTTCTTCGAGCTCGGCATCGCTCATCGCCTCGATCTCGCGCCCGGAGACCACCCGTCCGCCGGGACGCAGGACCCCAATCTGATTGGCGATGGCCTGCGCCGTGGCGGCATAGTCGCCCGTGACCATGACCGTGCGCAACCCGGCGCCGCGCGCCTTCTGAATGGCGGGGATAACTTCGGGGCGGGCGGGGTCAATCATGCCCACCAGGCCGATGAAGATCAGGTTGATCTCAACAGTCGCCGGGGTCAACTCCGCAGGGATCACCTCCAGGGGGCGATAAGCCACACCCAGGACGCGAAGCGCCTGCGAAGCCATGCCGGCATTGCTTTTGAGGATACGCTCTCGCAGTTCCTCAGTCAGCGTGATGGGACCCTCAGGACCCTGCGCGTGCGTGCAGTGATCCAGAACGATATCAGGGGCGCCCTTGACCACTGCGACGTAGCCGGAGGCGCCAGTATGGAAGGGGCTGGCATCTTCATCCGTCACCACTTCCAGCGCATGAATGGTGGTCATGCGTTTGCGGTCGGAGTCGAAGGGCAATTCAGCCACACGGGGGTAATGCCGTTCCTGATCCTCGCGCCAGTAACCAGCCTTGGCAGCAGCCACGACGAGCGACCCTTCGGTGGGGTCGCCCACCATGCGGTATTCGGCATCACCGTCGCTTTTTTCCAGCACGGCATCGGTGCAGAGCAAGCCCGCCCAGAGCGCCTGCCGCAACACGGGATGCTGCTCAACGGAAATCGTCCGAGATTCAGACTTGAACTCGCCGCGGGTATCATAGCCGGTGCCGGTGAGCACGTACTCATGATCCAAGACCGACATCTGTGTGACCGTCATCTGATTCTGGGTCAGCGTGCCGGTTTTATCGGAGCAAATTACCGTGGCAGAGCCGAGGGTTTCGACGGCGGGCAGGCGGCGAATCAGGGCGTGGCGCTTGACCATTTCCTGCATGCCCAGCGCCAGGCAGATGGTGACCACAGCGGGCAAGCCTTCGGGCACTGCGGCAATCGCCAGGCTGACCGCAATCATAAAGAACTCGGTAATCATGTGAACCGTCAGGGTTTGCCCGGTGAAGAGCGGGCGCAGAATGCCGATCAGGAAAACCAGCCCACAGATGGCGAGTGAAGCAATACCCAACATGCGCCCCACCTCATCCAGTTTGCGCTGCAAGGGGGTCTCTTCTTCCTCGACCGCCTGAATCATCTCGGCGATGTGGCCGATTTCCGTCTGCATACCGGTGGCAGTGACGACCGCCACGCCACGTCCGTAGGTGACCATAGTGCTCATGTAGGCGGAATTGCGGCGATCACCGATACCTGCGTCAGCGTCGAGGACCTGAGCGGCTTCTTTTCCGACGGGCAAGGATTCACCGGTCAGGGATGCCTCTTCGATCTTGAGGTTCACGGATTCGGTCAGCCTGACATCGGCGGGAATGACGTTGCCAGCTTCGAGCAGCACAACATCGCCGGGGACCAAATCATGCGCGGGAATCACCAGGCGATGCCCGTCGCGCATCACGTGCGCTTCGGGAGCTGCCATCTTTTTGAGGGCTGCGAGCGCTTCTTCAGCCTTGCTCTCCTGGATGACGCCGATGGCGGCATTCAGGATCACGATCGCCATAATCACGCCGGCTTCAACAAGACCGCCTTCATCCACACCGAAGATATCCAATGAAGCTGAAATAACTGCGGCGGCAATGAGGATCAGTACGACGAATCCGCGCAACTGATCCAACAAGCGTTTCCAGAATGATACCGGAGGGCGTTCTTGTAATTGGTTAGGGCCATAGGTCGCAAGCCGCTTTTGGGCTTCAGCCGTAGTGAGGCCCTGATCAGGACGGACCTCCAATGTAGCAAGCACATCCCCTACACTCAGCGCATGCCACTTCTTAGCATCCATGCATTTGTCCTCCTCAAGACAGTTTCAGATAAAGGCTAAAGGCGATAAAGGGAAACAACCAGGTGCTTTCAATGTTTCTGCGTCTGCGAAAGGCGGTTGCAGGCGCCTTTGTGCAGGCATTGTAACATAGACCAGGCATTAGGCAAGATTTGGAGGGAGGGAGACGGGGGGGGATTGGAGGAGGTTGGGCAAACAGACGAAGAGGGTTTTCTTTTTTGTATTTTTTGGCCGCGCTGTGCGCGGCCAAAAAATACCTCTTTAGGGAGGCAGAGCACGGGCAGGTTGTTGAAGGAGGTTGTGTGCAAAGGAAGGAAGAGGGTTTTCTTTTTTGTGTTATTGGGGCGCGCAACGCGCCCCAATAACACTGCTTCTGTGACGTTGGCAACTTGGGTTATAATACAGGGCTATGAGAGTGGTATTGCGCAACCTTAGCAAAACCTTTAGCGGGCGCAAGTCTGCCCTGGAAGCACTAGCGCCGATTTCGCTCGACATTGCATCGGGCGAGTTTGTGAGTTTTGTCGGGCCAAGCGGATGCGGCAAGTCCACGCTGCTCCGTCTCATTGCAGACCAGCTGGTTCCCAGCACCGGGGAGATATGGCTAGACGGTCAATCGTCCACAGTGCAACGGACGCACAAAGCCATCGGTTGGATGGCGCAGAATCCGGCGTTGCTGCCCTGGGCGACCGTGCTCGACAATGTCAGGCTACCGCTGCACGTGAATCGCCAGCACAACCGCGCCGCGCCCACACCGGAAGCCCTTCTGGCTTTGACCGGGTTGACGGAATTCGCGACCGCCTATCCAGGGACGCTCTCGGGGGGGATGCAACAGCGCGTGGCGCTGGCGCGCACCCTCGCTACGGGCGCGAGGCTTTGGCTTATGGATGAGCCTTTCGCGGCGTTGGATGAGCTGACCCGCGAAACGCTGACGGATGAGGTGTTGCGGCTCTGGCAGGAGGTGGGCGCTACCGTTCTCTGGGTGACCCACAATATCACCGAAGCGATACGCCTGGCAAACCGCCTCGTGGTGATGAGCTCCCGCCCTGGCAAGATTCGCGAACTTTTCACGGTGCCGCTGCCCTACCCCCGCGATGAAACCTCCCCAGAAGTTATCACATTGATGCGTGATGTGCGGAAGGCGCTTGCCGCATGAGCACCGACGAACTGCCGCAAAAATCACCCCCCAGCGCGCCTTTCGCCTGGGACCTCGTCTCAGTCGCACTCATTCTGGGGGTGACGTTGGGCATCTGGGAAGTCACCGTACACGTGCGCGGGATTCCGGTCTATCTGCTGCCGGCGCCATCGCTCGTGTTGAAGACGCTGGCGGCGCGCGCGGACGACTACGGACGCGCGGCGCTGGTCACCTTTGCGCAGGCGATGGGCGGGCTAGGCGCCGGGCTTGCGGCAGGGATTCTCATCGCCGTGCTGATCACATACTGGAAACGTATCGAACGGGGGGTGCTGGCGCTGGCGATTCTGGTGAAAGCCACGCCGATGGTAGCCATCGCGCCGCTGCTCACCATCTGGTTCGGCTTTGGTCCGCTGCCAAAGGTCATCCTCGTCACCTTGATCACCTTCTTCCCGGTGCTCATCAACGTTCACACCGGGCTACTCGCCACAGATGAGGCCATTCTGGCGCTGCTCCACTCGCTGAACGCAAGCCGCTGGGAGGTGTTCCGCTATGCGCGTTGGCCCTCAGCCTGGCCCTTTCTGTTCGCCGCGCTGAAGGTCGTCGCGCCGCTGTCGCTGGTGGGGGCGGTCGTGGCGGAATGGGCGGGCGCTTCCGCAGGTCTGGGGCGCATGATGTGGTTGGCTTACAGCAATCTCAATATGCCGTCGCTCTTCGCCGGCATATTCTGTTTGGCGCTGATGGGCGTGGGCCTGTACGGGGTGGTCATTGTGGCGGAAAGCCGCACGCTCTTCTGGCGTGATAGCCATGAGAGAAGGGAGGATAGTTGATGTTACCGTTGACACGAGGCTCTGCGCAAGGGGGTAAAAAAGCCTTTACAGCGCGACCCAGGCTACTGGTAGCGCGCATAGCGATTCTGACGCTCGCTATCACTTTGGGATTCGCAGTCAGTGGGTGTAGCCAGGCGCCGGAACCCGATACGCTGGTTTTCATGGCGGGCTACAAGCCGCAGGCGAACCTGCCTTTCGTCGGGGTTTACGTGGCACAGGAAAAAGGGTTCTTTGCCGCGGAGAGCCTCAACGTGACGATTCAGCATTCGGCAGGCAGAGGAGAGCACTTGCAGCTGCTGACCGCCGGCAAGGTAGATGTGACCACGCAGGATGCGGCGGTGCTGCTGCAACGGCGCGCCGACCCGGGACTGCCGCTGCTCTCCATCGCGCTGATCGGGCAACACGGGCAACAAGCCTACGTGGCGCTAGCCGATTCCAGTATCACGACGCTGCAAGATTGGCGTGGGCACAGCATCGGCTATAAGGGTACCCCACCCCCTGATTTACCGGCATTGCTGGATGTGGCGGGCTTGAGTGCGGAGGATGTGTCGCTCATCAATGTGGGTTTCGACCCGCGCGTGCTGGTCGAGGGGCTGGTGGATATTTATCCGGTCTACAACTCGAATGAGCCGTATCTCCTGCGCAGCTGGGGTTATGAGCTACAAGAATGGCAGGTCAGCGATTATGGGGTGCCGACGCTGGGGCTGGCTTATGTGAGCACACCGGACATTGTCGAGCGGGACCCTGAACGCATGGAGCGCTTCGTCCGCGCCGCGCTGCGCGGCATCGGCTACGCGGCAACCCATCTCGACGAGGCAGTGGAGATTACCATGCTCTATGCCGGCGAGGAAGCGAACCCCGAGCACATGCGCTTTATGCTGGAAACGGAGTTGCGGGACGCGCAGGTCGAGGGACAGCCCACCGGTTGGCAGACGGCAGAGCAGTGGCAAGCGCTGGCGGATAGCCTGTTGCAGTATCAAGCCCTTTCGGCGCCGGTAGATGTAAACGCGGCGTTCACCAATCGCTTTGTAGAAGCGGCAGGGGAGTGAGAGGGGGAGAGTGGGAGAGAGGGTGAGGGGGTGAGGGAGAACATGCCTGCTGTGACCGCGGTTGCGCATCCGAATCTGGCGCTGGTGAAATACTGGGGGCAGCGTGATTTGGTGCGGCAGTTGCCGTTGAATGATTCGATTTCGGTCAATCTCAGTGGGGCGACGACCACCACCACGGTGCAGTTCGATGCGACGCTGGACGAGGATGAGTTCGAACTCGATGGCGCCCGCCCCACAGAGAAAGCCTCGACCCGCGTGAGCGCGCACCTGGAGCAGATTCGGGCGCTGGCGGGCATCACGGCCTATGCCCGGGTATGGTCGCACAATTCTTTCCCCACGGGCATCGGCATCGCCTCATCGGCATCGGGCTTTGCCGCGCTCACGCTGGCAGGCACGCGCGCTGCCGGGCTAGCGCTGGATTCGCGGGCGCTCTCCTCGCTGGCGCGCCTGGGGTCCGGGTCCGCGTGTCGCTCAATTCCCCATGGCTTTGCGGAATGGCGCGCCGGAACGGGTGAAGAATCGTATGCGGTGCAATTGGCGCCGCCCGAGCACTGGGATTTGCAGATTGTGACGGTGTACTTCGACCCGCAGCCAAAGGCGATTTCGTCACTGGAAGGGCATCGCGCCGCGCCAAGCAGCCCGTTCTTCGAGGCGCGGTTGCAGCAGCTGGGGGACACGCTGGCGACGGTGCGCCGGGCAGTGCTCGAGCGCGACTTCAGCACGCTGGGTATGGCGGTAGAGCGCGAAGCGATCTCGCTGCACCTCATCGCGATGAGTTCGAGGGTCGCAGAACAGCCGCAGTTGAGCGGCATCTATTACTGGCAACCGCAAACGCTGGCGCTGATTCACGCCGTGCAACGCTGGCGCGCCGAGGGCCTGGAGGTGTATTTCACGCTGGATGCAGGTCCGGCGGTACACCTGCTGTGCGAGGCGCAGAATCGCGCGGCGCTGCTGGAAGCGGTGGGAGCGTTGCTGCCCACATTGGGAGGGCGCCTGCTGGTGAGTACGCCCGGGATGGGGGCGCGCGTGGTGGAAGAGGGGGAAGGGGAAATTTAACAGCGCGCAACCGTGGGGTTGCGCGCTGTTCTTTTGGTGCGGGGGCTGAGGCTCAGACGATGGTGCCGTCGGGAATCACGGTGTCTTTGGGGATGACGACGATGCCATCGCGGATAACGTAGCTTTTGGTTTCAGAATCCGCCTCACCGGCATGGTTGCGGATGACGACGTTGCGCCCGATGCGCACGTTCTTATCGAGGATGGCACCCTCGATGACGCTGCCCTCACCCACCCCAATATCCGGGATGCCCAGGCGACGGTTATCCGCCTTCTCCGCATCGGTCTCGAAGTAATCCGAGCCCATCATCACGACCCGGTGCAGATGCGAACCAGGGCGCAGGACGCTGCGCAAACCGACGACGCTCGAGCGAATGGTGGACTGCTCGACCATGCAGCCCGGCGCGATGAAGACCTGCTGCATGTCGGAATCCATGATGCGACTGCCGGGCAAAAAGCGCGGGCGCGTGTAGATAGGCCATTCAGCGTCGAAGAAGTCGAAGGGCGGGTTGGAAGAGGTGAGAGCCAGGTTCACGTTGTAGAATGCCGCGATTGTCCCGATGTCCTCCCAATAGCCATCAAAGCGGTAGGCGCGCACTTTCAAACCCTGCTCAATCGCCGCCGGAATCAGATGTTTGCCAAAGTCGGAACCGGTCTGCTCGCGCAACATTTCGAAGAGCAGTTGCGAGCGGAAGACGTAGATGCCCATCGAGGCGGTGTAGGGACGGTCGCCGGAAAGGCTCTCCAATCCGGCAAGGTTCTCAAAGGGAGGTTTCTCGACGAAGCGGATGATGTTAGAATCCGCATCAGCCTGCAGAATGCCGAAATCGGAAGCTTCCTCCGGCAACACGGGATGCACGCCGATGGTGATGTCGGCATCATTATCCCGGTGCGCCGCCACAAAATCGGAGTAATCCATGCGGTAGAGATGGTCGCCCGAGAGGATCAAGGTCTCCTTGGACTTGGCGCCCTGGAGTTGGAAGAGCTGCTTGCGCAGCGCATCCGCAGTGCCTTGATACCAGGAGGTGCTCGAGGGCGTCTGCTCCGCCGCCAAAATGCGCACCGAGCCACGGGAGAAGTTATCGAAGACGTAGGTGCGCGAGATGTGACGGTGCAGAGATTCGGAGTTGTACTGAGTCAAGACGTAGATACGGTCAATTCCCGAATGGATACAGTTGCTGATGGGGATATCAATCAGCCGGTAGTGCCCCGCCAGCGGCACGGCGGGCTTGGACCGCACCTTGGTAAGGGGGTACAGGCGAGTTCCTGCACCGCCGCCCAGAATGACACTGACCACATCGTGCATTGAGAAACGCATGGGAGGGTCTCCTTTCTATGGACTGCTGCCAGCTTGGATTGTGAGTCTGTACTTATTATAGTCAAGGGGAGAATTTAGGCAATCGGGACGTGCTATAGAGGTGATTTTGTGCGGTGGGGCGTAGCCCCACCGCACAAAATCACCTCCAAAAACACTTTCAGGAAGGCGGAAGCGGGCAGGGCGGCGACAGATTGTGGGTAGAAAGTGGGGGAGGTTGTGCAGACAGGCGAAGAGGGTCGTCTTTTCTTGTGTTTTTCGCTGCCGCGCTGCGCGCGGCAGCGAAAAACCCTCTCCAATGGCTGATGTGACCGCTATGAGACGCTCAATAGTTGCGGGCGACCAGGGGAAGGAAGATGGTTGTACCAGGCGGCGTCCCCGCACCACTGGCGGATAGGTCGAAGGCGCCAGCGGTGTCGTCCTTCTTCCAGACCAGCAAACCATACCAACCCTCAGTTTCCGGAAGGTGTTGCAGGACCTCGACCTGCCCGCCGCCAGCGTTATCAGCTACGATCAGAGCTTGATTCAGGGCCTGTTGGGGACCGTTGCGGGGGTCGAAGAGCGCCAGGGCTAAATCCGGAACATCGGGCGCGACCTGGATATCGAGCAGTTGTCCGGGCAGGGCATAGATGTCGAACATGCGCGCTACCGACTCCATCGCCAGGCTTTCCTGAGGGATGGTGGGGCGTTGCTCCGTGATTCGGTTGGCGCTTGGAGCGTATTCGATGGCATAGTAGGTATCGCCGGCAAAATGACTCACGTAGGGGAAATAGGCGGCGGGACCGGATTGGTAGCCATCCATGACCACGATATCTGCGAAGCCAGTGCCGAAAATCGAACTGGCGAGCACAGTGTTGTAGTCGGGGGCATCAGCCAGGTACAAATCCAGGTCACCCATGGGACCGGGACGGATACCAATAGCAAGCCACCGGTTCATCTGAGCCGGCGCCTGGTAATAGCTGGCACCGGCATCCGGCAGCTCGTTGGACAGCGGTCCTCCCTTACCAAGGACCAGTTCTAGCTCGAGCCATTGGGCGTAGATGTCGCCTTCGGTCGCGCCAGCACGCAAATCGTTCCAGATGACCAGGTGTTTGTCCCACACCCCCGCCGAGATGCGCGGTGCGTATTGTCTATCGGGAGCGTTCGTCATAGCATAGGACACACCCACCGGTAGGCCATCATAACCCAACCGCTGGACATGGATATCGTCACTCTGAGAGTAGACGGCAACAATTTCGTCGCGCACGGCATTATCTGCCAGGTGAACTTCCTTGCTGCCGGGAGGAGCAATGGCAAAAGGAGCGCCTTCCGCATTGCCATTCACGTCATAACGCTGCCCAAAGATGCCAAGGTTGGGATTCTGGGTCTCAAAGGCAAGAATCAGCTTATCAGCCGCACCATCCCAATAGTCAATAACCGAGGGGCAAAACTCATAGGAGTCGGGCATCACCGGAGTGCGCCACCACCGGTAAGACAGGTCGGAGCTCTTTCTGGTCTCAAGATGCACCATGTCAAAGCAGTCGTAGGCGATAGCATAGATGGCCGAAGAATATCCGCGCGTCACCTGAACGTTGCGGCCCTGTGTACAGCCAGCAGGGAGCTGTACGTAGGCGACACTGCCGAAAGGTCCAAGCATATCGTCAACATGCCGCATGGCGATACGGCCGTCATCCATTTCCCAGACGACCAGGTAGAACTGTGGTCCGCGGGTCACGACGCTGCGCAGCGCCGGTTGACCCGTATCTACGCGCCAGATGACATCCATCGTGCCATCGGGACTCACAAGGCGGGCGAAGACCTGCTCCGCGCTGATCCAGGTGACCAGGCAGCGATCCGGGTTCTCGCAGCTGATATCAGGAATGGAGCTGCTGTGAGTCGTGGCTGCGGCGACGCGGTAACGTGCGACGGTGGTAGCATCCGGCTCAACCCAGCCCACGTATGGCTCAGCGTAGTAACCCAGCTGCGATTGCTCTGCCCAGGCGATGACGTATTTGCTGTTGGGCCAGTCGTACTCAACGTTGCCCCCCCAGGCTTCATGTAAGTCATATCTCACGACTGAGAATTCGTTACCCACGAGGCGCGCCAAGGCGCCCAACGGCGTAAGCAGCATTCCGCCCATTGCAACTAAAACTAAGATTCCACGCAAGGTTTTGAAGCGCATCTGTGCCCTCCGATTTGGTCTTAGAATTCGTCCAAAAATCCGTCTCGATCTAGAGTCTACGCCTTAAGGCGCGGTTTTGAGGGTGTTTTTTCGTTGGCGGGCGCAGCCCGCCAACGAAAAAACACTTTACAGAAAGCGGATTCAACAGCAAGGCTCAGCGGGACACCGCATTGCACCATAATTCCCGGATAGGTTCTTAGTTGCGCATGACCAAGGGCAGGAAGACCATGTGTCGGGTGATGACCCCACCGGGCCAGAAACCGCTGCCGAGTTCAAAACCGCCGCCGGAAAGTGCGTTTCCCGCTTCCGGTTGCCCCACTGTGCCCAGCAAAACGAAGTCACCGCCGGCAAGTTGAGTACCGCCGCCATCTACGGTCCACCAGCCGAGCTCATAGCCGTCGCCGGTCTGGGTTGGCGCTAGAGCCTGAGCCTGGAAATCTCCCAGGGCGAGGAAAGCGATGAGCATAGAAAGCAACGCCAAAGTCAAGAGTAATGGTTTCATCTGATTACCGCCTTTCTACGGGCAAACCCCGATACCGCCAGCGTTTTGGAAGAATTCGTCATAACAACCGTAACAACGCACCCAACCACCAGGTGCAATGTCCATCGGACCACCACCCAACCGCGAAGCCCCCACATTGACAACAAAGTTCTCATCAATGTAGATGGTGGGTTGTGTCTTATCTCCGAGATCTATCTGCGATTGCTCAACCGTTACAATATACACCCCAGGAATGTCATCCCATTCGTTGTAGATGCCAGATTGGATTACTCCAGTATCGGCATGAACGGTGCTTTCACGAATTTCCGCGCCGGCATCAACATTGTGGATGCCAAAGGTGACCTGGGCAGATGAGCCTGTGCTCGTTACGGCATTTAGCTTTGGGTAAGCGCCTGCCGCGTTGTAGATACCGGCGCTTATGTAGCCACCTGTAGCAGCGGCATTAACCTGATTCAATGTAGGAAAAGCAAGGTGGTTTTCGATGCCAACGTTATGCGTGGAGTCACTACCGGATGCAGAAGCTGTGACATAGGTCATCAAAGGGGAAGCGTGATCCCGGTTGAGTACGCCGATATTCTTTATGGAACCCCCCATAGCAGCTGCGGTGATGTGGAGGAGATCGGGAGATGTGCCATTGTTAACGATGGCGACGGCGTAAATCGTTCCGCCAGTATTGAGCACCGTGAGCGAACGCAATGCGGCAGCATCGGCTCCGATCACAGTGCCCACAGTCTCTGTCATGCTACCCATGGTCATGATGGTGGTAGTCCACTCCCCTGCACCCTCGATATCCACGAACGGTTTCATGGTCACATGTTCTACATAGCGGCCTGGCGCCACCCAGACCAGATAACGGTTATCGTAATTCTCATCGGTGATGCTATCGAGCGCCGCCTGGATCGTGTCGAACTGCCCCCCATCTTTGGCAACTACGATAACATTTTGGTAAGCCGCGCCATTCTCAGGGGGTAAAGGTTGCCAGGAGTTGCCATCCCACGTGAGCACGTCGTCTGGGAAAGGGAGGTTATCAGAAACGGGGTTCCCGTGCAAGGCGCCGGTAGAGACGGCGTGGAGGGCATAGGGGGTGGCAGTCAATTTCACACGGGGGCTGAGGGCGGTGTAGGCGCCAGCCCCACAATCCACTTCGACTTTCATGTAGCGCCCTCCGCCGGTAAAGACGGCGACGCCAAAATCAAGTCCCACGGAGAAATAACCCTCATCCAGGGTGACATTAGATACAGACTGGACGTTGCCAACGGGGTCATTGCCGGCGGAGGATTGATATAAGCTAAAACGGAAGTCGCAGGGACCAGCGACCGGGGCGCCGGCGGCATCCGTGAGCCGCCCTTGATAGGTAAACTCATTGGTGAGGAGGTCGCCCAGCGGCAGCGCTTGTGCCTGGGAGATTTCCAGGGGGTCAGTGACCCGCGGGGAAGCCAGGCCCTGCGCTTGACCATGGTTGGTAGGGAGAACTCCACTGCCCAGAATCAGCGCGATGATTAAAACGACTGACAGATTGAACCAGCTATTGCGTTTCATGCTGCATCTCCTTTGAGGGTTGAATTCCACTAATAGGGAGCGTTGATCGTGTACTCGATAACGACAAAGCGCAGATCCACCCACTGCATCGTCACCAACGTCGCCTCGAGGAAGTAGGTGTGATTCTGGTTATCCACACGGGCATAGTTGATTGCCGTGGTAGTGTTGCTGCCGAAACCGTCATCACCACTGGAAGTGACAGTGGCTAGCTGCTCATCAAAATCGCGCCACAGAGTGACGGTGGCGTCCCTGCCCGAATCCCGGTCATAGTAGTGGAAGGTCATTGCCGTTACGGTAGCGTCATGAGGCAGGATGACAGGCGCCTCGAACTGTGACACGGTGCAAGGGGAGTCGTACACGGTGAGCCGGTCGCCAATGTTGATGTAGTAGGGATCGTGGCAGACGGGGGTGAGCGATGAAGCGTAGGGTATGAAGGCAGCTGCCGGCACCGAGATGTAGCTGGTTTTGGGCTGCCAGGTTAGCTCGCCCTGCACGTGGGCATTGCCGGCAGAGTAGACGCCGTAGCCATCCGGCGAGGCGTTCTCGCCATAGACGCCGTAGCCCCAGTGAGAGGTGCTTTTACCCCAAACGCCGTAGCCGAAGCTGTAGTCGCCAGTGTCGTTATCGCCGCCGTAGACCCCCACCCCGCCGCGGGATCTGGAGGTGAATCTGCCGCCGAAAGCCTGATAATCCGATGCGGTCGCCAGGGAGGTGGCTTCGCCTTGAATTGCTACGCCATCCTCAGCCGAGTTTCTGACGTTCAGGGTGACGCCTGCTGTGCCAAAGACCTGCGCTCCAGGGCGCAGACTGTGGGCGTAAGGCACAGCGGTGAGTTCCACACGCCCGCTCAACGGCGTGTAGGAGCCTACAGTGCTGGGACAGCGCACGTAGACTTGCATCCAACGGGCACCGCCCGTGAAAGCTGCGCTGCCGAAATCCAGGAGCGCCGTGAACTGGCCCTCAGTGACCGGAACGGTTGCGGAGGCATCCACCACGAATTCACCGCCACTGGCGGCGTCGAAAAGGGCAAAGACGAAATCGCAGGTCGCGGTGACGGGGCTACCATGCTGGACCAGATATCCCTGATAGGTGATGGTGTTTCCAAGCGTTGCCGCTATGCCGGACGCGGTTGAGGGAGTAGCCTCCCCAGTCTGCGCTTGAGAGAGAGCGAAGATTGCAGAGTTGCCGGTTGCCATGATGAGAATCAGGCATAACAATAAACCAACAAAGATTCGGTATTTCATGTCGGCGCTCCTTTCGAACCAGACTATTCGAAACTCTCGATCACGATGGCGTGAAAGCGGGTATGGGAACCCAAGTCTTGGGTTAAGCGGCTGTGAGTGTTATCTCAAGCCCTGCGGTTCTGTCAGGTCAGCCACAGTGGCGCGCATTTCAATAAAGGCCAGGAGCTCGTTCAGATTGCGAAAACCAGCCGACTCGCCGCTGCGAGTGTGCTGAACCCAGCCCTGCCACTCAGGTGCGCTGCCTTCGCGCCAGATACGCACGATGAAGACATCTCTGTGGGTCGGTTGAAATTGCTGTATGGGTTCCATAAAAAACTGCCACCTTGTTCTAGGTGGCAGTGTAGCAAAGTTGTATCTCGAGTTTATCTCAACACGCGTGCAGATGGCACGAACCAGGTTGCCAATGTCGTGCTAACAGACCTGAATCAGCAACCGGCGCCGTGCGGGGGAAATCTAGAGAGTCACATTGCGCGTCAGCGTCCCCGGGTATGAATGGGGTGGCCTTCGGCGCGCAGGGCGGCAATATCGCGGCGGAGCGTGCGCAAGCCCACGCGCAGCGCCTCAGCAAGGTCCTCGTCGCGAGGGCTTGCACCCTGGGCGGTCGCCTCAGCGAGCAATCTGAGAACGCAACGCTGGCGGCGGGAGGTCCTATCGGCAATAGTCTGGTCATCCGGATGCTCCACCGTCCAGGTGACGGACACGGTCTCCTCCGAGCGTAGCGCGCGACCTGTGGGTGCTTCAGCGCGAGGGAGACGAACCGTGAGGCAACGCGGTTGGAGGGCTTTCCAGGCACTCATGATCTGCCGGTGCAAGGGGACATCCTCCACAAAAGCGCGTTGCCAGGAAGGATCCGACAATGCGGCGCAGCTGCGCTGGAGCTCGGCATAGGCGCGTTCCAACGCTGCCCGCGCCAGCTCAGGCTGTCCAGCGGCTTCCAGGATGCGATAATAGTGGAGGCATACATCGAGCATAAGCGGTGTATCGGGGCGCGATTCCATCTCTGCGAAGGCCTGGGTGATCAGGGTCTGCGCGGCAATCCATTGTCCCAGGTGGAAATGGGCGATAGCCAAGGATGCGCGGGCTACGGTTTGGTAGTAGGGATAAGCGCTGCGTTCATACGCGTCAAGTGCGTCCTCGAAACGCTTGAGCGCACCGGCATAGTCGCCCCGCGCCAGGTACAATTCCCCGAAGCGGTAGTAGACGGTGGCCTGCATAAAAGCAGCATCCAATTCGCGCACGATGATTTCAGCCTGGCGAAGCGCCTGTTCGGCGGCTTCAAAGTCGCCAGTGTTGGTCAACAATTCGGCGAGGCTGGAGAGGATGCGCGCCTCATCATCGGCGAGGTCAAGCTGGCGCGCGAGCGGCAATACCGCGTCGAGCGCATCCCGCGCTAAGGCGAGCTGCCCTGTGTTCTTGTAGCGGGAGCTGAGGTTGAGGAGAGTGATAACCTGCCCGTGTTGGTGACCAATCTGTCGAAAAATCTCCAGGGCTTGCCGGGTGGTTTCGATGGCGGCGCCGTGCTCGCCGAGGGCGTTATAAGCCAGGCTCAGGTTGTTGAGCGCCACACCCTCGTAGTAGCGATGGCCAATAGCCCGCATCTGCGCGAGCATTTCCTGGCAATGGGCTGCCTCGGCGCGATGGTCACCGCGCGCGCGAGTAATCCAGGCGAGGGCGTTGTGGACGCGGGCCGTGGATAAGGGGTCGGCGCTGGTCGGGGCCTTTTCAAGCGCTGTTTGCGCCGTTTCCTGCGCCTTCTCAAGGTCTCCGAGGTCGCGGTAAGTCATCACGAGCGAGACATAGATGGCGATTTCGCTGCTTCCAGCTGCCGGTGAGTTCTGAAATTCAGCCAGCGCGCGCTGATACGCTTCGAGAGCGGGGGCATTGTGCCCCAGTTGTTTCCAGGCATTTCCAATCGCCAACCAGGCGCGAGAAGTTTGGTGATGGAAGCCGTGCTCCTGCGCCAGGGAAAGAGCAGCTGTCGCCGCCTCACGCGCGGCCTCGTATTCGCTGGTAGATTCGCCCAGGTACTCCGCCCGTTGTAGCAGGGCCTCAACCTGATGTTCAGGGGTACCCAGAGTTTGCGCCAATGCCAGCAAGCTCTCGATATCGGTGCGGTAGCTTTCGCGCTCGCCACGCAGACGCCAGAGGGAGCAGCGAGCACCACGCAGATCAAAGTTCAACGCGGTCTCCACCGGCAGGGGCAGAGGGTGCTCTTGGTCCAGGATGGCAAGGGCGCGCGCATAGGCATGCAAAGCCGCCTCACTGGCGTAGACCTCCGCAGCTCTTTTGCCCGCTTCGAAGTAGCTACCTACAGCCTGATCCCATAATTCGCCACGGTCGAGGTGCAACGCGAGGGCAGCGAGGTTCTCGGGGTAAATTGCTGCCAAAGCCCGGGCAGCGCGTTGATGCGCCGCGCGCCGCGCCTCGGGGCTGAGCGCCTGGTAAGTGACCTGCCGCACCTGATCATGGCTGAATTCGTAAGCAGAGGGTCGTTCGACCAGGAAATGGCGGGACACCAAAGCGCGCACGGTTGGGAGCAGTTGCGGGGCGTTTTGCTCACACACGTCCTGGAGCAGACGGAGATCGAAATCGTGACCGATGACGGCAGCGGTTTCCAAAACGCCCCGCTCGGCAGGCTCCAATTGCGCCAGGCGCCGAGCGATGACCTGTTCCACCGCGGATGGCAGCGGCAACTCGGCATAAGCCGCGGTGGTTTCATCCCAGGGAGTACGCCACTCGCCTGCGGAATTCTGAACCAGCAAACCCTCATCAGTGAGCGTGCGCAAGATTTCCAAGGTGAAGAGCGGATTGCCGCCCGTCTCTTGATAAAGCCGGTTTTCAAACAGGGGCGCCGCATGGCTGATACCCAGGCTACGACGGATCAATTCACCCGCGGCAGGCGCATCGAGGGAGGACAGCTGTACCCATTCGTGTCGCCCCGGGCGGTGCAGGGCTTGCAGTCGCTCCCAAACGGGTGGGCGCGCTTCGGCCTCATCCCGGCGATAGGAGCCGATGATAGCCACGCGGTGCGGCATGAGGCGCTGGTCGAGCGCCGCCAGCACTTCCAGGCTATCAACGCCGGCCCAATGGAGGTTCTCAAGAATCAGGACGAGCGGGCGTGTCTCGCTCCAGGCGCCGAGTAACTCAGCGAAAGCGTTGGTCAGCCGCTCGCGCTCACGTTCGGGTTCCAAAGCGGGAGCACATTCCGGAACCACGGCAGCGAGTTCTGGGAGCAAGGGGCGGAGCACCTGGAGCCAGATCGGGGCGACGAGCTGCGACCATTGTTCGATGCGCAACGGCGAAAGCTCGTGACGCAGCGCCGCCACCCAGATATCGAAGGGGGCCATGCCAACGTCTTCGTAAGCCCGCCCCCAGAGGACGGCGATATCGCGCCAGGCGGCATCGCGAGCCACTTCTTGCAGCAGGCGCGTTTTACCCACGCCAGCTTCGCCTTCGACCCAGATCAGCGTGCCCGCGCCACCGATAGCAGATTCCAGGTGCGCGAGCAGCGCAGCGCGCTCCTCACGGCGCCCGATGAGCGGCATCTGCACCGGCAAAGCATCACCGCCGCGGGTGCGGATGGGCGGGCGTAAGGTTTGGGGGAGGTAGGGGTCAGCTGGGACGCCCATCCGCCGGGCGATTTCCCGCGCCAGAGCCAGGGTCTCGGCTTCGGGTTGGACTTGAAGCTCGGTCTCCAGAATGTGGCAGCAGAGCTCGGCTTGCCTGAGCGCCTCGGCGTCGCGGTCGAGGAGGTGCAAGAGGCGCATCACCTCACGGTGCGCGGCTTCGCGCCAGGGGTCCTCCACCACCAGGCGCCGGGCGATGGTGAGGGCACGCTCGTAATCGCCGCGCGCTTTCAGCGCGTTGGCGAGCTGCCCGAGCAGCTCGAGCAAGCGTTCACGCAGGCGTTCGCGCTCGAATAGCACCCAATCCTCGTAATAGCCCGCCAGAAAGTCGCCGCGGTAAAGCTCTACAGCCTCAGACCAGGCGGCTAAGGCGTTCTCGTTCGTCGCAGGGCATGCCGCGAGCCTTTCGAAATCAGCGACATCCAGGGCAAGCGGCATATCGGGGGAAAGCCGCACGGAGGCGCTCTCTGTATCCAGCTGAAAATGAGGTCCCAGGGATTTGCGGATCAGCCAGAGAGCCTGGCTCAGGCGCCGGCGCGCCTGTTCATCGGGCAGGTCGGGCCAGAAGACGCCGGCGAGCAGGTCGCGGGTGTGGGGACGGTCGCGGTAGGTGAGGAGATAGGCCAGGAGCGAGCGGGCGGTTGCGTTGGGAATGGACGCCGGTGGGATGCCGTCGCAGGTCAAATGCAAGCCGCCGAAAAGCCGGGCAGATAACATTGCTTCTCCCCCTCACACTGTTTCTATTATAGCGGCAGATTGGATAGGGTGCAAATCTCGGCTTTTTTGGGGGTGCGTTTCAAAACGGGGGCGGCAATCTCAAACGCCCCTATAGGGCGTGCTATAAAGGTGATTTTGTGCGGTGGGGCGCTGCCCCACCGCACAAAATCACCCACAAAAAGACGTTTGTGTGATGATCGGCTCGTTTTTCCCAGAGGTGAAACGCGCCTTTTTTCGGAGGTATAGGACAGATTATTGGGTAAGAACCGAAAGAGGTTGTGCAAACAGACGAAGAGGTTTCTTTTTATGTTTTTTGAACGTGGCGCCGGGTACGGCGCCACGTTCAAAAAACATTTTTTCTATCAGATTAAGCCGGGCAAACGTGCTCCCTCTGATTTGTGAGTTTTGGGCGCGGCGCGGGTTTACGGCGTTGGCGCCGGGTGTGACGCCGCGTCCAAAATACACTTTTTTATCAGATTGAGCCGGGCAAACGTGCTCCCTCTGATTTGTGATTTTTGGGCGCGGCGCGGGTATACGGCGTTGGCGCCGGGTGTGACGCCGCGTCAAAAATACACTTTCTTATCAGATTAAGCCGGGCAAACGTGCTTCCTCTGAACGGAATCAGTCTACGGCGAAGAAGAGCGAGCGCGAGATGACGTAGACGAAGTACAGCACCACCAGGTAGATGCCGCCCTTTTTGCCGATGCGCCCGCGGTTCAGCCACAGGTAAATCCACAGAATCGCGCCGGTGATGGTCTCCCAAGGCAGGTCCCACACGACCAGGGGACGCGGGACCCAGTAGGTGGAGATCAAGGCGCCGCCGCCAATGGCGACCAGGGGGTTGGTGATGTTGCTGCCGACGAGGGTGCCCAAGGGAATGCCGGCATCGCCATTGCGGATGCCGGAGACGGCGGTGATCAGCTCGGGCAGAGCCGAGGCGACGCCCAATGTGAGGACGCCAATCAAGGAACCGCCGATGCCGGTACGGGTCACAACGACCTCGGTGATGCGCAGGGTGATCATGGCGCTGGCGATGGTGATGATCAAGGCGACCACGGAGATGAGGGCGTAAATCCAGGCCTCTTTGGCGGACTGCGGCACGCCTTCGGGAGTCTCGCCCTCAGGCGTAAAACCGTGATCCTCAGCCTTGTAGTGTTTGCGCTCGTCACGGTAAAGGTAGTAGAGATAGCCGAGGAAGGAGCCAAAGAGGATGAAGCCATCCAGGCGCGAGTAGAAGCCATCCCACCCCAATACCAGGCACATCAGCGTGGTCACAATCATCGGGATCATGGTTTTAGCCAGGAAATAGCGGCGGAAGTGCAGGGTGCCCGCCATGAAGACGACAATGGCCATGATCAAGGTCTGCTGAACGACATCCGAGCCGATGTTGGCGCCCAGTACGACCGCGGCGCCAATCCGGGGGTCCAGTTTGCCGGTGAGGATACCCACGGACGCGGTGTAATGCGCCGTGATTTCGGGGATGCTGGTCGCCACCGACACGACCGTGACGCCCATGAAGGTGGTGGAGAGGCGGAAGTAGCCCGCCAGTCCGGTGAGTTTGGCGACGGCGACGTTGGCGCTATAGACTAACAGTGCGATGGAAGCGAATCCCACCAGGGATAATGCGATAAGATTGGTTTCAGGATTAATAAATTGGTCCAACATAAAGTCCTCTTTTCTGTACAAAATAACTGGGATACAAAAAACCGGGGTTGCGAACTTTTCGCAACCCCGGTACCAGAACCAATAAATAGACGGTTTCAGATCGCCAGGCGACAAAGTTCGCGCGCGCGGCTAAAGCCTGTACCTTCAGGGTCGTCTTTGACGGAATAATCCGGATCGAACAGCCAGTTCTTTTTCATTTTCTACGTTCCTTAAACGGTATTATAACGCTGATGGAATAGCTGTCAATCGGGATGGGCGGGTCTGAAACCTCATTAGCGAGCGCCCGGACGTCAACGTCCGGGCTACAAGGCTGGTAGCCGCGATTTCCAGATCGCGCGTTTGGGGGGGGCAGAGCCAGGCTGGAGCCAAGCGCTCCCAAATGGGGCGCGTGCCACCGAGAAGACACTGTGGGATTGGGGCGTAGCGGCTTAATGTGAGCCGTATCCTTTGCCACACTTCTGCGTCATAGATTATAGAGCCGCAGCTTCGCATTGTATTACCACTGAGGCTGTTGCAATCAACCCTTTCCTTCAAGTTCATAGGAGGTAACCATGAAATCAAAACTGCTGGTAGGGCGATTGGGGTTGGTGTTGTGTCTGGCTTTTGTCACCCTGTTTGTGGTCTTGAGCGGATTGGGGTCTGCGCGCGCGACCGGGGATGTTGACATGCAAGTCGCTGCGGATGCGCCTGCCCACGTGGCGATGGGGTCAAGCTATCTAGTCAGGTTGAGTTACTACAACTACGGCACGCAGGTTCCCTCTGATGCCTGGGTAACCGCTACCCTGCCGAACGGCGTCACCTTCATCAGCGCAACTGACCGGTGGGGAGAAGCCCTTCCGCCGGATACTGTAGGCGGCAATACGTTGTCGTGGTATTTCATCCACCCGAGCTGCCATCTGACCGACGCTAATTGCGGGCATATTCTGCTGACGGTGCAAGCGGATATGGGGCTAGCCGAGGGTACGGCGCTGACGACGTCCGTGGTCGTCGCCACCAGCGATGTGGAATCCGATCTCAGCAATAATACTGCGAGCGCCGTCAGCGAAGTGTGCGAGATGGCAGGATCCGTCAAGCAGGTTCAGCGGGGGTTGGCATTGCCCGGCGATGTGCTGACCTACACGATTGCGGTCAATCTAGCCGCTCAAAGTGGGGCGGATGAGCGCTGGGTAACGGTATCCGACACGCTGCCCTTCAGTCATCAGGTGCGTTTTCTGGGCTGGCACGGCGATGTCACCGGCACGTTGATTGACGGTCACATGTTGCAATGGCAAGGACGCGTGTCAGCCGGGCACCCTCTGCTTCTGCAATATCGCATGGGCGTGGAGGGCGATGTCGCGCCCGGCGAGCTCATCACCAATGCAGCGATGCTCCAATGGGCGGGACGCCAGCTGCAGTTAGGACCGGTCACTACGGTGGTGACGCTTCCCCACGGGATGCTGGGTCTGGGACCGTATCAGGGCGGGCAGTTGCAGCATCGCTATGGGGTGACGCTTACGGTTCCCCCTGGCGCGGTCACCGATACCACCCGCTTCGAGTGCCATCCCATGACTCAGACGCTCATCACGCCGCCCGGCGGGCTGATGTTCGCCAATCGCGCCTTCGAGATGAAGGCTCTACGCTTTGGGGAACCGGTGGGGCTGTTCAATGCGCCGCTTACCCTTACGGTCCATTACACCGATACTGATGTTACGGGTCTCAAGCGGGAAACGCTACGCTTGTGGGCGCGTTCGGGACCGGAGGCGCCCTGGATGATGCTGGGGGAACCGATACACGTGGCGCCGAACACGCTGAGCTTTATCACCACGCACTTCTCTGAGTTTGCGCTGTTTGGCGAAGCAAAGTACACGATGTATCTACCACTGGCGTTGCGTTAGTAAACGGCGCCTCTGCGCAGCGCGAAGGCGCGGCGCGGCAGGATTAGTAGAACAAGAGCACAGGCATGCCTGTGCTCTTGTGGTTAGGTGGGGACCGAATGCCGGCTTGTCTGCACGGGGAGCGCCTGGGGCTACAAGGCGACGCCCCGTGAACGGGGCTGGTAGCCGCGATTTCCAAATCGCGCGTTGGAGGTTGCAATGCCAGGCTGGAGCCTGGCGCTCCCAGTGTGGGGTGAATGAAGCACAATGGCGTTGAGGGGCATTGACAGGCGGAAAGGTTCGGGTATAAAGGCAGCTGCGACACATTCCGCGCGGGTTGGACGATGGGCGCCGGGGTGTGGCAACTCCAATATGCAAGAGGAATAGCGATTTGAAGGCTATTACTGCCGCAATGATCCGTATGCGCTGGCGCTTGCTGGTGATTTTGACGACGCTGTTGGGCGCCGCTCTACGCCTGGTGGGGCTGAACCGGTTTCCTCCGGGGCTGCACTTCGATGAAGCCGTCTACGGGCTGATGGCGCTGGAAATCTTCCACGGCAAGCTGCCGGTGTTCTTCTCCGCGTATACCGGGCGCGAACCGCTCTATATGTATATCATGGCGGGGGTTTTCCGGTTGGTCGGGATTGGGGCTTTCGGTATTCGGCTGACCTCGGCGCTAATTGGGCTGGCGACGGTACCGCTGGTGTATCTGGTGCTGCGGGAACTCACACGCAACCGCCGTGTTGCGTTGATGGCGGCGGTGATTACGGCGTTCTCGTACTGGCATCTAACGGTGAGCCGCAATGGTTATCCCAATATTCTGATTCCGCCGCTGGAATGTCTGGCGGTGCTCTTTCTCTGGCGCGGCTACCGCGATGGGCACAAGGGCTGGCTGATGCTGGGCGGGGCGTTTACCGGATTGGTGCTCTACACCTACCTGGCGGCGCGGCTTTTCCCGGTGACGGTGGCGCTCTTCTTTATCTACTGCCTGCTGGTGGATCGCAAACGGTTCTTCGCGCGCTTCGGCGGGCTGGTGCTGGCAGCATTGGCAGCGGTGCTGGTCTTCGCGCCGTTGGGGCTGCACTTCATCCGCAATCCGCACGACTTTTGGGAACGCGCGGACCAGGTGCTTGCGTTCCGCCACACGGGCGGCGCGACGATGCTGCAAGTCTACGGCGATAATATCCTCAAGACGCTCGGGGGCTTCTTCATCAAAGGCGATCCGCGCTGGCACTATAATCTGCCCGGCAAACCCATCTTCGATCCACTGATGGCGGTGGGCTTTGTCGTGGGTTTGGGGGTGGCGGTGAAGAACTGGCGCAAGCCCGAGATCGCACTGCTGCCGATCTGGACGGCGGGGATGTGCCTACCGGCAATTCTCACGGTGGATCTGATGCCGCAGGGACAACGCTCGTTTGGCATGACGCCGGCAATCTTTGGGCTGGCGGCGCTGGGGTTGGAAACGCTGCTGGTGACGGCGCAGCGCGCTCTCAAGCCACAGGGGCAGCGCCTCGCGGCGCTCGCGGTGCTCGCGCTGCTCGCTTTCGAGGGAGGCAGCACAATCCGCACGTATTTTGGGCATTGGGTCAGGCTTCCGGAGACGCACAATATCTTCAATACCGAATATGTGCAGCTGGCAGAAGAGGCTGCAACGCGACTGGATGCGGGCGAGACGGTGGTGATTCAGTCGCTGCACTACAAGCATCCGACGGTCATCTTTGTGGCGCCCGAGACGCTGGATGCCGTGTGGCTGTACGGCGGGCGCAGCTTCGTGATTCCGCAACGGGAGAGTCACGGGGTGATTTATCTGCGTGCGGCGGATAATCCACCCGCAGCGCCTATTGCCGCACTGGAAGCGGAGCTGACGGAGACGCTCGCCCCGTTACCCGATGCTTTTGGCGGCACGGCGGTCAGTGTGGCGCGGTTGAAGGCGACGACGCAAGCGGCGGAACGCGAGCGCGTGGCGCTCGCCGCTTTTGCCGATGAGATCGAGATTCTGGATTGGGAGCTGCCGGAAGCCCTGCCGCGCGACACCGCGGTGCAGGTGCTCCTGCACTGGCGCGCGCTGCGTCCCGTGACGGAAGGACGCACGCTCAAGCTACACCTGGTGGATGCCAACGGGGTTCTGTGGAGTCAGGGTGACGCCGCCGGGTATCTCTCCGAACAGTGGCGCGCGGGCGATACGATCTACGAGATGGTGGAGATTGCGCTGCCGCCGGGCATCCCGGCAGGGGAGTATGAGGTGAAGGGCGTCTTCGGGCGCGAGGGCGGCGGTCAGTTACCGGTGCTACGCGAAGGCGTACCGGCAGGGAGTGCGCTCAGCCTGGGTGAAATCACGTTGCAGGTAGAAGGGCGCAATCTCCAGCCTCTGCAGGCGGGGGTGGATTTTGGTCCCTTGCGCGCAATCGGCTACGAGGAGCAGCTGCGCACGGCGACACCGGGGGGCGCGGTGGAATTCGAGGTGCTGTGGCAAGCGACACGCGCGCCTGAGCGCGACTATGAGGCGAGGCTCACGCTCAGCGATGCGACGGGCGCTGTGGTGAGCACGATGGAGATACCGTTGGGGGCGGAATATCCCACCTCAGCATGGCAGGCGGGGGAGGTGGTGCGCGTCATCAGCCTGTTCCCGGTGCCCGCGCTGGAACCGGGCAGCTATCACCTGGAGCTGGAAGTTCCCGGAACTGAAGGCCGGCTCGCGCTGGGACAGGTCGAAATCGGCGGGCAGGCGCGGCTCTACGAGGCGCCACCGGTGAGCCATCCGCTCGAAGCGCAGCTGGGGAGCGAGATCATGTTGTTGGGCTACGAGCTCAGCCCGGAAAGTCTGCGCCCCGGCGAGACGCTGAGCTTGCGGCTCATCTGGCGCGCCGAGAGCACAATCGCGAACAACTACAAGGTCTTTGTACACCTGGTGGGGGCAGATGGGCTGATTTACGGGCAGGATGACAGTATCCCGGCGCAGTGGCAGCGCCCCACCCTGGGGTGGGAAGCCGGGGAAGTCATCGTGGACGAGCATGGTGTGACGGTGAAGGCGGAAGCGCCGGCGGGGGAGTATAGCGTCGTGGTCGGGATGTATGATGAGGCGACGTTCGCGCGGTTACCCATCACGGTGGAAGGGCAGCTGCAGCCCAACGACAGCTTGAGGCTCGCCGGAATCACGGTCACGGCGCGGTAAGGGCGGGTAGAGGTATCGGCTTCGATTTTCCCCCATCCCCTGTCGTAAATCCTAAATTTCGTTGACAGGCTCAGAAGGCTCGCCTATAATGAATGTAGGAATTGCAGGACATGACAGTCCTGGTCCAATCATCAATTTGCCACAGACTCCAATTCCGCACAAGCGCCGCAGGGGGAGTATGCTACGAAAAAAAATTCCAGCTAAGATCCCCGGGGAGTGCATTTTA
Organism: Anaerolineae bacterium; assembly: GCA_026645815.1. GTDB lineage: Bacteria > Chloroflexota > Anaerolineae > B4-G1 > SLSP01 > JAAZNO01. Next base: position 30,655 of record JAPKMR010000023.1, on the reverse strand, counting down.
CAGAATTTGGATCAGGATCTTATTCGGAGAAAATTCCGCATAGTACATAGTTGAGTGCTTGCGATCCACCTGGCATCCTATGGGATCTGCTCGAGGAGAGACACCTTGAATATCGCCTTGTTCTATTACGATGGGTTTTCTGAATTTGAAATTGTCCTAGTTGGCCTGCTGTTTAGAAAGCTCAACCTCTTGGCCATCGCGCCGGAGAACAGAGAATATCGAAGCGAGGAAGGACAACGGTTCTGCGTGGATCAAGTCCTCCGGGATGTAGACCCCGATTCGCTTGACCTACTCGTCATCCCTGGCGGCGAGCCGGAGCCAATAGTCTACAACCGTGAGCTGAAGAGCTTCGTCGAGAATCTGATTGCCAAACAGAAGAAAGTGGCGGGAATATGCGGAGGGGCGGCTGTGCTAGCTGGGCTCGGAGTGTTGAAGGGGAAGCAATGCACGGGACTATCCTCCGGGAAAAACCCAAACTTACCTTGTTATCAATACTTCAGCGAGTCAGTTTTTCTGGATGACCATGTGGTTGTGGACGGGAATATAATTACCGCACAAGGGCAAGCCTATGTAGAGTTCGCTTTTGAGCTGGTGCGTCAAATGGGATTGGGTGGGAAAGAAAAGCAAATCCAGGCTGGTATAAAGTGGTTCAGGAATATCAGGTGATTGTCTATCGCATCTTTCCAGCAAGGCCACTCAAAGCACCCTGCCACCGCATTCGGTCAGATAGATACTGATTCGAGTTGGCATGGCACGCCCAACGTTGCGCATGCAGGCGACCGCCCTTCGCGCTCGCTCCGCTCGCGCTCAGGCTGGCACCTGATGCGCAACGTTGGGCCAACCTAGGTTAGCAGAAAGGTTTTAGGATGATAGCTTTGCTAATAATTGATATGCAGGTAGGACTATTTGAAGGAGAGCCACCGCGCCACGATGCGCATGGCGTTATCCGACGGATCAATAAAATCGCGAAGATGGTTCGTGATACTGGGGGGATCGTGATATTTATCCAGCACGAAGATGATAGCAGCCTTATACGTGGTACACCAGGCTGGGAAATCCTACCCGCTCTGGACCGAACCGCCAAAGATCTATCAGTGCAAAAGCAGGCTTGTGACTCCTTTTATGAAACTTCGTTGCCCCATCTTCTTGAACAGCATGGTGTCCAGCAGATCATTGTGACAGGCTGCGCTACTGATTTTTGTGTAGATACCACCATCAGAGCGGCAGCAAGTAGGAATTATGATGTTGTGGTTGTGGCGGACGCCCATACGACCAAGAATCGGCCACATTTGGATGCCACCGCTATCATAGGTCACCATAATTGGATGTGGGAAAACCTAATCCTTCCAAGAAGTGAGGTAAAGGTTCTGCCTGCCACAAGGGTTATCAAATGGCTACAAGCAGAATCCGAGTTGTAAGGTTAGCAAGGTGGCCCAACAGGCGCTTGCAGCCGACCGCCCATACGCCGCGAGTTGCAGAGCTACTTTCGCGTGATCATCGTTCTTCGGGCGCGGGCATTGGGCGTCGCACCCTGGGCGGCGGCTGAACCGCGGCGTTAGGCCGCACGTGATTAGTGACAATAACGTATAGGAGGTAACACATGGATACCGATATCTTGTACTCAGATCCAGAGTTTGCTCAGATAATGGATGGTTTTGTAAATGATACATATCACCAAGGCGCAATTGATCTACGAGATAGGGAATTGATTGCGATTGTCGTCTTAACTTCAATTCAAGAATATGAAGAACTTGCCGTTTGTACAGCGAGAGCAATAAAAAATCATGTTGATCCAGTTGCGATTAAGGAAGCAGTTTATCAATGTGCTCCATTTGTCGGGTATCCGAAAGTGATTTCGGCAATACGTGTAATTAATGAAGAATTCAAAAAACAAGGCATACAACTGCCTTTGCAGGGTCAAAAAACGATTACGGCTGAAGAACGCTATGCTAAAGGGAAACAAATCCAATCTCCCATTTATGGGGATCGGATAAAAGCTCTGTTAGGTGCGCTACCAGCAGAACAAAGTGAAAAAATACCACAATGGTTAACTGAGAATTGTTTCGGTGATTTTTACACGAGGACTGGTTTGGAGATTCAAACTCGGGAATTATTGATTCTGTGTATATTTTGTGCGATTGGTGATTGTGAACCGCAGATAAAATCTCACACGCAGGGGAATCTAAAAGTAGGTAATAGTAGAGAAGTCATTGTAGCGGCAATTACTCAGTGTATTCCCTTTGTGGGGTTCTCGCGAGTTATTAATGCGCTTAGGGTAATCAAAGATATAGAACCTATTGAAAAATGAACCGTCAGTGGGGTGATTGCGCAAGGCCATAGAGCGACCTAACCACGCGCTGCAACCGACGCGGCGCTGCGAGCCTTTACCAACGGGCACCCAAAACCAAAGCTCATCTGGTCTCGAAGGTGTCAGTTTACATGCGATAATGTACCAGGGGTTTAGACACTGCGCAATTGACGTTTGTAAGCAAGTGGTGATTTGACAGGTCCAGTCAGGGGAACATAATGGCTTACCAGAATTCACCCCGATAGAGGTAACAGTCATGCCTGAAGTTTCCCCGTCTGTCAACCAAACGCCGTGCAGAATTCGTCAAGTCAATTACTGTTGGGAGAGCCTACCGTGCGATCGCTGCCAACGTCCCGCGGAGCGTTTCACCACCGCGCAAAGAACCGCTATTGATCCGGACTTGGATGCACCAGTGCTACTTCAAATTGTGACCAGTGTGCATCACTGTTCGGAATGCCAGCACTACTTTCTGGCACAGCCTCCTTTTATGCGTCCCAGGGCCATCTATGCCAATCGGGTGGTCGATAAGGCGGTGCAATCTGTGTTCAACGACAATATGGCGTTGCGATGCGCACCAGACCGTCTAGTACATCTTGGCGTAAATATTTGACGGTATGAGCTTGACAAACGCTACATCTTCGGTAGGCTTGGGCGAAAACGATAGGAGTTATTATATGCCTGGTCCGAGAGCAGCCGAAGTCACTTTATCCGCTGAAGAACAAGCAGCCTTGGAACAGTTAGTGCGACGCCATACCACCCCGCAGCAAATTGCCTTGCGCGCGCGGATCATTCTGGCGGCTGCCCAAGGCCAGACAAATAATGCCATCCATGCGGAACAACGTGTCACCGTCAACACTGTGCGCTCGTGGCGCAAGCGGTGGGTGACGCTACAATCCATCGCGCTGGCAGATTTGAGTGCGGAAGAGCGCCTGACCGACGCCCCGCGTCCAGGGGCCCCGTGTCGCATCACAGCCGATCAGCGCTGCCAGATTGAAGCCTTGGCCTGCCAGCAACCGGAAGAACATGCACGACCGATCACCCACTGGACCGCGCGCGAAATAGCGGATGAAATCATCCACCAAGGCATTGTCAAGTCTATCTCGCCGCGCCACGCGGCGCGGCTTTTAAAAAGATGCCCAAATTAAGCCCCACCTCAACCGCTATTGGCTCACCACGAAGCATGACACCGAATTGGAGGATAAAGTCAGTGCCATCAATACGCTGTATCGCCAAGCGCCAGCACTGCTTGAGCAGGATGAACGCGTCGAAAGCCTGGATGAAATGACGGGCATGCAGGCCTTGGAACGTAAACACCCTGGCTTGCCGCTACAGCCGGGCAAGGTTGAACGCCGGGAATTCGAATACATCCGCCACGGGACGCTGGCCTTCACCTTCAATTTCGACGTAGCTACGGGGCAAGTCACCGCCGTCACCGCGCAACCGACACGCACCGAACAGGACTTCCTCGCGCATATTCAAGCTCGGAGCGCCGCCGAACCTACCGTCCGCAAGTGGCACTACGTCTGCGACAACCTGAATACCCATCTCTCTGAGAGTCTGGTGCGCTATGTCGCGGTCCAATCCGGCATTACCGAAGATTTGGGCATCAAAGGCAAATCCGGCATCCTGAAATCCAAAACTTCGCGGGCGGCTTTTCTGAGTGATCCTTCCCACAAGATCGTCTTCCACTACACCCCCAAGCATGCCTCCTGGATGAATCAGGTGGAAATCTGGCTCAGCATTCTGGTGCGTAAGGTACTCAAACGCGGTAACTTCAAATCACGCGACGAATTGAAACGCAAGGTATTAGCTTTTGTCGAATACTATAACCGTACCATGGCCAAGCCGTTCAAATGGACTTATCAGGGCAAGCCGCTAACAGCTTAAACAGTAACAAATTTATGCCAAGATGTACTAGTAAGTGGGGAATGTCGAGAGAACAAGGAGGGGTATGACACAGGCAAAGGGGTCTTCCACTGAACCAGTTGGCGAAGCAAAACGGAAGGTGGCTTTTGGCGTAGCGGCCGTTTTCTTCACGCAGTTTGTCGGTTATCTGTTCATCAACGCCCGGAACATTGCCCAACCGCAGATGATTGCCGAATTTGACGGCATGGCGCTTTTCGCCTGGCTGATCGCGCTGCCGGCTCTGAGCGGCTCGATCTCGACGCTGCTCTTTGGCAAGCTCTCGGACATCTACGGACGACGCGCCATTCTATTGCTCTGCATCGGGATCTTCCTACTGGGATTAGGCCTCACAGCCCAAAGCACCTCGATGGTCTTCCTGGTGGCGGCGGCAACCTTCATGAGCATCGGCCACTTTCCCATCATCCCCTTCTGTATTGCTGCCATTGGCGATCTGTTTGACCCATCCGAACGCGCAAAATGGACAGGCCTGCTGAGTTTGCCCGGCGGCGTTGCTGCCCTGATCGGCCCTGTGCTGGGCGGGATCGTCAGTGAAAGCCCTTTGGGTTGGCGCGGCCTCTTTTGGGCCGCGATCCCGCTGGAGGTAACGGCGGCCATCCTGCTCGCCTTTGCCCTGCCCAAAACAGCCCAACACACAAAACCCAGAATTGATTGGCTCGGCGCCGCCGTGATGGCGGTCGCAACCACCACGCTCATCCTCGGATTCTCCCAGATCGGCGCGCCAGGTAAGATCGGGGTCGGCGCCGTCCTGTTAATCATCTCGATCATTGCCTGGATCAGCTTCATCCAGATTGAGAAACGCGCACATGCCCCCATTCTGGATCCGCAGGTACTCTTCAACCGCACGTTCATGACCGCGGCAGGCACCGGCATGCTGTCGTTCTTTGGGATGGTGGGGATCATCGCGTACTCGCCGATCTTTGTGCAAGAGGTGATGCGCGTCAGCCCAACCATCAGCGGTTCGATGTTAACGCCTTACACGGTATTCGGGGCCTTCATGGGCATTCCCGCCGGCTTCCTGATCGCCAACACCAAAAAATACAAGTGGATGTACCTCATCGGCTACCCTGTTGTGACCTTGGCGTTGTTTGCCATGTCACGCTTTTCCGCCAGCACGCCGATTTGGCTCTATGTCCTCGTTACCGCCGTGGCCGGGCTGGGCCTGGGGACCATTCCCACGGTCAACACGCTGGTCGCGCAATTTGCGGTTCCCAGACGCCTGCTCGGTGTGGCGGTTGGCGCCATCTTCTTTTTCCAAATGGTCGGGATTGCCATCGCGCCCGCTTTCCTAAGCCTGGTGCAAAGCAGCGCCTCAGATCTGGAAAGCGGGCTGAAGATCGTCTTCCTGGCGGGAGCGATCGCGATGACCATCTCATCGCTTCTGATCACCACCATTCCCGAAATCCCTCTCGACGAGGAAGTCCCTGATAAAGCCGTACCGAGCAGATTGCCCTTCCCGATGGATATTGACACCTTCAGAAGATGGCTCGCCGAGCGGGACACCTTCAGTATCCTGGAGACAGTGGACATACAAACGGGAGAGCGCACCATCCTGCGCGAATTCGACACCGTCGTTCAGGCGCCCAACTGGACCAGGGACGGCCGTGCGTTGATCTGCAACAGCCGTGGACGCCTTTACACCTACGAACTAGCGACGGGCAAATTCACCGAGATTGACAGCGGTTTCGCCATTGACTGCACCAACGACCACCTGGTTTCACCGGACAGCACCCAACTCGCGATCAGTCATTTCACGAATGAAGACGTCACCGCGCGCATCTATATGCTCCCGTTTGCAGGGGGCAACCCGACCTTGATTACCGAAAAAGGCCCGAGCTATCTGCACGGCTGGTCGCCGGATGGCCAACGACTAGCCTTCTGCGGCGAGCGTGACGGTCAGTACGACATTTACACGGTTGCAGTGAACGGCGGCCCGGAGATGCAACTCACGGACGAGCCGGGGCTGGACGATGGACCGGAATACGCACCGTCCGGCGAACAGATCTGGTTCAACTCGGTTCGCAGCGGGCTCATGCAAATCTGGCGCATGGATGCTGATGGCGCCAATCCCACTCACGTGATCAGGGAGGAGGCCAACTGCTGGTTCCCGCACGTTTCCCCGGATGGCCAATGGGTGGCCTACATCGCCTACGGCAAGGATGATGTGACCCCCGGCGATCATCCGCCAAACAGGGATATCGAGATTCGTCTCATCCCTGCCGCCGGCGGCGTCTCGAAAACCATCGTCAAGCTATTCGGGGGCCAGGGCACGATGAACGTGAATTCCTGGTCGCCGGATAGCCATACCCTGGCATTCGTGTCCTACCGGCTCAAATCGTGACCCTCTGCAATGGCCGAGGCACGATACGGAAAGAATCCCGTTTAGTACATAGTTGAGCGCCTTTTTCGTCGCGTTTTCCAATCTGAGGATATCGAATGCTATGCAAGCGCAAATCAGAATTGCCTTGGCTGGCGGGGGCGGGGCGAGTGATTCGCTCCCGCTAGATCAAGTTTTTGCCAGGTGGGTAGGCACACAGGGCAGATTGCTCTACTGGCCAGTTGCACTCCGCGGTACTCGTCCGTTTCAGTCTTGCTTGGACTGGATTAGGGCTACCTTCGAGCCGCTCGGAATCACAAATATCACTATGTGGACTGAGTTGTCTGAACATCAGGCAAGGGAGCTCAATGAATTCGACGCAGTATATATCGGCGGTGGAAACACCTACGCCTTGCTTGCCCAGCTTCTACAGAATGATTTCGATCGCCACCTGATGGAGTATATCCAAAGAGGCAGAGCTATCTACGGGGGGAGCGCAGGAGCAGTGGTATTGGGTCGAGATATTCGATCTGTGAAACATCTTGATCGCAATGAAGTAGGTTTGAAGGAAACGAGCGGCCTGGACGTGGCAGAAGGACACGTGATCTGGGTGCACTATCGGCCTGAGGATGACGATCTGATTGATGCCTACGCAGAACGGTATGCGCAGCCCGTTCTCGCGATGTCAGAGCGTTCAGGAATTGTGATTGATGAAGCGGGAATTCGTAGTGTCGGTTTTGAAGGAGCCTATCGGTTTGATGAGCAGGGCAAACACCTGGTTTGAGGGCACCCAACACGCGCTGCACTTGACCCGCGCCTTCGGCGCTTTGTTGTATCGCGGCCTTTTGCAGTCGTCCGCGGGCTTGTTCAGAGTGGTGGTCGTGCAAACCCGGCGCGGGCAGGTGAGCTCTGCCGTTGGGCGCAGCGCCAAGGGGTCAAGTCGAGAGGAGGAGAGATGAACGTGATACTCACCCTGGAGCAGTTGTTGAGTACGTTCGAGAACTACAACCTTGCCATCTGGCCCATGCAGATACTTGCCTACGTCTTGGGAATCGTCGCGCTGTTCTTCGCCATCAAGCAAACGGGGTATTCGAGCAGAGTCGTCCTCGGCATTCTTGCTTTCCTGTGGCTGTGGACGGCGGTGGGCTTCTTCCTGTTCTACTTCGGTCCCGTCTACACCCCTGCCTACGCATTCGGCGTGCTGTTCATCATCCAGGGGATTGTGTTCTTCGCCAACTTCCTGAAGCCGCGCGTCTCGTTTGGCTTCCAGGTAGACGTGTACTCAATCGTGGGGATTCTGTTCATTGCATACGCGATGATCGGATATCCTCTGTTCGGGTACTTCCTGGGTCATCGCTATCCACAATCGCCACCCTTTGGCCTCACCCCGTGTCCCTCCACTGTCTTCACGTTTGGGTTGTTGCTGCTGACGGACAAGAAGGTGCCGAAGGTGCTTCTCGTCATTCCACTGCTGTGGGCACTTGGTGGGGTGATGCCAGTGTCAGTCGGGATTCTGGAGGACATCGGTCTGATCATAGCTGGCGTGGCGGGCACAGCGATGATTCTATACAGGGATCGGAAGGCCCCGAGTTAGGAGGTTCAGGCAGGTGCTGCGCCCAACCTGCGGCCGCACCTGACGCGGCTATCTTGGGCGGTTGTGAAGGGGGTTGGGCCTGCCGTCGAGGTCTCTCGCGGAGGTCCGTCGCCAGAGATGTCGCCCCACTGAGCCATTCCGTTGGGCTGAAAATACATAGGTCAAATAATGACAAAATCTGCTCTTGATTTGTACAGGAAATATTTCCAAGAAAGGCAATTTGAACGTCTGAATTTGTTTCAAATCATCGCAGACAGATTCAAGGTTCAACGAGCCTTGTATGCAGGAAGTTTCGTCCATGTCACACCTTCATTCGTTTTCCCCGATGTCGTCTATGTGGATAACGACAAACAAGCGAAGCAGTTTTTTAGCGAGCCTGAGATTCTCAAATTTATCGCCGAAAGAAAGATTTATTCACAAGAAGCAAAGGTTACTTTCCATTTTGCGGATTACAGAAATGGTTTTGATGAAATGATTGATAGTTTCGACTTGCTCATTTCTCAATATGCTGGATTTGTAGGTCAATATTGCAAGCGATATCTAAGAACAGGCGGCTTGCTTTTGGCAAACAATAGTCATGGCGACGCAGGTATGGCAGCGATTGATGATGCGTATCAATTACTGGCGGTTTTCTATGCAAAAAACGAGGATTACAGAATCAGCGTAAATAATCTTGATGAATATTTCGTCCCAAAGCCGCAAGTTGAGATAACGAAAGAATATCTCGAAAAACTGCCAAAAGGCATTGGCTATAAAAAGACTGCTAGTGGTTATTTATTCCAAAAGGTTCAATAAGGCAGGCTTTGAGTCTTTGAAACAATGGTGTTTTCCAATCCTTTAAGCCCAACAAAGCGTGCACCTGATGTGGGATTCTGCGGCACTTTCAAGTGTTTTCCACGCTTCGAGTTTTTCCTGCTCTCAAGCAGAGTCTACGCCCGCCCACACGCAGGTAACGCAAACCGTTGGGCGACTATGTGCTCATGGAATCCAGTTATGAGAACGGAGTAATCCCTTGGAGAGGAATCTATGGAGGTCCTGGAACTCATTTTCAAACGCCGAAGTATAAGGACTTATGCGGATAAGCCCGTTGAGCAGGAGCTGATTATCAACTTGCTGAAAGCGGCAATGGCTGCGCCTACCGCTGCGAATTGCCAACCGTGGGAATTCATCGTGATTGATGACCCGGAGCGACTCGCAAGCATGAAGGAGCAGCTCGTTTTTGCGCGCTATAACGCGCCTCTGGCCATTGTGGTTTGCGGGAATATGAAGCTGGCTTTCAAGGGACCCGAGCAATCGCTGTGGATTCAGGATTGTAGCGCGGCTACCGAGAATATGCTGATTGCGGCTACAGGCATGGGGCTGGGGGCGGTGTGGATTGGAATCACCCCCAGCGAGAGCAAGATCAAGCAGGTGAAGAGGTTGCTCGCCATCCCTGAGTATGTGACGCCGTTGGGCATGGTGTATGTCGGGTATCCTGCGGAAGAGAAGGAGCCGAGAAGCCGGTATAACGAGAAGCGGGTCTATTGGCAGGAATATGATCCGGAGCGCAAGCACCGGGCGAAGGATGCGCCGAAGAAGGGGCATTATTAGAGTCTGGGCGATGAGAGCGCCGGGGCTGATGAAGTTAAAGAAAATGATTGGGCATAATTAGAGGTTTTTTGGCGACGCGGGGTACCACGTCGCCAAAAAACCAAAAAAGAAGAGATTTCCGCGGGTCTGTTGGAGGCAGAATGGGATTGGGAAGCAGCTTAGCGGCGGGCGCGGCGGCGGGCTTCGAGGAGGAGCAGGGCGCCGAGCAGCAGGCTCGCGATGAGGATGAGCAGGGCGAAGACGATCCACGGGAAGGGGCGTTGACCGGGGTTGAGGGCGCCAGGGGTGAGCTGGTTGGCGGCGTCGAGGCAGAAGGCGTCGCCGGATTCGCAGGCGGCGGGGTCGAGCAGCCAAGCGCTGCCGCTATCGTTGGACGTGAGGGCCTGGAAGACAGCGCCATCATCGCCGCCGAGATAGCGGAAGGGGGTTTCGAAGCGCACGCCATCTGCCAGAACGCCGAAGGAATAGGGCGTTACGGCGGCGCCTTCGGCGACGAAGTCAATGCCGATTTCGACGCCGAGCGCGGGCGCTAAGAGCACGAGGTTGTCGTCGTTCGTCCCAAGGGCAAAGCCGGGGTCGGTCGTGGCATCGAGATTTCCACTACCGGGCTGTGAGCCCACGTAGAAGATCATGCGCCCATCGGACCAATCCAGGTCATCCGCGGGGAAGTTCGCAGCGTTCACGGAGTTCTCGGTGACGATGATCAGGATGACGGTACCACGCGGCACGGCAGCCAAAGCGTCCAGCTGCGGGAAGATCAGGGAGCCTTCAGCGTTACCGGTTTTGGTGTCGTTATCGGTCAGACGCCAACCACGCAAGTCCACGCTAGCCGGGCGGCGCACGAGCAATTCCACCCAATCCCCGGTGATGGGGCGCCCATCGAGGCTGGCGTAGCGGGTGCCGTTGTCGTTGATCCAGAATTCGTTGATGATGACGTCATCGGGATAGGGTCCAGGCTCGTCTTCGGAGATTTGCCGGAAGCGGGCGGTGAGCGACTGCGGTCCGGTGACCTGCATGTTAAGCACAGGGGAAGTACCGGTCGCAGCCTCGGGCGCACCTTCCCAGCCCGCGAAGGTGTAACCGGCATGGGGCACCGCGACGAAGTGAAGCTCGGCGCCCGTGAAGAAGACGCCCGCACCCGGCAAAGGCAAGCCCCCGACGAAGACTTCCCCACCCGCAGGCGGTTCGACCGTGATTTGCACTTGCGCAGGGGCGCCACGCCCCAATCTCTCGACCAGCAGCGCTCTGAGGGCATCAGGACGCGCCGCGAGAAAGGCTTGCAGGGCAGTCACATGCTCCGCCCACACCGCCTGCGCGCCCTGAGACGGCGCGCCCTGAGACGGCGCAGACCAGCGCGCCTCCTCGTAGGGGATAGCGGATACCAGCGACGCCGACAGGTCGCCAGCGCGCGCGGCGAGCGCTTTAGGCGCGAGCAGGGTGTTCAGCAAATCGCTGGTCCGCGCCACCAAAGCGCTGCGGAATTCGGCGTTATCCATGAGCGCGCGGAAGAGCACGGTGAAATCCGAGTCATCGGTCAGCCCCAACAGCAGGGGCAGCTCATCAGGGCGCTGCGCGAAGTGCTGCCCACCGCCGCCGTAGACAAAATGCCACGCTCCGCCACGGTTGCGCACAGCGAAGAGGTCCTCCGGCGAGAAATCAAAGAACAATTTTAGCACCGCAAAATCGGCAAAGTTGGCGATGTCCAGGCGGGAAACAACGTAGGCAAAAGCCTGCGGGTCCTCCAGGTCGTTCGCTGCCGCCCAATCCACCAGCGCATCCCAGGCAGCATCGTCGCCTTCCTGCGAGCGCCCTTCCTGCACCACATCCACGGATTGATAGCCGAAGTTATCCTCCAGGAAGAAGCGGTCCACGCGCTCGCTGAGGCGGTAAAGGCCCCAGGAACGCCCATTGATGAAGAGGTGGACGAAACGCCCCTGCGCGACCGGCAAGCCGAGGGTGGCGGCGGTTTCCGCCACCAGCTGGTCCCGGAAGAGCGTCCACCACCCGTTGCGGTCGCCCGCCTGAAGCAGCAGGCGCTTGTAGGATTGCTCCACCTCGGGTTGGTCGGGGTGCCCGGGAAACAGCGGATATTCCAGGCGGGCAGCGCCATACTCGGCGCGGAAGTAGAGGCGCAGGGATTGCTTGGGTGCGGAGAGCGGCACATCACCGTGAACGCGCAAGCCCGCCGGCAGCGCAAAGCTGGCTTCGCCCAGAGGCGCGCCTTCAGGCTCGAACCAGGCCACATCCACAGGACGCTCCCAATCATCGCCGCGGAAGGAGGGGTTGGCGAGAATGCCGCTTTCGGCGCTCCAGAGCGCCGCCGGGTCGAGCGTCAGCGAAAGCACGGGCAGCTGGGAATTCAAGCCGACGACGTAGACGGCAGTCGCCACAGGCCCGACAACACGTTGCCCATCACCACCATCGAGCACCTGCACGGCGCGAATCACGGTGACGCCGGGCTGTCGCACATCGAGAAGCAGAGGCTCACGGTAGAGGGCGCCCACCTCAGCGGTCGGCAGCGTGCCATCGGTGGTAAAGATTACGGTAGCCCGGCGGTCAGCGGGGAGCAGTTCGACCCGCAGGGATTTCTCGTAGCTACCGGGAGCGGGGGAAAAGGTGGGCGCACCGGCGCCGCCCAGGGTAGAGGGCGAATTCAGACTTTCAACCACGCGTCGCCGCGCCCCACGCAGCCAAATAGACCCAGAGGGCGCCGATGACGCCTGCGGGAAGCGGTCCAGGCGCTCGCCCAAGAGCAGGAGCGCGCCGAGGAGCAGCCCTAAAGCCAGCAGGGGCATCCAGCGCCGCAGCATCGCAGAACGCGGGGTTTCAGACATGGCGACCCCCGGCAGGGGAGCTTGCCAGACGAGCAACATCCCCGGCTGAAGATTGGCGGCAAAGCCGTGGATTAACGCACGCGGAGTGTTGCCAGTTGCACATGCCCATCAGCTAAAGGCGCCCCTTGCGCATCGAAGGCGGGTAGGCGCACATCGGGCGCCGCCGCATCGTAAAAGCCGACGAAGATTTGATAATCGCCCCGCGGGAGTTCCGGGTTCAAGGTAAGCGGGTGGCGGTCCAGAATGAAATCGCCCGCCTGCCAGACGGTCGTCGGGTAAGTCCAGTTCACGGGTTGCCCATCGTGCTGCGCGACCAAAACGCCACCGGGGGCAAAGATGTGGACGAAGACCTTGTAATCGGTGGGGACAGGCGCCAGGGCCTGCCAGTGCAAGGTCACCGTGAAGGTTTGACCGGGCGCGACCTGCACCGGGGCATCGTAGCCTAAAAGAGCCACAGAATCCCCAAAAGCGGCGCCCAGAGCGTGATCGGGGGTCTGCGCAGTGGAGGTGACCTCGGCGGGGCGGGTCAGCTGCGCCAGCGTGATGCTCTCACCGAAGGGGGCACCGTTGGGGCGAAACCACGCGAGTTCCAGCGCCACCTCACCCGGCGCAAGGTCAGCGGGCGGCAGGATAACGTAGCGGTCCTCGACCGGGCGCCCGGGGAACCAGTCAACGGTGGGAATACCGCCGGGTTGCTCGTGGACGACCTGAAAGAGGACGCGCTCATCCGCAAGAGCGCGAAGGGTCAGGACCGCGCGCAAAGGCTCGCGCACATCGCCCTGTAGGGTTAGTGTGAGATAGAGAGGCTCGCCGGGCCAAAGGCTGCGCTTAGGGCGCGATTGGCTGAGGCGCGCCGCCTCAACGCGCAAGACGCCCACAGCGGGGTCCTCGACCTGGGCGGCGATGGCGATGGTCTCGCCGCCATCGAAGGGGGAAGATGCAAAGCGATAGAGGGTCAGGGGCGAAAAGCCCACGTGGGCATCAGCGCTGACCAGAACCGGTTGATAGTGTTCAGCAAACCAAGGCTGCGCCTGAAGCCCATCCCAGAGGATGCCGCGCGACGCCAGGTAATACGCCGGGCGGGCTTCCTGGAGCGCCGCGAGCACGGCGACCGCCCCACCCTCGAGCGGCAGAGTGGGCACGTAGGGCGCGAGCAGCGCTTGCAGGGCAGTCCCCCCCTGCACAGCAACGATATCATCCGGCAGGGCATGGGCAGCCCACCAAGCGGTTATCTCGCCGACCAAGGGGTCCTGCGGCGCCGCAGCGCCCGCGCAGGCAGATAAGCCCGCGAGGCAGCACAGCGCCAGCAAGAACCGCGCAACGCTCATTTGGGCCACTTCTCGTAGAGGGCTTCGACATCCACATCGCTGCCCCAAATGCGCACGCCGTCCAAATCTACCCAACTGCGCGTTTGCACCAGGGCGTGGCGGTCCGCAGGCGTGTTGCCGAAGTCTATGGAGGTCACCGTTATCGTCGCCGGACCGTAGGAAGGCTTTTTGATGTAGGCTGCAAGACCGGCAATAGCGATGTCGTTCAAGGTGATGCGGGTTGCGGTGAGGTGCGAACGGTCCTTGCTCGCCAGCCCATAATCAGCGCCCTCCACGAAGATATCCTCCGCCTGCATGGTGCTGCCTTCGCCAACCGAAAGACCCTTATCGCCAAGGTTGAGGAAACGCACCTGGCGCACGGTGACATTCGAACCGCTGACATCAATGCCATCGGCAGCAATATCGTGGAAGACACAACGCTCAAAGAGGCCCTCCACAAAATCCCCATCGAAGGCATCGGAAGCCGTGTTGGCGAACTCAGAATCCGCGATGTAGAAATGCGTGCGATAGATGTTCAGCGCATCCTCGGCGCGCGTGCCCAGAATCCGGCTATGCGTGATGGTGACCGGGCTGCGGAAGAAGGTGATGGCGCCCGTGAAGAGCCAACCGTCGCGCGCCAGCGCATCGGTCGCCTCCACGGTCACGTAGTCCCAGGTCGAAGGGGCGCCCGCCTCCAGTACCGCGATGCCGCGCCAGGACTCGGCGCGCCAGGACTCGGCGCGCCAGGACTCGGCGATGGGTTGCAGGCGCACCGGCGCACCGGCGGTCCCTTCAAAGACCAAAGGGCCCTCAGAAAGCAGATAAGCTTCAGGCGCGAAACGCAAGGTCACGCCAGGTCCTAAGCGCAGCCCATATCCGGCAGGAAGCACAAGAGGCTCGCCAATCTCCCAGGCGCCCGAGGGAATGGTGACCATGCCCTCATCCGCAGGTTGCAGATAGGGGTAGCGCGCCAGCGCTTCCGCCAGAGTCGGGGCGGTGGGGCGCGGGGAAGCGCCGAGGGGCAGGGGATAGGAGGGCAGGACGGTCTGGGTGAACGGTTCGGTCGCAGCCAGCCCCCACAGGCGCGTCAGCAGCTCCACGTTGGCTGTGGGGGGCGCGGTCACCGGCAGCTGCAGGCGCACGTAGGGCAGCGCCGCCGCATCAGGGGGCAGCGCCGGCAACACGAGGGCATCCGGGTCCATCGGGAGAGGCGGCACGGTGAGCGCGAGCATCTCCGGGGAAACCCAGGCGCGCGTCGCCGCAAGTTCCTCGCCATCCACACGCACACCCACCACCTCGACGGGCAAATCCAGCAGGTTACCGACTTCCAGCACAAGGTCCTCGGAAACGAGGGTTGTGGTTGGCACAGCGCTTGCCCGGAGGTCAGCGGCGCGAGCACGATAGGCGTAGGTGGTCTGAATGGGGTCCAGACGCTGCCGGTTGAGTTCCTGCCGGCGGCGCAACCAATCCCAGGGCGGCGTGAGCACCTCAGCGCCGAACTCAGGCTCCAGCGCACCGCGCAACGCCTCGTAGCGGGGACCCAGGGTCGCCTCCAGGGCATCCACGAATTCGGGTTGGCTGACTTCTGCCAGGGCTTGCACATAAGCCGCCTGGATGAGCGGGTCGCTGTAGAAATTCTCCAGCGGCAAGCCGACCTGCTCGAAATTCAACTCGGGCGAGAAGGGGTCGGCATCGAAGGCGATAGGCTCGAGGCGCGCGGTGATGGGATTGTAGTAATAGCGCAGGTTGTGCCAAATCAGCCCGTGCGGAGCGCTCCACAGGTCGGTCAGCGCCAGGAATTTGCCCAGCTGCTCCAGGTCGAAGACCTCGGCGGCGGTCAGGTCGCCGGTGAGATAGCCACGCAGAAGCCCGATAGCCGTATCGCGTTCGGCTGAGAGAGTTGGCGATTTATCAATGCGCCCGGATTCGAAGTCATCAATGACGAAGAATTTCTCGAGCGCCGCGGGAATGACCTGGTCATCATAGAAGGCGCGCGCGGTCCACAAGAGGTCCTCGGAATAGCGGATGATGACGCCCTCACGACGCTCCTGGGATTCCAGCAGCTCTTTGGCGAAGCCCTCCTCCAGGGCGTAGATACCCATGGCTTTGCCGTTCAAGACGACGCGGACGAAGTCATAGTGAACACTGAGAAGCCCTTCCTGGCGCAAATTCTCCAGAAAGGCGTATTCGTGCAGGTAGGTGCGCATGGAAGGGTCTTGAATGGAAAAGACCTGCATGCCGTAGAGATAGGACTCATCGCGGGTCTCGATGCGGAAGGACCATTTATCGTGCGCCACGTGGTCAGCCCAATCGCCCTTGAGGCGCAGGCGCACCGGCAGGTTCTGCTCGCCCAACCGCAGGGTGGCGGGGACCAAATCATCATTGCCGGTGAGCAAAATCCAGCGCTCGAGCGCTTCGGCGCGCTTGGCTTCGATTTGCGCGAAGTCCTGCGGTTCGATGTCAATGTAAAGGGTATCCAGGGCATCGCCCAGTTCGCGCGAGGTGGGCATGGGGGTGGATTGGGGGGTCGGGGTGGGCGCGGTAACTGGCGCCACAGGCGCTGGCGCCACGGGCGCTGGTGCGCCGGTGACCGGCGCGCCAGTCACTGGCGCGCCCTGCCAGAAGACGCTAGCCAGCAAGGCAACGCCTGCAAGCATCAAGACGGATACGGTGGTCCAGGCGAAACCGCGCACGAGGGAGAAGCGGCGCGGGACGCCCGGTTGTTTTTCGCGGCGTTCAGTGCCATCACGATGGATTCTCACTGTGACCTCCAAAGCCTTGGTCAAAAACTCGAAACCTAAAATTTTCCGTGATCTTTGGTTTCATTGCGGAAAAGCGCCAGGCTGGAGCCTGGCGCTCCCAGAACGATTGCGGTATTGCAGACGCACCTCAGGCAAAGACACCCTCGAAATCGGGTGCGGCGAGCACGCCGTGCAGGTATTTGGAGAAGCGCTCCACCCGCGCGGGGAAGCTCGCCAGAAGCGCCGTGACCCAGCGGACCGCGGCATCATGGGTGGGACTTTTGAGCTCCACAATCATCACGTCGGGCTGCAGCACCTGCTGGTGCAGATTGGGATAAGCCGTGAAACGCTGTGTATAAGCCCGCAGGCGCGTATCCAGCGTGAGGCGCAGCTCCCCATCAGGCGTCTCGTAGTAGGCCCGCTGATAGGAATTGATGAGTATGGGCTGCGTGTAGCACGCCAACCAATGTTGAGCGCGCGCATCCAGGCCCTGACGCAAGGTCGCCATGAGCGCAGACCAGGGCAGAGATTCAAGCCGAAGGACGCCAGCGAAGGGCGCCGTCTCCTTCCAGCCTGCCGCGCCCTGCCGGCACTTGAGCTCCAATTGCGCGGCGGTCACCGATGCCAGGGCTGCGCCGTACCAGCGCAGGCGCAATTTCTGGCGCTCTTCCACGCTGCCCAAGTTGGCGTTGAGGCTCTGAAGGTCGAAGGAATCGAAGTAGATGTTGTTCACCTGCCGCGGCGGGTAGGAAACCCGCCAGTGCGCCGGATGCAGGTGGACCCAGGCTTCAATTTCCGGCAACAGAGCGCTGGCGCAGGGAATCTTGAATTCGTAGCGGGGAGTCATGGCTGTTCCTCGAGCAGGGGCAGCGTCTCCAGCACGGATACGCGCATTTCCGGCGTGGGGGCATCCCACAATTTGCAGAGCAGCACCAGCTCACCGCCGGGGGAGAGCAATTCGCGCGGCAAACGCACTTCAAGAGGCTGCGGAGCGTACTCACCGGCGGCGCGCAGCACGAAGGCGCCCGCGGCGTTCTCCAGCAAGGCTCCGCTACCGGCAGGGTTCACCCAGGAGAGCTCGAGGTCACGCCGGGCTGCGCCACCGACATCCACACCGGTTACGTGCAGGGGGAAGGGTTGCAGGTTCACCAGTTGCACGACGAAGTCATCGCCAGACGGCTCCAGGGTCGCTGCCAGAGGGCGCTCGGGCGCCAGATATGCCTGCATGGCACGCTGATGGCTGAGCAGGACGCTCCAGGGGTCAGCGAGGTCGGCGGAGGCGCCGCCGAGCACGGCCCATTGCCATTCCAATGCCTCACCCAGGCTTTGGCGGAGCGTTTCCAGATAGGCGGGTTGCGTGAATTCGGCGAGGGCGCGGGCGGTTGCGGTCTGCACGGCAGGATCGGCGAAGACCGCAGCAGGCAAGGGTGAAATGGCAGCGGGTTGAAGACTGCCCAGAACCTCGAATCGCCCGGTTGTCGCATCAAAGCTCCAGCGCAGCGTGCTCCAATCGGGGGCAGGCGCGCCGGTCCACAACAGCGTTAAAGCCAGAAAGCGCCCCCAGGCTTCGGCATCACTGAGAGATGAAAGCGCCCGTTCCCCCTCGACTGCGGCGCGGAAGAGCGCATACGCCTGAGGTGCAGCGGGGTCATCAGCGCTGCTCACGGCGGGCACGGCGTAGCGGAAACCGCCATCGGGTGAGGTCTGCCCGGGCAGGACCTGCCCCTGCGCCAACGCTTCCCATGCCGGGCGGGCATCGAAGCCAACGGTCAAGGCGGCGGTTGCGGGGGTTTCCAGCAAGTAAAGCCCCCAGGAAGCGCCGTTGACGGTGAGCTGGAGCAATTCGAGTCTCGACGCCGCAAAGCCGTGCTGGCGCAGCGTCTCCAGGTATCCCCATTGCTGCCAGGCGGAGAGGGCATCCGTGACGGGTACCAGACGCTGCCACGCCTCCCCCGAGCGCAGCTCGAGCGACCAGGGATCCTCTGCTGCGCCCAGGGCGCTGCCGCCCGAAAGGCGCAATTCCACGGGGCGGTTGCCGCCCGCGCCGGGAAGGGAGGCATTTGCCATCACGACCTGTTCAAGGCGGGGGATGGCGACACCCTGCTGCAATGCCTGCGCGCGTGTGGAAGCGAGGAGCTGGTAGTCGCTGAAACCCAGGTCGAGCGTCAGTGTGGGCAGCTGTTGCCGCGCACGCCAGGCAGCAAAGACGCCCTGCGGCGAGCGCAACAGCGCACTGCCCCAAGCCCTCACGGCGCCGGTCCAATCCTGCTGGTGGCTCAGAAAGCCCAAGCCAAAGGCCAACAGCAACGCCAGACCGAGCAAAAGAGCGGAGGCGCCGAAGCGCGGTGTGAAACGAGAGGGCGTAGGTTGTGAAACGCGGCGAGAAGGTTGAACCCGCAATTAGCCCCCTAACACCTGTTCCTGCTGAATGAAGCTCACTTCAGTCACCGGCAGATGGGCTTTCAGGTCATCCATCAGGTCGTTGAGGACCTGCGGATTCTCGCACTGGACGAAGTAGGTAAGTTGCAAAAGCCCATCCCGGCTATCCAGGCGGCGGAAATCGAGGGCTGGCACGTATTGCAGCAGGCGCTCGTTGACCCGCTGAAAGAGCGAGGACTGGTCCTCGGCTTCGGAGAGCAGCACGTTGAGATAGAGGTTGCTCTGCTGCGGGCGACGGGTGAGCAGAAGGCGCAGCGCCATGTAGCCCAGCAGCATCAGCACGCCCACCACGGTAGGCCAACGCTGGTCGGCGCCGACGCCCAAGCCGATGGTGATAGCGATGAAGAGGAAGAGGAGCTCCTCAGGTTCTTTGATGGCAGTGCGGAAGCGAACGATGGAGAGCGCACCCACGAGACCCAGCGAGAGCGCGAGGGAGGATTTGACGATGGTGATGATGAGGGCGGTGGTCAGGGTGAGCACGGGCAGGATGAGGGCGAATTTGCGCCGGTTGGAGAGGGATTGGGCGTAGTGTTCGTAGTACCAGGAGACAATCAAGGCTAAAATCAACCCCACGGTCAGGTTCAAGACAACGTTCACCAGGGAAGTTGACGGCGGCATGTTTAGATCAGGCATAGCGTTTGACCTCATTTCGGAATTAACTGAGGGCATTCTAACACAGGCGGTGATGTTTTCAAGTGTAGGAAAAGGCTTAGTATCGGGGCGCCGCGGCTTTGTCGCAGCGCCCCGATACCCTAAGGTGGGTAAGATGGCGTCGCCAGACAGCGCCGCGTTAGCCCAGGTCCAGGTGTTCCAGAGTCGCGCGGAGAGCCTGCGCGGCGCGGGCACGATGGCTGATGCGGTTCTTGACCTCGAAGGAGAGCTCAGCCATAGTACAGCCCTGTTCGGGGATGAAGAAGACGGGGTCGTAGCCGAAGCCCCCTTCGCCGGCGGATGCGGTCTGGATGACGCCCTCGCAGACGCCCTCGGTGTGGAACTCCCGCCCATCGGGGAGCACGAGCGCGGCGATGCAGCGGAAGCGCGCGCTGCGCGCTTCCGCCGGGACGCCTTCCAGGGCGCGGAGCAGGGCGCGATAGCGAATCTCATCGGAGCCGAGCACGTAGCGCGCCGAGTGCAAGCCCGGAGCACCCTCGAGGGCATCTACCTCAAGGCCCGAGTCATCGGCGAGCGCCGGCAAGCCCGAGGCTGCCGCGATGGTGCGCGCCTTGAGCAACGCATTCTCCAGGTAGGTGTTGCCCGTTTCTTCCACCGGGTCGCTCAAACCCAGCTCATCGGGCAAGACCAGGGTGATGGGCAAGCCCTCAAGCAGCGCCTGCCACTCCCGGCGCTTGCCGCGGTTATGGGTTGCCAGAACCAGCGTGAGCGCCTTCAACTGCAACTCTCCGCATCGCCGGCAGAGCAGCGCGCAATACGCGCGCCCAGCGGGCGCAGTTTTTCTTCGATGCGCTCATAGCCGCGGTCTATCTGCCGGATGTTGCGGATGGTGCTCTCTCCCTTTGCCGCGAGGGCAGCGACAAGTAAAGCCATACCGGCGCGAATATCGGGGCTTTCCATTTCATCACCGTGCAGCGGCGATGGGCCGTAAATCAGGGCGCGATGGGGGTCACAGAGCACGATGCGCGCGCCCATGGGAATGAGCTTATCCACGAAGAAGAGACGGCTTTCGAACATATAGTCGTGGAAGAGCACGACGCCGTCGCACTGCGTCGCCAGCACCAGGGTCATGCTCATCAGGTCGGCAGGGAAGGCGGGCCATGGGGCAGATTTGATGGAGGGGACGGCATGGCCCATATCGGGGACAATGACGCGCGATTGTTCCGCCGGGACGAAGACATCGTTGCCGCGGGCCTCAAAGGTGACGCCGAGGCGCTCGAAGACCATTTTGATCATGCGCAGGTGTGGCACGCCCGCGTTGCGAATCAGCAATTCGCCGCGCGTCGCTGCCGCCAGGGCGATGTAGCTGCCCACCTCGATATGGTCGGGACCGAGGGTGTAATCAGCGCCGTGGAGCTTCTCGACGCCCTGAATCACGAGCACGTTCGTGCCGACGCCCGCAATCTGCGCGCCCATAGCGTTGAGCAAATGGCAGAGGTCCTGCACGTGGGGTTCAGACGCCGCATTGCGGATGATGGTGGTGCCCTTTGCCAGGACTGCCGCCATAATCGCGTTCTCCGTGCCGGTCACGCTGGCTTCATCGAGCAAGATATCCGCGCCGTGGAGCTGTTCGGCTTTGACCGCATAGTATTGCCCCTCGGTGACGCGCGCGCCAAGCGCCTCGAAGGCGAGGAAGTGCGTATCCACGCGACGGCGCCCGATGACATCGCCGCCGGGGGCGGGAATTGCCGCCTCACCCAGGCGGGCGAGCAGGGGTCCGGTAATCAGGATCGAGCCGCGAATGGCCTGGACGAATTGCTGAACCTCTTGGGGAGCGCGGGGCGCCGCGACGCCCGCCGCACAGAGCTCCCAGGTATGGGGGTCGTGCATTTTCACATCCACACCCAGGGTCTGGAGCAGTTTGCCCATGGTCTGCACATCGCGAATTGCGGGCAGGTTGCGCAGGATGACGGGTTCATCGGTGAGCAAGGTCGCCGCCAGGGTAGGCAGCGCCGCGTTCTTGTTGCCGCTGGGGGTAATTTCGCCCCGCAGCTGGACGCCGCCTTCAATGGTGAAAAAGTCGAGCATATTTAGCCTCCTCAAAAAAAATCCTTCTAACCACAAAGGACACCAAGGACTCAAGGTAAGACCAGGAATTTCTACTGATTCAACCTGGCTTCTAATTTGAAAGAGCGCTCACGATAACTGAACGGTGACAGGCGCGCCAAGGGGAAGCCCCAGGTTTGCGGCGGCGTTGCCGTGCGAGATGGCGATTTCGAGAAGCCCCTCGCTGCCGACGAGCGCCAGCGCCTCCCCTGGAGCGACCTCGCCGTAAGTGCGGCGCATTGGACCGAGCGAACGCCCGGCAACGAAGACCTCGCTGTGCGCGGATGGCAACAGCAGCTCCGGCGCCGCACCGAAGGCGGCTGTAAAGCGCAGCTGTGCGCCGCGGCGCGGCGCGCCCTCCCATGCAAGCCGCCCGATACTGGTAATCAGGTTACCAAAGTGGTCTGCATAGAGCACCTCACCATGCAGGGCATTCTCATGAACGCGCAAGATGGGCAAGGGCAGGCGGACAGGTTCAGCGACGGGGGGACCAAAATCCTCCAAAGGCACACCACGCGCCAGATGCGCTGCCGCCGGCGAAAAGATATCCCGTCCGTGGAAGGTGGCGCAGACCTCGGCGCGGCGGTAGCGCGGGTTACACAGCTCGACGACCATGGTGGGCGGCGCAGCATCCCAGACGTAGGAGAAGACGCCGTTATCGGGACCGACGAGGGTTCCCCAGGCGGTGCGCGCAGCGATAGGCTTACGCGAGGTTCCCACGCCGGGGTCCACCACCACGAGGTGCACGCTCTCAGGCGGGAAGTAGGGCAGCGCGGTCCATAGGACGTAGGCGGCGCTGCGAAGATCCTGCGGCGGGATGGCATGGCTGAGGTCCACGAAGGTCGCGCCCGGGGCAATCGCCGCCATGACGCCCTTCATGACGCCGACGTAGCCGTCCCGTTCACCAAAGTCGGTAGTGAGAGAGATGAGCATGTCCGATTCCTTTAGCTGCGACGTAGCCGCAAGTGCAGCAATTCGCGCAGCTCAACGACGCCGAAAACGCGCCCCAGAGCATAGTAGGCGCCAATGCCAAGGATGAGGCCCCCGCCGCCCGCGATGAGAGGCTGCGCCGGCGCCACCTGCATCCAGCCCCATAGGACCAACCCCATGCCCAGGCTCGCCGCGAGAGCACGGAGAGCCTGCTGCAGGATAAAACCGCTATCCAGGCCTCCGATGCGTGCGCCGACCGGTTTGGCCAACAGCCCCAGCTGGACCAGCGCGGCGATGCTGTTCGCCAGAGCCAGACCGGCATAGGGTAACCAACCCCAGCGAGAGAAAAGCCCCGGCAAGAGCAGCCCCAAGCCCAGGTTGACGCCCACCGCGGCAAGCGCCGCCAGGGTAGGAGTCCAGGTATCGTTCAATGCAAAGAAGACGCGCGCGACAATCTCGATCAAGCCATTGCCGATCAAGCCGAAAGCAAAAAATGCCAGAGCAACCGCTACCGCGCCGGTAGAGGTCGCATCGAAGGCGCCCCGCTCGAGCAACAGCGCAATCAGAGGGCGCCCGAGCACGATCAACCCAACCGCCGAAGGCAATAGCAACGCAGTAGTCATCCGCAGCATCTCGGAGACCGAGGTGCG
Organism: Anaerolineae bacterium; assembly: GCA_026645815.1. Taxonomy (GTDB): domain Bacteria; phylum Chloroflexota; class Anaerolineae; order B4-G1; family SLSP01; genus JAAZNO01. The sequence goes on along the minus strand of JAPKMR010000023.1, from coordinate 7,304 downwards.
GAGTGCGGCAAAATCACGGCGCGCCGCCTGCTCGGAAAAGGTCGGGAATGCGGTGGTGCCAATGGCCTGGGCAATGATGCCCTGAGGCAGGGTCATCAGATTCCAGGCGTTATTGAGCACCGAGATTGCCCCCACCCCCAAGCCCGAAGCCAGGTTGTTGGTGATGACGAAATTGAACTGCACGGCAGCAACGCCCAACATGCGGGGCAACATCAGCGTGAGCACCTGACGCACAGCCGGATCGCCGCGCCCGAAGGTAAAATGGAAGCGCGCCGGGAACCAGCGCAAGCCGATGAGCTGTGAGAGCAGATGCGCTCCCGCACCCACCACGGTCGCAATCGCCGCGCCGAGCGCGCCAGCGCCGCTCTGCCCACCCCACGCCGCCCCGATGATGAGGGCGATGTTGTAGATGCTCGGCGCCAATGCCGGGATGAGGAAATGCTGGTGGGCGTTGAGTACCCCCATCAGAATGCCGCTGACGCCGAAAATGGCGGGCGAAAGCAACATGATGCGCAACAGCAGCGTGGTCTGCGCCTGCAACTCCGGCGAGAACTGTGGCGCAATGACTGCGCGGGTAAGCCAGGGCGCCAACACGATGGCGAGCAGGCTCAACGGCAGGATGATGACGATGAGGAGATTGATGATCGCGGAGGAGAGCCGCCACGCGCCTTCGGCATCACCATGGGTCAAACGGGTGGTGAAAATCGGGATGAAGGCGGAGCCTAGCGCCCCACCAGCCACAACGAGAAAGAGCAATTCCGGGATGCGGGCGGCGGCGAAGTAGGCGTCCATCTCCACGCCCACGCCGAAATAGTATCCGAAGACGCTATTCCGCACCAAGCCGAGGGTGCGACTGAGGGCAAAAGCCCCCATCACCACGACCATGTTGCGAATCGCCCGCTGCCGTGATTCACTCATAAGAGCGGGCACTCACGCGCGAAAATAGCGCGCCTCTTTCGGAGAGGTGGCATGGATTCACCAGGCATAGGTGGTCAGGTCTTCGGCGATTTGCACCGGACCGGAATAGGATCGCTGAGCCTCAGCCAGAAGGCGTGATTTGGCATCGGCGAAATAATGCACCAGCAGCAGGCGCGCGGCGTTGGCGCGCGCAGCCACCGCGCCAGCCTCAGCCGCAGAGGTATGCCCAAAACCCGCACCGGAGGCTTCGTGAATCAACAAATCCGCACCCCAGGCAAGGGCTTCGACCTCAGGGCAAGGCGCCGTATCGCTGGAATAGACCAGGCTATGCCCGGTGTCTTTGGCAAGAAAGCGCAAGGCAATCGAGCTCACACTGTGATGCGTCGGCGTCGAAACGATGGAGAAATCCGCATCTTCGGTGACCACCCAACCCGGACGCGATTCGATGGGGTGATATTCCACGGAAAACATGTCGGTCCAGCTCTGCATCTGGAACAAGCCAACCATCGCACGCACCAGCTGCAGCGCTTCTACAGGGGCGTAGATAGCCAGAGGCTCGCGACGCACCCGCTTCTTAAAGAAGCCCAACAGGTACAGACCCATCAAATAGATGGGTAGGCCGAAAACGTGATCAGGGTGAAAGTGCGTGATGATAAGCCCGCTCACCGCGAGGGGGTCTAAACCCACCTGCTGCAAGCGTCCAATCGGGCTATCGGCGCAATCTACCAACCAGTAACGCCCCTGCCGGACGACGGCGAGGTAGGTATTGGCGTGTTCAAAATCAGCCAATGCAGCAGCCGTCCCCAGAATGACCACGGAAGTTTCAGATGGGGACGAGGATTGGATGCCGTTTTCAGCGGACACGAACATGCACCCCCAAACGCGCCGCAATAGCTTTGATCAACAGGGTGGCGTATTGACCCGGCGCCAGGCTGAAGGAAACGGGGACAGCCCACTGCCCTGGAGTGGTGACATCAGGCAGAGGCTCGCCGGCGGCGCATTCCTGAGGCTGGTACCACACGGGGCGCTCGCCCTTGGGCAGATAGACCCGCCGCAGAATCCGCGCTTTGAAGTCCTCCAGCGTCATCTCCTCCGCACTGAGCACAGCCTCAACCGATGGCAGCAGCGCATCCGGGTAACGGACGGTCAGGTTCGGCATCGAAAGCCGCATTTGCGCCACATCATCGGGGAGGCTTTCCGGCAAGGGAAAATCCAAACCGGTGATCATAATCTCGGGCTGCGTATAGCCCAGGCGGCGCAGATAGTGCCCGAGAATGCGATTCCAAATCCACGATTGGAAAGCCACGAGGTAGATAGATAGCAGACGGTCATGGATCAGGTTGAGGGCCTTTCGGTGATTCTGGGGCTGATCCTTGAGGAAGGTCAGGACGCTGCGGAAATTGGAGGGCTGCGGCGCCTGATGTAACAGGAAGCCCCACTGCCCCCAATGCGTGCGCACCAAGCGCTTGAAGGCGCGAATATCACGGGTATCACCCGCCATCGGTCCGGCGAGGTAGAGCCACACTGCCCGTTCAGCATCGCGCATCAGAATCGCCTTGCCGATGAAGCCTTCGGTTGAAAACGAGCCGAAACGTTGGTCGTCGAAGTAATTGGGCAGACCAATCTCGCCCAGGGACTGCAACATGGGACCAATCGCCGCCGCCTGCTGCGCATCGAGGTCACGAATCATCAGGGTGTAGCGATTGCCCTGTAAATCGCCCGGGCGCAAAGCCCGAGACCCCCAGCCAATCCGTTGGGCGGTGAAACCGCGGCCCTCAAGGGTCTCCGCAGCGCGCTTGCGCACGCTGGTATATTGCACAGCAATGGCAGATTTGTCCTTCAAGGATGGGAAGGCCAAATAGCTGGGCGTTACCTTAAGCCGGGCAGCCATTTCATCCCGCACGGAAAGCGTGGAGAGATTGCGCTTTTCCACCCGGTAATAGGCATAAGGGCCATGCTGTCCGGGAAGATGAACCTGCTCTTCTACCAGGAAGTCTTCGGGAAGCTTCTTGATCTGCATGGATTTATGTCGCTTTCATGGGTCAAAGACCAGACGTACTACGCCGGGCGTGAACGCCGGGCGTGAACGCCGGGCGTGAACGCCGGGCGTAAGCGCCGGGCGTTATCACGGTGTAGTGACAGGTGTACCGGTATGCACCGGAGTAGGTGACGGAGTCAGGGTTGGCAGTTCGTCAACGAAGATCACATGCTCCAGGCGCAATGCCAGGAACAGGGAGCGCATCACCTGACGCGCATTCTCGTCAGCTTTTTCCAACACACCGTCCTCCTCAGCCGCTTCTCGAATGAGCAATTCCGCTTGCTGGCGCGCCGCGGTTTCCAGTTCGGGGTTCATGCCCACCAGACCGGTGCGCCGGTCGTAAACCTGCGTGCGTTGGTTATCGAGAGTCGCCAAAAAGACCGTGGCTTTGGGCAAACGGAAATAAACCGTACCATCATCCGTGATGAGAGCATCGCCGGGACCTACCTGACTGAGGTCCACCCCAGCAATCACCGTGCCTCGGGCAATCAACAGCAACTTATCGCCCAGCAAGAAACTGAGCGGTCCCTGCCCCGACTCGGCAGTGACGACTTTTTCGATGTGATAGGAAACGGTCTCTAAGCGCCCGAGCATTTGCACCTGTTCGATGACGGTGACTTCGCTCGGGTAAATCGTCGGCGTTGGCTCCGGGAACAGGTCCGCGGGCAAGACCAGGGTGGGCACGAGCGATTTCGGGCGATTGAGCAGGCGGTAGCCCCCAAGCACGGCGAGAACGCCACAGACCAACATCAGAGCTAACAAGATTATCAGGACACGATTCTGCGTTTGCTTTTGTTCCATGCCTTTCTCCAGTAGACACAGCAAGACGGTTAAGATGCCACTGTGCTACACCCTCAATTATAGACGGGGGGCGCTAATAAATCAAGCGCCTACGCTAATAAATCAAGCGCCGCTAACAAATCAAGCGCCTGGCGCCAATGAATCAAGCGCCTGTCCGTTCTCCGCCAACCAATCCACGGCGGCGAAGGTCAGAAAGAAAACGTAAGCCAGGTCCACATAGAAAAAGGAGGCATCCACCAAGCCGTGCGCGAGCATCACAGCCATCGAAGCTGCCAGCCCCCACGCCAACGGCTGATTACCTCCAGGTTGGCGCGCCAATCGCAGAACGCGGCGCCAGAAATGGGTCTGCAACCAAAGGAAGACCCCCAGGCCCAGCACGCCGAGGCGTGAGGCAAAGTCCAGAATCCAGTTATGGGGATGCGAGAGGTTGAATTCTTCCCAAGCTGTAGGCAGGATGTAGCGCGTGCGATAGGCATACAGGAAATTATCAGGTCCCACACCCAGCAGGGGATGGTCACGGAACATCGCCCAGGCGCTGCGCCACAAAGCCACGCGCAGGAAGGCGGTGCCGCTATCAGGGTTCAACAGGGCGGCAAAACGCGGCGTGGTGAAGAGTGGAATCAGCAGCACGGCAAAGATGCAGAGTCCCACCCATGTGGCCTTGCGCCAGCGCCCGCCGGCGAGCATTCCCAGGGTGAAGAGGCCCACCGGAATACCGAGCAGAATCGCGCCACGGGAGAAGCTCAGCAGCAATGCCAGACCGGTGCAGGCGAGGGCGGCGCCGGAAAGCCAGAAACGGGGCGACTTACGGCGCCGGGGCGACTTGCGGCGCAGCGACAAGCCCTGCCACAGTTCCGCCAGGAGCAGAGGCCAGACGCGCCCGAGATACAGCCCGACGTTGTTGGGAGAGCCGTAGATGCTACGCAGACGCCGCACACCGCCCTCGGCGGTGATAATATCGCCCAGCACGAAATACTGCACCAGGCCAATCACAGCGATGAGCGCGGCGCTCGCCAACCAGAAGTCCAAAATCCGCCGCCGCTCACCACGCTCCAGGGGCGTTAGCCTCAGGGCGATGTAGAACAGCGCCGGCTCGAGGAAGACCAGGCGTAGCTCCCGCAGGGCTTCATGGCGGTATTCTGCGGCGAGGGTGGCGAGCACCCCAACCAGCAGCAGCGCGCCCACCGGCGCAAAGGAACGGCGCCACAGTGAGGCGGCGCCGTGACCGGCGGCGCCGTAACCGGCGGCGCCGCGACCGGCGTTGCGCTGCGCGTTGACGATGCGCACGGCACAGCCTGCCAGCGTGGGCAGGAGCAACAGTTCGGAGAGCGCGAAGGAGCGCCCGAAAAGCGACGCCGGATGCAGGTAGAAGGGCGCGGCGGCAATCGTGAGCGCCAGGCCCAAGCCAGGCTGCAGGAGCACCAACAGGAACAGCAGGACGCCGCTGAGCAACAGCGGCACCGTCCAGGGGGAGAGATAGAAGCCGCCGAGCGCCAGCAGGACCGCCCCCACGCCGACGCCATCGCCCAGGCGGCGGAAGGCGCCCTGCGCCCACACCATCCAGGCAGCAAAGCCAAAAACGGCGCCGAGCACGGTCGCGAACGCCAGCTGCCCCGGCGCGCCGAGGCGCGCGTAGCTGCTCTGCAGCCACTGCCACACGGGTTTCCAATCCACACGCCAGGCGAGGAAGGCAATGCCCGCAGCAAGCAAGGCGACGGCAAGCCAGAAGAGCGCGAGAAGCGGCGGGTTGGATTGCTCGTGGGCTACTTCCCAACTCGCGAGCGCCCACTGATACCACCCCCGCTCGGCGACGAGCTCGACCGTGTGGACACCGTAAGGCAGCCCGCGTGCCAGGGGCACGGTGGCGGTTTGCGCCAGGGGGTCGTAGAGCACAACGTAAGCCCGCCCCGCCTCATCGCGGGGGAGCTCCGGTGCGGGTTTGCCATCCACGGTGACAAAAAGGAAAGCCAGGTAGGCGCCGCGCCGCACGCGAAGCCGGACACCGGTGCCCTCAAAGGTGAGGGTGGCGCGCGCGTTCCCCAACTCGGCGGAGGCATCGAGCGGAATATCGGCGCCGAGGGGACCCAAGCGCCATCCGCCGGTGTAGGTAATCAGGGGCGAGCTCGCCGGGTAGACGCCCACGCGGGCGACCTGCGGGCGGGCAGCCGGGCCGCGAGCCCAGGCTTGAAGCGCGGTATACAGCGGGCGCAGCTCCCCAGCGGGGCCAACCATGGCAAAACCCCAGTGCTCCTCGGCATCAAGGACGGCGCGGGATGGATCAGCGGGACGGGGTTGCAGATTGTTGACGCACATCACTCCCATCCAGGGCCATTCAGATTCGGCGCGGTCGAGGGCAGCAACGGTGTATTCGGCTTGAGTGCTCTCGTCCACCTGCCCCCAAATCGAAGCGGGGCTATCCCAGGTCTCGGGCAGGCTGTTCCAGCCGATGAGGGTAGCCCACACGGCCTTGTCGTCCTGTTCCAGGTCTTCCATAGCTTCGCGGACCAGGATGATGCGCGAGAAATTGAGCTGCGCCAGGTCTACCGTGCGGTCCTCCGGGCTGGAATCGAAACCCAGAGGGTGGACGGCAACCACATCGTAATACGGGGATGCGCCCGCCCCGGAGAGGAGCTCCAGGAAAAGCGGTTCGTTGTAGTTGACGGGACCCGCCTCGGTGTTGGGAGCGAGACCGCCGAGGACGATGCGGGCATCGGGGTCGGCGGCGCGGATGGCGGGCGCGACGTGCGCGAGCAACTCGGCATAGACGAGCGGGTTGGCTTCCCCACCCCACGTCTCCCCCAGGTTGGGGTTGTGCCAAATCTGGTAATAGACGAGTTGCGCGGAATAACGATTGGCCAGTGCGGCGGCGAAGCGGGCGAAAGCCTCTGGATCGGGGGGCATACCCGCCCATGCGGGCGGCGAGGCGAGCACGGGTAGCAGCTGCAAGCCGTGCTCCACAGCGCCAGAGACGATGGCGTCCCATTTCGCCCATTCGAAGCGCCCGGGTTCGGGCTCGATCTCCGACCAGGGGAAGCGCTGGCGCACCCAGGTGAAGCCGCCCTCCTCAGCAAGCGTGAGCGCCGCATCAAGTTGCGGCGCATCAGAATGCGGCGCATCAGAATGCGGCGCATCAGAATGCGGCGCAGCATATTGTTCGAGCGCGACGTTGACACAGAGGGGAGGATAGACGGTATCGGGGAAAGGTCCGGGCGCCTCGATGGCCTGCCCGCGATTGATGAAGCGCTGCCGCGCGGAGAGCTGCGGGAGCACGAGTGCAGCCAAAGCCAGGAGTAGCAATCCGAGGCAAGATAGTAGCACCAGGTTTTTCTTTGCCATGAGGGGGATTATACCCCCGCAGGGGCAAGGTCACAAATGTTACCTGGGTAGGGGACAGATTCTTGATTGAAAGCGGGGGAGGTTGGGCAAACAGACGAAGAGGGTCTTTTTTTATGTGTTTTTTGTGCCCGCTTCACGGGCACAAAAAACACGGCTTTTAAAACCAAGTCAGATTGTTGGTGGAAAGCGGGGGAGGTTAGGCAAACAGACG
>JAPKMR010000022.1 GCA_026645815.1 Anaerolineae bacterium | reverse complement strand
TTACGACAGGTCTTGGCTTGGAGACGCGGTGAGACAGATTACCGCGTAGCGCCGAGTAAAGGTGTCGTATTGGAGAAGAATATCGTTACTTTAGTTGACCATCAGCGCCAACGCGGCGGTGGATAATTCCATTGTAGCGCAGGAATAGGAGAGTGTCAATGTAAATGAATTTGACCAGGCGAGCGGTTTCAGGTAACGATAGATGTAGCATCATTCCTGTAGTTATCAGAGGTTTTTCGCGACAGGGTTTTGCCCCGTCGCGAAAAACCTACGGATACATTTGATGGCGGTATCTTATTTCCTGCACTATGGAAAGCTCCGCATGACGAGCGGCAGGAAAACCTGGCGCATTTTGATCGTGAGTGTTTGTTGCGCGATTACTCCACCTGGTGTGCAGGGACTGGCAACCTGCACTTGCACGGGCTTGTCGCCTGCAGTCGTGTAAGTGTGGCTGAGCGAGGTGTTGTTGCCTGTGGTGCTCTGCCCGTCGCCAAAAGTCCAGGTGAGGGTGAAGGGCATGGTGGCTCCGGCAGGTGCCAGCGTCGCATTGAACGTGACTGGGCTATTGACCAATGCTTGCGCGGGTGAATAAGTGAAGCTGATGCCGGTCACTGCTACGCATACCGGTCCGGCAGGTGCTGCGGGCGCGCTCGGCACGCCTGCGGCATAACCTTCACCTTCAGGACTATTGCCAGCGCTGACCAGTGGTTCACCACGTGGTGTTTTTGAGGCCGAGATGCGTACCTGCCCCGGTGATTGTGCGCGTGCTTGCAGTGTGAATTGCAGCGTATATTCGCTGGCAACGTATCCAAATATCTCGACCTGATAGATTCCGTTACGGGTCGCTGTGAAGCTTACCCCCTCCACTGGATTCTCTGAGAAGCTGTGCGTGATGAGGCTGTCATCCGGCGCAAAGACGTAGACATCGGCATCCCCGTTTACAGAAGTGAGGTCGAGGCTTAGGCTCTGTCCTACTTGGAAGTGGAAGCGATAAGTATGTACCAACCCCCTGGCGATACTTGCCGGCGTAGTCTCGGGTACCAGATTGATGAACCCCGCGCGCCAGTAGAGGGAAATGTTGCCCGCCGCATCTGCTGCCCACGCGCGGAGGTAATGCACCCCCGGCATGGGGGTGAGCAGCCAGGGGTAGGCGGTTGCGGCTTCTGTATAGGGCAGCCATCCGCTCGTCGCCACAGGTACCCAATCCCCGCGGCTGTGGATGTAGACGTATTCGATGTATAGCAGGCTTGATACACCGGAACCGCCCGCATTATCCTCCGCGGCGACGTTGAGGTAGACCTGGCGTTGTGCGGTGTGGTATTCACCGGTATTGATGCGGAAGCTTCCTAAGATCGGCGGAATTGTATCGGGCAGCGGTGGCAAGATGATGACCGTGCGCGTGAACACGTTGTTGGTCTCTACCGTTTCCGCAATCGTATTAGCGGGATCAATCACGGCGCCGAGGGTGTAGGTTCCGGCTGCCGGGAGATTTGTCCACTCCAGGGGAAGTGTATTAACCTGTCCATTGGGTGCTAATGGAGGTGTGCTTGCTTGTCCAATTAGAATGGCGCTGCTGCCGGTGGGTTGGTAGAAGAACTCAACTGGCACATTGGGCAACACGGTTGTGCCACCGAGGCGGTTGATCACAATCCCCAACACCGGCGTGAGGGGGTCTCCCTGCCGTAGGGTGACGGGGTCCAGCCAGAAGCTGCCCTCGCGCGGATAGAGATCATCTATGCTGGTAAGAGCTGTGTAAGCATTGGTTAGTTGGGCGCCTTGACCATCGAGATTGGTGATGATCAACGTATAGACGCCAGGAGTGATGTTGAGCGGAACAACGGCGCGGATGTGTGTGCTATCAACGAGGGTGATATCTTCTAAGAGTACGGTGCCGAGTCTTGCCACAAGACCCGGGCCGAAATTGCTGCCATAGATGTCGAGCGTGATCGGGATGTTATTCGGCCCCTGTTGTGGACTAAGCCCGGTGATGACCGGTGCGGTGCGTGTTAGCAAGGTGAAACCGCCAAGTAAGGTGTCGCTCTTCCCATCCGGGTTGATTACCCTCACCGCGTATGTTCCTGCTGGCAGACCCGCCGGCGCGACCGCCTCCAAGCTAGTGTCAGAAACGGAGACGATTGCCAACTGCTGCGCCGCGCCATCACGCACCAGGGCGGCGATGGCGCCCGCCTGGAATTGCCGTCCCTCGATGGTGAGCTGTGTTGGGGCATCGTTGACGCCGCTGTTCGGCGTAACACTTAATACACGTATTCCCGTTGTTTCGAAAGCGTGTGTGGCAACTGCGGCGATGGCGATCCGTTTGGAACTGACGATGACCTCTAGTTCGTTGCCGCCTAAAGGTAACTGTGTGCTCTGCGCTGCGGTGAGTGTGACTCGCCATAATCCATCCGTCACCGGCATGGCATCTCCGGTGAGGGCAACCTCATTTCGGGCATTGGTCAGTAGATAGCGCACGCTTTCGATATCTGCGGTGGGATAGGGTGCCCCTGCCAGGATCACTTGTACATCAAAGGCCGCGACAACGCCCTGCGGTACACTGTTAGGTCCAGTAATGGCAACTTCGGCAAGTGGCGCCTCGGCGAAGGCATCCCAACGATCGGGCGCATCGGGATAAGCGGGATAGGCTCGAAGCGCAAGTTGCCCGAGCGATTTGAGTGCCTGTTCCAGATACAACGGCCCCGTGCCGACCCAGAAATGTCCGCGTGCTGCATACCAGGTTGCCAGGGCGCTCCAGCGGGCTTGCGCTTGTGGCGTGGTGATGTAGGCGCCCAGTGTGGGTGCATAAGGGATGAGATTTTGCGCTTGTGCTGTCGCCAATCTGCGCTCCAGAGGTATGCTTCCGGGCCAGTTAGCGTAATCCAGCCATGGCACACCCCATTCGTCGGCCTCCCATGACGTGAATGCCCCTTCGCGATTTGCTTCTACCAACAAACCCAACGCTAGTGTGTGCCAGGCGCCAGGACCGGTGCTGTAGGTGGGCCACCAGGTGATGACATTCCGCTCGGCGTCTATCTGGTAAGCATCGGTGTAGGTCTCGATGATGAGTGGGTTCTGGGAGATGATGCGCACGCCACGAATATTCACCCAGTCGCGATCCAGGCTGAGGATCATATTAAGCACCACATCCGCAATGGAGAAGGGGCTGCCATCGTGCCAGGTGACGGTAGTGAAGAGATTAGGGGGGTAGGTGACCACACTTTTGATCCGGGCAGACTGCGGCTGCGTGTAGACCTCGGCTGCGGTGAGGAAATGCTCGGTCGCGGGGTCCCAATCCACCCAGGCATCGGCGGGTATCACAATGCTGGGAGCGAATTGCAGGGTCACCCAATCCAGCGTGCGGCTGATGGGCAACCCGGCTTCTGCTACGACGGCGGCACCGGCGATACGCTGGGACCAGACAAGTCCGTTGTAGGGATCGGGTACCACCCCGTTGTCGCTTGTGGCGTGAATAAAGGTCATATCGTACAGCCCTGAGCTGCCGTTGAGGGGATTCCACGGCTCTTGGAAGAGCACGGGAATGCCGATGTTGAGGGATTGGGTAAAGGTACCTGTGCGTTCTAACGTGTGGGGCCACAACCATGAGCCGTTGATGCCGCCAACGGCATCTGAGGCATAGCTCACTTCCGCCCGGCGCGGGGTGATACTCAAATTATCCTGCACCCAGATCCGCACCGAGTCCTCCATCGCCCACTCGAGAGCCTGGGCCATCATCATGCGGCGCTCTTCAAGGTTGGCAAACTCGTGGTCGCGCAGCTGCCGGGCAAGTTCGTAGAATTCCGGCGTGGGGGTGTAGGCTTGCCATAGAGGCCAATCCAGGCCCATGCCTGTGTAAAAGAAGGCGAAGTCGCCAGAAAGGTCGCGCGCCACCTCAGTGGTGATCCTGATCCAACCGCCGGTGTAGATGTGAAAAAGCCCTTCCGCGGGGTCGGTCTGTACCCAAATGGCCGATGCTTCTCCCGAGCGTTTGTATTGGCGATCAACAGTGAAGCCGATGGACTCCAGCTCATCTGCAACATAGTCACCTATGGGCATGCGGTGATCCTCGACGCGGATAAGGAGTATGATCTCGACCGGCTCGCCGTTGAAGCGCCATTGGTTGCCCACGAGGTTGGCGCCGAGCGCCAGCATCTCCTGCGCGATAACCTGCTGCGCCAGGGTTTTATCGTGACGATAGGTCAGTTCCAGACCGTGCGCCACATTGGCAAGCAGCACATAGTCCCTCGAGGCGGAGTTGAGTGGAAGCCACCTGGGTGTGCTCATCCCGCCCATGATTTCCTGCCGGATGGTTTTGCGGTCCACTAACCAGTTCATCGCCTCACGGATGCGCGGCACGGCGAAGGGGTTGAGTTTCCCCGTCCCCGGGAAGATGGGACCTGAGGGATTGAAGGTGAGCTCGTTGTAGCTGCCGTAAGAGAGATAACCTTCCAGGTTGGGCGAGGCGGCAATCTGTGCGACTGCGTCAGGATCGCTGGTGGGCGCGGCGTAGATGGCAAGGTCGCCGGCTTCGAGGCGCGCCAAGGCGTCGGTGAGTGAAGGCTCTGTCATGCCCACGATGGTATCGGGTCCGTAGGTGGGTGGTTCAAAAACCTCGTTGAAGAGATTGATGGTCTGGTGTCCTTCCGGTTGATGCAGCGCCACAGCAACCGTTTGCCCTGGTTGGAGGTCCCACTCGGTAATGGGATCCCAGACGCAGGTATAGGGATCGGAGCCGTTGGGTATCACGCTGTCAAATCTGTGGGGGATCCAGTCCGGCGCATCCCATGCGTAGCACTCTGCATCTACAGGTCCTGGCATGAACCATGCGGCGTCCACTATGCCGGTGATGCTATCGGCATCCAGGTCTACAAGCCCCGTGATACCACCCACTTGCATCGAGGCGCTGTAGCCATTCTCCACCAAGCCGTAGATTTTGTCCCCTGGTGCGATATCGGGCGGCTCGGGTTGCCATGCGCCGTCCACAGTGGAGAAGCCCATACCCTCTGTTTGCAGCTCGATTGTGGCTTTGAGCACGTCGCTGCTGTTGGTCACCGTCAGCCACAGCGTGTAACCGGCTTCGTAGGGTCCCTCAATGCGGTCTCGATGGGTGTTTGCGGTCAGATAGAGGGTGTAATCCGCGGCGTGGAAGCCCCCGTATACCCAGTGTCCCGCAGGCTCACGGTAGGCTACGCCGATATCGTGTCCGTATCGGATATCCCACTCTGTATTGGGATCCCAGGCGCACGCGTAGGTATCGCTGCCATCCGGCGAGACTGTGTCATTCTTGTTTGGCGCCCAGTCGGGCCAGATCCAGGGATCGCACTGCACATCGAGCACTTCCGGCAACAGCCACGGCGCATTCACCGTGCCGGTGATCGTGTCGGCATCTACGTCAATGAAACCTGCGATTTGCCCCAATTCCACCGTGGCGCTGTAGCCATTGCTCAATCTGCCGTAGATGATGTCCCCTGGCTGCATGTCGGGTCGTTCGGGGACCCAGGGATCGTTGAGATTTGTGGAGAAACCGGTCTGTTCGCCCCACCAGGGAATGACACCCGTGGTCAGGGTCGCCGTGGCTTTGAGATTGCCGATATTGTTGGTCACAGTAAGCCACACGGTGTAGCCTGGCTCGTAGTTGCCCTCGACCCAATCGTGGGCATAGTTGATGCTCATGATCAGGTCCCATACCGGCGCCCGATAGACGTCAAAAATCTCGTGCCCATCCGAATCGAAGTAGGATACGGCAACATCCTGTCCGGGCAGGATATCCCACTCGGTGTCGGTGTCCCAGGCGCAAGCATAGGTGTCGTTGCCGTCGGGGATGATGGAATCGCTTTTGCTAGGCGTCCAATAAGGTGCGCCCCAAGGGTGGCATTGGAGATCCACTGGTCCCGGCATCAGCCATGGCGCGGTGACCGTCCCGGTAATCGCGTCGGCGTCTACGTCCAAAAAGCCGGCGATGGCGCCCAGTTTCACGGTTCCGGTGTAGCTGTTATCCGCCCTGGCGGAGACGTTATCTCCGATCTCGATATTGGGACGCTCCGGTTGCCAGGGATCGGCCATATTGGTGGAGAAACCGGACCAATCGCCCCAATCGGGCGGCATCACGACGGTGCTCATAACTGCGCTGGCTTTGATTCCGCCGCCGCTATCGGTAACCGTAATCCAAATAGTGTGCCCCGGTTCGTAGTTGCCCTGCACCCAGTCGTGCGCGTAATTGATCTGCATCACGGGATGGAGCGAGCGGAAGACGCCGATGACTTGGTGCCCCACCGGTTCATGGTAACCCACGCCGATTTCCTGCCCTGGCTTTACGTCCCATTCGGTGTTGGGGTCCCAGGCGCAGGCATACGTATCGTTGCCATCTGGAATCGCGGTGTCCCACTTGTGGGGAGCGCCATCGGGCGCGCCCCAGGTGTGGCACTCTACGTCTATGGGTTCTGCTGGCAACCATGGCGCGTTCACTGTGCCCGTGATACTATCACGATCTACATCCACGAAACCGGTGATGGTTCCAAGGTGTACGGTAGCGGTATAACCGCTGCTGACCGCGCCGTAGACGAAATCGCCAGCTTGAATATCTGGACGCGCCGGATGCCAGGGATTGCCATCACTGGTGGAAAAACCCGTGTCCCCATTCCACCAGGGGACTTCCCCAGTATCCATTCGGGCTACTGCCTTGATCTCGCCCAGGTTGTCGGTAACCGTGAGCCACACCGTGTATCCAGGCTCGTAATTACCTTCAATCCAATCGTGCCCATAATTGGTGCGCAGGATAAGGTCCCACACAGGGGCGTAGAAAACGCCATAGATCAAGTGCCCGGCAGGGTTGTGGTAGATCACAGCGATTTCCTGCCCTGGTTGCACATCCCACTCGGTACCGGGATCCCAGGCGCAGGAAAAGGCATCGTTGCCGTCCGGCGTCACCGTATCGTACTTCCAGGGTGCACCGCCTGGGGCGCCCCAGGTGTGACATTCAATGTCCACCGGTCCCGGCATCAGCCATGGAACGTCAATGGTTCCGGTGATGCTATCAGATTCCGCATCCACAAAACCGGTGATTTGGCCGACTTGTACAGTGGCAGTATAACCGGTATCTATCTTGCCATAGACGAAGTCACCTGGTTGAATGTCGGGGTGCTCGGGTTGCCAGGGATTTCCCGTGCTGGAATTGAAGCCTGTCCATTCGCTCCCGTTAGGGTCCAGGGTGGTAGTCACCTCGGCGGTAGCTTTGATGGTTCCGGTGCTGTTGGTGACGGTCAACCAGGCGGTGTGCCCAACTTCGTAGGGTCCCTGGACCCAGTCGTGGTCGTAGTTGACCCATAGGATCAACTCTGGGAATTCGAGCGCAGCGGAAATCTCTACATCCTTGTGGTCATCCTCGGCGGGGTAGTCTGGATGGGATTTCGCCTGCCACAGCTCTCGTGCATCGAAGTTTCGTTCCGTCAGGATGGATAGGGGGCGTGGAACCGCGGGTCGCGCCGCGAATTGTGCCAGAGCCAGATGATTGCTCAAAAAGCCAAATGCCAAAAGCAGACCTAGACCGAGACTGAGCGCGCCAAGGATACCGGTTAGTTTCTTGAAGGAGTTTTCTGTGCACATACAATCCTCCTGAAATAGTTGAGAGCAAAGATCAAAGAGCGTTATGCCGGTGTGTGTCCTGAGAGCTTCCAGGCCTCATAGCTTTTTCTGCAGCTTGGAAGCCCATCTGTTTGAAAGACTCCTGAATGCGGGCAGGCATTTCTGACAGGGTTCCTCCTTTCATTGGTGGACTACTGTGGCGTTGGCATGGCAGGCGAAAGGGGCACCGGATGGAAGAGGCTGTGAGAAATTGTGGAGTATAAGATGATTCTATTGTAAGGCGAGAATCGGCGGATGTCAATTTGAGGACACTGTTATTCAGGGAGGGGCGTTTCACAACGCGGGTAACAAATCTACAATTCCCTGAGAGATTTGCACCGAAGAGAGAGGAAGAGGCATTCCCAGCGCTATAGTTCTACAAACCTGAGCGCCTTTGTGAGGCGCTCAGGTTGCGGGTGCTATAGGCGGCGCCGTCTGATCTATTCGATGCCCCAGAGGCGCACCGTGCCGTCGCTGGCGGCGGTGACCAATAGCCGCCCATCAGCCGAAAAGGCAAAGTTGCGCGCAGGATACTCAAGGCGGTGGAGCAGAGCGCCACCCGCAGCTTCCCAGAAATAGAGCGCGCCATCCTCGCAGCTCGCCACCAGAAGGCGGCTATCGGGCGAGTAAGCCAGCTGCACAATCTCTGCTGGCACCGGCAATGCGCCCAAGACCGTGCCGGTCGCGATGCTCTGAATGGGTATGGTGAGGTCTTTGTAGCAGGCGAATTGCGAGCCATCTGGGCTGACCACCGCTCGTTGGCAATTCGGTAGGGTGATCATCGCTTGCGTAGTGCTCACATCCCACAACACCGCGCCATACTCGCTGAAATACGTCAGCGCCACGCGCGTGCCATCTTCGCTCAGCGCGATGCGGCTAACGCGCTCCCCATAGTCGCCCAGCGTCTCCAGGCGTGTGCTCGTCGGCAGGTCCCAGAGCGAGCCATCGGTAGCATGCGCCACAGCCAGATGTTGACCATCGTGCGTTAACGCAAATTTGGTCAATCTTTGGTCCAACGTCAATGTGCCGGCGCTGTCTCCAGAGAAGGGGTCCCAGAAACGCACCTCGGCTAGCTCCGCAATGCCGGTCAACACCCGCCCTTTTGCATCCACTGCCAGGCTGACCAGTGAGTTCTCCAGCCCTGGCGCAATGACCGCCAACCGCTCCAGGCGCACGGTATCCCAGGTTTCCACGCGTGTGTTCCTCCCGTAGTAAGTCCCCCGGTTGGCAGCGAGCAGGCTTCCATCCGCACTGAGCGCCACCTCCCAGGCACGGTCGTAAAAGCCCGGTTGCTCCGCGAGGATCGCATCTGCCGCCACATCGAGCAGGCGGAGCGTGCCATCTTCTTTGACGATCGCCCGGCTGAAATCCGGGGCGAAAATCAGGCTCAGCCGTCCTGCGCTCTTCAGGGTGAATGTCCCCTGCGATTCAAGGGTTGCGACATCCCAACGACTGATGGTATCCGCAAACACCACCACCGTCTGCCCGTCCTCGGATAGGAACATCCCGTACGCCTCGCCGCCCGGGGTAATTTCACCTAGTATTTCTCCACTGACCAAATCCATGGCCTTGACCCTGGTCAGGTCGGATACCTCAATGCGCAGCGCACGCTCGCCCACTGTCCGTAGAATTGCCAGGGTAACGCCTTCGGTATTATAGGCATAGAGTTGCTGTCCGGTTTGGGCATCCCACCAGAAATAATCATTCGGCGCTGAGTAAGTCTGGATCACTCGCCCCCCATCAACAAACCTGGGGCTTAACGCGCGCCCATTAGGGTCCACCAGTTTGATGGTGCGCAGTTGCGAACCATCTGTCACGTCATATTGCTGAATGTGCAAATCGTAGCGGGAGGTCGTCCCGTAGACGGTGGTCACCGGCACAGTCTCCTGGGATGCAACTAACAAGGTTGTTCCTTCGGTATTGAAAGTCAGACTGTCTATATCGTATTCGGTTTCATTGCGAAAGCGATAATCACCGGCGCTCAGGTCCCAGAGCGCCACCCAGTCGCTCGCCGCTACGGCTAGGGAAGTCCCGTCGGGGCTGAACCGGACTCGATTGGTTTCGCCGGTCGGCAGCTGCTCCCGCAATTCGAGGGTGACCCCGTCGAAGAGAACCACGCCCAAGCCGGTCGCTACTGCCAGAGCGCTGCCATCAGGCGCCCAGTGTTGGTCGTGGATTTCTCCCCGCCCGATCTGGGCCATTTGTGTCAGTTGGGCGATATTTTCCGGCGCGAGTGCTGCACCAGGGCGCACGCTGGGTGTGGGAGTTGGTGTTGGTGTGGGGGATGGTACAGGCGTCAGGGTAGCGGTGGGCGCCGGTGTGGTTGTTGGGCTGGGGAGGGCGGGCGTCGAAGCCACGGTGGTTGGTGAAGGCATAGCCTCCGGTGTGCAACCACTGGCTAGACTGAGTACTAAAGCTAGTAGGCACAACCCAAATCGTTTTCCTCTCATGGATATGCTCCTTTTGTGTTGGTGGGTGCGCCAGAAACGGCTTCAATAGAGCCATCCTGGCACGATCTTGTTGTTTTGCTACCCATAAGTTTAGCACAAATTTGGTCGAAATCAGCCGGTCATTTGCCCGGGGTGCGTTTCAAAACGGGGGTGAAAATCTCAGGCGCTCCTACAGGGCGCAGGAGAAAATTGATTGTTGGCGGCGGGACTTTGCCCCGCCGCCAACAATCAATCAAATGAAAGGCATTTGCCTCATAGCCGGCTTGCTTTTGCCTTTGACTTGAGGCAGGTCTTTTATACCCTCTGCCCCTTGAATTGGCTCATATACAGGTGGTGGTAGAAACCCTGTTTCTCTAGCAAGCTATCATGCGTGCCGCGTTCGATGATTTCGCCATCTTTGACGACCATCACACAATCGGCGTTGCGGATGGTGCTCAGCCGGTGAGCGATGACGAAATTCGTGCGCCCTGCCATTAGCCGCAGCAACGCCTCTTGCAGATGTTTCTCCGTGCGAGTATCAACGTTGCTGGTCGCCTCATCCAGGATCAGTACTTCGGGATCTGCCAGGATAGCGCGTGCAATGGCGAGCAGCTGTCGCTGCCCCTGGCTCAGATTGCCGCCACGCTCTGAAAGTTCTGTCTGGTAGCCCTGCGGCAGGCGGTGGATGAAGCTGTCGGCGTTGGCGAGCTTTGCCGCAGCCATCACTTCTTCATCAGTTGCTTCTAGCCGTCCATAGCGGATATTCTCCATCACCGTTGTGGCGAAGAGGAAGTTATCCTGCAGCACCAATCCCAATTTCCGTCGCAAGTCATCCTTCTTGATGTCGCGAATATCCACGCCATCAATGCGAATCGCGCCGCAATCCACATCGTAGAAGCGGGTGAGCAGGTTGATGACCGTTGTTTTGCCGGCGCCTGTGGGTCCCACCAGCGCAATCAACTGCCCCGGTTCAGCGTAGAGGTTGACATGCTTCAACACTGGTACATCCGGCTCATAGCAGAAGCAGACATCATCGAAACTCACCCGTCCCTGAATGTGCTCTAGCGGGCGTGCGTCTGGCCCGTCTGTAATCTCTGGCACTTCGTCGAGAATCTCGAACACGCGTTCGGCGCCGGCAAGCGCCGATTGGATGGTATTGAAGAGCTGCGCGATTTGATTGAGCGGACGGGAGAAACTCCGCGCATAGTTGATGAAAGTTGCTATCACACCCACGGATGCCATTCCCTGCACCGCGAACCAACCGCCCGCGCCGGCAACAATCGCTAGCCCGGTATTATTGATCATATTCATCAGTGGTCCCATGAAGCCGGTAAGCGTTTCCGCGCGGGTCGCGGCTTGCCGCAACTCCAGGTTGGCGTCTGCAAAAGCTTCCATGGCTTCTGCTTCACGCACAAAAGCCTTGACCGTTTTTTGCCCGGTCACGGTTTCCTCGATAATGCTGTTGAGTGTTCCCAGGTGTTTCTGTTGCGCGCGATAGCCCTCGCGTGTGCGCTTGGTGATGAAATTCGTCACCGTCACGGTCAGCGGGATTACCAACAGCGTCACCAGTGCTAGCGGCACATTGACAACGAACATCATGATGACCACACCTACCAGGCTGAAAGCGCTGGCAAAGAGCTGCGCCGCGCTGCTGCTCAGCGTGTTGCTGATGTTTTCCACGTCGTTGGTGAGGCGGCTCATCAGATCACCGTGTGTGTGTTGATCGAAGAAGCGCAGCGAGAGCGTCTGGAGTTTGGCGAAGACCTCGTTGCGCAAGTCGCGTACGGCGTGTTGGGCGATGCCCGCCATGATATAGCTTTGTGCCCAGACTCCGGCAGAGGTGAGCACATAAGCCGCAATCATAACGCCCGCCAAGCGCGCCAACCCAACCAGGTCGCGCTTTGTGATGTAGTCATCAATAGCGCGTCCCATCAGATAAGGTCCCAGTAGCTCCAGTGCTGCGGTGATGGTGATGAGAAGCGCAGCTGCTACTAGCGCCCATTTTTGGCGTTGCAGATAGTACCAGAGCCGCTTGAGCGTGCCGCGGGCATCCTTGACATGCGGTTTTTCGCGTAACATCCCCATTGGGCCGCCACGCGGGGGACCAAAAGGCATTGCTGCGGGGCGTTGTTCGTTGTTGCTATTCGAAGTCTTTGCCTTAGCCATTGGCGGCGCCTCCGTTCCCCAGCTGGGAATTGTAGATGTCGCGGTAGATTGGGCTGGATGCCAGAAGCGTCGTGTGCGTGCCTTCGGCAGCAATGTGCCCATCGTCCAATACCAGAATTTTATCCGCGGTGAGCACGGTGCTGATGCGCTGCGCGATGACAAAACTGGTACGGTTCTGCATCAAACTCTCCAGCGCCGCCTGTATCTTCGTCTCGGTCTCCACATCCACAGCACTGGTGCTATCATCCAGAATCAACACCGCAGGTTGCAGCAATAGCGCTCGCGCGATGGCGAGTCGCTGTTTCTGCCCGCCCGAGAGATTGACGCCGCGCTGCCCCACCTCGGTGTCATAGCCCTCAGGGAAACTCATGACAAAGTCGTGGGCTTGCGCTGCCTGTGCGGCTGCAATGACCTCTCCCTCGCTTGCCTCGGGTCTGCCGTAGCGAATATTGTCGCGGATGGTGCCGCTGAAGAGCACGGTCTCCTGCAGCGCCATGCCAATAGACCTCCGCAGCGATTCCTGGTCGAGCTGGCGAATATCCACGCCATCCAGGGTGATTCTCCCGCCAGTCACATCGTAAAAGCGCGGAATGAGGTGCACCAGGCTGGATTTGCCCGCGCCCGTGGTCCCCAAGAGCGCCACGGTCTGCCCTGGTTCGGCGGTGAAGCTCACATTTTTGAGCACCGGATCACAACCGTTGCCGTTGTAGCTGAAACTGACGTTTTCGAAAGCGATATGTCCCTTGGGCGCCTGGACCTGACGTGCGTCGGGTTGGTCCTGGACTGTAGGTTCGCTGAGCAGCACTTCCTGAATGCGCGTCGCGGAAGCTTCCGCTCGCGCCACCATGATGACTAGCATGCTCACCATCATCAGGGAGAAGAGTGTGGTGGTCAGATAGTTGACGAAGGCGATGATTTGCCCCAACTGCATTCCCCCACGTGTGACCTGTACCCCACCGAACCACAACACGGCGACCACGCCCAGGTTCATGGTCAGCATCATAAAGGGCATGGTAGCCGCGCTCAGGCGCGCGACGATGAGTGTTTGGTCCACCAGGGCATTGTTGGCATTGCCAAAGCGTTGCTCTTCATGCGCCTTGCGCACAAAGGCTTTGACCACGCGCACACCGGCGAGGTTTTCTTGTACTACACTGTTGACGGCATCGAGTTTCTCCTGCACGCGTGTGTACAGCGGGGTTGCCTTGTTGATGAACCAGATGACGACCAGCAATTCCAATGGCATGAGGATCAGCGGGATGAAGATGAGCTGCGGGCTGGTGATGATAGCCATGATCAAGCTGCCTACCAGCAGCAGCGGGGCGCGAATCATCATCCGCAGCGTCATGTAGATTGCCTGCTGCACCTGAGTGACATCGTTGGTGAGCCGAGTGACCAGCTGCCCAATTTCCAATTCTTCAAGATTGGCAAAGGAGAGTTCCTGTACCTTGCGGAACAATGCCTCGCGCAAATCGGCAGCAAAGCCCTGGACGGCGCGCACGGCGAAGAAGCCATTGCTCATACCACCGAGTGCGCCGATGAGCGCCAAGCCAATCATCAGCCCGCCGGTCTGATATACCAGCGGCAGATTCAGCTGAGCGATGCCCTCATCCACTATACGGGCAATCATGCGCGGTTGCATCAGGTCCATCGCGACCTCGAGCATCATCAGCACGGGGGCAATTAAAGCCCAAAAACGATACGGTTTGAGAAAACGCAGTAGTTGAAAAGTAGATTTCATTGTTGATCCTGATCTGGGGAAGTTGCAGTCCGCAACAGGTTGTCGCGCACCCGTAAAAGCAACTGGTGTAGGCGCGTACGCTCTTCGGGCGCGAAGCCCGCAAAGGTCTCTATATCCAGGGTGTTGAAGAGTGCGCTGAGCTGCTTGCTGACCTCGCGTCCGGTTTGTGTGAGATAGACGCGCGAGATGCGCTGGTCATCGCTGTCTGGTTGGCGCTGCACGAAACCGGCGCTCTCCATGCGTTGCACCATTTTGGTCACGGTAGCCGGGGTCACATGTAGATGCTCGGCTAGCTCCGTATGGGTGCGACCGTCTCCTTCCGATAGTGTTATTATCAGCGGGGGTTGCCCGCGATGTAGCCCTAGAGCGCCGATTTGTGTCCGCGCGCGTTCATGGTGCAGGCGCGTTACCTGTGCCAGTAGATGGTCTAGTGATCTTGGCTCTGGCATGAAATCCATATCTTCCTTCCCTTTCTTTTTTAATTAGCCGTCTAATATTTAGACGGCTAATTATATGCAAGAGTGATAGGCTGTCAAGCGGCATCTGGCGCGTAGCCCGACTTCGGGGTATTATTGTATGAGGCAGCCTGTACGAGTTGCCGAAGGCAACCCACAAATCATAACCGTCTTCAGGCGGATAAGGAGATTGGTATGGCCAGATACTTTTTCACCTCGGGGTATGGCGCAGCGCGCAGCGCGCTCATGGTGCTGATTTTGTTGGTGTTATGTGGGGTGCCACTGGAGCCTGTGCGTGCTATACCCCGCGGACCTCGCGGCTATACTTGGGCGCTTTCACCGGAGGATTTCGCTGCTGGTGACTTTGGGCAGACGATTTTTGCCGCGGGGCAACTGCGTCCCGTGGCTGAGAGCGGCAGCTATATCACGCCGGTGCACCGCGTCCCTTTCCCTTTCACCGCCGCGGGTGGTCATTGGCAAGCAGATCTTGCTCCCGGCGCCGAGGTGACCCTGGAGATGCGCTTGAGCCGCGATGGACATCAATGGGAGCCTTGGCAGCCCATCGAGGGAGAACTTCAGGACCACCGTTGGTTTGGTGATAATCTCGTCATGCTCAACGCAGCCCAATGGCTGCAAGCGCGCCTTACCTTTCGCGGCGGTGCGGTCGTGCGGTCGCTCACCCTCACGGCTATTGATGCTTCTGGGGCGCCCGCGCTGGAGCAAGTCCGCGCCCAAACTGCCCCGCTTGCGGGAGTTGCGGCAGTTCCTGCGCCGCAGATCATTCCCCGTGCCGGTTGGGGCGCGGACGAATCGCTGATGACCTGGCCCCCGGAGTACTCGCCCGCGCGCAAGATTGTCGTTCATCATACAGTCACCTCTGGCGGAGATAATCCGGTGGCCGAAGTGCAAGCCATTTACTATTATCACGCCATCACACGCGGGTGGGGCGATATCGGCTACAACTATCTGGTGGATAAATACGGCAACATCTACGAGGGGCGCGCCGGTGGTCTGGATGTGATTGCAGGGCACACCTACGGCTACAACGTCGGCAGCGTGGGTATTGGAAACCTGGGCGACTACAGTACGGTTGCACCAACTGCCCCGATGTTGGAATCCAATGCAGCGTTAGCTGCCTGGTATGGGGAACGCAACTTCATTCATCCTCGTGAAAGCAGTTTTTTCGTTGACCTGGTCACCCCCAACATCACCGGGCACCGTGATTACGCCGCCACCACTTGCCCTGGAGGGGGCTTCTATGCGCAACTCCCTGCATTGCGTACCCGTGCCTGGGAAATTCTGAGCGCTTATGTGCCAGCTTATGCCGCTGCTTTCCTGACCCATGACACGCCCCAGGTAATGTTGACCGGTTCGACGGTGGCGGTGCGCCATACATTGCGCAACACCGGCGTCAATACCTGGTTGGCAAATCCGACCCCGGGCACACCCTATCACCTTGGCTACCATTGGTACGATTCTAC
This sequence comes from Anaerolineae bacterium, assembly GCA_026645815.1. GTDB lineage: Bacteria > Chloroflexota > Anaerolineae > B4-G1 > SLSP01 > JAAZNO01. The sequence continues at coordinate 42,590 of JAPKMR010000022.1, read as the reverse complement.
CGGTGCACAATATCTTCAACCACCGGCGGAGGACCATCGCACATCGCTGCCCGGTGACAGTCCTTTTGGCGCTACCGTTGTGATTCCTGCTGCAGCGCTTACGGCGCCGCATGACCCTGGCGCTTATATCCTCAAGTGGGATATGGTTCATGAAGGGATTACCTGGTTCGCTGACCGCGGCAACCCCACGTTGGATATCGGCATCACCGTGACTTATCCGGCAACGCTTACCGGGACCATCCTGGATAATCGGGGTGCGAAGGCCGGCGGGGCGCAAATAGCATTGGCGGAGGGTCCCAGAGTCACTGTGGGGGCGAATGGGAGCTACACCTTCGGGAATCTGTTCCCGGGCGCCGTGATGCTACAGATTTTCGAACCGGGCAGCTTGCATTTTCCCAACGGCGACCCGCTTTACGATTTAGCTTTGCATAGCGGTGAGATTTCCGAGGCTGTGCTGGTGCTGCTTCCGTTTGACAACGTGGTTCGTAATTGGGGTTTCGAATCCGAGCTTGCTCATTGGGTTGTAACAGCTTCCCCGCCTGCCAGTCTGGTTCGCGTAAGCACTTTTGCGCATACCGGACGCGGCAGCGTCGAACTCTCCGCTCAACCAGGCCAACAGGTCGAACTGCAACAGAGCGTGCGCCTGTCCCCGGGTACGATTCTGCCCACGCTCTCGTTGATGGTCGCTGCACCGGAAGCTGATACCGGCGATGTGCTGAGCGTTCTTATCGAGACTCCTGGCGGTGTCGCCAATCACACGTTGCCCCTCAACGCGGATTGGCGCCATTGGTGGACGGAGGTTGCTGCTACACCGGGTGACCTGGTGACGCTCACCGTGCGTTTGCAATCCGGCGCCGGCGCTTTGCCGGCAACCGTTTTTCTGGACGAGGTTACCGTCGGTGGCGGTGGCGCCAACGGGTGGCGCTACCAGTGGGGGTATATCCCACTCGTTCTGCGTGGGTGGGGGCAGGAGTGATTGCTTTGGAGTTGGGTTTTTGTGGACATGCTCTGGCTTCCCAAAATCCCTTTCACCGACCCGGAAACAGGATGATATTGTTGAACCCCGGTCGCAAGAGGAGTGTAAATCTCTGCGACCGGGGTGAGGAGGAGAACGCACCGGAGAGCGCTCGGTGCTGAGGACACACAATATGGGTTACGGTATGCCGCCGGCGGGCATCCGATGCTTGGGGCAGCTCGGCTTGCTTTTAACTGCGTTAGAATTCAATTTCGCTTTTTCCATTTCACATCTCACGTTATCAGGTGTCTACATCTAGATCATAGCAGCAGCTTGTTAAGGGGAGATTAAGATATCGGGAGCACCGGAAATTGGCTAAATAGTTTCGTTGAATCACGCTTTGATTCACCCGTGCATTGTGCTACAATAACAACGTGGGGATGTGATATCGTGCCGCGTTGTGGTCGCGAATCCCATAGATCAGTTATAAGCGTACGGACATGACTCAATCTCAATTTCGAACCCTGGTGTTTTTGCTCCTCGCTATGCTTCTTATCGGCGTGGTCATGCTCTACCTCAGCTTTACCTGGTCACGGGCCTGGGTGGATGTTCCCGGAGCCGGTGGTCTCGTTCCAGCGCCTACCGCGGGAGCTGATGTGGCGCTGGCGGCGCCATTGCCTACGGTCACCTTAGTGGCTTCACCGACGCTGACCCCCACACGTGAAACACCGCCCACCTGGACCCCTACGGGCACCAGCACTCCTTTCCCTACCGTGACTCCTTCACCTACGCCGATGCCCTCGCCCACACCTTCACCGACGGCTACTCCGACACGGATTGTGAACCCCGGCCGTCCCACGCTGGCGCCGGTTGACATCACGCCGACCTTGCACCCCTCGCACACTATCACGGTTCCCACCCCGGTGCCCCTCCTTCCCATTCCTGAGGACGCACTCACCGTGGTGCTTCTGGGCAGCGACCAGCGCCCAGATTGGGATAACTGGCGCACAGATGCGATTCAATATGTGGTAATTTACCCGGATGTGCCTTCCGTGAGCATCCTCTCGATTCCCCGCGACCTTTATATTTATATACCCGGCTTTTGGATGAGCCGTATCAACACTGTGGATATGACCGGCACTACGTATGGCTATGCGGGTGGTGGTTTCGGATTGTTGAATCAAGCCTTGCTCTATAATCTGGGCATCAGCGCGGATTATTATGCTAAAGTGGATATGGCCGGCTTGCGGGGTCTTATTGATGCGCTGGGGGGCATTGATATGCCGGTTCACTGCCGGTTAGAGGATTACTGGCCCTATCCCAATGAGGCGGGGGAATACGATTGGTTGGTCTTGGAACCGGGTCTGTACCACATGGACGGGCGTTTGGCTCTTTGGTATGGGCGGACCCGCAAGACGACCAGCGTCTTCTCGCGGGAGCAACGGCAGCAGCGCGTGTTGGAGGCGATGTGGCGGCAGGCAAAGCAGGCCAATTTGCTGGAAGCTGTACCAGCGCTAGCGCAAGAGCTCAGCGGTTTGTATCAGACCGACCTGGGCATGGGCAATATCCTCGATCTGGCGATTACTGCCGCGCGGCTCAGCCCAGTGGATGTGCATGCCTATAACATTGGACGCGCGCAGTTGATTCCCTATACTACTCCGGAGGGGGGAGCGGTCTTCCTGCCGGTTTGGGAGGAGATTGAGCCTGTATTGCAGAATGTGCTTGCCAAACCTTCGAGTAGCCGCGCGTTACAGGCCGCCATCCCTATCGAGGTGTGGAATGCTTCCGGGCACGAGGGCTGGGAGCACCTGGCAGCCGATTGGCTGGTGCATGCGGGTTACGAACCACACTATGCGCCCGCAGATGGGCTATATCCCCAGTCGCGCCTGATCTTTTTCGGTGAGAATACCAAGGGCAGTGGCTTGAGCTGGGTGGAGAGTTTCTTCCGCATCCGTCAGGAAAATGTCGTATTAAGCCCTGATCCCGGCGCGCCGTTCAAGATGCGGCTGATCCTGGGCGAGGATTATGTCTCCTGCCGGTGAGTTGTGCCGGGCATGAAATGCCTTGGATAGCGGTAGGCTACTGAAGGCTCTACGCGATTTGCACACAAAGTGGTCGAGGGCGCGTCTTGCGCGCGCGCGTCTTGCGCGCCCTCGACCATGTATATAGGGACCCCTTGCGGACGAAATTATGGCTGCACCATCGGCGGCGTGTTATCGGTGGCGCTGCCTAGCTTTTCGCGAATTTGCTCTCGCAGTACCTCTGCCATGGGGGAACGCTTATGCTCGCTCTCGGTAACCAGCGGCGTTCCCAGCTTCTCGGAGAGCAACATTGCCATCAGCCCTTCAATGAGGCTATTGGTGCCGCCGCCTTCCCCGCCTCCGAGTACCACCCGGGGCACTACATCCACACCTGCGTTTTGAATGGCTTCAGCAAAGCGGGTGAGGACCTGTTGCGTTACCTGGAATTGCGGTCCACCATAGGCTTGCACCTGTTCTTCGATGGCGATAGCTTGCCCAACGCCGACGCGGGCAACCTTTTCTGCTTCGGCTTCAGCCAGGGCGCGGATTTGCGCCGCCTGTTGGAGGGCGCGCTGATATTCGGCCCGACCCTCGTTGGTCTGCACCGTGATGTTGATCTCTGATTGCGTGACCTGCCGCTGTTGCTCGGCGCGGGCTTGTGCCTCGCGCAATTCGCGTTCCTTGATGGCAGCTAGCTCTTGCCGATTGTAGGTCTCGATTTGCTCCACTGCGACCTGCCGTGAGCGCAGTTGCATCAGAATCGTCTCGATCTGTTTGTCATCCGGCGAAGCCTCCGGCGTGCCAATCAACACTTCCTCCAGTTCCAGGTTGTAGTGCATAAAGCGTTCCTTCATCTCCTGGCTAGAGAGCTGTTGGATTGCGCTACGATCCTGGATCAGCTGGATCAATGTGCGTGTCTGCCCGATGTTCTTGAAGTACGCCGAGACCATCGGGTCCAGCGTCTGTTCCACTAAGCGCTTGACATCGCCAAAGCGTTGGATGATCAGCGGCGCCTTCTGGTAATCAATATGGACGACGACCGATAGCGGTAGTGAAGGCTCGAAGGCATCCTTCGTAATCAGGGAGACTTCCTTCAGGTTTTCGTCAAAGCGGTGCGTGCCCATTTCGCTGCGAATCCACTTGATGATGATATTGGTGGTCGGCACCATGATGACTTTGCCGGCGAAGGTGTTGAAGGCGTATTTGCCCGGCAGCAGCGGTTCGCTCCACACGCCGCGCTGCCCCTTGCGCACCAGTTCACCATGCCGGTATTCTGTGCCGGAGAGGTCCTCGCCGGTTTCGCCAGTGTAGGAGACGACAACGCCGACGTTGCCGACCTCCACGATTGTCTTCGGGATCATCTCTACGGTAGCGAACAACCGGTTGAGGTAGTATGTGCCTTCCACCAACACCTGGAGCTGCCGTCCGCGCAAACCACGGGCATTGAGAAAGTGATCCGGCGCCTGGAAATTGTTGTGATAGGTTTCCGGAATGTTGGGGTCATCGCCCACAATCGGGGCAATGATTTCGCCTTGCGGCAGCGAAGGACCATCGTGCACTGTGACGATGCCGGCGAGATCATCTGAGTCTTTGATGACTACAGGGCGGAATCCATCCCGTTCGGCGATGACCTGCGCCATGTTGTGAATGATGGCATCCTCGGCGCGGTTGAGGGGCAGATAGTAGATACGTTCCTGGGTAATCACGACAAATTGCGCCAGGTTGATGGCATACGTACCTTCACGGAGAATCTGCCGTTGCGGTCCTCGCTGACCGCCGTTGCGCAGGAAGTGTTCCACATTCTGGAAATCGTTTGCGGTGACATTGCTGGCAAGGGTCTGTGTTGCGGGCAGCGGTACACCATCACGGGCAAAAACGTAGCCGATACGTCCCTGGGTGATTGTGACCAGCGGTTCGATGTGAACCCGGTACTGGATTGCAAAACGGTAGTGCAAGCCACCCCGCAATACATGCGGTTGGTAACCCGCCTCGCCATTCAGGGCGATGAACCCCTGTTTTAGCGAGCCTTTGGCGCTCCAGCGTTTTTCGACAACGCCGATTCGGTTGTTGGGGATGTAGCGAATGCCTGCCAGCAGGTAGAGCACCACAGCCGCGAGGAAAAGCCAAAATAAGACGGACAGAATTTGTTGTAGCATATACCCTCCTTTGGGTTCTCGGCACTTTTCCCGTGCATCTTTGTTCAGTGTTTTCTCTGTGTAATCTCTTCAGATGCTCCACAGAGAGAATCAGGGAACCGCCTCTGCGCTAAGCGCGACGCCGTGCAGGCGCGGTAGCCCGCCTGATCATTGGCCTGGTCTCCCTCTGGCTTTCCGTGGTGAAATCTTGGCTTGCAGGCAACGTGTCTGGGCTTTCCTGGTCTTTCCTGGCGTCAACGCGAGGCGGTAGCGCACGGAATGACCACGGTGCTTGAGTGGGGGACCGGAACCGAATCTCAGCGCAGGTGATGGCGCGGGGTTCAGCCAGCCGATAAGATCAGTATACTCCCATTGCTGGGCTTGTCAAAAATGGATCCCCATGTAGCTGTTCAGGCTTCCGTCGCAGGGCGCAAATTTGCGGCTTTAGCCGCTCTTTGCCGTATCAAACGGGAGCACGCTGAACAATTACATCCGCATTTTAGGAAGGAACAAAAAGTTTCGCGGCGTAGATTTCCTGCGCCGCGAAATTTCTTCACAACAAAGTGTTAGCGTTTGAGTTTTTGGGGATTACCGCTCCGTCCAATTGATGACGAAGTGGTTGATGTACCAATGCAACAAACCACTGAACCGCCACCAAAGCAACCGTTGAATGCCGGGTTGCCGCAGGCTGAAGAGCATTTTAGCGGTAAAGGTGCGTGTTCGAAGCGCCCTCCCCAGGCTATGCCCCAGCACACGCTTGCGATAGTCGCTAAAGCTGAAATCCTCACGCGCGAAGGCATCTGCCAACGCATCTGCGACGATTTCGCCGTAACCTAGCGCCGGGCTGAGGCCCTCGCCGAAAGCAGCATCTACACCGGCGGCATCGCCTGCCAGCACAATGCCGGGCGCGGAAAAGGTGGCGCCGGCATCGAACCAGCGAATGGGATGCGCCTTTAGGGTGTAATCCGCTGGCGTATAGCCATAACGCGCCATGAATTCGTTGAGTGTGTTCGGCAGGTCGCCCTTATCGCCTCTGGAATCCACGCGGCTATCGTATATGCCCCAGCAACGACGGGGTGCGCCGCCTTCCTGTGTGGGGAAATCCCACACGTACCCTTGAATATTGTACGGCAGGCACCCAAACTCGAAATATGCTTCATCCGGGAGATGCGGGGGGTGGTGGTCTTTGGGGGCATCGCCGTTGCGTGGGTGTACCAATACTTCTAGCAAGCGTGCGACGTTGCGGGATGATTCTGGTTGGACTGCCCGGCGCACCACGCTATTGGCGCCGTCTGCGCCGACCACAGCCCGTGCATAGAGGTTGCCGCGGTCCGTTTCCACAATCACGCCGTCGCCATCGTGACGTACCGCGAGCACTCTGGTTTCTTCCTGTAGCGTCAGTCCGCGCTCACGCGCCTTTGACGCCAACCAGGCATCGAACTCGTGACGGCGGATAACGTAGAAGGCATAATCCCGCCTGTCTGCGGTCATTCGCATTCCTCGTCCCTGGAAGGTGAAATTCGCCCATGGAACTTTGACGTGCGGGGTTTCGGTGACATCAAGGTTGAGGAGCTCCAGTCGTGTCAATGCATCGGGCAATAGCCCCCCAGCGCAGAGTTTAGGGCGGGGGTGTCGTGCTTTCTCCAGGATTAGCGTGCGCTGTGCCAATTCGGGGGCGCGTTGCAGAAGGTGCAGGCCCGTGGCCAAACCTGCCGGTCCTGAGCCTACAATGATGATATCGTGTTGCGTTGGCTGTGACATGGCATCACCTCACTTAAATCTAAATTAGATTATAACACGATATTTGGCTTGAGTCTAGTCTTTTTCGCCGTTCGGGTGCAAAACAACAGCGTGGTGGGCTAACCCACCACGCTGTTGTTTTAGCAGAGGTCTGCGTGTGGCCTATTTGACCACCACACTGACCAGTTTCCGTCCGGCGACGATGACCCTGAGCACTTGCTGCCCCTCGGTATAGCGGCGCACGTTGGCTTCGTCCAGGGCTGTGGCTTTCACGGTTTCGTCGTTTGCATCCGCCGCAACGACAATCTTGCCGCGTACCTTGCCGTTCACCTGCACTGGAATCTCAATTTCATCTACTGCAAGCATCGCTTCATCCCAGCTTGGCCATGCCTGCACGTGTACGCTATATGGTTTACCGATTGCCTCCCATAATTCCTCCGCCAGGTGTGGCGTGATGGGCGCCAGCAGCAGCAGCAGATGGCTGATGGCAGTATCCCATAGCACTGATTCCCAAGCTGCATCTTTGACTTTGCCCAGCGCGTTCGTGAATTCCATGAGGCGCGCGATGATGGTGTTGAAACTAAAGCTTTCCAGGTCTTGCGTCACTGCTTTGATGGCAGTGTGCATCGCTCGCTGCAGCTCGCGCTCAGTTGCCGCATCCAGCGGAATCCGGGTGCGCGGCGCATCCATCACGAGTGCCCACACGCGGTTGATCCAGCGCACTACACCCTCAATGCCCTTGCTGTCCCAGGGACCGCCTTGATCCCAGCGCCAGCCAAACATCAGGTAAGCGCGCACGGTATCTGCGCCATAGGTTGCCACCAGTGTATCGGGCGCGACAACGTTTTTCTTGCTCTTCGACATCTTCTCGACTTCCAGATGATAGAGAATGTCGTTTAGCCCGCCCAGGCTTTCCTTGCCGGGAATGACGATTTCCAGCTCTTCCGGAACGCGTACGACGACCAAATCGTCGCCTGCCTGTACCTTCAGGCTGACATCATCACGGTCTAGCACCTCGCCGCAGACGCGCAACTCGCCTTTTCCGGCGGGAGGCCAGTTATCGCGTTGGTCGAAAGGTGTGACCGCGATGTGGCTTGCCTGGAAAGCGTTGCCCTCCCACGTTCCGCTCACTTCCACGCAGTCGCCATCGCGCGGTTCCCCCAGGATAATGCCTTGGTAGCGGTATTGCAGCATCGGCTCGTCGAAATTCAGCAGTCCGGCATCGCGCAGCGCTTTGGTGAAGAAGCGCGTGTACATCAGGTGCATCACGGCGTGTTCTGCGCCACCCGTATAGGAATCCACAGGCGCCCAGTAAGCCAGTTCTGCCGGGTCCCACGGCGTATCATTGCCCATCACGGATTCGCCCTCGCGATAGTAAGGGCTTAGGTATGCATACTGGTACCACGATGAGCACATGAAGGTATCCATCGTGTCGGTCTCACGTCGTGCAGGTCTGCCGCATTTCGGGCATGTCGTGTGCAGGTAGCCTTCGTGGTAGAGCAGCGCGTTCTCGCCAGTCTTCGGAATTTCAGCATCGGCGGGCAGCAGCACGGGCAGGTCCTCGTAGGGCACGGGGACAATGCCGCAGCTATCGCAGTAGATCATCGGAATCGGCGCGCCCCAATAGCGCTGCCGGCTGATGAGCCAATCGCGCAGCTTGTAGTTGATCGCGGCTTTGCCGCGCCCTTGCTCTGCAAGCCAGGCGATGACCTGAGATTTGGCAACATCTCCCGGTGTGCCGCTGAAAGGTCCGGAGTTAATCATCATCCCATACTCATGGTGGAACAGCACATCGGTGTAGAACGATAGCGAAGTCAGCATCTCCATGCAGGTGCGATTGGGGCTGACAGGTGGGAAGATAGCTTTGCAACGTGCCAGAATCGCAGCATCGGCTTCCACTGAATCCAGTTCACATACCTCAGCTTTCTCTCCATCGGTGAAGATGAAGGCCCAGCGCGCGCCCACTACCTCGTTCCAGTTGTTGGGCTGCAGGTACTTCTGCATCAGCGCGATATAGGTGTCAATTTGCGCCTCGCCATGCAGCGTAACGAACAGTCCCTCGCCCAGGTCGCTCACCGGCGCGGCGACAAATTCGATGTCGGTAGCTTCCAGCTCCGCACGGAAACCTTCCCGTACCGAACCGGGGAAAGTGAAACTCTTGGCAATGCCGTCAGGTCGGGCGATAACGGGAATGATAGCTAAGCCGAACTTGATCGCAAACGCGAAGTCGCGCTCATCGTGCGCGGGGACTGCCATGATGGCGCCGGTGCCATAGGTCATCATCACATAATCCGCAATCCAAACGGGTATGCGCGCCCCGTTCACGGGGTTGATGGCATGGGCACCCGTAAAGACGCCGGTTTTTTCCTTATCCGTCGCCAGGCGCTCGATCTCGTTCTGGCGCGCAGCCTGCTGTTTGTACGCTGCCACGGATTCGCGGTATTCCGCTTTGGTGATGCGTTCCACCAGGGGGTGTTCCGGCGCCAGTACCATAAACGTCGCGCCCCAGAGCGTGTCGGGTCTGGTGGTGAAGACGACCAGCTCACCCTCGCCCTCGGCGGCGTTTGCAGGCAGGTCCTCCGCCGCGATGGTGAAGGTCACTTCGGCGCCCTCACTGCGCCCAATCCAGTTGGTCTGCAGCAGCCGAATCTTGTCGGGCCAATCAATCTTCGCGAAATCCAGCAGCTCATCCGCGTATTTCGTGATGCGGAAGAACCACTGTTCCAGGTCTTTCTTGATTACCGGCGCGCCACAGCGCTCGCAGATGTGCTCCTCACCCACAACTTGCTCGCGGGCCAGGGTCGTCTTGCAACTTGGGCAATAATCCACCGGCGATTTCTTCCGATACGCCAGCCCCATCTCGTAGAGCTTGAGGAAGAGCCATTCTGTCCAGCGGTAGTAGCCGGGCAGGCAGGAGACTGCCTCACGCTGCCAGTCGAACATTGTACCCATCGTGCGCATTTGCTGCCGCATATTTGCCACATTGCGCAGCGTCCACGTTCCGGGATGAATGCCGCGTTGGATGGCGGCGTTCTCGGCGGGTAACCCAAAGGCATCGAAGCCCATCGGGAAGAGCACATTGTAGCCCTGCATCCGCTTGAAACGCGCGCGTGCGTCGCTGGGCGTCATCGCATACCAGTGACCGATGTGAAGGTCGCCACTGGGGTAGGGGAGCATGGTGAGCGCGTAGAACTTGGGTTTATCGGCGTCAATCACCGAGCGGTAGAGTGCATCCGCCTCCCAGCGTTGTTGCCACTTCGGTTCGATTTCTTGCGGACGATAGGGCTTGGTCATGTTCGAGCCTCCTGAAAATGATACTGGGTCATGGGTGCTGAGCTATCTGACTCAAAGACGTAAATGCTTTGCGTTTCGTACCCCGCTATCCACGCCCGTAACTGTAAACAACCAACAAAAAGCCCCTGCTGCGCGGCAGGGGCTTGAATTCCAATATCTTAGTGTGCAGGTGCCGCGCGCCAATACCTGTTGGTAAGTGCCAACAGCTCAAGAGCGAGTAGTGCGAATAACGATTTCACGGCACAACCTCTTATCAATCAGATATGATTATTCTACCACGGAATAGGTTTTTTTCAACCACTCAAAGCGCAAGGGTACGTTTCAAGGCGGGGGTGAAAATCTCAGGCGCCCCTACAGGGCGCAGGAGAAAATTGATTTTTGGCGGTGGGGCTTTGCCCCACCGCCAAAAATCAATCAAAGGAAAGATATTTGTATGATATTCGTCTCTCTTTTACCCCAAAGTTGAAACCCACCCAAGCGCAATATTGACCCTATCTCGGCTTCATGCAGAGCACAATGCTGCCCTTGTAAATAATCTATGGGGCGATGCGCCGCACCGCCCCATAGATTGTTATTCGAAGCACATCAGGCTCTCGGGTGATACCGGCGTTTGGGCAGGTCCTAGGCGCGCTCCACTACCAGTTCTGAGACTACCGGCGTCTCATTCAACAGATTATCTTCCACAGGGCACCGGCTATTGATGAAAGCCGCGAAATCCTCCAATTGCTCCTGCGAGGCATCCGATTTGAGATGCAACTTGAGCCGAACTTCCTGGAACCCATTGCGCACGCCCTCAGCGCCTCTGAGGAAACCGTTGGAATCTAAATCCCCCTCGAGCTCCACCCAGACTTCTTCCAGATTGATCTTCTTGGCTTTGGCGAAGGCCGCGGCAACGATACACTGGCATGAACCCAGCGCCATCAACATGGCTTCTACCGGGGTCATGCCGGTGTTTGTGCCTCCCAATGATTCTGGTTCATCAATGATGACGGTAAAACCCCGTACTTTGTTTTCGACGGCAAGCCCTTCGGGTAATTTGCGGGAAACAGCTTTGAAAGTTGTGATTGCCATGATTTAGCTCCTTGCATTTTTATCATATTTGAATCATAATTATAATATTAAAGTGCAAATTGGCAACCGCCAAATGTCAGGTAGATGCTCGGATTTCTGTCATAAGATAAGAGTCGTGGGAGAACGCCGCACAAATACGGCATGGAGATGGGGGAGCGTTTGAGGTTTGGCAACCTGAGTAAGCTGTGCTTTACTTGAGTTAGCCCAGCTTTTATGGGTGACTTATTTTTAGGTTTCATTGATCGGGGATCTTCACCTGGGGCGGGAATCTGGGCTATGCCGTGAAGTCAGGCGACAGTGGGGGATTTCCGGATAACGCTATAATTCTCTGGTCATCACGCTGAAAGGAGCTACGATGCAACACAGAATAGGGTCTAGATGGAGTGTGATCGCTTTACTGCTGGCGTTGAGCCTGGCATGTACTTTACCGCTCTCCCCTCCAACAACGCCTTCCGAGCCTCCCATGACGCCTTCCGCCACCTTACAGCCTGTGTGTACGCCACCCCTGTGCGGTGAGGGCGAAGTTTTCTATTGCCCTGATGAATGTCCTGGCGGTTGTGGAACGACTTGTGCGACCCCGACGCCAACTCTTGAGCCGGAACCCTGGGAGATTCCGGTGCTCTCCATGGTTTACAGCCAGGAGGGGGCGTTGTGGTGGGCAGTAGGTTACAACGCGCCGCGCCCGCTTACTTCAGGACATCAGGATTCTGAGCCTCAAATCTCCCCTGATGGGCGCTGGGCGCTCTTCCGCCGCGAGGTTGCTTTGGGACCTTCGGGATTGGAGCGTTTTGAGCTTTGGGTGATTCCCCTGGAGGAGGGTGCGGTGGCGCGGCGTCTGGTTGCTGCCACCGATCTTCCCGGCGTTATGGGCGCCACACCGGATAGCCCGGATTCAGTTTTGCTCGACCGGTTACCCGCGCGGATTTCCTGGTTCCCTGATGGGCGCCGCGCCGCATTTACCACGTTCATCCAGGGTGGCTACGGCTTGGATACACGCCTCGATTTGTGGGTTGTGGATGTCGAGACAGCGGCGCTCACGCGTTTGCTGCCCGATGGTGAGGGCGGAAGTTTTGCTTTTTCCCCCGATGGGGCAGCGCTCCTGGTTGCCAGTCCCGAAGCCGTGACGCTGCTCGATGCTGACGGGCGCAACCGTCGGGAACTCGTGCGTTTCCCATTCGTGAACACCGCCAGTGAATATGCCTATATCCCACAACCTTTGTGGGCGCCTGATAGCAGTTACGGGATGGTCGCCATCACGTCACCGGATCCCTGGAATGAGGGCGCGTTCTGTTCACTCTGGCGCTTGCCACGGTCGGGGAGTGCTGTGCAGATTGGCGCTTTGCCCTACGCGTGCCTGTTCAACACGATGGAGGATCGCCTTTGGTCTCCGGATCGCGCCTGGTTGGCACATGCCACGGACTATGGCGGCGACCTGCTGCTCGCCAATGCAGATGGCACTGCGGCAACCGTCTACGCTGAGGGCGCCGGCGAATTCCTGGGCTGGTCGCCTGATAACCGTCACTTTGTCTTCGCGCAGTGGGATGCGGCACGGATGATGTTGGGCGGTCCCGGCGTGGAGCTGGCGCCATTTGTGGATCCCGAGGAGACGGGGCAAATTATCACGCTACAGTGGGCGGATGCTACGAACTATGGTTTCCTCGCCGCGGATGAGACTTATGAGAAAACACTTTGGGTGGGGGAACTCGGTGGTGAGCTGCGTATCATCGCTGCGGGCGTAGAAACGTTTGCGGTGCACCGCTAAATCCGGCGCCGCGTGATCTCTCCCTGGTGCTGCCTAAAGGTCTTTTAGCCGCAGGATATACTCGCGCAAATTCGGGAGCAGGGCTTCGTAGTCATAGTAATAGAAATCTGCGCCGCCGCCGAGAGTGAAAATTGCCGCGCCGATGACGTAGTCATCCTCCACGAGCTTGGAGTCATACCAGGCAAGCTCGTTAAGCCACTGCCGCTGCCATGCAAAGCTGGGTGTGGCTCCCGTGATGCCTGGGTCCAGACCGCATTCCGTGATGGCCAGCGGGATGACCTCGCCGCGCGGAATCAGAAAATCGCGGTAGAGGTGGCGATAGCGTCCGGCAAGAATGCCGCGCTCAGGATCATACGCGGGTTGCCCCGGAAGGCTGCCGCCCCAGTTGAGGCGCAAGAAGGGCCAATCGTATTCATGCAGCGCCAGGATGTGCCCCCCCTGGGCGGCGCGGGCGAAGATGCCGGTTTCGACGATGGCGGACCAATCTGCCCATTCCGGGACTCCCGCGGAGTACGAGAACAGCGCAAGACGGTATCCCTGGGCTTCCGCGATATCCATCGCTGCCCAATAGAAGCGCGCCAACCATACGTGCCCCTCGGTGTTTCCAGGGTTGACCTCGTTGAGGACTTCCCAATAATCCACCACATCCCGCTCGTGCTGCCAGGCTTGCATGTGCTGCTGCATCACGCGTTCGGCGGCGTGAGCCGGTTCGCCCCAGATATCTACAGCTTCCACATAGGGCCAACGCCCGACGGTGACGGTGGCGGGAGAAACCGATTTTACCTCCCGCAGCACGCCGAAATTGCCCAGCGCTTTCATCAGGCGGATTTGGCCTCCGGCTTCGGTAATGCCGCGCACAAAGGGAAAAGCTCCATTGGGGCTAACGGTGTGTAAGCCCAGCTTTGAGGGCTTGTTGGGGTAGACCCAGGGCATCTCTGTAGGCGTTGGGCTGGGCGTGTTGCTCGGCGTCTCGGTCGGGGGTGGGGTGGAGGTGAGCGCCGGCGCTTCAGTAGGGTATGGTGAGGGGGAAGCGGTCGGCGAGGCCGTGGGGCTTTTCGCTTCCGGTGTCTGGGTTGCGGGAGCGGGCAATAAGGGCGTCTTCTGATTGGAGCGCACGCAGCTGGCAAGCGCTCCTCCTACAAGAGCGAGAAGCCCTTTCAGGAATGCTCGCCGGTTGAGGTTCACGTGCGCAAAAGCCGTTGGTCCGGATTGTGGGTGAAGTGGTTTCATACACTTCACTTTACCAGCAGACCCCTATACGTCAAGATGAGAGCGTGTCCCTACGACCGCCAGGGCGGAGAAATTTTGGCTTAAACTTGCTCTCCCGCCGTCCATGGTGGCAACATAAACGTGCCATCTTCCTGTGGGGGGAACGCGAGGACCTGCATGACTGCCGCTAGATTGAGGGGCCCATAGATATGCGGGAACTTTTGACCCGTATCATAGCAATCCTCATAGCGCACCTCGGCTTGCAGGTGGGCTTCTTCGATGCAGAGCAACACCAATCCCTCCTGCCCGCGGAATCTTGCATTGGCGACCTCCACCACCTGCTCAGGTGTGGAACAGTGGATAAAGCCTTCCAGTGCCAGAGTGTCTGCCTGATAGCTGCCCGCTTCGCGAGCTGCACCCCAGGTTTCCTGTTGTGTGATGTGTAGTATTATCGCCATCGTAACCTCTCGCTTTCCTGAACTTTCTGCGACTTTTTTCTACAAGCGTGATTTTCGTAGGCGGGTCGCAGCCCCGTCTACGAAAATCACCCTTTTTGACGGACTTTAGTCCGCAGTGTGTGCCTTGTGATGGAAGTCTGAACAGTTACATCTGCTGCTGGCATTGTCACAGACACGATTATAATAGCGTTTGCGTAGTATCCGAATGTCGAATATTCGAGGTCTGATGTGATACCGTTTCATAAGGCTTTCTCTCATCTGCAGCATTGGGCGTACCATGCCGATGTCTTCGTGACCCGGGATGTTCACCCTTCCTACCGGCGCGGAATGCAGGTCTTCTGGTGGTATGGGGTGCTGATTGCACTGGCAGCTGCCTTCGTGGATAGCTATGTCACGCTTTATGTTTTGGCATTGGGCGCGACGAAACTGCAGATCGGCACGCTGGCTTCGATCGCCAGTTTCCTTGCCATGCTGGCGCCGCTCATCGGCGCACAATGGACGGCGCGATTGGGCAAACGTAAGCCCGTGTTTATGCTCTCGCTCTCCATGCAGTTCCTGATGTTGTTGCTGGCGCTCCTCGCGCCCTTTGTGATTTCGGGACCTGCGCTCATTACCGCGCTCATTGGAATTATGGCGCTGCGCTCCGGGGTGAGCAGCGTCGGCACCCCCGCCTGGACCTCGCTTGCCGGGGATATCGTGCCCCTGGAGCGCCGTGGGCGTTACTTCTCCTCCCGCAAGACGATTATGTCCATCGTCACGATGTTCACCGTGCCGGTTGCCGGTCAGATCATTGACCGTGGGGGCGCGCCGGGTGGGTACCAGCTCGCTTTTGGCATCGCTGTGGGGGTAGCAGTTGCGGCGGTCTTCCTTTACGGGCGCATCCCCGAGCCTGATTCCGGGGAGGACCGGCGCCCCGAGAAAATCTGGACTGCTTTCAGCCGGGCATTCCTTGCCAACCCTCTGTTCCTGCGTTATACGGTGTTGCTCGCGTTTTGGAATCTCTCCGTGCAGCTGGCATCGCCGTATCTGAGCGTTTTTCAGATCGAGAATCTGAAATCCACCCCCGGAATTATCGGAATCCTGGGCACGGTCTCTGCACTGACCGATGTGGTGGGGCGGCAGGTGTTTGGGCGCCTGGTAGACCGTCGTGGCGCGCGTTGGGCTTTTGCCCTCTGTGCCTTGCTGATTCCGCTTCTGCCCATCATGTGGATTCCGATGACCAAGCCCTGGCACGCCGTGTTTGTGATGATTCCCAACGGTTTTCTGTGGGCGGGTTTCGATGTCTCCAACTTCAACTTGCAGCTGGAGCTCTCGGAGGCTAAACACCGCACGCAGGCGATTGCGGCGCATTCCAGCTTGAACTCGTTCGCGAATGTCCTGGGTCCCCTGCTCGGCGCGCAGTTGATCGAGACGGTGGGCTACGCCTGGGATTTTGTGGCTTCGGGGGTAGGGCGCATCGTTGCCGCGGGCTTGTTGATCCTGCTGCTGAAGCCCTTCATGAAGTCTGCAGCTGCAGTTCCGGTGTCCGCTACAGCTGCGCCTACATCACCAGCAGAGAGCGCTGACTGAGGCGCGCTCCGTTTGCTAGTCCTCTGTTGGTTCCGGTTTTTCGTGCCCGCGGAGTGCGCGAATTCGAATGCCCTCGCCGTCAATCTCGAAGCGGCGCCGCCCCGGCGTATGGACGACTGTTTCCACATCCCCACGTCCCGCCCACCGGAAGTTGGGCAGCCCTTTGAGGATGCGCAACACCTGATCCAGGCTCGCATAGCCCTCCTCATCCATGGGAATGGGGAAGCGCGCCGAGCGGTGAACCAGCAGCAGCGCCAGGAATTTGCTCAACCTGACCAGGCGCGGGGAAAGTCCGGTATTTTCCTGGGGCGCCTCATTGTTCTCCATAGGTTTCTCTCCCCTGTATGCTTAATCGTGCCAGGTTGGCGCGAATCTGCTCGCGCTCCCGCCGGTTGAAGGTAACCAGAAAGCGCTCAACCTTGTCCCTTCGGGCGTCATTCTTGCGCGGGCACTCCAGCTCCGGCGGGAACTCCCATTCACGGGCCCGCGCGTAGCGCCGGATTTCCGCTTCCGTCACGTAAATCAGCGGGCGAATGAGCGTGAGCTGCCCCGCGAAGTATTCCCGACGGGGTGCGAGCCTCTCTACCTGCCCCTTGTAGAGGATGCTGAGCAGTGTGGTGACTGCGGCATCATCGGCATGGTGCCCGTAGGCGACCTTATTGCAACCCAACCGCGCGGCGGCGCGAAAGAGCGCTTTGCGGCGCAGTTGTGTGCAGCGGAAGCAATCCAGGGGCAGAGATTCACTCGGGGGCAGCTCCAGCGAGGTGATTTCGTGGGGGACGTTCAGCGCCTGAAACCAAGCTTCGAGCGCGGGTCGTTGATCCGGCAGACCCGCGCTCGCGGTCTCTACGTGAATCGCTACCAGCTCATAACTGCCATCTCCGGAAATCGCTTCGCCGTGCGCCAGCAGCTCGAGCAGCGCACGGCTATCCTTCCCACCGGAGACCCCCACGGCAATGCGGTCTCCCGGCGCGATAAGCGCAAACTCGCGCACTGCGCGCCTCACGGAGCGTAGCAGATAATGGGCGATGCTCTCTGGTGTCGCCATGGTAATCGGCCTGGGAGATGATCCAGCGCACAGGCGCTTATTCATTCACCCGCGATTTCGCTTACTCGCTCAAGCGCTTGCCGTATTGTTGGGCGTAGTAATCTTTGTACAAGGCTCCGCTCTTGATGGGGCGCCACCAGTGCTCGTTTTCTGCGTACCAGCGCACCGTCTTTTCCACGGCTTGGGCGCAGCTATGCCGGCTTTCCCAGCCCAGCGCGCGGAGCTTGCTCACGTCCAGCGCATAGCGGCGGTCGTGCCCGGCGCGGTCTTCCACATGCTTGATGAGGCTCTCCGGTTTGCCCAGGGTCGCCAGCACCAGTTTCGTCATCTCGATGTTTGTCATTTCCTCGCCGGTGCCTACGTTGTAGATTTCGCCCAACATGCCCTTGTGCAGTACCACGTCAATGCCCTCGCAGTGATCCAGTACGTATTGGTAATCGCGCATCTGCAAGCCATCGCCATATACCGGCAGGGGTTGGTTATCTATGGCGTTGGTGGCAAAGAGTGGCACGACCTTTTCCGGATACTGATACGGACCGACGTTATTGGAGCCCCGCGTGATGGTTACGGGCAACCGCCAAGACTCCCAGTAAGCCAGGACCATCAAGTCGCCGCCGGTCTTGCTTGCGGAGTAGGGGCTGCGTGGCTCCAATTGATCCTTCTCGGTGGATCTCCCCGTGAGCACTTGCCCGTAGACCTCATCGGTGCTGATTTGGTGATAGCGCTCCAGGCCGAATTTCTTCGCAGCTTCCAGCAGTACAAACGTGCCGTAGACATCCGTCTGGATGAAGGAGCCAGGTTCCATGAGCGAGCGGTCTACATGAGTCTCGGCGGCGAAATTGACGATGGTATCAATCGCGTAGTTTTGCACTGCCGCATCCACTGCGGTTGCGTCACAGATATCGCCCTTGATGAACGTATAGCGTCCGGCGAAATTCTCGGCGATATCCTCCAGGTTCTCCATCCGTCCGGCGTAGGTGAGTTTGTCGTAGACCAGGATGAAGGTATCCGGATATTTTTCCAGCATGTAGCGGACGAAATTGGAGCCGATGAACCCGGCTCCACCGGTGACCATCAAACGGCGCATAGGTTATCTCCTTGCAGGTCTGGTTTCTGGTTGCGTTTTACCTGTTTTTTCCTTATCCGATGTCTTGCAACCAGCAACCAGGATTGTACCATGAAGCCCGCACCATGCCAGCATTTGTGTGAAAACAGGCTTCACCTATAATTTGCACAGGAGAAGACCCCTGGCTAACCATGGGGTTTTTGAGATCATTTCCTGGTATCTTCGCAAGTACTTATCATCATAGTGAGGAGACGATGTCGCAAAAACTCCATCTCAGGTTACTGATTATCGTGTGGTTTCTAGGTACTCTGTTGTTTGGGAGTAGCGCGAGTCTTATCAGGGCTGAGGTCCCGCAGAACGCGGAACCTGATTTTGACCATTTTGTGTATCTGCCTTTGGTTTTCAGACCGTTACCGTCGGCGGATCTTGCGCTAAGCCTCACCAGCTTGCCCAAACCCTATGTTGCCGGTGCAGCAATCATTTACACGGTGACGGTTTCTAACATCGGTCCGGCGACCTCCCCAGCTGTGACGCTCACGCAGACCTTGCCCACGGCTCTGCTCAATCCCATTTTCGTGCCCAGTACCGGTGTCTTTGATCCGGTGACGGGTGTGTGGCAGGGCGTGGCTCTCGCTGCCGGCGGTCGAGCAACGCTCACCATTGTAGCCACGGTTGATCAGAGTTTTACAGGGTCGTTGCAAACTGCGGTTGCCATTCTTCCCGGTGGGGCTTACGACCCCAATTGGGCCAACAATCAAGCGACGGATGTAAACCCCGTTTTGCCTCCCATCGCTGATGCTCTGCTGAACCCTGGTTTTGAGGGCATCACCGAAGCCGGCGGGATAACGCATGATACCTTCGACGGCAGTGAGTGGGATAACATTATGACCCCCGAGGGTTGGGTCACCTGGTGGGAAGAGACGGAAGGGCGGGGACGCCCGGAGGTGATGCCGATTCCATTTACCGGATATTTCGTGGAACCGGTGCCTCGGGTCCGCAGCGGAGGTTGGGCGTTGAAATTCTTCACGTTCTGGCGTCCCCATCGCGGCGGCGTGTACCAGACGGTGGCGAATCTTCCTGCCGGTTCGCAGGCGACGCTGAGCGCCTATGCGCATGCATGGTCATGCAATCGAGATGATACCGGTGCTCTCTCATGCGGGGACGATCCCTATCAGTTTGGTTTCAAGGTGGGTATTGACCCTACTGGCGGCTCAAACCCCTGGTCCAGCAATATCATCTGGAGCGACATGGCTTATATCTACGATGTCTTTGGCCTGGTGGGTCCTGTGGAAACGACGGTCGGGCAAGAGGGTCGCATCACGGTCTTCCTGCTCTCCGAGGCCAAATGGGGCAATAAGCATGAAGACGCCTACTGGGATGATGTCTCACTGGTCATCACCCCGTAGGCGTTGGTGCGGCGCTCCTGGCGCCCTTTCAGGGCTTTCGAAGCAGGTTGATGACAGAAATGGAGCGAGCATAGCGCGATTTCTGTCATCAACAATGCTCTCTGCGCGCCTGATTTCGGGAGTGTAGGCTATCCCCTGCGCACGGCGATGAGCAATCGCTCCCCTTCGACCGTGTCCTCAAGTGCCTTGTCGCCCGCGGGCGTGTTTGCCATTTCAACTGCATCTGCTAGCACCTCAGCAGCGATGACATCGCGGAAAGCCGCAATGGCTTCCGCCAGTTGCCCCTCTGTATAGTATTGCACGGTGATGCGGTCGGTCAGGTCATAATCCGCTTGCTTGCGCAGATCCTGCACCCGGCGGATGATCTCTCGCGCCAGGCCTTCCTGTTCCAGCGCCTGCGTGAGCGCGGTATCGAGCGCCACAACCAACCCGCCCTCGCCCGCGACGCCGTAGCCCTCGCGGGCTTGCGTCTGCACCAGCACCTCGTCGGGGTGTAGTTCGGCAGTGCTGCCATCTTCTAGCGTGAGCTGAAGCGCTTCTCCGGCATGGAGTTGCCCCACTGCCCGCGGGGCATGGAGGGCGTTGAGCGCCTTGCGTACCAGAGGGAAGCGTTGCCCAAACTTAGGTCCCAGCACCTTGTTCAGTGGGAGCAGCTGGTAATTCACCAGTTCGCCCTCCTCGTAAACGAAAGCCACTTCTTTGACGTTCAGCTCGTCGGCAAGCAGATCGAGCAATTTGCTGAGCACCTCGCGCCGCCGTGGGTCGGCGGCGATGAGCGCGCGCGCCAGTGGTTGCCGTACCTTGAGGTTGCCCGCCGCGCGCACCGAGTGTCCCAGCGTCGCTGCCTGCCGTACCGCTGTCATTGCATCCACCAGCACCTGCTCCGGTGCACTCAATGGCTCTGCCGTAGGGAACAGGCAGTGATGAACGCTCTCCGGCGCCGTCTCATCCACCGCGCGCACGAGATTCTGGTACATCACCTCGGTGATGAAGGGCATGACCGGCGCGAGCAGCTTCGCAAAGGTCACCAGCACGGTGTAGAGCGTCTCGTAAGCCGCTTGCTTGTCGGCATCGCTTTCCGCGCTGGCACCCTGCTTGCTCCAGAACCGGCGACGACTGCGCCGCACGTACCAGTTGCTCACATCATCGAGGAAGGCTTCCGCGGGCTGCGCCACGTTGAGCGGAATATAGCTCTCGTAGCCCGCCGTCATCACGGTGATGGTCTCGCGCAGGCGGGCGATGATCCACTTATCGAGCACCGTCGGCGCGGCATCTGCCGTCCACGGCGCCCAGATATTCGGCTCGCCTTCCACGAGCGAACCGGGATTATCCAACAGCTCCACCGAGGGTGTCCAGTTGTCAATCCGCGCATAATTCACGAAGAAGGCGTAGACGTTCCACAGTGGGATGACGAAGCGGCGCCGCACGTCATCCGCGCCCTTGTAGCCAAAGAGCAGATTCTGGTCTAACTTCTGGTTTAGGTACATCCAGCGCATGGTATCCACGCCCATCTGCTCGGCGGCATCGTCGAACCAGATGGCGTTGCCCCAGGATTTGTGCATCTGCCGTCCATCCTCGGCGAACAGCAGCGCGTAGCCATGGACGACTTTCGCGGGTGGAATCTGCTCGAAGACCGTGCTCATGGTGATGAGGCTGTAGAACCAGTTGCGGAATTGACCTGGAAAGGATTCGCTGATCCAGGCGGCGGGCACCCACTTCTGCCAGTACTCCCGGTCGGTGCGATAGCGCACGGTGGAGTAGGCGACGCTTCCCGCATCAAGCCAGGGATTGCCCACATCCTTGACGCGCGTCATTTGACTACCGCATTTGGGGCACGCGAGTTTGATCGCGTCCACATAGGGGCGGTGCGGCGTGTGTCCCTCGAGGGTGTCCCAACCCTCCACCGCGCGCGCGTGCAGCTCCTCCATATCGCCGATGACCTCAAAATGCTTGCAGTGCGGGTTGTCACAGACCCAGATGGGCAGCGCCAGACCCCAGTAGCGTTTCTTTGAGATCATCCAGTCGTGCATATTGCGCAGCCAATCCAGTTCGCGCTCGTGCCCGAATTCGGGAATCCACGTGATTTGATCAGCCACATCCATAATCTGATAGCGCAGGCTCGCGGCTTTCTCCTCCGGCGTCAGCGCCTCGCGGGGCTTGTCGTAGAGCGGTCCCATGCTGATGAACCACTCATCCACCAGACGGAAGACCAGCGGCGTGCCGCAGCGCCAGCACAGTGGGTAACGATGCGTGTAGGGATCGAAGCGGTAGAGGCGCCCCTTGCTCTCAAGGTCGTGGAAGATAGCGTGCGCTACCTCGTGGACATCGCGCCCGGTGAGCCAACCAAAGCCTTCGAGGAACAACCCCTCTTCCGTGATGGGTGCGGGTGCGGGTAAACCGAGGTCTCTGCCCAGCCCAAAATCCTCCGCTCCACATCCGGGGGCGATGTGGACGATGCCCGTGCCCTCTTCCTCTCCAACTTCGTCCCAGGGGATGATGCGGTGCGCGGCGGGCACGCCCATCTCGACAATCGCGGGCAGCTCGTCGAAGGGTCCATCGTAGGTCCAACCGAGTAGCTCCTCGCCCTTGAGTCGCGCCAGCACCTCGTATTTCCCCTTGAGCACCGTCTTGAGTGTACCTTCAGCCAGGTAGTAAGTCCAGCCATCGCGTTCCGACTTCACTTTGACGTAGGTGAGCGTCGGACCGACCGCCGCTGCGACATTGCTCGTGAGCGTCCATGGTGTGGTCGTCCACACCA
The DNA here is from genome assembly GCA_026645815.1 of Anaerolineae bacterium. Classification (GTDB taxonomy): domain Bacteria; phylum Chloroflexota; class Anaerolineae; order B4-G1; family SLSP01; genus JAAZNO01. The sequence goes on along the minus strand of JAPKMR010000022.1, from coordinate 20,098 downwards.
ACAGCGCCTCCTGCTCGCGTCCGCGCAGGGGGAAGCGCGCCACCACCGCATCGTGCGTGAGTTCCTGATAGCCGTCGGTTACAATCTCGTGTTGGCTGATGGCGGTGGCGCAGCGGGAACACCAGGGCATTACATCGTGTCCCTTGTAAAGCCAGCCTTTCTCCCATACCTTCTTGAGGAAGGTCCAGATGGTGGTGTTGTTCTCCGTGGCGAAAGTGAAATACGAACCGCCGATTTCCGGCATCCCCAGGCGCCCCACCAGTTGCTCTGCCGTATCGGTGACGGGACCTGAGGGTCCCGCGTAGGTGACGGGCTGTTGCGGGTTGGCTTGCAGGCTATCGGCAAGCCCGCACAATGCCGCGGGGTCATTCCAGTCCATCCAATAGCCCAGGCGGATGGATTGCTCGGTCTGTCGCGCCGCCTGTCGCAGCACGCGAGCTTTGCAGTCAATCACGAAATTGGCTAACCCGTGTGCTTCGATATCCCGCTTGGATTTGAAGCCCTTTTCCTTCTCGACTTCCACCTCTACCCAGAGGCCCTGGCAGTCGAAGCCGTTCTGATAGCGCTCCTGATAGCCGCGCATCGCCCAAAAGCGCTGCCACAGGTCCTTGTACGAGCGCCCCCAGGCGTGATGGACGCCCATCGGATTGTTTGCCGTGATAGGCCCATCAATGAACGACCAGCGCGGACCTCCCGCGCGCAGCGCGCGTAGCTTGCCAAAAGCATCCACACGCCGCCAGAAGTCCAGGACTTCGTGTTCCTGTGCGATAAAGTTGACTTGATTTGATACTGGCTTGAATCCCATCTTCGACCTCCACCTTTTAGCCTGCAATCCCGTCTTCGCAACCTGTTACTTAAGGCTGCAATTCCAGGACCAGGCGTTTGTTGATCTTGCCCTTGCTCTTGTAATCCACAATCCGCAGTACGCCGACCTCGCTTGTGTTCGCGACGTGCGTGCCGCCATCCGCTTGCAAATCCAGCCCCTCGAGCTCCACCGTGCGCACCTCTGCTATGCCCGGCGGGAGCAGGTTGATCTTCGTGCGGATGAGATCCGGAATCTGGAACGCCTCCTCACGCGGCAGAATCCGCACATGCAAGGGGCGCGCCGCTGCAACCTCAGTGTTGATGCGGGCTTCGATTTCCTGCACCAAATCCTTGTGCATCTGCTCGAACTCGAAATCCATGCGCCCCAGCAGCGGTTCCATATTCCCGCCCGTGACGGAGGCGCCGTAATCCCGCCAAATCACGCCGCAGAGGATGTGCATCGCCGTGTGCGTGCGCATCAGTGCGTAGCGCCGCGCCCAATCCAGTTGCCCGGTCACGCGCGTCCCCACCTTGGGCGCTTCACCCTCGAGGGTGTGCCAGACCAACCCGGTCTCCCGGTCCCTGGCGACGCTTGTTACCGCCCATGTCGTTCCTTCGGCTTCCAACCAGCCCCTATCGCAGGGCTGCCCGCCGCCGCCGGGATAGAACGCCGTGCGGTCCAGTGCCACGCCGTTTTCTGCTATTTCGGTCACCACCGCCTCGAAGCGCTGCACATAGCTATCGGTTGGATAGAGCAAGTCCGTCATGGTTCTCCTTCCCTTCTACGACCCCGTGATTGTGCCCGGCTTTCATAGCCACCGGTCACTTCCAAACAAAAACGCTCCCATCCCCCACAGGGACGGGAGCGCCAAACGCTCTCGCGGTACCACCCTGATTGATCCGCTTCGGCGGACCCTCTCAGCCCCACAGCCCGCGGATTGCCCCGCGACGATGGGCGACCCCGCTAACGGTGGGTCTCCGGGTCATCTTACTTGCGCTTTTCCGCGTTTCGGATGCCGGCTCCGGAGTGATTTTCGATGCGGTTTCCTGCGTCCGGCTTCCACCCTCCCGGACTCGCTGGCGCATTTCCCCACGCCTACTCGTCTCCATCAACGCCTTTACCTGTCATTAAACCATAAGCGACCGGGAAGTCAAGTGTGCTGAAAAACGGGGGTGAAAATCTCAGCGTCTCAGCTCTCGAATCCCAACCCACGCTCCCGCAGGCTCACGAAGCGATTTTGCCCCACCACGACGTGGTCCAGCACATCCACTTCCACCAGTTTTCCCGCCTCGACCAGTCGCCGGGTCAGCGCGACATCCTCCGGTGAGGGTCCCGGATCACCGCTGGGATGGTTGTGCGCGACGATGATGGCGGCACAGTTGCGCCGTATCGCCCCGCGGAAGACCTCCGCAATCCGCACCAGCGAGGTGTTGAGGCTCCCTTTGTACAGCACTTCCCGGTCGGTGACGCGGTTGCGGGTATCCAGGTAGAGCACCACAAAGTGCTCCTGCTCCTGATGCCCGATAAGCGGGATGAGGATGTTGGCGGCGTCCTGCGGTGCGCGAATCTGAAAGCGTTCCTCGGGCGCCTCCGCCATCAACCGGCGTCCCAATTCCAGCGCCGCGAGGAGCTGCGCCGCCTTCGCCGGTCCGAGACCGTGCGTTTGCTCGAGCTGTGCCAGTTCCAGGCGCGAAAGGCCCGCCAATCCGCCGTGTGCTGCGAGCAGGCGACTCGCCATCGCGACCACATTCTCACCTTTTATCCCCGTGCGGAGAATGATGGCGAGTAATTCGGAGGTCGAAAGTGCCTGCGGTCCTACGTGCGCCAGTCGCTCGCGCGGGCGTTCCTCTTCCGGCATCTCTTTGACGGTGATATAGGGCATAGCTACCTCCTTGCCAAGGCTTCGGGGTTACACTGTGCTACAAAGTGAATTGTACCCAAATGCGCCAATTCAACAACTGTGAGAATCTTCTCTATGTGTTTTTGGGCGCGCGAAGCGCCCAAAAACACTCTTTCTCGCGGGCTTCAGCCCGAAATTCACGCCCTGCGATGGGAATCTGAACATTTACCATACTCTGCGCTCTTGCTTGTCTTGTGGGGAATGGTATAATCCGTGCTTGTGTTCACTTGACGATCGGCATACTATCCGGTCGTAGTATTCAAATCAAAATTGGAGCTTGCGATGATTGATCAACTCCTGGAACTTTTGCCGACGATTGTGACCGGTCTCGTGGTCGCTATCGCCGTTTTCGTGACCAGCCTATGGTTGGGCATGGTGCTGTGGACCTTCCGCGATATTCGCGCACGGACGCGTGATGTCCTGGTGCAGTTCATGGCGACCCTGATGGTGGCTTTGCTGACTCTGCCCGGGTTGATTATCTACTTCCTCATCCGCCCGCGCGAGACGCTTGCGGAGGCTTATGAACGCGCTCTCGAACAAGAGGCGTTGCTCCAGGCGATTGAGGAACCCGAAGTGTGCGGTTCCTGCGGCGCCAAAGTGCGCGCCGAATTCCTATATTGCCCGCATTGCCACACGCAGATGAAGAAAGCCTGCACGAGCTGCCATCAACCGCTGCAACTGGATTGGAACCTCTGCCCCTATTGTGGCACGCCCCAGCATTCGCAGGTTGTTGAACCTGTGCTCGCACCCAGCGAAGACTGAATTCTTGCTGTGAATGAAACGCATTAGCGCCGCGGCACTGCCGCGGCGCTAATTTCTTTAACCAACTCTCTCTTTGCTGCCCTCTATTGTCTGAGATAGGCAGGGCGCCGCGTTAGCTCTTCAAATCCTCTTTCCGCACGGTGTGTACTTTGAGCATATTCGTGACCCCATGCACCTCGAAAGGAATGCCCGCTGTGAGCACGACTTCGTCGTCCACTTTGGCGTATCCCAATCGCACCGCCGCCTGGATCATCGTCTGAATCATGGAATCCGTATCGTGGAAAGGCTCAACCAGCGCAGGAATGACACCCCAGACCAGCTGCAACCGCCGTGCTGTCTGCGCGAAGGGGGTGGCGGCAATCAAGGGGCATCTCGGGCGGTGCCGTGCCACGGTTCGCGCGGTGCGTCCTGATTCGGTGGATGTCAGGATGGCTTTGGCGCCCGATTCCTCGGCAATTTCCACCGTCGCCCGGCTGATGGAACGCGAGATCAGCCGTGGTGTTGGCAAAACCTCGCCGGTGCCTGTGAGGTTGAGCAGCTGATTGTACGGGAACGAGGTGGAGGCTTCCACACTCTCGGAAATGCGCGCCATCATGCGCACCGCTTCCACCGGATACTTGCCCACCGAAGTCTCGCCGGAGAGCATCACCGCATCACTGCCATCAATGATGGCATTCGCCACATCTGAAGCCTCTGCTCGTGTGGGGCGCGGGTTATCTATCATGGATTGCAGCATCTGTGTGGCGGTGATTACGGGCTTGCCCAGGCGGTTGCACAGGCGGATGATGTCCTTTTGCGCCAGTGGTACGCGCTCCGGCGCCGTTTCCACCCCCAGGTCGCCGCGCGCAACCATCACCGCATCCGCTGCCCGCACGATGGCTTCCAAATCCTGGAGCGCTTCGGGCTTCTCGATTTTGGCGACGATGGCGGGAATGCGATGGGGATTCTCGCCCGGGAGGCGCTCGCCGCCAGCTCGCACGAGCGCTTTGAGGTGCGCGCGCAGTTCTTCTACATCCTTTGCGCTGCGCACAAACGAGAGCGCCAGGTAATCCAGCTCCAACTCGAGCGCGATAGCGGCGTCTTCACAATCTTTCTCGGTCATAGCCGTGAGCTTGAGCGCGACGCCCGGCAGGTTCACGCCCTTGTTCGAACTGAGCATGCCTCCTACCTTGATCCGGCAGCGTGCCGCCGGCGGCGTTACCGCCAGTACTTCCAGTTCCAGCGTGCCATCATCCAGCAGAATGTGATCTCCGATGCGCAGGTCGAGGATGATATCGGGATGCGGGAAGGGAATTTCGTGTTCTGAATCGGTGACAGGTCCAGAGGTGAGGACGATTTCGCGTCCCTCTTCGAGGGGCACGCCACCCTCTGGTAATTTTCCTACCCGAATTTTGGGACCTTGCAGGTCGCCCATGAGCGCGACGAAGCGATTTTCCTCCTGCGCTACACGGCGGATTAACTCTGCCATCTGGCGCTTTCCCTCGGCGCCGCCATGAGAGAAGTTCAGTCGCGCGACCGTCATTCCCGCGCGGATCATCGCGCGGATGACTTCTGGTGATTCCGTTGCCGGACCTAAAGTGCAGACAATTTTCGTCAGGGGCATGGAATGACTCCTTTCGTTGCAATTTGCGTCTCGGATACTCCTAATTCTACAAGGGAACGCAAGAAACGCCAGAGCGGCGGGGATAGGGTATTCGTGGCAGTTTAGTGGAGTTCTGCGTACCCTGCAAGACACGCTGTGCGGGTTGGTTGCCGCGTCAATGGGTTGCTCTGCAACCTCGGTGCGACTGTCTTGCTCGCGCTTCAAGGGCAGTGTGCGGGGCAGAGCGCGATTTTGGTCAGCGATCTGCTATGAGATATCCCAGAAATACCCTCTTGACAATGCCCCTGAATCCAGGTATACTCCTTATTGAAAAAAACTATCAATAAAGGAGAAGAAGTGTCAGCGTGGGAAGAATCGTTGGCGCAGGCAGGCTATCGCGTAACTGAGCCGCGTCGTGCTGTGATGCAGTTGCTTCTGGAAAGCGGCACGCCGCTCTCCCCACAGGCGCTTTTCGAGTCGGGTCGCACGCGGCGCCACAACCTGGGATTGGTGACCATCTATCGTACCCTCGAGCTCTTTGAAGCCCTGGGTCTGGTCTGCCGCGTGCACCTGAAAGATGGTTGCCATGGTTATCTGGCGGTTTCGCCTGGTCACCATCACTTTGTGATCTGCGAACAGTGTGGCGGGGCGGTGGAATTTCCTGGCGGGGATGACCTGCGTATGCTTATTGCAGATATCGAGACGCAGACCGGTTACCGGGTGGCGGAGCATCTTCTGCAACTCATCGGGCTTTGCCCCGCTTGCCAGACGAAGCGAGAACCGCTATAGATGGGTTTTCTGCGGGGCATAAGCCCCATTTTTGAACTTTGCTGATGAAAATATTTTTCAATAAGGGGATGATAATGCTGCAACGTTGGATTCGTCGGTTGGTTGGGCTTGTTCTAGTGTTGCCTTTGGCTTCGGGGTTGGTGGGCTGCGGGTCTTTGCTTGAGGCGACGCCATCTGAGGAAGCGGCGCCGGATGTACTTCCCGCGTTGATGGCGCTGGACCTTCCCGGACAGGAGCGGTTGCGGGTGGTGGCGACGACAAGCCTGGTAGCGGATGTGGTGCAGCAGGTGGGCGGCGACCACATAGATTTGCGGGTTCTAGTGCCCCTGGGCGCTGACCCACACAGCTTCACGCCCGCGCCGCAGGATGCCGCAGCGGTGGCGAATGCGCATGTCATTTTCATCAATGGCGCAGGTCTGGAGACTTTTCTGGAGAAGTTGCTCGAAAGCGCCGGCGCCCAGGTGCCCATTGTTCCGGTCTCCGCTGGCATCACGCTTCTGGAAGGTGCGGCGCATGCTGAGACGGATGCCGAACACGAGGACCCGGAGCACGATCATCATGAGGGGGATCCCCATACGTGGTTTTCACCGCACAACGTCAAGCAATGGACGCAGAATATCGCGGAGTCGTTGAGCGCCCTTGATCCCGCGCATGCCGCGGATTATGCCGGTAATGCGGCAGCCTATACCCAAGAGCTCGAGGCGCTTGACCTTTGGATTGTGGACCAGGTGGCGCAGCTTCCATCTGCCAACCGCAAACTGGTGACCGACCACACGGTATTCACGTATTTTGCGGAGACCTATGGTTTTGAACAGCTGGGCGCCATCATTCCCGGTTATAGCACGCTGGCGGCGCCCTCAGCGCAAGACCTGGCGCGCCTCGAGGATGCCATTCGGCAATTCGATGTGCCAGCAATCTTCGTGGGCATCACTCTGAATCCCGGCATTGCGGCGCAGGTCGCGCAGGATACCGGGGTGCAACTCATCCCGGTGTATCATGGCTCCCTGAGCGAGGCTGGTGGTCCCGCTGACACGTATCTGGCGTTTATGCGGTATAATGTGAACGCTATTGTGGGTGGGTTGCGTTGATGAACTTGCAGAAGTTGGCTTGGAAACCGATTTTCATGCGCCCCGAGGCGCATGACGCAGGCGCTCCGATTCTGGAGGTCGCCGGTCTGAACGTGCGCTATAACGGTACTATGGCGCTGGAGGAGGTTTCCTTCCATCTGAACAGGGGTGAGCGGCTTGCAGTGGTGGGACCGAATGGCGCCGGTAAGAGCACCCTTTTCAAAGTGATTGCTGGGGTATTGGCTCCGACTACGGGGCAGGTGAAGGTCGCTGGCGGGAGCCCCGGCAGGCATATCTGCATCTCCTATGTGCCGCAGCGCACGCAAGTGGATTGGACTTTCCCGACAACGGTGGCAGCGGCAGTGATGATGGGACGCTTCGGCAAAATCGGGCTGCTGCGACGCGCGGGACGTCGGGATTGGGAGTACGTTAGGGAATGCCTGAGTGTGGTCGGAATGACTAACCTGGCATCCCGTCAGATTGGGGAGCTCTCTGGTGGGCAACAGCAACGTATGTTCATCGCTCGCGCCCTGGCGCAGGAGGCCGAGCTGATGTTGATGGACGAGCCTCTTACGGGCCTGGATGTGCCCGCGCAGGAGGACATCTTCCGTGTTTTGGAGACACTTCGCGCTCGCGAGGTGACCGTGATGGTGGCAACGCATGACTTGCAGCAGGCTGCGGAGCGCTTTGACCGGGTGATGTTGCTGCGACATCGCTTGCTGGGATTGGGTCTCCCTGGTGAAGTCTTCACGACCGCAAATCTGCAACAGGCCTATGGTGGGCATTTGCATCTGATTCAGGCAGACAATGGTCTGCTGGCGGTGAGTGACACCTGTTGCACAGGAGAGCCTGCATGAATGCGCTATGGACTTTGTTGACCGAGCCGTTGCAGTATGCCTTCATGCTGCGGGGGCTGATTGCTGTGATCATGGTGGGAGTCGTCTGCGCGGTAGTGGGCAGTTTTGTGGTCTTGCGTGGCATGGCCTTTCTGGGCGATGCCCTGGCGCACGCGATTCTACCCGGTGTTGCCATTGGCTACCTCGTGAGCGGGGGCGCGCGCGGGGCACTGTTCTGGTGGGGCCTTGGCGCTGCGGTGCTTACCGCGCTTGGTATCGGCGCCATCGGCAAAGGTTCGCAGGTCAAGGAAGACACCGCTATCGGTATTATCTTTGCCGGGATGTTTGCATTGGGCATCGCGTTGATTTCATCGGTGCGCAGCTATGCGGTGGACCTTTCTCACTTCCTCTTCGGGGATGTGTTGGGCGTGGCAGCGTACGACCTGTGGTTGACCGGCGTCTTTGGCGGAATTGTGTTGTTCATCATCCTCGCGCTGTACAAGGAATTCACCGTCCTTTCTTTCGACCCTGTGCTGGTGGTAACCCTGCGGATGCCCGCCACGCTGTTGCATTACCTGCTCTTGGTGCTGATTGCACTGGCGATCGTGGTCTCTCTACAGACGGTGGGTGTAGCGCTGATGGTGGCGATGCTGGTGACACCCGCAGCGACGGCTTTCTTGCTGACCCGGCGACTTTCGCGGATGATTGCACTCGCGGCGTTTATTGGGGCTTCTTCGGGGATTATCGGTTTGTACCTCTCCTATTACATCAGTGTTGCCTCTGGCGCGGCGATAGTGTTGGTTTGCACGGGATTTTTCCTGTTGGCGTTGTTGTTTGCGCCGCAGCGGGGATTGCTCTGGCGCAGGAGCGCATAGGCACTCTACGGTAACAGGCTGTTTCTGAGGTGCAAGATGCCCATCTACGAGTATTACTGCCCGGCGTGTGATGCGCGTTTCCAACATCTGGCGCGTTCCTTTGATGCCGCCCCGCCACCGTGTCCAGGTTGCGGGAGTGTGGTGGTGGAAAAACTGATCTCGCGCGCGCATTTGGGGCGTGGCGAAACGGCTAGCCGTGAGGCTTTCGACGCGCGGGCGCGAGAAGCCCGTGATAACGACCTGGATTCACAGACGGCGGCGCGTTTGCTCCAGAGCGGGGGCGCATTGTTGGATGAGGTCGCCCCGGCAGGTGTAGACCGGGAGATGTTCCGTGAGATTGTAGCGCGCCGTGCGGAAGGCGCTCAGGATGGCGATTTCCAGGACCTGGTGGATGCGATACCCTTGCCGCCTCCGCCCGAGGACCTGGTTCATGACCATGACTCTGGACATGACCACGATCATGATCACGACCACACGCACGGCGGTGGGCACAAGCATGATCACAGTCACCGGCGGGCGCGGGACCTGGGATGGGGATGATGATGGCATCCCGTGACCTTTCTGCGCCGGATGATTCTTCTCACCGGCAGGATTCCGAATCTGGCGGGTAGAAACTGGACTCATAAGGACGACAACATGAACAATGAATTATATCAAGCCCTTATTTCGCGGCACTCAACCCGGCGCTTCGATACCCATCCCCTGGCAGAAGGAACGTTGAAGCGCATTCAGGACCTGGCGGCGACTGTAGAGCCGTTGGTTCCGGAGAACCGTTACACGGTGATGATTCGTGACGTGACCGCGGTGGAGGACCTGGTGCAGGCATTGGGCGCCTACGGGCGCTTGTTGAGTCCTCCGCATTTTATGGTGCCTTATGTCGTGGGTGAAGCGCACGCGCTTGAGGACCTTGGCTATCGTACACAGCAGCTGGTGATGCAGATGATGTTGCTAGACCTGGGCGCTTGCTACATCGGCAGTCTTGGGCGCGAAACAACGTTACGCGCTCGCTTCATTCTGCGCCGTGAGGTGCGCGTGGGGGCGGTGGTCATCTTTGGACGACCGGCTGTGGACCTCGGAAATCGTACCGTGGATGGGGTGCTGCGTCGCATGGTAGGGTCAACCCAGCGTTTGCCCTCAGCGGAACTCTTCTACAACAAATCCTTCGATCGTCCCAGCGCTCCCCCTGAGGACGTGCTGCCCCTCATCGAGGCAGCACGAAAATCCCCCTCGGCGCTCAATGCGCAGCCCTGGCGCTTTTTCTGGCGCAAGGGTGAGCTATTTCTCTTCACGCTGCAAGAGAATCCGCGTTACGGTAAGGGTGTATTGCAGGATTACCGCTTCTTCGATGCCGGGTTGTGTATGGCATCGGTGCGGTTGGCGCTCAAGTCACAGGGGCGGCAAGGGAGCTGGCAATTACTAACCGGGGAAGAGCGCGACCTGCCCAAATATCCGCCAACGCTGGCGCCCGTAGCGAAAATCGTCTTGGGTTAGGCAGTTTGTTACCATGAGAGCGCACGGAGGGTTTTCTTCGTGCGCTCTTTTGTAGGCTGAATTTAGAGCCTTAACTCCGGCGTTTGCCGCTGCGTTCTTTTTTCTCTTTCTTGTGGGCACGGAAAATCACGCGGATCGGGGTGCCCGGAAAGGTATAAATCTCTCGGATGCGGTTCTCCAGATAGCGTTGGTAGGAGAAATGCACCAGTGCCGGGTCGTTCACCGAGAGCGCAAACGTGGGTGGTGCTACACCAATCTGACTCGCGTAATACAACTTCAGTTTGCGTCCCTGGATGCTGGGGGGTGCATGCTCAGCGAGGGCGCGTTGCAGTGCATCGTTCAATGTGCCGGCAGGCAGGCGCTCATAGCGGGCTCCGGCGACCTCTAGCGCGGTCGGAATGACACGGTCAACCCGCAACCCGGTTAGCGCTGAGATGAAGAGCACCGGGATATAGGGCATGAATTTCAGTTCCTCGCGGACCTTGGCTTCGAAATCGGCGGCATCGCGCCGTACCTCGGAGGCTACCGCATCCCATTTGTTGACTACCACGACGACGCTGACACCCTGCTCCGCAATAATGCCTGCGATATGGGTGTCTTGCGCGGTGATACCCTCGACCGCATCAATGAGTAGCAGGGCGATATCGGCACGTTCTGTGGCTTTCACCGCCCGCAGTACACTGTATTTTTCGACGCCAACCTCGATTTTCCCTCGACGGCGAATGCCTGCAGTATCAATCAGGGTGATGCGTTGCCCTTCCCAGAGCATTTCCGTATCAAGGGTGTCCCGCGTGGTGCCGGCAACCGGGCTGACGATGGCACGTTCCTCGCCCAAGAGGCGGTTGAGCAGCGAGGATTTGCCTACATTGGGGCGCCCCAGAATAGCAATCCGCACCGTATCCTCCGCCACTTCGGGTTCGGTGGCTTCAGGGGGTAGCAGGTCCACGATGGTGTCCAGCAAATCCGCAACCCCACGTCCGTGCAACGCGGAGATGGTGTAGACTTCATCGAAGCCCAACTCATAGAACTCATACGCTTGCTGCTCCCGGCGCTCGCTATCGGCTTTGTTGGCGACGAGCAGCACGGGCTTGGTGCTGCGACGCAACAGGTCCGCCACTTCCTGATCGGCGCCGGTGAGACCTGTGCTGGCATCGGTGAGGAACAGCACAATATCGGCTTCGGCAATTGCCTGCTCTGCCTGTGCGCGGATCAAGGGGATGAAGGCAGCAGAATCCTCTAGCAATGGACTCTCTGGTCCAGGACGGCGCCCTGCATCCACGGTGCTTGGCAGCACCTCGATGCCACCGGTATCCACAAGGACAAAAGCGCGATCGTTCCACTCTGTTTCGGTGATGATACGGTCGCGGGTAGTCCCAGGAATATCACTCACCACCGCCCGGCGTTCACCGATCAGGCGATTGAAGAGGGTGGATTTGCCCACATTTGGGCGTCCAACAATGGCAACATATGGTTTTGGCATAACTTTCCCCTACCTGCCGCCCATACCGGGCAGCGTTACATACACTGACAAACGTCAATTCAAAGATATAATTATACCACGGTAGGGAAGCGTTTCCGGGCTTAGTTGTTTTTGGGCAAGAGCAGTGTGAAGCAGCTACCTTCACCCATGGCGCTTTCAACCCAGATGCGCCCGCGATGCCGTTCGATGATGGATTTCACGATTGCCAATCCCAAACCTGTGCCACGGATGCTTTCGGTTTCCGGCAGAATAACCCGGTAGAAGCGCTCAAAGATGTGCGCTTGATCGGCGAGGGGGATACCAAAGCCATCGTCTTTCACCCGCACGATAATGTGTTCGCCGGTATCCTCTGTATCTATCTTGACCTGCCCATGGGGACGGTTGTATTTGATCGCATTGTCTACGATTTTTCCCAGGGCTTGTTGCAACCGATAGGCGTTGCCGCGCACCTGCAAGGGCGCTTCCGGCAGCTTGATCTCCAGGCTGATGTCCAGATCCCTCGCCTGGTTTTGATGTTGGGCTTGCACTTCCTTCAAGACCTGTTGTAGTTGCAGGTCCTGCATCGGCATTTCGTATTCGGCTTCGATGCGCCCAAGGTCGAGCAGGTCGGTAATCAAGTCGGTGATGTCGGCGAGGCTATCCAGGGCTTTGCGCACAAAAGCGCGCTGCATCTCGTTGAGGGATCCTGCTCGCTCCAGGAGCATGACGTAACCCTGAATCGTGGTGAGCGGTGTTCGCAGGTCATGGGAGACGGTCTGGACGAATTCCGTCTTGATCCGGTCGAGCTCCTTTAGCTTGGTGATATCCTGCATCACGACTACGCGCCCCAACTCCGGCACGGAGGTGATTTGTGCATTCATCACTCTCCCCCCAGGAAGCACAATCTCGCCTTGCGGGGAATCAGGCTCTTCAATGGCTTGATGAAATAACTCTAGCAGCTGCGCGTGTTGTAGAACTTCAAGGAAGGGTTTACCGACTGCATCCTCAGGGACACTGAAAACATTCGCAGCTGTGCGACTCCAAAAAAGCAGGTGATCGTGTTCATCCGTGATCAATACCGCTTCAGTCGCTTGCTCGACGATACTGTGCAGGCGATGCTGCTCGCGCCGGATTTCTCCAAACAAGCGTGCATTCTCCATTGCAACGGCAGCATAATCGGCGATTGCAGAGAGGGCGAAGAGTTGCGCCTCGGTGAATTCAGCGGTCCGTTCCCGGTTGACGACTCCTAAAACCCCCAGCGTGCTGCCGCCGGGGCGGAGGATGGGCAGATACAGCAATGCCTGTACCAGATTGCCTGTTGCCAGGCGCGTTTCTCGTTTCAACATCACCGGTCTTCCGGATTGGATGACTCTTTGGGCTACCGGATCCCTGGCAAGCGTGCGTTGTGGAACGGCATCCGGTTCATTGAAGCGATGTGAGGCGCGCAGATAGAGCTGCCCCTCTTCTTGCAGGATAATGAAACCTTCTTCAGCGCGCGTGAGGTTGACAGCAGTAGTTACAATGCGCGGCAGAGCCTCATCAATGCCCATGGATGCAGCAACGGATTTGCCGATGGAGTAGATAACGTTGATTTCTTGCAACCGCTGGTCAAGGCGTTGCTGTGCTGCAGCAAGTTGCTGTTCAAGATCTGCCTTTTGCAGATGGAGTGGGGCGTTTCTGATAGCGGCATCCAGAGCTGCGCGATTGGTATCGGTGGTATAGGGCGGAACCAGGACGCCCAGGACGTGTAACTGTGCTAACAATGGATTGAGTGCGGTGTGTGGTAGCGATTCTGGTAGAATCAGCAAGACGGGCATAGCTTGCAGCGGCGCCAGCTCGAGCAGGTTCAAGGGTCTACCGCTCAACAGCGTTACATCTACAAGCGCCAGAGAGGTGGGGTGTGTCGGCGAGATTGGCGTGCCCAGGGCTGTGAGCGCCGAAAGAACTTCCACCTCAGCATCTGATGGCAGCAATGCCCGCAGAGTTTGTCCAAGCTCTGAGTCGTGGCTAATAATCAGAATTCGCTGCCCGCGCACACTCGTTCTCCCTTGAAGCTGTTATTTCGTTTTTGGCTCTGTCATCAAAGTTACATGGGATGATTTCGAGTCAAAAAGACATGGCATAGTTATAGCCCATTTCCGACTATATGCAACCGCTGGGTGGGTATAGGACAAATTATTGGGAAGTTCAAAGGTCAGATTGGTGAGACCATGCGTTTAGACACTTTGACGCGCCAAAGCGACGCAGAGGGTGGTTTTTTTTGTGATTTTCGTGGACGGGCAAAGCCCCGTCCACAAAAATCACACCGGCAGAAAGAAGACGTAGATAGTTTGAGCGCTGACAAGGGCCATTTGCAAGATGCCAATCTTATTTTCCCCAATATTCTGTCGTATACCCCCGCTGGGTGCATTTGGGTGCGTTTCAAAACGGGGGTGAAAATCTCAAAACAAATACCCTCTTCTTAATCCAAAGCCCGCAACTTCTTGCCATGTGCGACGTAATATAGGATGAAGGCTATAGTATCTGCTGATGGGCAGAGTCAATAAAATGATCATTGTATAGGAGGGTCCGGTGAAACTGCTAATTCGTTGGGCGATTAGTGCCTTTTCAATCTTTGTCGCTGTGTGGTTGGTGCCAGGAATTACCGTGGAGCAAGATGGTTGGGTGCTCTATGCGGTGATGGCGGTGATCCTGGGATTGGTCAACGCTATCGTCCGTCCGCTCCTCAAACTGCTTACCTGCCCATTGATTCTTCTCACTTTGGGGCTGTTTGTGTTGGTAATTAACGGAATCACACTTTGGGTGGCAGCAGCGATTGCTAACAGCGTCTTTGGTGTCGGTTTCTTTGTGGATGGTTTTTGGTCTGCCTTCCTGGGTGCGCTGGTTATCAGCATCGTTAGCGTCTTGTTGAGCGTCTTTGTTAAAGACAAAGAGGATTGAGTCTCGATAATCATAACTCCGATTCTGAAGCGTGTTTTTGCTGCCGCGCGCCGCGCGGCAGCAAAAACATAAACAAGACTCTCGTCGTTTGCTGGCAGAACCTCTTTTGCTTTTCCTCAACAATCTGTTGACTACTCTTGTTTGCGTTGCGCCTTGATGGGATTATACTGCGTGCATCATGGACCTAAACTCAGGAGGTGTATGGTGACGATTCCTGCCATTCCAGTACCGGAAATGCTTGATTTTCTGACGCGATTGCTCAGGACACCCAGTCCTACGGGCGACACCGAAGCGGCGCTTACCTACGTCCAGGCGAGTTTTGCTGACCTGCCTGTGAGTTTCCGTTATCCGCGCAAGGGTGGTTTGGTTTTCACCTGGGAGGGCGACGCCGCACGTCCTCGCGCGTTGACGGCGCACGTGGATACCCTCGGTGCTATGGTTCAGCGCATTAAGGGCGATGGGCGCCTGGTGCTCACCCCTATCGGCAGCTTTGATTGGCACTCCGTGGAGACTGAGGGATGCACAGTGCTAACCGGCAAGGGTCTAGCGTATCGTGGCAGTATTTTGCCGGTCAAGGCTTCGGTGCACATTTACGGTCCTGAGGCGCGGCAGTTGGAACGCGTGGCTGAGAATTACGAGGTACGTCTCGACGCTACGGTATTCGACGAAGAGGATACGCTGGAGCTGGGCATCCGTCCTGGCGATTTTGTAGCCTTCGATCCACGCATGGAAGTCAACGCGGGCTTTGTGCGTTCGCGGCATCTTGATGACAAAGCTGGCGTGGCGTGCATCTATGGCGCCTTGCTGGCGCTATATCGCGCGGACCTGGCGCCGCATTCTCGACTAGAGGTGTTGATTTCTGGTTACGAGGAAGTGGGGCATGGTGCGGCGACCGGCATTCCTGCCGACACGGTGGAACTCGTCGCTGTAGATATGGCTGCTGCCGGCGATATGCAAAACTCAGATGAATTCAGTGTGGGCATTTGTGCTAAGGATTCTGGTGGTCCCTATCATTTGGGGCTGCGCCGGCAACTGGAGGCGCTGTCAGAGGCGCACGCTATCCCCTATCGCACAGATATCTACCCCTTCTACGGCTCAGATGGCGAGGTGGCGTGGCGCGCCGGCGCCGATCTCAAGGTGGCGCTCATTGGACCAGGTGTGGATGCTTCGCACTCTTATGAGCGCACCCATACCGATTCGCTTGAGGCCACGGCGCGCCTCATTGCGGCCTATTTGCTTTCGGAGTGAAGCTCTTGGAGCAACAAGCAGATTCCACTGCATTCACGTGGGAGATTCCCTATCTCACTGCCGCTTTGCCGGGTATTGGCGGGCGTTTGCGGGACGCGCTTGAGGACTTCATCGTCGAGGAAGTGCCCGCGTATGCCCCCTGTGGTGAGGGCGAGCACACTTTCTTCGCAGTCGAGAAGCGTGATCTCTCGACGCCCATGCTGGTGCAGATGATTGCCACGGCGTTGGGAATTTCCCCGAGGGACGTGAGCTACGCCGGTCTTAAGGATGCGCGCGCGGTGACCCGACAGCTCTTTTCCGTTCAGTGGCTCAGCCCGGAAGCGTTACTGGAATTGCATCTGGAAAACGCGCGCGTGCTCTGGGCTACCCGGCACACGAATAAGCTGCGTGTGGGGCATTTGCGCGGCAACCGCTTCACGCTTCGCATCCGTGAGGTGCATCCTGAATCCGCGGCGCGTGCGACGGCGATTCTGGACACGCTGGCGCAACGCGGGGTTCCTAATGGCTATGGCGTGCAACGTTTTGGCAATGATGGACGCAATGCGGAGATCGGGCTGCTGCTACTGCGGAACGATCGCGCCGGTTTGCGGGCGCGCGGCATTCATCACCTGCCATTTCGGCAGCATCGCTTCTACCTGAGCGCTCTGCAATCCGAGCTCTTCAACCAGTACCTGGCAGAACGCCTGCGACGCGGGCTTCTCGACGCCGTGGTGGCGGGTGATTTGGCGAAGAAACACGCTACCGGCGGTATGTTCACGGTGGAATCCGCCGAACTTGAATCTCCGCGTGCTCAGGTCGGGGAAATCAGCGCTACCGGGCCGATTTTCGGTTTCAAAATGTGGTCTCCCAAGGGTGAGATGGCGGCGTTGGAAGCGGAGATTCTGGCAGCGGCGGGATTGACCCCGGCAGATTTTCAGCCCGCGAAGTTGAAAGGCTCGCGCCGCCCGGTGCGGTACATGCCCGAAGGACTCACCTGGCGTAGCGAGGAAGATACGTTGGTGGTGGAATTCTTTGCGCCCAAAGGGGCGTTCGCTACCATGCTTTTGCGTGAGTTGATGAAGTCGGACATGGAGCTTGACGAAACTGACGATGATGATGAGGAGTGAGTTCTGCTTTCAGGCGACCTGCATGAGCTGAAAACTCTCGCCGGTGGATTGATCCACCGGCGAGAGTTTCTAAGGCAATGCTGTTATTCTTCGCAGTTTTGGGAATTCTAATGCAGTGCTAATTTTATCAGGGTATAGTAGTACTATTGTGTCAGGTTTCATGTTGTGACCTTTCACAACATGGCGTGAGCCTTCAAATGGAGATAGTGCATGGATAAGAAGCAGAAGAAGAATGTGGGTTTTTCCATCGGCTATTTTGGGTTGATGATGTTGTTGGCCTGGGTATTTCAGGTAACGATTTATCAGCCGATGGTGCTGCGCTTGCAGGAAGTTCCCTATAGCGAGTTCCTCCAAAAGTTGGAGGCGAACGAGATTGAGGAGGTCGTGCTCAGCGAGTCGCGGCTGTTGTATACGTGCTGCGGGGATGATGAGGAGAATCCGCGCCGGCACAATGTCGTGCGGGTTGACGACCCTGATTTGATTGAGCGCCTCGCGCAGGCGGGGGTCAAGTTTTCTGCTGAAGAGCCGACAGGCGGGCTGATTTCGCAGTTAGGTTGGATCATCACACTTCTGCCATTGGCTTTGATCTGGTATTTCCTGTTCCGCCGCATGCAACAAGGCGGCGCGAGCGTCATGTCTATCGGAAAGAGCAAAGCGCGGGAAATTGCCGGCGAACTTACCGGGGTCAAATTCGAGGATGTCGGCGGTCTGGATGAGGTCGAGCTTGAACTACGTGAGATCATTGATTTTCTTAAGGAGCCACAACGTTATACGCGACTCGGTGCAAAACTGCCCAAGGGGGTGTTGCTCGTGGGTCCTCCCGGCACTGGAAAGACCCTGCTTGCCCGCGCGACGGCGGGCGAAGCCGGGGTGCCCTTCTTCTCTATCAGTGGCTCCGATTTTGTCGAGATGTTCGTGGGTGTGGGGGCGGCGCGGGTGCGCGACCTTTTCGAGCAGGCAAAAGCCAAGGCGCCCTGTATTGTCTTCATTGATGAGATTGATGCGATCGGTCAATCTCGAGCTTCGGCTATGTCGCTGGGAACCAACGATGAACGCGAACAAACACTCAATCAGCTGTTAGCCGAGATGGATGGCTTTGAGGCGAACAATGGTGTGGTGATCATGGCGGCCACGAATCGTCCAGAAGTGCTAGATAAGGCGTTGCTGCGCCCAGGGCGCTTCGACCGGCAGATACAGGTGGTTTTACCTACCGATACGGGACGGCAGCAGATATTGCAAATTCACACCTCCAAGGTACCGTTGTCCGAGGATGTGAGTCTGGCGCGTTTGGCACAGATCACGGCAGGATTCTCTGGCGCGGATTTGGCGAACATTGTCAATGAGGCGGCTTTGCTGGCGGTGCGTCAGGGGCGCGAGAAGGTCACGATGGAGGATTTCGACCTGGCGATTGAGCGCGTTGTGGCGGGTCTGCAACGCCCGATGGCGCTAAAACCGGAGCTCAAACGTCGAGTGGCATACCATGAGGGTGGGCATGCGCTGGTCGCGCAGCTGCTGCCCTCGACGGACCCGGTGCACAAAGTCAGCGTTATCCCTACCTCCAAGGGAGCCTTGGGCTATACACTGCACATGCCGGAGGAAGATACCTACCTGCTCAGTAAGCAGGAACTGCAGGAGCAACTGGCGGTGATGTTGGGGGGACGTGCTGCAGAATGGGTCATTTTTGGCGATCGTTCCACGGGCGCCGCCAATGACCTTGAACGTGTTTCCGCTATCGCCCGGCGGATGGTGATGGAATTTGGCATGACCGAGGCATTGGGAGCGGTACGTTATGCCACTGACGCCGGGATGGGATATCTTGGTCCTGCGAATATGATGCGCCAGGATATCAGCCCTGAGACGGCGAAAACGATTGATGTCGAAACTCGCCGCATCGTCGAAGATTCCGAATCTTTGTCCGTACGTTTATTGGAGGAGCACATGGACGCACTGCACCAAATCGCGGCGGTACTGCTGGAGAAAGAAGTCATCAGCGGAGATGATATCCGCCGTATCGTTGAGCGGGGTGGGGCGGCTTAGGAATACGTTTCGATGGGTGCTGGATAACGACCACGGACCGCAACAGCTTGCGGTCCGTGGTTCGTTGTTGTTGGCACTCCTCTACGCGGAGACGATACGCAGTTGCCAGGACCCTTGCTTCGAAGCGATATAATTGCTGCGCAGGGAAGCAAAGGCTGGATCAAGTTCCGAGAGCGCTAGAATTCCCCCATTATGCAAAGTGGGCGGGTCTACTGCGCGTACTTTGGGTAGTACGGTGAGATCGCCTCCCGACGCGACTCGCACGAAATCTACCTCAGGGCGCAAGAGCGCCAGCCAATGTTGCACTTCAGGAATGGGTGCGGCGCGAAGCCGTATCATTAGCGCTCGATCTGTTCCCTTCAGGTCGGCTTCGGTTAGCAGCTTTGCTGCCATCGCCGCGCGCAGTGCTTCTGCCATACAGGCATACCATCCCACCTCTTGCACGGAACACCAGATAGCATCATCTGCCGCGATAAAGGCTTCGCCCACCCACCTGGCGGCTTCGAGCGTTCCCACAACGATGCGACCCTCTATCACTCTCAGATTTTGCAGGAAGGCGTTTACCTCTACCTGTTCGAAAAGGCGAAGCGCGAGGCCGTCGCGCAGGAAATAGTCCAATCGGTCGGCGCAGAGTGCGGGCAGCGCTTGCTCCAGCAAACTGAAGTTGTCGCTCTCGGTGATCGTGCGCCAGTCCAATCCATAGCATTCCAGGCAGGCGGGCAAATCGGAGTCGGCAATCAGCTTTTCCCGGTGGATTTCATGATAGGCGTGCTGTGCGTTGGGAAAGACAAAATCTACCACGTGCGAGAAAGCAGTGTGTGGCACATCATGGAGCAACCCCGCAGCCTGTTCCTCAAGGGGGGCGCCCAGGAATTGCAGCAGCGCCAACACGCCAAGGGAGTGGTCCAGGCGTGTGGTTTGCCGTTCCGGGCGGATGAAGGCAGTGATGCCTGCCTGGTAGATGTGCGCCAATCGCTGTACGGCCTGCGTGGAATACAGATCGCGTAATAGAGGTTGGTTTAGATTTATGGTTCCGTAAATCGGGTCAAAGAGCTCTCGCTGATGGTTCTGGTTGTCTTGAATCTCGGACATGTTTGTCTCTCCGGTCAATATCCCTATCGGCACGGGTGCGTTTCAAAACGGGGGCGAAAATCTCAGGCGCTCCTACAGGGCACAGGAAAAAATTGATTTTTGGCGGTGG
>JAPKMR010000227.1 GCA_026645815.1 Anaerolineae bacterium | reverse complement strand
AATTTGAAACAACTTTGTAAGCCCTATTGTTGTTCGCGGGTGAAGCTGTTTCCCAATGTTGAACATCAGTTAATGGATATGATCTTGTACGAGCATTCGCGTTCCCTTGGCTAAATTGTCCGTTTTCTACATACCCCTGAAATTCTAGTTCCAAAGCAAACCCTTTGAGTAGGCTGTTAGGCATTGTTGCCCGAGTTTCTATTATAGGCTGGATTTTCAGATATTTAGGACCAGAATAAACCCAAGGATAGCCATCCCAAAGCATTGGGCCAGTTTTATGCCAACCGCCTGTTGTTTCCCAGCCCTCAAACCAAGTTCGAATATAATAAGCGTACACATAGTTTGCATATACCCAGCCAGAATCAGAACTACTTCCCCCTTTGCTACCACAGTTGGTTGGCTGTGTGCCTGCTGAACGCGCAGCAACGACAGCCTTTTGTGCGACCTGGCTCACAGAGGTGATTGGTTTGGGTGACAGTGGAGGTACAGGCGGTGGCACCGGTTTTGGCGAAGGTGGAGCAGGTTTTGCCAAGACAGACTTCACTAGATTCGCCACGTTTTTGACAGTAGATATCACTTTGTTAACGAGCCCCTTGAGACTGAATAATCCCAGAGGGTCGATTTTGTTGATCGGATTAGCCTGAACATACAGATAACGATTCACATTCAAGAGTTCAGAATAATCCACCATAAACGGATCCACTGTCAGGAATGTCCCTGTCGCGGCATCGTAGTGGCGGTGTCGGGCGTAGTTGAGGCCCGTATAGGCGTCGCGCTCGTAGCCGGTGTAGCCGTCCTCGGTGGGCAGGGCTTCGTCTGGCCCCAGTTCCTCGCCATAGTCGCCATAGCGCATCAGGGTGACAGGGGCTGTGCCTTCAACGCTGGTTGCACCTAAAACGCTGCCCAGGCTATCGTTCTGCAGATAACCCGCTGCGTCATCTTGCCAGTAAGCCAGGCGGTGCAAGGAGTGATCGTACAGATAGGTACCAAAAGATTCACCCGTCTCATCGTAGGTCTGAAGCACATCCCAGCCGCCTGCGCCGTCATTGTAACGGTAGTCGCGTTGCGTCACCAGGCTGTCATCGCTCGCCAGCAGCGTCGCCACCCGCGCGCGGCGCCCCAGGCCGTCGTAGGTATACCGCTGGTACACGCCATCCTTGTAGGCCAGATTGCCCAATTGTCCCAGGCGCACCCGCGCCTCGATCATCCGTCCGCCGGCATCATAAACGTAATCACTCCAGCGCTCCGGCGCGCGTTGGGTACTGCGGTTGCCATCGGCGTCGTAGGCATAGGTGGTAAGCCCTCGAACGCTATCCGCAGCGCGCAGCAACTGGTTCGCCGCATTGTAGGTGTAGGTGACCGTGTAGATTTCTGTGACGCCGCCCACCAACCGCGCCCCCCACATAGCCATGCGGTTGCCGGCATCATCGAAGGCATAATGCGTCTCACGCCCGTCATCGGCGAGGCTGGTAGTCAGGCGATCCAGGTCATCGTAGGTGTAGTCAATGGTCAGGATCTCAGCCAGACGTTGCTCTACAACTCGCGTGCGGCGGTCAGCAGCATCCACCGTGTAGATGTGGCTTGCAAAGACTCCCCCCTCTGCATCGTATTGGTTGATGCTCAGAGTGTTACCCACCGCATCGTAGACGGTCTCCACCACTACACCATTGCCCTGTGTCACGCGTACAGGACGGCTCAACGCATCGTAGAGGTAGGTGATCACCTGCCCATCCGGCGCAGTCACGGAGGTGAGATTGCCGTCTGCATCATAGGCATACGTCGCCAGCGTCCCATCGGGGTAGGTCAGGCTGATTCGTTGCCCTACTGCGTCATAAGATTCCAGCACCACCCGGCTGCCCAACTCGTCGCCGCTGCCGATCAGGCGATTGAGCGGATCGTAGACATAGAGCGTCACACCAAGCGTATCGGTCATCACTGCGCGATTGCCATTCGCATCATAAGCCAGCGCCAGCACTTGCGCATCGTCATAGTGAGTGGCTAT
>JAPKMR010000226.1 GCA_026645815.1 Anaerolineae bacterium | reverse complement strand
TTGTGCTCCCGGAGCCACTCAGTTTCATGTTACACTTCTGCTCATCCCAATCGTTGCTCCAGGGCCACAGCAGCCCTTCCTGGCCCCGCGCGGCCTTCTCCCATTCCGCTTCAGTGGGCAGGCGATAGGGCTGCCCGGTCGTTTCACTCAGCCACTCAACGTAAGCCAGGGCATCGCTCCAGGTTACATAAACCACGGGATGGCTGGCCAGTTCCTCCGGGTAAACTTCACCATTCCAATGCCGCGGTGCGCGACGACCGGTGGCGCGCACAAATTCGGCGTACTCAGCGTTGGTGACCGGGTAGCGCCCAATCTGGTACTCCGGCAGCGTGAGCTCCCGCTGGGGCTGCTCGGCCTTAAAGTCTTGATCTTTTGCCCACTCATAACGCTTGTGCAGCGCCGCGATTTGCGCATCGCTGGTCCCCATCCAGAAGGCGCCCGCCGGCACAGGGCGCAGCTCCGGCTCGAAGGACAACGGCTTGCGGATGACTGCTGGCGTCGTGGGCACGGTAGCGCGTTGAGTCAACATGATGAAACTCTGTACATCCAGAGGTTTGAGACTATCGAAACGTTCTTCTACTTTGTCCCCCAGGCACAGCAATCTGCGCAGCGCCTCATTGGTTTGGAAATCGCGCAAATCCTCGCCGAGTGGCGGCGCACCCGTGTCCTTGTCGCCCGCCAGGCGCTCACCGCGTCCCTGATGTCGGAAATGGGTTTCCAACTCTGGCAAGTAGCCGGGATTCCGGCGCCGCAACAGGGTATAGAACTCCGGGTGCGCGTGTTGAATGGTCACGAATTTCGCCAGGCGCACCGGGGTGATGCTCTGAGGCGGGTCAGGTAGCGCCCCCTGCAAGCGATTCAAAAGCAGGAAGCTGTTGAGCACCCGCTTGACCTGCCGCGGGTTGGGTTCCGCCAACCCTAGCGCGAAGACCTCGGCGCAGGTTTCTGGCAACGCCGGAGCCAACGTCTTCACATACTCCGCCATGACCTTGTCCTCAATCGGCGGCAGGATGAAGGGCACCTGAATGATCTTTTCGAGATATTCCTTGGGATTGACTTTGCCCTGATAGCGCAGCAGAATGGCGTTTTCAATTTCCTTGCCCGAGAGCGCCAGCACGGTGATGCAGCCCGGCACATCCAGGAACAGCTTGAGCGCCTCCAGAATTTGCACGGCTTTTTCTGGCGTGCAGCGGTCCAGGTCATCCACGAAGATGACCAATTTGCGCTGCTCTGCGCCCTCCCGACGCACCAACATCTCGACCAAGCGCGCGAAATTCGCCTGGAATTGTTCCAGTGAGCGCAGTTGTGCCTGCTCATGCACTAACTCCTCGCGTTTGAAGGCCTGCACTAACTGGCTCACCTGACTCACCGATTCGCCCTTGCCGAAGGCTTTGAGGGCTTCTTCCTGCACCGCCCCCAGGCCGATACTCCGCAGCACCAGGCCGAAGGCCAGCCCGGCGCCCGCGGTGAGGGCTTGCGTCCAATCGGCGCGCACTGCACCCTTCTCGGTCCACGCAGCGTCGCGGTAGAGGGCCTGCCGCAATACAGTCAGGAGGCGTTCCGGCTCTGTGCCGTCAGCCGCGCCGGGCGGCGGGTCGCGAGGGATCAAATGCTCCAGGTTATCCAGCAGCGCCAAAAGCAGGGCGCGCCAGAGTGCTTGCTCCTGGTTGTATTTCCAGGCGTTGAACCACACCGCGCGGTGGGTGGGCCTACCCTCCTTACCGCTGGTGACCTTGTCCTTCAGTTGCAGCATCAAACTGGTCTTGCCGCTGCCCCAATCGCCAAAGATCCCCAAGGTCAGAGGGGTGTGCGTCTGGGGGTCGAGCACGATGCCGGCGAGCGTATTCACATAGGCCCCGAAACCGGGCAAGCCATTAACGGCGGTCGCGGCGTCATTAACCAAGGGAGCGGAATGTTGTGGATCAGCCATAAGACCTCCTATTGAGCAAGTTAGCGAGAAAACGCACCAGCGGAAACAGCTCTGAACCCCAGCGGCTCCGCCCGA
>JAPKMR010000225.1 GCA_026645815.1 Anaerolineae bacterium | reverse complement strand
ATGGTCATTGACCATCACGCACCCCCCGAAACCCTGGCGCCCGGTTGGACCTTTCGCGGCGATTTGCTCGGCGCCACCACCACCCTGCTGGTGGAAACCCTCTCCGCGCGCCTGATTCCCCTCAGCCAGATTGAGGCGACGCTGATGCTCACCGGCATCTACGAAGATACCGGCAGCCTCACGTATGCCTCGACGACGGCGCGCGACCTGCGCGCGGCAGGATGGTTACTGGATCATGGCGCCAGCCTTGATATCGTCAACCAATTTCTGCACCACCCGCTCACCGCGGAGCAGCATCAGCTCTACGAAGCGCTGCTGGCGCACGTGGAGACGCTGCAAATCGGCGGGCATTCCATCGTGCTTACCTGGGCGCAGGCGCCCCCCGACCTGGACGAGGAGATTTCCACGCTGGCGCACAAATTGCGCGACTTGCTCGAACCCTCGGCGCTGTTTGTGCTGGTGGAAATGGACAATCACACGCAGCTGGTGGCGCGCAGCACCACGGACGATATCAATGTGGATGCCGTAGCGCAGTATTTCGGGGGACGCGGGCACAGTCGCGCTGCCGCGGGTCTGCTACGCGAGCGCTCCGTGATGGGGGTGCTCGAGGAATTGCGCGAAGCGCTGCCCCAGTTTATCCACCCGCGTCACAGGGTGCAGGATCTGATGTCGTTCAGCGTGCGCACCGTTGCGATGGAAGACCCCATCGAGGAGGTGTACCAGCGGATGCTCCACACCGGGCATGAGGGCTTTCCGGTGGTGGATGGCGCCGGCAACGTCACGGGGTTGGTCACCCGCAATGCCGTAGACCGCGCGCTGCAACACAATTGGAGCAAGCAACCGGTACGCCGCATCATGGATGCCGGTCAGGTGCAGGTGGCGCCGGAAGATTCGATCGAGCGCGTGCGCGCGCTGATGATCGAGAAGGGCTGGGGACAGATTCCCGTGGTCAAAGGGGATCGAATCGTTGGCGTAGTCACCCGTACGGATCTCATCCGCCTCCCGCCCAGCGAGCAAGAAGCCAAACGCCAGGAAATCATCGGGCGCATGGAAGAGGCTTTCCCCGCGCCGCTACTCGCCCTCATCCGGCATATTGGCGCGAGAGCTGTCGCACGCGAGGAACAGCTCTATTTTGTGGGCGGGATCGTGCGAGATTTGCTGCTAAAGCAAGCCATTTTCGATGTAGACCTGGTAGTGGAGGGCGATGCGGTGGAGCTGTGCCGGGAGCTCATCGGCGAGCTGGGCGGGGAGATTCGCGCCCACAGCCGTTTCGGCACCGCTAAATGGCTACTCGACGCCGGCGTCTGGCGACACATTAGCCCGGAGTTGAGCGATACGGAGCTGCAAACCTTACCCGGTTATATTGATTTCGTCACCGCGCGCACCGAGTTCTACAGCAGCCCTACGGCTCTACCCACCGTCGCCTGGAGCTCCATCAAGCAAGACCTGCACCGGCGCGACTTCACCATCAATACCCTCGCCATCCGCCTCAGCCCGGCGCATTGGGGACAGATGCTGGACTTCTATGGCGGGCAAGCCGATCTCGAGGCGGGTATTATCCGCGTACTCCACAGCCTGAGCTTTGTGGAAGACCCCACGCGCATCCTGCGGGCGGCGCGTTTCGAGGCGCGGTTGGGCTTCCACCTGGACCCCCGCAGTGAGGCGCTCATCGCCGAAGCGCTGCCCTTGCTCGACCGGGTCACCGGCGGGCGCATTCGCCACGAGCTGGAGCTGCTCTTCAACGAGGCGCGACCGGAAGCAGCGCTGGACCGCCTGCAGGCATTGCGGGCGCTACAACAAATTGATCCCGCGCTGGCAAGCGATGCCCGCGTCCGTGGCATTTTTGGCCGGTTGCGAAAGGCATTGGATAGCCGGTTCTGGAAGCTGGATGAGGATAATCTCGTCTATCTGCACTGGGCGCTGTTCCTGTACGAGCTAAGCACGGCGGCGCGCGAGCGCATTGCCGCGCGCCTGATGATGCCACGACGGTTGACCGACGCCCTGCTCCAATTGGATGACCTGCGGGCGCTGC
>JAPKMR010000224.1 GCA_026645815.1 Anaerolineae bacterium | reverse complement strand
ATTAAGACGAATTTCGTAGACATCGTGCCACAGGCAAAACGATTGTCTCAGAAAACAGACAATGCTCGGAAGGGAGGGGGCGACCAGGATTAATTGGTTACGAGTTGGTCCTGATCAGGTTACGAGTTAGTCGCGGAAAAACGTAACCAAGTTGTGTGCCCGAGCGCGGGGAGCGCGCGTGAAGCCCCTGACAATCTACTTGGTTACAACTTGGCTACGCCAAAGCGTAACCAAGTTTTCCGGGTGGCAGAGAGGCGCCTAAGCCAACTCTACCCAGTGCTAATGAGGATAAATCACACTACCTGAGTCAGTTGCACTTTCTGCGCCCGAATGCGGTGTAGCGCGCGCAGATTGATGAGCACATAGATCAACGTATTGAGATTGGCAATGGCCTGCTGGTTGCGCAGTTTGGGACGTTCGATGCCTAAATCTACGGCCTGGCTGTTGATGCGCTCGGTGGCTGTGCGCTGCGCATAGATTTCCTGATACAAGGCACTCTGCCGGTCAATCTGGTGCCGCAAGCGCGCCCCACTGCTGGTCGCTAACGTCGTCACACAGCCGCCCTTGCTCCAACGCGGATGATTCACCGGGCAAGCTGCGGCAGTCGGCGCTGGATAGAGCAATGGACAGGCATAGCGTGCCCGTTGATGGGGTACCAGCGTCGTGGCACACATAAAAGTGTGTTTGAGAGGCATGGGTAACCCCGCATCGCACAAGGGTAAGCCTGCGTTATCGAAGCGCCGCGCCGGACCGCGTTGCGCCCAGGGAATGGCCGCAAAGCCGCTTTCCCAGGATTGCCCGGCGTGGTCAAAGTATTCGTAGATATAGAAAGCGTCAAATGCCGCATCGAAGGCGCCAAAGCGCGGGCGAAAGCCCAAACGGCGTTCTGTGTCTGCCATCAGCGGCTCGAAGTAACTGACATCAGGGGTGTCAAAAGTCTGCGTCAGTTCCGCGAGCACGATCTCGGCCCAACCGGGGATCCGGGTAGCGACAATTCCTGAGGCATAGCCCCAGTAGTACTCGCCGATGGGCACGCCTTTGGGCGAACGGGGATTGCTAAACGGGGTATCCGGTTCGTTGGAAGAGTTTCGCGGCTCGCCGGTGACGCGTTGATTGCGTTTGCGTTTACAACCCAGGCGACAATCCGGGTCACCCGCCGGTGGCTGAGCCTTGGTGTAGCGCTCAGTGACATAGGCTTTGGGATTGTTTTCCTTGACCCAGGCCAGGATATGTTTGGTATCCAGGGAGACCGCTTGCCCAAAGTCAGTGCTGAGTGGTGCACATTCAAGATGCAACAGGCGTACCGTGTCATCCAACAGCCATTGCAGCGCACTATTGGGTAGGTGTTGTAAGATGCGCGCAAAATGCCGGTGGGTCGGCAAAGTTGCATCCACCAGCGCGGCGGAGAGCGCCGCGCCATGCGGCATAGGAAAACCCAGGACGGCGGTCAACACGGGATGTTCGACGAGGAACTGCCGTAAGCGCGGCATGTACATTAACTGTTGCTCCAGTTTCACCAGATAAGCCGCCACATACGGCACATAGGGAATGGTGGGGAGACACCAGTGTGTGTCGAGATCACGCTCAGGGAAGTGCGCCCAATCCAGGGGCGCCAACAATTCGAGATAGCGCACCGCCACGGGGTCCTGCTGCACACAGAGTGGCCAAGGCTCGGGAACACCCAACAGCTGGGGCGGCACTTCCGGGGGTGCGGGTCGCCGCCAACGGTGTGACGGGGACAACAACCGTGATACAATGGATTCGCTGGTCATTGGAGGTCTCCTTTCGGGCAAAGAATGGCTTAGGCGAGCTTATTCTAGCCTCAGAGGAGCCTCCTGACCAGTGCCGGGAGCGTGAAAGTGGGCCCAGAGAACTTGATTACGTTTTTACCGGACTAAGTCGCGACTTGGTTCCGCATACGGGCGAGAAAACGGCATCAAGTTGTACTTGGTTACGCTGTGCAGGGGGTTGGGAAAGGTGAATTTCAACTTGGTCGCGACCAAGTTACGAAAAAACGCGACCTGGTCCACCCCTCGGA
>JAPKMR010000223.1 GCA_026645815.1 Anaerolineae bacterium | reverse complement strand
ATGTCGATATTCTCGAATACTACAATGACCGCAACTTCACTCAGGTAGGTAGTCTCTACCGCACCGTACAGACAACCAATCCTGTTCAGTGGAACCTGCCGTTCATGGGCGCACGCGGACGGAGTGTGGGCTATTTCCTGCGCCCCAATGGCTTGGGCATGCCGAGGGTGAGCGAGAACCCCGGTCAAATGAGCCTAGTAGACTGCAATGGACAAACTGTTATTCAGGCAACACCGATTGGTCCGCGTGTGCTGGTTCTATTCCCAGTATGGCTGCTATTTCCCATACCTTTCTTCGCATTGTTGTGGTTATTGTACCGGATCATTCAAGCGCTGAAACCCCAGGCTGTAGGGCCGGTTGCTGCCCCAGGGCGGCGCGAAGGCACTCTACCAGGCAAGAAAGTGGAGAAGCAACAGTCGAAGAAGTCGGGTGCGGTCATTCAGCACGGGCAACCGATGGCAACGCCGCAACCCGGGAAGCCGCAACCGCCAGGCAAACAACCACCGGCAAAGAAATGAGGAGCCCTGTTACGGTGTTTTGTGATCTGGTCTTTCCTAAGCACGTGTCAGGATTGTTGTTATGAACGATCAACTGCAAGCAGAAAACCGTAACGCCCTGGTAGGTGTTGCGGCGGTCATAACCTTCCCCTATCTCTGGTTGGGCTTGTTTGCCTTTCTCGCATGGTTGTACCACATCGGTTTTTTTGGAAGAGATTGGGGTAGCATCATTGTGCTGGGATTGCTGGGCTTGGTTTTCCTTATCCCGGCAGTACCCATGGCGCTGACTAAGTTCATAGTCAAGCCTCTCTTTAGTAATCTGCTAGGACGTGAGATCATCACCATGCCCGGCTGCATTACTGGATTAGTGAGTGTCATTGGCGCCAGTTTTGCGGCTATCTATTTTCTGAGCAGAGGCAGCTTCGGAACGGCAGGTCTGCTTTTGCTAGCTATGCCTGTAGTGGGGCTTTTGCTTGCCGGCGGTGTGAGTTTGCTTGCGCGCGGCGGCGGCGTGCATCTGGGGGCACAGGGTCGTAAAGCTGCGCCGCGCTCCATTCGCGTTGAAAAGCCTGCTCCGCCGGCGTTGTCGCCTCCAAACCGTCCATCGCTGCCTCTGACTCAAGAGCGCCCACTCGCCCGACAGCCGGAGCCGCGCCGCAGTGGTAGCAGTGCGCCAACGCCTTCGTCTGTGCGCCGCCCACCGCCGCCGCGCCGGAAATAAGTGCTGAATTCACTTTGCAGGTCAGGAGATAGATGATGTTTCGCACGCGACGCGATCCTGGTGATGGTATCAACAAGCGCGACATCTACGAGGTGTGGGGTGATGTTGTGGAGTACGCCGCTGACGCTGGCCCGGCTGTGATTGACGCGATCCGTGGCTATCTGGAGACTTCGTCCCTGGCTGAGGGTTTTAACTGTCAAGTGTTGGAAGCAAAGCAGGACAGGCATCCATTCCTGACGCTAGAGTGGGGCGATATGACAGCAGATGTGGACGCGCGCCCTTTTGGCGAACACCTGGATGTGTATGCGATTCTGACATTGCGGCGTGGTCTTCTTGAAAACCCTGATCCGTTAGCTCGTATTGCGGACCTGGATGCGGGACAGCGCCGGGACTTGCAGGTGTTCCAGACAGTGCTCAAACATGCAATGGAGGAGGCTTTGAATGCACTGGACGAGGGAAGGATGTGATGCGCAACGCCAGAGTTTGACTTTCGAATTCCTCTTAGATTACTCCGGGGTGCATAATGAGCAACTATCGTGTGGATCGAGATCGCACCTTACGTGATTATCGCGGAACTCCCATAGGCAAGGTGGATTACTGGAACAGGGTGCGCGACGGCTACCGCGACAAGGGGCAGATTGGTGCCGACGACCGTTACATTGACGAACATGGGCGCGATCAGGGATGGGCGCTGCCTGATTACGGCGGCGGAGATGGCGGCGCGGGATGTGCAGTGCTGCTGGTCATGGGTTTCGTCGCTCTTGTGGTCTGGCTGATTTCTGCATTAATCGAAGCTGTTGGGGCGTCGAAGAGTCGCCCCTCAGTTGTTCGTG
>JAPKMR010000222.1 GCA_026645815.1 Anaerolineae bacterium | reverse complement strand
ACCGCGCCCAGCTGCTAGGAGCAGCTTATGCCGACATTCGCACCCTCATCGCCCGGGAGCAGAATGTCAGTGTGCGCAACGGGGTCGTCGAAGGAGTGGGCGAGATGGAAAACGCCGGTTTTGGCGTGCGGGTGCTGGTCAATGGCGCCTGGGGATTTGCCTCCAGCGCAGTTCTCACCTCACAGGAGGTGGAACGTGTAACAGCAGAAGCTATTGCTATCGCGAAGGCGAGTGCAATCTACCAGCAACATCACGTCTATTTAGGTCCGCCGGAGGTTCATCAGGCCATTTACCGAACCCCGGTTGAGATTGACCCCTTCAGCGTTCCCATCGAGGACAAAATCGCACTGCTGCTGGAAGCCGACCGGCTGATGCGCGCCGAAGCCAGCACCAAAGTGACTCACGGAAACCTGGTATGCCTGCGGAAACATCAAAGACTTGCCAGCACCGAAGGCTCTGCCATCGAGCAAGAGATCTTTGAGACAGGCGGCGCAATCATGGCGCTCGCTATCGCCAATGGCGAGATACAACGCCGAAGCTACCCGAATGTTTTCCGCGACCAACACGCCGAAGGTTGGGAATTCATCCAGCGACTGGACTTTCTGGGCAACGCGCCCCGCGTCGGCGCGGAAGCGGTAGCGTTGCTCAGCGCAGAGCAATGCCCAGGCAAGGTAACCACGCTCATTCTCGACCGCACGCAGCTCGGGCTGCAAATTCACGAATCATGCGGGCATCCCACGGAATTGGACCGCGTCTTTGGCACCGAGGCTGCCTACGCAGGCACAAGTTTCCTGACGCCGGAGAAACTCGAGGTATTCCGTTATGGGTCGGAAATCGTCAACCTCACCGCCGATGCGACAACGCCCGGTGGGCTGGGCACCTTTGGCTATGATGATGAAGGCGTCCCGGCACAGCGCGTGCCACTGGTGCGCGACGGGCGTTTCGTAGGCTACCTCAGCTCACGCGAGACGGCAACCCAGCTGGCACAGCTGCGCGGCGAGGATCCCACGCTCAGCCGCTCCGGCGGCGCGATGCGCGCTTCAGGCTGGAATCGCATTCCCATCATCCGCATGACCAACATCAACCTGGAACCGGGAACCTGGGAGATAGAAGATTTGATCGCCGACACCGACGAGGGCATTTACATGGAAACCAACAAATCGTGGTCCATTGACAATCTGCGCCTCAATTTTCTCTTTGGGACGGAATTGGCCTACGAGATCAAGAATGGCAAACGCGGCAAGCTTTACAAGAATGCCACCTATACCGGGATGACGCCGGAATTCTGGGGGTCGTGTGACGCTATCTGCAATGCGAACTCGTGGGGTGTGTGGGGCGTGCCCAACTGCGGCAAGGGACAACCCTCACAAACCGCGCACGCCGGTCACGGCGCGGCGCCGGCACGCTTCCGCAACGTGCGAGTGGGCGTGATGAAGTAGGGCAAGGAGGAATAGGACTATGCTCACCGAACACGAGATCAAGGCTTTACTCCAGAGCGTTATCAGCCGCTCTCCAGGCGATGAAACCGAAGTGCTCTTTCTGGGGCTAGATGAAGCCCTGACGCGCTTTGCCAATAATGAGATCCACCAAAACGTAGCCGAGACGAATTTCAGTCTGGTAGTCTCGGTGGCACTCGGCAAACGGATTGGAATGGCCTCCACCAACAATCTCAGCGCTGCTGCGCTCGACCAGTTGGTTGAACGGGCGACGCTGCTGGCGCAGCTGCAACCGGAAAATCCAGATTTCCCCGGCTTTGCGCCGCTGGCTGAATTCCCAGAAGGACGACAAGCCTTTGACGAAGCCACCGCGAGCGCCACACCCGAGTTCCGCGCGCACGCCGTCGGCGAGGTCATCCGCTACGCGCTGGATCAGGGCGTGGTCGCCTCCGGCGCGTTCAGCACCAGTCGCAGCCAATGGGCGATTGCCACAAGCCACGGACTCTTTGCCTGGCACCCGCTCACGCTGGCAAAACTCACCATTGTCGCGATGACGGAAACCGGTTCCGGCTACGCCGCCGATGCCGCCTGGCAAGTGGCGCAGATTCCCGTCGCCGGATGG
>JAPKMR010000221.1 GCA_026645815.1 Anaerolineae bacterium | reverse complement strand
GGCCTGTATTTGAAATCGAGATAGGCTGCTTGAAAGTCAATGCTCTCGGCGCGTCCTCGTGTTTGCCGGGGGACTTGCAGCAATAACGCATCCCCCTTTTGCGCCACATACTCCCAATCTGCTCCTGCTCCGATCAGGCTGGAAATCCAGCGCCGTGTTGTGCCATGTGTGGGTTGGCGTTGGCGCTGAGGGCGCAGCCTGTAATGGGTAATGACATTCTCGAAAGTGAAGTCTTCGGTCATCTCTCTCCTTTGCTCTTTGTATGTGCGCGTGTTGTAGGATATGAGTAGCTTACATTTCTGCCTTGTGCACGGGACTTGTCGCCGACGCTTGTGCGTGAAAGAGCGCTTTCCCCAAGAGCCAGATTATCACCTTTCGTGGGAGAATGTAAAGGGGTATATTGACTTTTCCAAAATCGCGGGCATAGTAAATGCTTGAATCTGCTGCGCATTCTGTTTGTGAATCCATTCACACTTATCCACCCTGATTCGAGAGGTACGAATATGAGTATGGCATTGCACGATTGGGAAGATCCCCGAATTGTAGGTCATCACAAAGAGACAGCTCACGTTCCACTAGCCCCTTTCGCAGCTGAGCGCGCCGCGCTTGATGGTTGCCAACCGGCGACGCTCTCCCTCAACGGGCGCTGGCGCTTCCGTCTCTCCCCCAACCCGATGGCGCTCCCCGAGGGCTTCACCGCTCCCAATTTTGACGACACATCTTGGGATGACATTGCCGTGCCCGGTAACTGGCAGCTTCAGGGCTACGACCGCCCTATCTATACCAACGTGCAATACCCCTTTCCGATTGACCCCGACCTCCAGGCAGCGATGCTGCGCATGGCACAGGATTTTGACCCGCGTCGGTCGATGCTGGAATTGCAGGCGCCGCGGGAAGCCTATCACTGTCCCTTGACGGTGCCTCGTCAAGATAATCCCACCGGTTGCTATCGCACGCATTTCAGCGTGCCGGCAGAGTGGATGGGGCAGTCCATCTTCTTGCGCTTTGAGGGCGTGGATTCGGCTTTCCACGTCTGGCTCAATGGCGAATTGCTGGGCTACAGCCAGGATAGTCGTCTGCCCGCCGAATTTGACCTCGAGCCTCTGTTGCGCCCGGGCGAAAACTCCCTTGTGGTGACCGTTTATCGCTGGTCGGATGGTAGTTACCTGGAGGACCAGGATTTCTGGCGCCTGAGTGGTATCTTCCGCGATGTGACCCTCTGGGCTGTCCCTCGCGTCCATCTGTGGGATTATGTCGTGCAGACGTTCTTCGACGCAGACTTTCGCGATGCCGTGTTGCGTGTTAAGACCCTTATCCGCAACCATGGAATGGGGACGGCGGAGGGAAATGTAAGCTTCACTTTGGTCGATGCTGCAGAGCAGGTCATCGCCGGCGCTAATCAGGCTTTTACCGCTGCGGAAGCTGCAGCAGTTTCCGTCACCCTTGAGGCGCCAGTGGTCAATCCCGCCAAATGGTCGGCGGAAACGCCTGCGCTCTACACCTTGCTGCTCACTCTCCGAGATGCTGCTGGGAAAATCACTCACGTGGAGCGCAGTCGCATCGGTTTCCGCAAGGTCGAAATCATCGCGGGGCGAATTTGCCTCAATGGCCAACCCTTGATCTTCCGTGGTGTCAACCGGCACGAACATGACCCCGATACCGGTCATGTCATCACTGAAGATTCCATGCTACAAGATATCTATCTGATGAAACAGCACAATATCAACGCTGTGCGCACGTCGCACTACCCCAATCATCCCCGTTGGTATGAGCTCTGTGATGAATTGGGACTCTACCTGATTGATGAAGCCAATATCGAATCTCATGGCATCTGGGACCGGTTGGCGCGGGACCCTTCCTGGGAGACGGCTTTCATGGAGCGGGTCACGCGCATGGTTGCGCGTGATAAGAATCATCCCAGCATTCTCATCTGGTCCTTGGGAAATGAGTCGGGCTATGGTCCCAACCTTGCCGCCGCTGCTAACTGGATTCACGAACATGATCCTTCCCGACCGGTACACTATCATCCCGCCGTTGACGCCCCAGAAGTGGACCTGATCTCACC
>JAPKMR010000220.1 GCA_026645815.1 Anaerolineae bacterium | reverse complement strand
TTAACCGCCCACGACAGCATTGATGAGGCTACGTCAGGTTACCGCTCCGGGTCAGGTACGCGCAACGACAACATGGCCTACACCTACGGGGAAAGTGGCACTTTCGGCAGCTCGCGCACCTATGGCGGCAGCTACCAGGAAGTCACCAGTGACCTGTTTAGCGGTGGCGGCAATCAGCAATCTGCATCCGTATTCAGCGGTCAGACCGTAGGGCAGGGAGGCCAGCAAGTCCAGGAGGATTTTACTCGCAGTGGCGATCAGACCGTGCGTGGGGATAGCTGGCAGGATACCCAACGCGCCAACGAAACTATCCAAAGCCAGCAAGGCGTCAACCTTTTTGGCTTCCTGGGCGCCGGGCAATCCCAAGAAGCGCAGCACGTTGGTGAGATTGTGCAATCGCGGGCTGACCAGCATACGGATGCCTCCGGCAATGCCACCACCAACCGCGACGTAGCCACCCAGGATCAACAACAAGGCGGGCGCACGATGCTCGAAGGCGAAACCCACCAGGGCTACGAGGGCAACGTACATACCCGCGATTGGAGCGGTTCAGAATACAGCGGCGGCTCCGAATGGCGCTCTGGAGGCGGCTCGCGGAACACCAGCACCGCCTACAGCTACGGTGAGTCCTACGGCGACCAGCACCACACGGACCGCGACTCGGCGCGCACCTGGGATAGCGACGTCGCCCAACAAATGGGCTGGCAGCAGGCCGTCACCGAACGCGCCCAGGGCGAGCAGAGTTTCATCAAGAGCTATGGCGGCGCGTACAGCGAGGCCGGAACCAGAGAGGGGCATTTAAGCCAGCAAGATCATATCATCTCGGAACGCGATATTGCCCGCACGACAGACCGGCAGGAGACCGGTTGGCGCAGTGAGGATGTCAGCGGCAACATGGCGCGCCAGCAGGCTGAGACCGGCGATATGACCATGCGCCAGGCCGTGGTCGGCACGGCCGAAGGCTATGCTAATAGCCAGGTAGCCTTACAGAGCGGCGAGACCGGCTCCTTCGCCGGTTCCAGCGTGGCTACCACGCGGGGCTACATGGGGCCGGGCGGCTCCGGCATGTTCCTGGGCTTGAGCATCTCCCGGCAAACCCTGGACGCGCAACGCGAGATTCTGGCTAACCTGCTGCTGCAGCAACGCGACAGACTGCTGGCAGGGCTGGACACCGGCTTCTTCCTCAGTCAGACCGTGCTCATGGCTCCCAACGAACAGACCCTGGAGCGCCTGATCGGAGCCGCGTTAGCCGCCTGGCGCGAAGAACAAGTAGTCGTGCCACTGACCGCATTGCGCGGCGATGAGGGGCTGTGGACCAGCTCCCTGGCCTTTAGCATTGACCCCCGCCGCGAAGAGGGGCCGTTCGACACCTTTGCCTTTGCACAAGGGCTGACCAGCAACGAGATCGCCCCGCTAGTGCATCCGGTGCGCATCGAAGGTAAGGGCGGCGTCAGCACCACGCTGCGCGCCTGGCCGGACGTCCTGGGTCTGGGACGTAGCGCCGGTGAACTCGAATGGGGCTTGCAGATCTCCCCCTCGACTTCGGAAACGACCGACCTGGTGTACCGCGTGGGCCGTGGACGGTTGATGCACCTGCTGGTAGTCGGGTCGTCGGGATCGGGTAAGTCCAACTCGGCGCTATGGATTGCCGCCCAGGTCATCAACCGTATCCGCGAAGATGACCAGGGGCGACCGCTGCCCGTGCCGCAATCAGGTCCCATGCGGGTCATAGTACCCGATGGCCGACCGGCAATGGGCATCACCGTCTTTGACCCCACCGGCGAGTGGCGCCGCATGGCGCAGTTTGTGCTCAACGACGAATTTCGCTTCTATTCGCTGACCGACCCGGATTTCCACAATCTGGGTTTCAATCCGGTGGCGATTCCCAGTGACTTCATCGAACCCAAAGACTGGATTGCGGTGTTCTCCAAGCGTTGGGCGCTGGCCTATGCGACGGGCGCCACCGGCGTGAGCCTCATGCGGCGCGCCCTGCGCGAGCTCTACGAAGCTCACGATGTCTTCGATCACCCGGAGAACTCCCAACAACTCACGCTGGGCGATCTTTACACCGTCGCCCAGGGCGTGTTTGAGGAAATGCAGCGCAAC